>NZ_CDRUHA020000060.1:0-693263 GCF_977063405.2 Legionella stuttgartensis
GGAAAAATGGAGTCAGCCCATGCACAATTGGGCGCTTATCGCGTCTCAGCTCCATATTTATTTTGAAGACCGTATGAACCTGAAACTTAGATAATCAATGAGGTGACACAGTTAGATGAACACTCTCGCGTGTTGACTGATTAGGCTTTGGGCGAACTTGTTTATTTAAGTCAAAACCATTTTCAGTTAACAAATCAAGCAAACTTTCATGACTATTCTCAGGAAGTGCATTTTTGAAAACAGCTTGTGCTTCTTTCATAAACTCCTCAGCTTCTTTATCCTCATTAGGGGCTAATTGCCATTCTTCGTCTTTAAATCCAATTCGCAGATGGTAATATTTATTCCTTTCTTGATTAAAATAGGAAATAGTCAACAGCCCATCAACAGAGCTTTCCCTTAAGAGCCACTTTTCTTTACTGGGTTTTTGCCTTGCTCCCGCAGCGTCCAGCATCAGGTCTGCTTGTTTTGCATCAATGTGTTTTGAAAAGATAATGGAAGAATTTTCGTTTTTTGATTCCATGACAGTCTCCTACTTGTTTATACTAAACAAAAATTTATTTATAATACAAAAAATAAAAACAAGTCTCACATCCTTAGATTGTCTTATAAAAGGATTCCCAAACTACCTTGATTGTATATCAAGGATATTTTGTTTTCTCCCTATTCGTTACTAATGGCAGCTCTTCACTAAGCATTTCTTCAACTTTCGATGCATCTATCCCTACAATAGACTCTTGTTTAAGTGCATTATACACTCCTTCCATTAATAAGTTACACAATTCGGGTTCTTCTTTATTCAAGTGAGTTAGCTCTCTTTTTAGAGGTATAGAAGAATTACCCGCGGCATATTGTAATACAACTTCCACAGCCTTTTGTATGCAATTATTACTTACCAACCAAACTAAAATATTTTTAACCCCCTCAAGATCTTGTACCTCTATTTTTTCAGGTACAGAACCATCGTTTAAGATTTTTGCCATCAAATTATCTACTGGAAAGCCCTTTCCTAAGCGCTTAAAGTCTTTTGGAGCGATACATACTAGCACATTCGTAAGATCTACCGTTTGTAACGTTAATTGCTCTTTTTCAGAGTCAAAACTGGAAACTTCTGTCCCTCCTATCTCAATTTTTGCTTCGGTCAAGTCACACGCGAAGCCAATACCCACGTAAAGATATCTAGTTGACCAAAAGGCTGCATTCGCTTGTGCAAATTTGACGAGAGTCTTTAGGTCTGGACACCAACCGATTCCTGGTGCATTTAGACTACGCTCCTGATAATCCTCTAGCTCACTTTTGGTAATATCTAAAATAACCTTTGCGGGATGAATCGCTTGAAATCCCTTTTTGTTGAATATTTCTTGGGGCGCTCTAGCATCAAGACGAAACAGAATACGAAAGCGTTGTAATTCCCATAGTTTTTGTCCAACGGTAGGATTCACAAATTGACTCAATTTTTTCCCTATCTTGGAGAAAAGTGAGTTTTCACCTCTTTTTGTTATTGAGGAATTATTACTTTGTTTAGATGAAACTGAAACTTTTTTAGAGCTTGGGGCACGCCCCTTAAAAAAACCTTTAAAGTAACTCATGATATTGTCTATTAACGCGCAAAATGATTGAATTAAATACATTATAGCGCAGCGCGTCACAATTGGTCAAATATTGGGCTTCCTTGTGTGATTTGATTTAAAGGTGATATGCTTTTTTACCCTGTAGAAGTCTTTTAAGGGGCAATTACCGTTTCTTTTGGGACTTCAAAATTAATTCATCTTAAGCTTTATTTCTTTTTGCATAGAGGAGAATTGCAGCAACTGATCTTTTGAAACATAAAGAATGTATGATTTTTGAGTAGAATAGTTACTCTCCAGAAGGATACTAAATGAAGTATTTTGTTCAATCTTCTTTTTGGGATTAACGGGTGTTATTTTTTCTACAAAATGATATGATTTATCTAATTCCTTCTCATTTAGTCCAAATATTTTCCCTAATTCAATAATATCCAGATTGGCTAGATATCTGATTGCCAATTCAACGTCTTTTTCAGTGAGTTGTAATTTTTCTTGCGACATATTGGCTAATTTTTCCTTGTACACTGAGCTGGGGTGCTCAAGTTGAGCATCAAATAATGATGTTTTAAATCGCGGATCCGTTTGATAAATCACATCCCCTATAAATATCTGCTGTCCATTAGAGTGAATAAACTCACTCTCAAGTTCTATTTCACCTTTGAGAGGTTTAGTAGAGTTTTTCCAGTCGGGGAGATCAAAAATGTAGACATTGCGTACACCCAATAACTCTGAAACACCTAGCGTATTTTCAAAGGTTCTAACATGTACATTTCCCATTAAACAACACCATTTTTTACCTTTAGATAGAGAGTGACTTTCACGCTCCATGATTTGAGCAGCAGTATAATTCATATACCTGACCCTAGTATTGTCTAGATGCTGATCATCAATGCCGATTTTTTGGCTGTAATAGACTGTACTTATATCAATTCCAACAACCCGAATACCCGCTTCACGAGCAGCTCTTAATACTGATGTATAATCATTTTGCTGCCACAATGGAGATGTAATTCCTGAAGCTGGACCAAAAGAATGTCTCATTCCACTCCGATTCATCTCATAAAGACGAGACATTAAGTAGGTGGATATCTCACCAGTCTCGAAGAATTTATCTAGATCGCTTTGGTCAGTATCGTAAAACAAGTGTTCCATGAATAAGATTTCATACCCGTACTCCTTCATTTTTTTCATGTTTTCAATTAGTACTCGTTTGGGGCTGATATGCGAATGGGACTCACCAATGATAAATGACCCTTCAAATAAATCTTGTACTCTTTCTACTGTCTTATCAATCATAACAGGTGAAATACTTGAGAAATAACTTTTAATTCTATCTTCAAATTTTTCAGTGTCTAAACAGCAATCCCTTATTGTTCTTCCATTAACTTCATGAATAACCGATAATACAGGAACAATATTCTCACAAAATTTTTTTCGTAGCTCATCAGAGATGGTTTCTTTATTATTCATACAATAAATAATAGTTGTTTACTTATTTATAATAATAGACATAGTATTTTTTTACGCCAAATCCTGACAAAGAAAGCTTGTACACAAGCAACTTTTGCAGAAGTTTTCCCGAGTCAAATCCTCAAACAAGACGGATGGAAAATATTTGAAATACCTCTTTTCGAAAAAGTTCAATGAACTGTCAAACTAACTTCACCCTGAGCAGGGGCAGCCGCAATATTCAAGTTGTATAAGTGTTAGTTCTCAATCTGAAAAAATGAGTTTACCTACGGCCGATTAAAGTTTCACTGGGGCTTCTTTGTAACATTGATAACTTTGGAATACTACAGAACTGCACTGAGCAATCGAATAGCATGTCTCTTGTGATAGCCACTCGACTCAAATCATTCTTCCAGAGTCATGCCTTTTTCACGCTTGTTATGATGCTCGGTAGCGTTTAGACAAATTTTTAAGTAAAGCTCCATCGATAACTTCCTCATGACAATGGTTCCGTTTATTTTTATTCTTCAGTGAGGTTGGTTATGAGGCAATTTGCTTATATAGATACTTATTGTAATTATAGTGCAATTAATGTACAATATAAATCCAGTTAGTGTTTTTGTTAAATTAATAGGTGAAATATGTGGAAATTTTTGAAGTCGATTAGCAATCCAGAAAACGGTAAAACGGGAGAAAGTAAAAAGAGCAAACAAATAATTTCAGTAAGTCAATCTAATAACGGTGGCTTAACGTCAAACATTAGCCCAGACATTTTTCAAAAAGAACTATTGCCGTTTCTTGATTTAAAGTCACTTTTGAACTTGCGACTCAGCTCTACAGAATTGTTTAGCCTAGTCACTCACTTCCTAGGGAATAATCCTAAGGCAAAAGATTTAGGTGTTTTGGCTCTTTCTAAGGGAAGCAATTTTTTTACTGTTGGTGATAATGTAGTGTATCAAAAGCCCGCTACATCTCTTTTTTTTGATGGAGCCGCTGTCTTTTACGGCAAAGAAGTAAAAGTATCTGACGATGATATTAAGAAGTCATTCAACTCAAACACTAAGTTTTTTAGCAAAAAAGGGGATGCTCAACGCTATATCCAAAAAGAAACCAAAACCAATGATTATGAACTGGTTATGGAAAAACCTCATCTTGGATATGTTACCTTAAAAGAAGTAACTCTTGCCAAAATGAAAAAAGACCATGATGGATTTACTGAACCAATGTCTATCCAAGATGCCCAAGAGCAAATTGTAACAATTAATCCAAAATAAAAGTCTGATGCCGCCTTTGCCGAGGCGGCATCACTGTCAAAGAATATGACTTTCCAAAAAAATATTCTATTCATTAACACTGTCGCTGAATGAATCTGAGTCCTTATCTTGGAAAGTAAAATATTTAAATAATTAACATTAGACTGAAATAGCGTAATTAAATGGACACACCCAATTAATGTCATAAACTGCGTTTGACAATAACGTTGTTTTGCTCTTCATCGTTTTTTTCGATTTTCTCAGTTGTTTTGACGCTTTCAACTTTTTCGCTTATTTCAGACTTTGTTTGGCTAGTGCTTTTTTCCATTTTTGCTGACAAGCTGTGTGCTCTTTGTCTCTGAGGAGTACTTTGTGGTGCTTTTTCAGAGAGCGAATCGAAAATATGCGAGTAGGAAGATTTATAAAACTTGTTTTCAAAAGCTATGCTCGTAAGTTTCTCTTTTTCATGTCGATCATTTAAATAATAGATAAAAAATGTTTTAAAACTCTCATCGTCTTTAAATTGCATCCAACCTGAATTAGCATCGAAATAGTCGATTAGGAAGCCTTGGGGCGTCGGTTTTGTTCGTTTATGAATAGCAACAACATGTCCCGCACCTTTGCTGTTATAATAACTAACAAAGGTGGCTGTATTAGTATATTTGCCTACTTCAAGCATTATACGATCGGTGAATTTTTCGAATTGCTTTTCTGGGTTGAGTTCTACATTATCCTCATAACTCTGATCGACATGTTCTTTTTGAGACCGATGAGTTTCATAGATTTTAGGATCAAAACGAACAAGATCATTAAAACTCGGTATTGCCTGTAGAATTCTATCCGTTGCTTTGGTTGGCTGAATAAATACCTCTTGATTACCTCGAAAGCCCATAAAACTATCTTTCTTTATAACATCCTCTGCCCAACGACAGGCTAAGCCATAACACATTCCTTTTTCTAAACCCATTCCGGGAAGCATTGCTTGACTACAATGTAGAACAACCCGACCGCCTAGTTCACAGCATTTTTCTTGATGTCGATAGGCCTGTAACCTTGTTCCATGCTTAATGATCCCTTCCCGTAATTCTTCTGTTTTCGCGGTTACTGTAGTGCATCCAATCGATAAGTACTTTAACGCACGAGCCAAGTCCTCTTGTCCATCAATTATCGCTAACAAGCGTTGTTTTTCAACTTCTCCATGTAATTGAAGCAGGGATACGTCCTGTGGCAAACTTGGAATAACCACTGGACTTGATGTATAAGCAACTTTTAATTTCATCAACAAAAACAAGTTGGCTAATTGTTCAGGGTCTCCACTGTCCAAGTAGTGGTGTTCCAATGCGTCTTCAATATATGCCAGGGTAAATGGATCATCTTTTTCTAAAAGTTTTCCAGTTTTATCAAGCGAGCTATTACTTTCTGGGTGTTGTAAATATTTCAAAAACTCTTTCTTTAGATCTTGATAATTCTTTGCAAAATCTCCCTTAGTACAATTCTCAATGAATTTTATATCGTTCTCGATTTTTTGAATCATTTCACGGCGACGATTGTCTTTATCTGGCATCTTCTCTAAATTTATTTCTTTCAACGAAACAGATAGTTGTTCGAGTTGCACTTTCATGGTTTTTACTGCTAACTCAAATGTACGTGGTTGATGAGCTTTGTATTGAGCGCGCAGTAACTTTTCGGAGTATTTATCAACAATCTCTTTCTGCTTCGGACTTAGTTTTACCAAGTTGGCTTCTTTAACGGCTGAAAATGCACTTAGGATTAGAGGCATTTTAATACTAATACAAACAAATTATACATACAGTATACATTATGTTCAGAAAATATCAAGCCATGACCTACCTAACGAATTGCCTCATAAGCAATGTTACCGAAACAAAAAATAAACCGGACAATTGTTGTGGGGAAGTTATCGATGGGGCTTTACTTAAAAATTTGTCTAAACGTTACCGAGCAGCATACAAGGGTGAAAAAGGCATTATGCTGGAAGAATGATTTGAATCGAGTGACTATCACAAGAAGCTGAAACCTAAAGTAAAGACAGGGTGCACCAACGCATATGCAGAACCTCTCTATTAACAAACAAATGAACTGAACAGCCGAGGGCGTCGATGATCCTGAGGATATAAACGAACGGACCTCATTGCCGACCTCTTCACCTCCTTGGGATACTTCCAAAGAAAGGGTGTTTTTTGTACACAAATGACTATTTATGTGCTATATAAATAAACAATAACTTAATAACTTAATTTAAGGTTGAAGATCATGGGTACAGGAAAAACAGAGTTCATACTATCTACAGCACCATCGGATAATGAGGTATCTTCCATTGAGCTAGCAAAATTAATTATTGGATGCCATGAAAGAAAAGCACTATTCACAGAGCCACCAGAGTCAGAGTTGGCTAGTTTAATCAGTAAAAAAGACGAAAAGGGTCTGGCTTATTGGCTACATTTTAACTCATCTATCAAATATCAATTACGCAAAGCAATTCAATCATGCAACACCAACAACGATTTCTCTAAGGAATTGGTCAAAAACGTCCATCTTATTTTAACAAAACACTTAAGGGAGCTGCAGGACAAGAAAAAATTGACGACCTATGAGTCGGGTGATTTTTCAAGCGATGAGTATATGTTCTTATGCAAGGTTTATGATTCAGTGCGATATAAACGAGATAGACAACCTTTTGAAGCCCAAGAAATAACACCCATATTGAAAGCCAAAAACCGTCGCTTGCGAGAAATAGGACGCTCTGGGCAACTGATATCCATTCGATGTACTGATTATGCCTCACAGGCCACGGCAAGAAAACTTGCAAAAGCCATCACGGGTTTGGCTTTGGGGGATAGGAAACAGTATTTGTACAGTCACTTGAATGGCGCTCACACGATTGGCTTTGATGTAGAAAGAGACAGCTCAGGTGTCTATAGAGTTTTTTGTTTTGAATCTGCAGCCGACCCCAAACACATGGAGGCTCTGGAGTTGTTGTATAAAGAACTAACTAAAAAAGGGTTGAAATTCGAAATCAAATCTTGTCAGTCTCGACTGCAAAAGGACGAATTCAACTGCTCGGTATACACTCTGGCGGTTCTTAGCGAACTCAGTAAATACGACCATGCTTTTGATTATTTGCCAGCGCAGTACGAAGAAGAGATGTCCTTTAAGTCAACCAAAGAAATCGAAATAGAAGAAGGTTACACAAAAAAGAGAAAAGTCAAACTGGATAATATGGATAAAATCAGTTGGGTGATGTTATGTGATATGCCTACCAAAGTTATCGCGATGGGGCAATCTTATGAGGCCATGAAAGTGGCCCTTAAAAAATCCAAAGATTTTGACCTTGACCCGGATGTATTTATTCAATTACATAAAAAGAAATACCATTTCGACCAGTCCAAGGAGCAATCAACTAAATACATCAATCAAAGACGCAAAAACATAGTGGATAAACTGGATGCCTCAATAAAACCAATGCTGGAAAAGTCCTACGAAAAACTTTTAAAGGGATTACCTTTACTGAGATTAATCGATGAGGGTACGGTTCCTGACTTTGAAAAAGAAATAACTGATAATGAGGCCATGAGCGTCGATGAAAAAATGGATTACATTGAAAAATTATTTTTTGTCATCACTAAAAAGTATAAAATTGGAGGAGCTTTTGACTCTTTTGAAGCAATTTCAAGCGTGCCTGCTCATTATTTAAAATCTTTACTCTTATTAAGGAACGAATATCTACTACTTGTAGCATCAAAACCAAGAACTGAATACGAGGAATTTTTTAAAAAGAGTCTTTATGGCACCCCCTTATACTACAAACTCGAAACGCATTGTGAAAAAATTCCCTCCGTAAAGGGTTTAAAATCATTATCCAGCGTCTTTAAAGAATTCTTTCCTAAGGATTTTGTGGCAGGATATTATCAACAACATGACTCATGCGAAGATTTAAAAATAAAAAACCCGCTTGCTGTATTGTTTAAAGAAAATAATCGCCTTAAATCTGCTGAAATCATGGAAAAATTAACTGCCCTCGAAAAAGAATATGGAGGCACTGTTGATTTAAACCTATTTATTCACTCGCAAATACTTGATTTTCTAGGAAAAGGTCTTAACAAGTGCATTCATCATGAGCCCTCCACTAGTTTAATGAAAGTCAAATCAGGACTGGATGAGGCGACCATGCTTAGGTTGATTGAATCAACAGAAAAGTGGAGAATAGCACGAGCTTACGTTATTACTGAAGACAATAAACTGTATTTTTATCATGAAGACACTAATCCAAAGCTCAAAGAAATTCCTATCAATGAAACAAATTTTAAAAAAATAATAGAAACGGTTATGTGGCAAATTAAGAAAGAAGGTGATAACCCCGAGTTAGAGCTTTTTTTAGATAATGAGCAAATGAAGCGAGTCTGTTACAATTTGCATTCAGAGACCTTAAATAGCCTGTGCACCCTAGCTGGATATGCTCCCTATTCGCCAGAAGAATTAAATAACAAAATGAATTTACTCGTTTTAAGAGAAATTTATATCCAATATCTGTCTAAAATATTGTCAAAAGACAAGATGTTGGCTGCAAGAGAATGGGGCTCATTTAAAAGGACACTGTTGGATATTTTAGATGTGGTGCAAAAAGATTGCCCTCTTTCTCCCTCAGCGCGTGAAGCAATTGTAAAGCTTGATGCAGCAGAAAAAGAACACTTAGAGCATCAACGTCAGAGTAATACATTCTTTCAAAAATTTTCAAGTTCTGCAAACAGTGTTACAAAAAGCGTTTTAGAGAAAAGCCTTTCATTTTTTAAATCCGCTAATATCCAGGACATCGTAAGTAGCTACTTCTCCAAAGAACCTGAAGAGCAATGTGGAGAAAAAGGTTATAGACAAGAAAATCACGAAGCCCTCGGTTTCAAACTTTCGATATTTCATGCGTTTTCTGGAGAAGGCGACCGTTGGATACGTTATGAACGCACCAAGCCGCCAGTTAAGAAAATAGACGAATTTGATTGGAAATTCAATTTATCCATTCATAAGGACGACGTCTCAAAAGCTTTTCCTATCATTGCAGAGGTGGCTAATCAAATGAGTTTGGGGACATTTAAAATCATGACTCAAGCACAAGCAAATCGTGTGCAAAATAATGACGTAAAAACCATGATAGGGCGAGAGCTTGTCATTTATGGTAACGCAAACCCGGAGTTCGATGCTGAAAAATGGATAGACGTTTTTGTTAAAATTGAGGAGCGTTTCAAAAAAGCAGGGATTAGAACATCTACTGATATTTCCCCCACTTCCAATAGAAAACTCGGCAAGTACGTAAGCTATACTCACGGCGCATGGACAAATGAAAGAATGGACGTCCCATTTGCTGAAGGCATTAAGGAAACCGCATAGAGGATGAGGACCCTTTCACTGACTATGAATACGATGAAGCTACAGAAGCCCCACACAAAAAGCTTGCATCAAAAAAAACATGTTAACGAAGGACTTTCAAGGCCACATAAAATGCATAATTAACGGTATATATTTTTAACATAAGAGTACGACGGAAAATAATCATGTTTTTCTCAAAGGATCATGAAATTAAGAGCAGCGATACGGTGAAATTTATAAAAGCATTTCCCGTACAAGAGTTTTGGCGTTTTTTTGTTGAACGCTCTCGTTATGATTACCGAGAATCATTGTACCGCTTTGTGTATAAACAACTGATGGGGATTAGTGAGGATGAGTTAATAAAAACGTCTTTAGAAACGATATTGGAACATGAGTTATTTAAAGAGCTTACTCTAGAAGATTATGAGGATACTCTGTGGGAAATTAGCCGCGGCAGCTCATCAGTATTTGATTTTCTTAATCTAGACTCAGAAGGACAAGAAGAGAAAAAATTAAAAGATTTTTTAGACATGCATAGGGGGTGGGTGGGTTTTGAGTCTAAAGAACCTGGTTATTTGTTAGGAATGACTAAAGGGTTATGTTTTCTACTTGATGGCATCAGGCAAAACAGTCAATTTAATGTGGAATTTATTAAAAAATTGCATGGCACGTGCCTTAAAAATGTGAAAAAAACAAGGAACTGCACTAAACCAGGGTGCTTTCGAGAGAGTGAAAATGTTGCGGCTTGGGATTTGATCCCTGAACGATGTGACTCCTTTGAAGGACTATTAGAAAACATTGTTTATTTGAAATCTATTCAAGGAAAATACCTGACTGATAAGAACCGAATGTTCGAGGAGGACCCTTTGTTTATAGAACTATCGTCCCCAAAAGAAAACAGCAGTGAAATCGAAATATGGGTTCAGAAGGAGAAAGGAAAACGTTCTTATACGACCTATTCCTCATTTAAAAACCACGATCCTGGGGAGCTGGCAAAGAAGATTTGGATGGCTGCAAAAGAAGGCATGCATATTCAATACGTCACTTCAGAAAATGGAGGAGGTCTATTAGATAGAGTACATGAAGATTGCATTCAACAACTTGAAAATTCCCTAAAAAAAGCCATAGGCAAACAGGAAAAACTAGTTTCAATTTTCACTTTTTTAAAACACGTGGTTTTATTTCATCCATTTGATGATGGGGTTGGACGGACCTATTCCATGCTCTTGATGCAATATTTGCTTATGCGTGAAAATTTAATGCCTGTGATATTTGAAGATTCTAATATGATTCCAGGACTTTCTGTTGAGCAACTTGTCAACGAGTATATTCGAGCTGAAAAAGAGATGGAGTTGGTTTTGAAAGACCCAAGTTATATTGCTGGTTCAAAATTTTCAAGTCCTAATGTTGATACCAATTCTCTTTTGAAAAGCCAGGGCACTGAGCATCAGGTGATGTTTCAAGACTGCCTAAATCTTTTAAAAAAAACCGTTCAAGAATTGGAGTTATCTTCCACCAGTAAATTGTTACCCGATAAGAACTGCGAAGCTCTCACATCAAAACGTGTTTAATCTTTTAAGAGATCAAATTAAATAAGGCTATGTAAATATTAGAAATAGAAAATTCTTGAAAGTCACATTTTAACACCGATTGTATCAGCCAACTCTTAAGTGGTCGTATTAAATTCTTTGGATACTCATCATTGGTAATTCGTGGTCAAATTGCACTAAATGACCTAAAAAAACCATCATTAACGATTAAATTGTCTTAATATTAGCTTAATTTATATTTGATATAGTTATATTAATTCTGTGTATTAATGGTTCAAAATGGGGTAAACAATGCCAAAACCTAATTTAACACTAAGTATCGATAAGGTAAAACAATATATATTTGATGCTAATGCTTTTACACACTTTAGCTTTTATCCCCAAGAATATCTTAACTCGACTTCAGTAGGACTTTTGAAGAAAAACAATTGGCTTAACAATCGTTATGTAGAAAAGCCAGCCATAAACTTAGAAAAATTAGTTCATGAGGGAATGTCAAAAAAGCAAGCAGAACTCTGTTTGTATTTGATTGAAAATCGAAAACTATTTTGCTGTGCAACTGCTTTTGGAGATGATCGGGTCTGGAAAGAGCGTGTGACAAGTAAATGGAGGTCGAACGATTTTATTGACAGATATTATGGATTAGCTCGGTTTGTATTTGAAGGCCCCATGCATCAGAAAGACAAGCTTAAAAAGCTAGTTGATGACTTGCGTGAGATGCAAGTCAGCCATATACCAGAACAATCCAGAGGCTACGATTTTAAGAAATCTATGGATGATTTAAGTACGTTGGTTTCTGAAGTTCCTGGTATTGATCAAATTAAAGAACATTTTAATAAAAATCAAAAATTGCTCGAAATCATAAATCGGTTAGAAATAGGTGCAAATAGCTACAATCCTCGTTGGGTGAACAGTAGCAAAAAATTAAGTAGAATTATTGATGCTCTTGTAAAAGCTATAGATAATGACTTGGATGTAGATAAATTACTAAAAGATAAAAACAGTGAATTATCCCAAGCCATAGATATGAAGCGCACAATGTGCTTTTTTGATAACTCAAAAGAGAAGCCTACCCATTCAAGAACAATAGTTAATAACTCAATGCCAAAACCATAGTTTATATTGCAATAGATAAGTACTGACAATGTTTTTGATGAATTGGGTACTGGTCATGGGCCTGAGGGGTTACTGATGTTATAACCGATTTATTAGGGGTTTATCATAACCCAATTTTTTCAATCTTTGGTTTAATTTCGCTCTTTATAGCTCTAAATCCCAATTTTTGTCACAGAGAGGATATCGCCTGATACGGCAACCACTTTTTTCATTAGATAGCCATATTCATTAAAATGAAGACCATGGTCTATATAGCCGCTGTTTTTGGCTACTCTGAAGGTTTGCCTATCATCTGGGCAAAAATCACATAAGAATTTTCTACCGGCTTTGTACCGATGATACGATATAAACCTATAAACTTTATTGTCATGATTGTGAGCGCTAGGGTAATCAACAATTTCCTGGAATAAATAAACATCAACGAGTTAAAGAGCGTTTAAAGAAAGAAGTGCTCCATTACCATACCGAAAGTTGTGTTAACTAGTTGGATCCGCCCAAATAATTTTAAATTGTGCAAGGACAAAGCTGCTGTGCGCTAAAAATTAAATTTTGAGTACCCCAATCAGTTGACCAGCTTGCTGCACTTATTGTGGCAGGAGTATTTATTTGTAAAACATTACCCAAAAATATATTATTCGGCTGGTTTGCGATAAGAGCATTAGTAGGTTGCGCAAAGATACTCTGACTGTTGTTCACGTTAAATCTTGTATATAGGTCGTTTATTTGATTGTTGGTTGGTACTGTAGCTGCAACAGCTACACAGTTATTTTTGGGGGGAAGCATACAGCTTGTCCTAGAGTTTGCTGCCAAATCATAACATCGCCAATTTACACCATCTAGGTTAATCGCCGTCAATCCATTGCATGAGGGGACACTTTCTCCTATTTGAGATACTGCAGGAGCTGAAGCTGATCCTGGTGTGAGCACATAACCAAAACTATTTGGGATTAAGGTCCCTTGAGAATTTTGAGCAAGATATCCAGGGGTCATTATTTTGAACCCCATGTATTTATAATAAAAATTTGTTACTACTGGTGTAAGAATAACCTCGTTATGTGTTGATTTATGTATTTCACAGGTGATGGGATCGTTAACATTTGTACACACAACAATATCAACAACGAGAGGGATACCTGAATAAGTGACCGCAATAACACTTCCTGGGCTATTTGAAAAAGTGGTTGTGCTGCTTAATAATAAGCCCGTAATTAAACAGGCATGTAAAAATTTGATGGCTTTCATCTTCATCCTATTTAAAAAATTATATTGTTAGAGTGCATAACAGCGCATTAGCATAACTTTGTCCGGTTGAGAAATGATTCATTATCTGAGTATTAATATTGCGTAAATTAGTTTGACCTAAGTAAAAAAATCGATACCCGCACTCGAGTGGAGCAGGCCCAAAGAAATGGTTTACTCTATAACCTATCCCCGCCATAGCAGTAAAGTTTGTAGTTGTTTGCCCTGCGACAATACTATCAGGAATTATACTTCCAAGAAGTGGCTGCTCATTAAATTTGCTGGTACGAATGATATTAGGTCCAATACCAATGTCTAATGTTAGATTGTGGTTATTATTGTTCCGATTTTTAACAAGAGTCTTAATTGCAAAATAGATAGGCCAATTTGTTATAAAATAATTGTATGAAAGGTTAGTGAATAATTGCTCCTGGGTAACCGTACCTATAATTTTAGATCGTGCCAAATAAAAAGCATTGAGGCCATATGTGAAACTAACATACTCCAACTCTTTTGTATTGAAATAATAGCCAAGTCCAACAAGAGCGTTGCTGTTATTTTGACGAGAAATAGAAAAATAATCCCCACGTGTTCCATTGATCTCAATAACCTGGTTAGTTCCTTGATGACCTATAAACCCACCTAATTGCAATGATAAGTAATAATTTTTCGATTTAGATTTATCTTTTAAGGAAGAAAAATGAGGAATATTTTTTGTTGACTCTGTTGTCTTTTCTGATAAGTTGAGGTTAGGATGATTTATTAGATTGCTAGCTATACTCGCTTCTGATAGTCCTATCAATATCAAAAAAAGATAAAAACAAAATTTTATTTTTAACTTCATTCAAATTCCATATTATTTTATATAAACAAATGTTAATTGCATTTCAATCAGAATACAATTAATAATCGATGATGACTTTGTTTCTTAATCCCACGCAGAGTCTTCTTCCACAAAACTTAGGCAGATCGACGGCTTTGAGGCATTTTCAGTGATGTCATTTTATTGAGCACTCCACTAGCCAACATAGTCTCTTGCTGTTGACGGGAAAAATCACGCGCATGTTGTATCACCAAAAGTTCGTTGGTAACGATGCTCTCCTAATTCAGAGTAATTTCGTCGACCATACTCCCCTGTTTTCTTGTACCGCGGAACCTTGATACCTAACTCACCAAGTCGCTTGCTTAAGACCCTGAAATCAGGACACGCTAATGGGATATTAATGAGCTAAGAAACAAAGCCTTTCATCAACCTTACTCACTCACCTAGAAAAATGAATTTATAATGAACCATTTGTTACAATATAAGTCAAATACGAAAAAAACAGATATTAATGGATTTTATTTGTACAGTTTTACAAATGCAGTCTATAATTATTATGGGTTAAACATAAGTAGGTTTTACTTAATAGAGGTACAGATAATGAAAACTTTATTATCAGTTGTTTGTTTTTTAATGATTAGTTTGTCTTCAATCGCTCTTGTAGGTTGTGGTGGTCCAGTTCCCACAGGTAGTACTGCAAGTCAGAGCATGAAATAGGGTATTTAAACTTTAGAAGCTCAAAGCAATAGTGAGCTTCTAAATCTCATTCAATTTAACGGAACGAGAAATTGATAAAACTCCAGACCAAACAGACTTTTTGGTTAGCTAGTGTAACTACTGCAATACTTATTACCGTCCTGTTTTATTATAATAAACGTACAGAAGTCGATGAAAACAATTATATTCTTTCTACTTTAAAGCAAGGTCTACTGATTAAAAAAATTACCGCGACTGGTACTATAAATCCCAAAAAAGTGATTTCTGTCGGAACTCAGGTCTCAGGAATCGTCGAAGATGTATTTGTTGATGAAAATAGTGTCGTTAAAAAAAATATGGTGCTTGCGGTGTTGGATAAAAAAATCTTTAGTAATGATGTTCAAAAACGTAGAGCCGTGCTCGACAAAATGAAAGCCCGCCTGGAATTGACTAAAATTCGCCTGGAACGAATGCAAAAACTTATCAAAAACAAATTTATATCTGCTGAGGATCTGGATATAAAAATAGCCGAACAGAAAATTGAAGAATCCGATTACGCCTTAGCCCAGGCTAATTTTGAGCAAGCTCTAATTCAAATCAAGTACGCCGATATTCTATCGCCGATTGATGGCGTAGTGATGGAACGGCTTGTAGAGCCTGGTCAAACTGTTGCGGCATCTTTTACCACCCCTGTTTTATTTAAAATCGCCGAAAACATGACCGATATGCAAATTAGAGTGAAAATATCTGAATTAGACATCCCTTTAACCTCAATAAATCAAAAAGCTACATTTACGGTCAGTTCATTCCCCGGGAAGACTTTTCAAGCCTATATAGAAAAAATCATGCTGAATCCAAATATTGAACAAGGCGTTGTTACTTATGATGTGTTAATGAAAGTGAACAATAAAGATAATCTGCTGAGACCAGGGATGTCGGCTGACATCTCGATTGAATTAGCACGAATAGACAACGCACAATACGTTTCCAGTGATGCATTGCGCTTTACCCCACCTGAATTTAAAAAAAGAGATCTCCACAAAAAATACATTTACCTTTTAGAAAAGGGACAAATTGTTCCTGTCGAAATAGAAACAGGGATTGAAAATGACGAGTATACGCAAATATTGGGTGGAAATATCAATAAAAACCAAAAAATAATTTTAGGAATTGATGACCATGAGCCTCATTAAAACCACTTCTCTTTGCAAACATTATAGCTATGATAATAACAATTATGAAACGGGGATCAGTGATGTATGTCTGGATATAAAAAAAGGGGAATTTTTGGCCCTCAGGGGACAATCTGGCTCGGGAAAAAGTACTTTATTAAATATATTAGGCTGTATTGATAGCGCTACTTCTGGAAGCTATAATTTTTGTGGTTTTGAAGTCACTGGCATGAACGCCAGCGAATTATCAAAATTCAGGTTAAATCATATCGGTTTAATCTTTCAATCGTTCCATTTGATGTGGGATCGCAGTGTGCTTGACAATGTCGCTTTGCCCCTGTTGTATAAGGGATTAACCTTGAAAGAAGCCCATAAAAAAGCCAGCCTGTTTATTGAGTCCATGCATTTAACTCAGCAGCTTTATAAGCCCGCCAAAAAACTATCAGGTGGCCAACAACAGCGCGTTGCTATTGCCCGAGCCTTAAGTAATTCACCACAGCTTATTCTTGCAGACGAACCCACCGGGAATCTTGATGAGGAAAATACGTTTATTATTCTCGATGTGCTAAAACAAATTAATAAGGTTTATAACGCAACACTATTAATTGCTACGCATGATGATATAGTAAACCAATATGCTGATCGCATTCTCACCATACGCCAGGGGAAAATTAATTAACAGGAGGGATTTTTGATGCTATGGCATGTCCTTCTACTCGAAATTATTATTTCCTTAAATAACTACCGCCTAAGAAGCTTGTTAAACATACTGGGTATTAGTATAGGAATTTGTTCTGTTTTCCTTACCTTGAATATCAGTAATTATATCAATCACACTCTGGAAAAAGAACTGTCGCCAATTAGTCGCATGTTAATCATTACTCCTCAAACGACCAGAGTTAATGGGGTTAATACCACCTCCAGATACACTTCCCTGTTAACTGAGGAAGATGGCGATAAAATCAGCCAGCTCAACGGGGTGAATCATACTGCGCCACTGATTGTCGAGAAAACGCACGCTATATCGAGTTTCAGCAATATTGATACCATAGTGATGGGTTCCTCTCCTGATTATTTTCCGGTCATGAATTTAAATATTATTTATGGGGTGAGCTTTAGCCTGGATGATATTAAAAATCATCGGAAAATAGCCGTCATAGGCAGTACTATAAGGCAAAAACTCTTCCCGCAAGCTGATCCCTTAAGTCAGTTCGTTAAGCTAAATAATGTACCTTATCGTATCATTGGTGTCATTGAAACACAGGGGCAAAGTGTTGATGGCAAAGATAGGGATAATGTAATCGTCATCCCCATTTCGACCGCCCGAGAAAATTTTTTTAATAATTATCAGGCTAATAATGCAGTAGACTACATTATCTTATCGGTAAAAAACCCTGCAGAAATCAACAGTATATCGACTAAAATAGTTGATTTATTAACTAATAATCACCGCATAAAAGATAAAAATAAACTAGATTTTAAAGTGCTGGATAGAGTTAAAGAAGTAAACTCATTGCGTTTTATTTTCGCGACTATAGGCGGGGCGCTGATGCTCATTGGCATTGTATCTTTAGTGATAAGTGGTATTGGCATTTCGACCCTGATGCTGATGTCTGTTTCAGAGCGAAAAAGTGAAATTGGTTTACGCAAAGCAATAGGCGCCACTGATGAAAGTATTTTAATCCAAATTTTACTGGAAACTGCTTTTTTAGCGCTTATTGGAGGGGTATTTGGCAGTATACTGGGCGTTATTGCAGTCTATATTTTCAGTACTTATATTGCTATCAGTTTTATTAATTCTTATTTTTATTTATTACCTTGCTGCTTGGTCTCACTTTTTATTGGTTTAATATCGGGTGTTTTTCCTGCTTATAGAACCACCAAAATACAGCCAGTTACTGCATTAAATGAGCGTCATTAATAACGGTGATAAGAGATGGCTTCTCCAGAAAAAAATCGTTTTGAATTGATTGATATAGTAAGAGGTTTAGCCGTTTTCGGGATGATTATTTTTCATTTTTTTTTCGATCTCACTCTTTTTGGCTATGCCTCATTTCAAATAGGCAAGACCCTGGGCTGGATAGTATTTAATAACGTCATTTCCTCTTCATTTTTATTATTAGTGGGTTATTCCA
This sequence comes from Legionella stuttgartensis, assembly GCF_977063405.2. Lineage (NCBI taxonomy): Bacteria > Pseudomonadati > Pseudomonadota > Gammaproteobacteria > Legionellales > Legionellaceae > Legionella > Legionella stuttgartensis. The sequence continues at coordinate 18,378 of NZ_CDRUHA020000060.1, forward strand.
TGGGATTGGCTGATTTATCGCCAAAAAAATTTTTAAAACGAATTTTCAGGGTTGGAGTCTGCGCAGCACTACTCAGTGTTTCTACTTATTTTATTTATCCCAATTATTGGATTTACTTCGGTATACTGCATTGTATAGCCGTCTGTATGGTGATTACCTATCCCTTTGCTCGATACCCCAGGCACAGTTTAACCATGGGGATCTTACTGCTTATTCTTTTTGCTTTCATTTGGCATGATTGGGTGTATTGGTATCATGAGCATATGATCCATACGCTTGATTTTCAGCCCATTTTTCCTAATATTGCCTTTGTTTTTTTTGGCATCTATTTATCCAGCAAAAAACTTCATCTGTATTACCAGGTCAATTTCCCCGGGAAAACTGTTTTCGCCATGATGGGCAGACATGCATTAATCATCTACATGATTCACCAACCCCTCCTCTATTCTCTTTTTTATTTGGTTCAATAACTGGTGACTACAAGCGCTGCATGACACTGACTTCGATGGGGATAGCTTGTTTTTCATACAGAACATCAACTAATCGTGTTCCAGGCAAAAAGCGCTCAATAAGCATCCAACCTTCTTCATGATTTGCAGAAATCAAGCGAGTGGAACCTCTACCGTTAAAATACTTTAATGCATGAATTTCTCTCGAAAATTCATCATGGAGAATGCTGACTTTTAATACCCATTTTTCACCTTTTGAACCTAAAACTGGAAGCATGTAGTTGAAACTTAAATGATCAAACGGATCCAATAAAGTAAGCTCCTGTGTATGAGCAAGATGCCCAAGAAATCGAGACAACCGCTGCCACCATTGTTTTCCCTCATCACCATGCACTAACGATATAGTATTTTTAAGTTCATTCTCACCGTTCGCTTAAATTTATTTAGAGTTCAGACAATATCCATTTTACTCCCCCAAAGCGCTCTGTGCACTTCAAAACAAACCAATCAAAAAAAATTAATTTTGCTATTTTCAATAATCCCATCATAATCCGGGTATTTTTTATTGCCGGAAAAGATTTATCTACAATGACAAACGGACTTATCAGTACAGTTGAGCGGATCGACGATATACCTCTGTTGCTAGCGCAGATGGAAAAAATTCAATTGGCAACATTACTGGACAAACACTTCCCCATGCATGGGCATTGGAAAGGACTTGGTTTAGGTCATATTGTCCAAGTCTGGCTTGCCCATATACTTAGTGAAGGCGATCATCGTCTGAACCATGTTGAAAGCTGGGCTGACAGCTTACTGATAACACTTGAAAAATGTCTTGCAAGGCCAGTGCGATCTTTGGATTTCACTGACGATCGCCTCGCGATAGTGCTGGATTCCTTGGGCCATGATGATGATTTTGAGGCATTTGAGAGCAATCTTAATCAAGGCATCATACGCGTTTATGATTTAAGGGCAAAACGCGTTCGGGTTGATAGCACTAGTGCATCAGGTTATATGACGGTAATGGAGAATGGCCTTTTTCAATTTGGTCACAGTAAAGATCCTCGCCCGGATTTACCCCAGTTAAAAATAAATCAGTCTGCGTTAGATCCTTTAGGTATACCGCTCACGACTACCATTGTCAGTGGTGAAAAGGCCGATGATCCATTGTATATCACCGAGATACGCAAAGTACAAAACAGCTTGATTGAACATGGCGTTCTTTAGTGGGTGACAGCAAAATGGCTTCCCTTGCAACTCGTGCTTACGTAGCCAAAAGTGATGACTTTTATTTGTGTCCCTTATCTGCAGTTCAAATGCCTGAATCAGAACTGTCATTACTACTGGACAAAATATGGAATAACGAACAAGTCCTAACCAGTATTTATCGTCCGGCAGTTGGTGAAGGTGATAGTCCTGAACAAATTGCAGAAGGTTACGGTTATACAATCCACTTGGAATCAGATGAAGCCGGTGATAATTTTTCATGGGAGGAACAGCGGCTTGTGGTTCGCTCACTTAATCATGCAAGAAAACAAGAGCATACGCTACATGGACATATCAATGAAGGGCAGACAGCCATTGCCAAGCTTAATCAGCGAGGACGTGGCATCAAAATGCTCGATGAAAAAGAGTTGCATGCGGCAGTTGATGCTATTTTGAAAAAGCACAAGCTTCAAAACTTGTTGCAAATTGAGTATCGTAGAGAAGAAAAGAAAACCCTACACAAAGCAACTCGCAAACGCGAGGCTTATATCCTGGTTGAAACACGCATTACTGTCCACTCCACCCTGAATCAGGATGCTTTGGAAAAACAGGTGCGCCATTTAGGCTGGCGGGTTTATGCGTGCAATGACCCTGCATTAAGCATTGAGGAGGCAGTATTGGCCTATCGGCAAGAATATTTAATCGAACATGGATTTGCTCGTTACAAAGGAAAGACACTGGGTCTCACCCCGATATACCTGAGCTCGACAACACGCATCAAAGGACTTATTCGCTTGCTCAGTATTGGATTGCGGATACTGTGTCTTCTTGAATTTTCTGTCAGGGAGGCGCTACAACAAAAACAAGAGAAATTGTCCGGGATTTATAAAGGCAATCCAAAGCGTGCAACAGTCAGGCCAACAGCTGAAATGATGCTGAAGGTTTTTCGGGGCATTTCACTGGTCGCGTTGATCGTTAATGGCGTAAAACACCTTGAAATAACACCATTAACAACAGTTCAAAATAAAATATTAGTGCTCCTTGGCTTGTCACCAACTTGTTATACTACTCTTCACAAGGTACCTTGCGAATCACACAATAAATACAGTTACAAGGTTGCATCAGGTTGATATTATCTGACAGTCTATATTTGACTGAAGCAGTAAACGCTACCGAGGGTCAAAATGAAGCGTTGGAATGTAGCGGAAATGATGGGCAAATGATGGGCATTGGTAAGAAGCTTTTCGCAAAAATTCACAAGCAAAAATATCATGCCCATCATAACCATGAAATTCACTTTATGGCACGAGAAATCAATGACTGACTGCCGCAAGGTATTCAGTCCATTGTGGATGGCAGCTATAACCCTCGTTGTTTAAAACGTTATTATTTTTCTGATGAAGTAGTCGACCAGCTACACCCCTCCGATAGAATCCTTCAGCATATTTTGCTGAAACAATTGAAACCTACGTTTAAGTATGTAATGAATCCAAATTGCTACCATTTGGACGGGCCTACAGGCGTCAAGTATGCGACGCAACATATAAAACTAGTGCTGCGAGATGAAAAACCTAATTACGTATTACGCGCAGATATAAAATCTTTTTATGCTTCCATACCGCATTTTCAGTTGGTACAGGATGTCAAAAAATATTATTACGACCCCAAGTTGCATGTGATGCTTGAAAACATCATCACAAAGCCTATTGATACCCCCAGGGGATATAAAAATCCTTCACAGGGCATTGCGTTACGTGGACCACTATCCCAATTTTTTAGCGGTATTTATCTTAAGCCACTTGATGATGCACTAAGCAAAATGGACGTGCACTATCTCCGCTTTCAAGATGATATTCTTATTTTTGCAAAAACAAAACGCCAACTGAGCCGTTGCCGGCGGCGCATGATGGACGTATTACACGAAAGACGCTTAAGCCTCTCGCGCAAAAAATCACGCATGGGCTGCATCAGTGGTGGCTTTCATTTTCTCGGTATTAACTATCTTCCGACACGAACGGAAGGTAACACCAACATATCTCACATCAATGATGTTGCAATAACCACCACCAATAATGTTTATAATTTGAACGAAAATGGGGGGGGTGGTAAGACAAATTTTGAGCATCAAAGGTGTGAGCCGATACGCATGGTCCCTCATCCGAGAACCCTGTGTAAAGCGCGAGAGCAAGTTAAATATATGGTGATTGATGGGATTTCTTCCTGCCGAATCAGAAATTATCTTCATCGTTGGACTATGTGGTGGACAAACACTTCAACCACTTGGCAATACCAAGAACTTTTGCAGCACTTTATTAATGTGAGCTGGCACGGACAAGTGACCGGTTACGCGACCGCCTTATCTTGTCGACATCAGCTTAGATTATTACACACGGGCTCGGCTGATGAGTTGGGGAAAGGGTATAAGTTCCGCAAGTTTGAAGTTTTTGTTCGACATAAGTTTTCCAACAATACCGACCGCGTGCGCCACCGCCCCGCCAACGCCATCGGCGATGCGGCTGCCCCCCCAAATATATCGACTGAAAAATCTGCCCCCAACCCATCAATAGAATCATCAGAAGTGGTAACAGGAAATGACCCAGCCATCCCGGCCTCTCGAAGTGTATATGACCGACCCACAGCCTCTTTTCCGTCTATCACATAATAGAGCCCCTGCGCCATCACACACCTATCAATACCCGGTAAACGTCTCATTTCAAAACCGATTAAGTGCCTCCACACTAAACGAATCTTGTCATAATTATCATTGCTTGCCTTGTATAAATTGGCCCACTCACGGTCAAGTAGTTCGAAAGCATGTTGAGGACTCGCATAGTTATAATGCATGCCGGGTTTGGTAAGAACTTTAGGCGCCCAATCTTTGCGAAACTGGCTAAGTGCCTTACAAAGTTCATTGTCGCCGGTCATGTCTTTCTTGAGCAATGCCGCTACTTGCTCAGGCGTTGCTTTTTTAATCAATTCAATCAATGGTGATAAATCATAGGGTTTTTGTGTCAGCATGCCTTCAATATGCGGCTTATAACGTTCATATTGAGCTATTCTTTGCTGCTCACCTTGTTCTATTTTTGAAAAATATTCCTGTACTTGCTTGGCCAGCTCATAATCACCTGCACCCAATAAAAACTCATAAATGGTGACCCGTTTCCACTCATCTCCACCGGGTGTTGTCACATTGCTCGCTTGAAGCAATAAAGAGGGATTTTTATCGAGCATGGCAAGTAGCGCCTTAACATCTTCTTGTCGTGCATACGCTGCGTGATGTAAGGCCTTTGCAATATCGCTATTGGGGTTTTGGCCGAAATCACTTATTTCTCGAATTATTTCGAGGGGTAATTTAGAAAAAATGGTGTCATTGCGATTACGCAACTTGATTATGGTGTAAACTTCTTCGCGACTTAGCATGGATTTCAAACCTCGTTATGTTTCATGATTTATTGAACGTACTAATGAATTATGTTCATAATATAAACAGCTGGAGTTAAAGTCAATCAAAAAACAGGATGCGACGGGGGGAGTTGTGAATAACAAGTTGTTTTTACGTTAGTTATTGTAAAAAATAACAGGAATAGCATCAAGTGGCTAAACTCGAGGTGATACAAAGTGACTTGATGATTGATAGGCTTACTGATGAACTTAATTTAATTTAAGCGAACGGTGAGTTCATTGAGCGGATTAGTAGAGATGAGATACTTCCTTTTTATCGATTAGCCATAGATCATGTGCTACTTCTTTTGTTAAGCAAAGCATACCTCCTGCCTTTTGATAACAGGCGATTGCACTGCGATTCTTAATATCTGGAGTGACTAGCGCTGTATCAAGTTGCTGAAAAAATATTCTGCACAAATGGCTTTAATGCAACAATGTCAAGCCTTTGTCCCAAAATTGATTTTTCACCAAGATAGAAATCAATAAATGCATTTTTTTGAAAATCAAAAGCCTTATCGGTAGGGAAAAAAATCACAGGCATCATAATACTGGATGTATCCTATAGGCTATTCATCCAGCAGGATAATAAAAACAAAGATGAGTTTTTTCTTTCTATTCTCCATCCGTTCTGTCGAAAATTTTTCAAGAAATTAAGCGATGCCTTTTTAAAGACGCGGTTAGACCGCAAGCTCATAAAACTGCTCTCAGGCTGGAGTATCTTCTTGGATTTTCATCTGTACCTTTTTAATTATTCTATGTAATTCAATTCCTGCAATTTTTGCTTAGCCGCCTGAAATGATTTAAAACCAAGCTTATATTTCGTGATGTTTTTGATACCACGATGATCTTGCTCAACCATGTTGTTAAGATATTTTATCCGCCTTACCTCAATGAATAAAGGAAATAAATAATAAATTATTGATTCGTTCCAGTGCTGCAGTATTGGGGCTAGATATTATCAATATTAACCTTTTGTGCGAGACCACTAGATCGACTTTAACAAGAAAAGCTTTTTTATTTGAGGTTTCAAAGTAATGTTTAAAATCGATGCATTCAAAAATCCCTTTTCGGAACATGACCAACCCATATATCCAGTTCGATCATAAACATAATAACTTCCTAGATTTTGTACAATTGGATAATCACTTGTTGTTGGGGGGATTACTTCAATCTTGATTTTCAATTTAAGGCCGCTTATATAGTTCTTCTAAATCAACTTCTTTCTCCATACTTGCAATAGCACTTTGAGCTTTTGATTGAGTAAAAAATAAAATATCACTTGCACTAACTTTTTCATCTTTTTGATAGGCGTTTACTAAAGCTATTCCAGCTTTTATACCGATTGCTAAAAAGCCAAACCCCAAAGTGAAAATACCCAATGCAATGTTTGCTAGAATAGGTTTCCATAAGGCCTCATGGGTTTTCATAAGTTTATCTTTAGAATGAAGCAACGTTTTGAATTGGGCTTGAAACAGCTCTATTTCGTCTGTCTCTAATTTCCCTTGCGATATTTTTATCTTGATGTTGTCCAATTTGTTAGCTAAGTCACTAGAAAGTTGAGCCACAGTCTTTTTATCTGTTTCAGAGACTAGAGTCTCTCCATAATCTCGCATAATTTTTATCTTTCTATATAAATTATCAAAAGAAGTAGAGATAACCTCAACTATTTCGGAAATTATAGGAGGAGGTGAAAGGGGCTCCTGTTCTTTGTGTTCTATTTTTAACTTAAGAAACTCATCAACCTGAAAAGCAGTCTTCAACATCTCTTTTAGCTCAGGATTTTGAATTTCCCTATCCAAAAACTCACCCAAATCAACAAAAATTTGGCCTTCGGAAAAAACAGCAACGTCATCATTAATGCCTTCTTGAATTTGTTTGGCGGTATGTCCTGGCGAATCTTTCCAATTACCTATAGCTGAAAGGCCTGAGCCTCGTTTAACTGCAAACTCGAAGGGAACTTTTATGAATAAAGCTTTATAAAGTTCGTCAGAGCCTGCAGGAGATTGCACAGAAAGTTTTTTTCCATATGCACCTGATCCCGAACTTATGGTTATTCCTAAGGCATGATGTCTAATTTCAAATTCATTCAAAAATAAGCCAACATTATCAGCCTTAATTTGCTCTCTAGTTAATTGCTTACCGTTATTTCCTGTCACGGTCATTTTTCCAGGAACTTTAGCTAGAAGACTAGCAAAATTGAACGCACCAATAAGAAAATAGTGGCATTTTCCTCCTCCTAATACATGCTCATATTTCTGAGTTTGATTTATGGATATGGATGGAGAAAGCATACTTAGTTGTAAAAGAGGCCACCCAGTTTTAGAATTACGAGGCACCGTTGGAATTTTATCATTTCCTTTTTTCTGCTCGTTGTAAGAACTTAAAATATACTCTTGAGATGCTTCTGATAAAAAAGTGACTGGTGGCACGTTACTTTCTCCTGTGTTTAATTAATTGTCATCCTAATATGTAAATATTAAGGAAATATTAATCTGTGAGTTCACTTAAATGTATTTTGAGTTCAAAAAACTCATTCGCGCCTCAAGTGGTTCTTGTCGTATAAAAATAAATCAATAGCAGAATTGGTTTTGCTATTTTCTATATTTGACTCAGGCAGTAGAGACCAACGTTGTTTTGTTCTCATCGATTTTTTGGTTATATCTTTCATCGTAGATTAGTTAGAAGTCGAGACCGCAAGATGTTTGTGAGCTACGAAGAATATTGTTCCTATCACCAATGTAAGCCAGGGTTAATCCGTCCAGGGCACCATAAGTTTCTTTCGGACTTAATAATTCTTTGTTTCTTCAAAATGCTCTTTAAGCTAAGGGATCATGACTGACTTATCTAGACCACCTGAATAAGGAAGGGCGATTTTTTAATGGATTTTTTCATGAATTACTCCTGGTAATATTGTTTTAGATAGGACGGAAGGGCATTCAAATCAGTTAATAGAATATCTATTAGTACTTGTCATGATTTAAGAAGTACCACTTAACCATTTTGATTGTAATTTTGCAATCTTACCTTTAGCTTCAAGGTTTTTGCTTACGAGCCGTTACACCGGTTAGTTCGAAGACAGCAATAACATGTTGTTTTTAAATATAAATCCATCTTGATTTTCCTATTTATAATCAGTTAAATTTAATTTGATAGAAACCGATATCGCAGGTTTTAGTATTGAGGCGTAGAGATGCAATCAAAAAAAGATGATAAACAGACTAAATATGAATTTGGTGTTTGTGTAAAAGAAACCAATAATGAAAATGGATCAGGTCATGTATCTGCATTTACGCGCAAAACAAAAGAAGGTAAGAGTACAGTTACTCATACTAGTTTTTTTCCGAGTGCTCTTGGAGGTATTCTTCAGCGTTTTAGTCTTGGTTCTATTCCAACATCTGGAGAGCTTGCTAAAGACCATATTGAAGATTTAACTGAAGCCAATAAGGTGTAGTCTAGAGAAATTACTGAACAACAGTATAAAAACATGAAAAAAGCACAAATAGATTTAAGTATTGGGGTAGACAATCGGGAAATTACCTACGCTGCCTTTGGAACTATAAATCCTATTGCAAACTTGGTCCCAAGTTTCTTAAAAGGTGGATAGGTGCTAATAAAATTGTTGAACAACATAAGAAAGAAAGTGGGTCTTTACCGCCGGAAGATCATTGTGGCATACATGGGTTTTTATTTGGAAGATGACAGTTAAGTCTCCTGGGCATGCTGCGGTACAAATAGGGGGCTCCAAGCCCAAAATGAAAGCAGGCGACCCCGGGGAATACGGAAGCCTACATCCAGATAAAATCCCTTCCATGGGATTAACATCGGTTTTACTTTTGTCAGCACACCTTGCTAGTAATTTAACTGAAGACATGGAGTCTTTAGGTGAGGCAAAGAGTACAACTAATATTAACGATATGGATTTTCTGCCACAATCAACCACCTATCAAAGCTCAAAACCATTAACCCCTGATGAAATCCATCATTTTAAAAATCTTGACAACATCAAGATGAGCAAGAAAATGGACAAAGTACGTAAAGAAGTAAGCTCTGGTGTAATGAGCTATCAATTGTTTCCAAATGTCAACCTGCTCAACTTTTTTAAAGATAGCGCATCATTCATAGCTCAAGATCCTATCGATATAGAAATGAGTCGTAGAGCAAAGAAAAATGCTCCAAATAATTCATCAGCACATAACTGCACTTCTCTTGTTAGTGATATTTTAAAGGAAGGCGGGTTAGACATTAATAATTCTAAATACTTACCATGGTCGATTACTCCAGATGGCTTGTCAGATGAACTAAGCAGTGTTGGCAAAAAACCTTAATTCTATCATTTTTTCATGAAGTATCAGGCTCTACGACCGATAAAGCCTGACTGAAAGGAGGTTATTTTTCCTCAACTGAGTTAACAACGCAGAGTTCTCTAATACTGAAATCGCTTCAACTAAATACTTCTCAATTAGTGCGGTAAATAAACTCCGCGATAAAGGATTGTAGTAGTCTTAATTGTGCTTTGATTTTTCTTCCTTTAGGCATGCTTCATAAGCGGTGTGGCCTTCTTCGTCCTTAAGACTAGTATCAGCACCAAGATCGATTAATCTTTTTACTGTTTTAGCAACACCTTTTTCAGCGGCAACATGAAGCGCTGTTTTCTTACAATTGTCAACAGCATTTAAATTAGCATGCTCTTTGGTCAAAAAATCAAAAGCTATTATGTAACCACGGTTAGTAGCAATATGTACTGCCGTTTTCCCTTCGATATAGGTAAATGACCTGCGGATGCAGCAAAATAAATTAGAGAATTTGGCGAAATATCCATTTCCTCATTTTCAAAAAAAGTTTCATAATGTCTGGTTGACTCGATGAAATAAAAGCTCTAATAGCTAAGAGAGTTTGATTTTTCTCTATGTGGCTCATGAAGTTCTGTTTTTTCTAGAAGTCTTTGCTCACTGCTGTTTTCGACTTTTTCTAATTGCTGCTCATCTTCTGGCTTTTGAAAATAATTGTTAGTAGAGTTGAAAAAAAGTTAATTTTATTTCTCAAAAATAATTACTCCTATAAGGTTAATTTATCATCATAAGTGTAAAAATACTTCTATGATTGTCTCAAACTATCTGTTTAGTAGATGCTTTTATAAGCTAAAACTGAGACTGGGATTGGTTGACATTTTGTTGCAATGAGAGTCAATGTAATCAATGCATGCATTTAATTGCTTACTACGCCCTTGTAATGCTTTTAAAGAACTCACTGCATCCACTATTATCTGGTCTCTTTCATCTTCAGTTGTTTCTTTTACTGTTGCAGATTTTACCTTTGAAAGAATTTTTTTTACTGCTCTCGCTTCACCACCAAATAAACTACTTATAGTAAAAATATGATTGACAAAATCTTGAAGTATTTTCTTTGTGAGAAGCAATGGATCTATATTTGAATTTGTTTGACGAATTTTTTCACAACAAAGATAGCTTTCTGTTTCTGAATTCCCTTCATTTTTTGAAATGCTTATTGCGTTATTAATATAATGAATGTTGGTTTTATTTTGTTCATCTAAATTACAAAGTAATCGCACAATTTCAAGAGTTCCTTTTCTTGCCGCAACTTGCAGTATTTCCCCAGCAGTTTTTTTGTCGGGTTGTTGAAAACTGGAAAGTGACTTAAAAACCTCCCATTGACCATCCGAAGCTGCCGTAATTAATGCAAAATTCATTGCTTTCTGAGATGGTTTGTCTTGTTGATCTTGCACGAAATAATTCAAAACCTTTATCCACTCTCTTTCAATGGTTAAAGCTTCAAATTTCTTATCGATACGTTTTTTGGGAACATTTGCTAATTGTTCTAATGCATTCTCGGATAAGCTTTTATCGGGCATTGTAGCAGGGGCTTGTATTCTAGCAATCGCTTCAACTGCACTCCATGCTATGGAGGATTGTTTTCTGATACCTTCATCTTCATAACTCTCCGCCACAGTTAATGCAATTTCAAGAGCCGTATTGATTATTTCTTTCCTTGGTTGATGCGCTGGTGCAGCTAAGTTGCATAGAGCTATAACAAATTCCCAATTGTTGGTAGCAGCCGCGTGGTTTATGGCGTAGGTAAATACTTTCTCTACTAACTTGTTACTTGGTTTATGCCCAGACTGACTTAAACCACATAATACCAAAACTAATTTCCATCTTTTCTCAGCCTCTTGCGAAGAAACTCGAGATGCCGAATAGATCGCTGTCTCTATAGCTTTATCAATCGCAATTGGCCGGATATAACTCATCTCCAGTGCTGATTTTACAAATTTACTGCTATTGACAGTTTGAACGAGTCCTTTAGAAGCTTTATCAATGAGTTCTAATTCTTTATTGGTAAATATAGGCATAAGGGAATTTTGTCTTTATAAAAATCAATTTGATTTTATTATATGATGCCTTGACTAAAAATGATATATTTTCTTACTAATCCCAAGCTATAAGCCGAGTTTTTTTGTATAGCCGTGTGGACAAGCAAGATCAATTAAATTCTGACTAAAACAGCTTATTAGGATGACTCTAAGTATTCGATTGAACTTACAAACTATTCTTGACTTGGTTGGTCAACGAGTCAAACTCATCTCACACTTTGTGATCAGCTATATTTAAGCCTTAATATTCAAATTTCTTTTCAATACTTTCGATATTGTTGTCTTTGGATTCATCTGTTTTTTTAAAAAAAGTTGTTTCCTTTTGCTCTTTAGACGAAAAAATTGCTGGATTTTTGAAATGTAGTTTTGGTGTAACCTTAATATTTGCTTCTTGGAATATGCTAGCTACCTCATTAATTGTATTTTCTATTTGGAGTCGAATATCTGCCGATACTTCATCATAACGACCAAATCTACCAGATCGATTATCTATAATCCACTCTCCGTTAATACACTTTAATTCTCCACCTAAATGAGCCAAGCCAACTTTAACTTGACCATCACTATTAAACTCAGCCGCCAACGTTGGATGTCCGAAGCCATGGTGAGCTTTAATCCCCTCTATCAGTCCTTGTAACTGAGCACAGATACTATTCCATATTTTCTTTTCTTGTTCATTTTTCATATCAACATTGAAAATCTCTGGATACTGCCATGGGTATTCAATACCGATAACAAGTTCTTTCTGTGAATTATAAGACCATAAGTAAACTATATCCTCCCTGAGAACAACCCTGTCTCCTGATTTGATTCTAAAATAGCCCGGGTTAAGCCTATCTTTTTCGGTATCTTTGACTCTATGAGGAGCTATCGGTTCCGTAATATCTGCTTTTCGTCTTGACATAATTTGCTCGAATAACCTATATGGTTATGTCTAATTATAGCACATACGCTTGTAATTGGATCAAATAAAGATCGATATGATGATACTGTGATCATCTGTATTGAATTGCGACTCTGTGTCTCTAAAATAAATGGCTATCATAATATAAAATGAACAAAAAGACTGTATTTTATTCGAACTGAATATGATGGGAATCATCGAGGAAGAACCTAAAACTATATTAACACAGGAAAGCTTTTAGAAGACTTTTGTAATATGTATAAAAAGAGAAGGATACCCATCTGGATCTGGAGTTATTAAAAGCAACGATAAAACAGATGAGTTGCATAGTTTAATAGCTCATGATCACCTCGTTTGTCACCATAAGCATAAATGATGCTGTGATTCCGCATTATGCATCTATCCATAAAGAACTGACATCAGAGAGACGTGCGAAAAAGCAGGTGATTGATAAAGAAATTAAAAATCTAGATAATATAATTAAAAAAGCTGATCCTCTTGCTAAATCAAGGCTGGTTAATGCAAGAGAGGCTTTAGTTGAAGCTAGGGAAAAAATCAAAAGTGATAGGAAAATGGAGACTGATTCACAATATGCTAATGGCCATAATTCAGAATGGAGTACATTGCATAATCGATCAGGTAATAGCGCGCAGACTTTCTTTAGAGAGTTTGTTCAAAGAACAGAAGAAGATCATGCTGTAAAAAGTGCATTAGAAATAAATTAGAATCATTCTGCTATCATCCCCGCTGCACAGACGGGGATTTTTTTATTTCTGAATAACGGCATAAGCCGATGGCAATGGCTCATTACTCAACATTGTCAGAAAAGAACCTTAACCTTACTTCAAAATAAAAATTATAATTGAATGATAGTTATTTTAGGCTAATCCTCAACGGTCATCATTTTAGTAGAACATTTTTATTTTTATTAAGATAAACTGTGAAAAGAAAACAGAGTTAACGGTGACTCTCATACTGGATAAGCTAGCTCTTTTATCTGATGAGGGAATATTACTGGTAATGAGTATTTTGTCAAAAGAACAATACTTCAATAAAACATTTGAGCAACTCTTGTTGTATGCTATTGCTCAAATTATCACGGAACAAGATCAAAAAGGCCCCCAACTATTTTTTCAACTTAGCTATATACGATTTTCTTAGAAATAAAACAAAATTACTTGTTCTTCTGATGAATGCTCAACCAAGCAAAGAGAAATTATCTCAATGCAAGCTTTTTACTCGTTTTATTGAAAAAGAACAAATCCTTATTGAGGAGACTGGTAAAGAGAAAAGTCAATTATCCCCAGCTAACCTTGGCCTGTTTGCTGAGAATAGAAATTCACTCTCATCATATTCCTTTTTAGGTGCAAACAATGAGAAGTAGTGAAGTAACTTTGTTCGATCTAAAGTATTATCGACTCGAATGTCAGAATAACTAGCGTATTCCTCTATTTCCAGATCAGTACTTTCTCCAATAGATAACGACTTATCAAATTTACGGTGCATGTCGTTACAGATCGCTAGCAAATTATAAATCGTTTTACTATCTGACTTTAATGCAGATTCTTCAATTTCACCCAAATACTCTTGGCCATATTGAGCTAGATCTTGCATACCCCTATTTTCTTCAATTCTTTTATAGCCCCCATGAATTAAAGTAGCAATTCCTCGCGTAATTGGTTTAATAGCCCATGCGAAAGGAAAAGTTACTAATTCAATAAGTCCTCTAAATACAGTAAATAATCCATCTGCAATTAATTTAGGACTAAGGGATAACATGCCTCCAAATATTTTTTCTAAACCAACGAGGCTATTTCCGATGCCAACTAATGGTTGTTTATAATCTTGCAAAATATGTGCGCTGCTTTTATAAGGTTTTAGATAATCAATTAAAATTTTAGCAATTTTCTTTGCGGTATGTTTTAAAGGAACATAAGATAACTCACCAAATTTAACCGGATCGTATTCGCGATGAGGGAAAGCCCGCCAGTCTGGATGGTTGTTTGTTGCCAAGGGATCTCTAGTAAAGTGATTAAAATAATTTGTAATTTCTGGTAAATAATCTTCATCATATTCTGCTACTGAGGTAGTTTTAATACTCTGTACCGCTTCCATTGCCCGCATAAAGGTTCTTATTTGCCAAAAGCTATATTGACCTACTTCCTTGATTTTTTTAGGTGAAAAATCTTTCAAGAACCAGTTTTGGTATTCTTTCAGTTTTGCATCCATTTGTTCTTTATATTTAAATGCATCTTGAATAGGACCAGCCATTGCAGATAAGAATCGTGCACTTGCTTCAAGTCCAGCATTTAAACCTTTAAAATATGAGAGGCCTAGAGCAGCATCTCCTTCAAGAACAACGTGTGCACCATCATGTAGTGTAACTACTTCTTTTGCATGAGTAGCTGGGGCTTCATTTACACTGATACGGATTGATTTAGGATCAATTTTTTGTCCGGCTTTCTCAGTATCATGGATTTTATAACTAATATATTTAGTAATGAATGATTTCAGACGAGGAGGTAGCTTTGGTGCATCTTCTGGAGTTTCGTCACTAAAAAGCCTTAAGGGTTTTTTGGAGGTTAATTTTTGCAATGCAAGAAAATCTTCTTTTGAAATCATCATTTGCATTGTTACTGGGGTTTTACCTTGATCAAAATGACCTACATATTCATTAGCAATTAGACCCTTGCGCGCCATTTGCTGATAAAATTCTTGTGTTTTAATGCCTAATGCTTTTTCTTCACCATCAATTTCAAAACGTAATTGTAACACAAAGTCAAATTCATGCTTGACCTGATTCTCCTCCGGGAATAATATTTGGTTCACTACACTATGTGTCCCGTCAGCTCCTATGATGAGTTTTGTGTGAGGGTATTCATCTGCTAGGATTTGTTTTAATGTTTCTTTGGTAACTTCATGTTCGATTAGAATGTCTACGCCACTGTTCCTCGCTAATTTAGTGAAAATTTTTTGAAGGGTATTTGTGCGAATATGGGGATCTTTTTGAAGTTGTGATAGCAGCGATACCATATCCGGATCCATCTCACTGTGGGTTGCTTTCATTATGGCTTCTAATTGTTTTGCCTGCATCACCAAGGTATGGCTTCTTTGATATTCTGCATATTTTTCAAGCACAACAATTTTCAGATTAGGATTAAGTTGCTTCATTCCCCAGGCATTGATAAGACCAATTGGACCTGCCCCAACGACTAAAACATCTGTATCTAATGCCATAATATAACATCCAAAAATTAGATAAAATATGATCAATAGTATCATTATATGAACAAAAAGACAACTCAAATATGGTTTTAGACCTGAGTATGCATATCAAGCTGCACTTGCTTGATATAAGAGTCGGATTCTTCTCATTTAAATAACGAGTTCTTAAATTGAAGATTATTGATAATAGTCTAACGAGTGTATATGCACCTGATTATAATAGCGCTCTGGCAGAGTTTGACAGCCGTCATTATCCAACCGCATACGGTTTTCTTGGCATTTCAATCCTTAGTCAAGCTCACATTTGCTCCTGGCGAATAGAATCTTATTTGTATCTCTTTAACCAAACTCTCGTGATACGCACTCCAAATAGTTTAATTATCCATGAGCCAAATAAAGAAAAAATTTTATTTTTAAATCCTGGGATAACCAGTATTTTGCCAGATAAAAAACCTTTAAATGCAATTTTAGCTACTTTTTGAGCTGACATCGAAGGTAATAAATAGAGCCTGACATTATGATCACCAATATTAGCTCGTTGTAAAAAAGCAGTTTTGGTAACTCCCGGGCAAACAACGGTTACAGAGACACCTGAATCACGCAATTCTTCGGCTAATGCTTTTGAAAACGTTACGATATAGGATTTGGTAGCACAATAAACTGACATTTGTGGGATAGGCATGAAAGCAGCTAATGAAGCAATATTAAGTATCTTCCCTTTGCCTTTTTGCAGCATGGCTGGTAACAATAAATGAGTTAAAGCAGTTAATGCACGAATATTTACCGCCAATAGATCCATTTGCGAGTCGAGGCTTGTATCAAAAAAGGTTCCAAAAGTACTGAAGCCGGCGCTGTTAACTAAGGCATCCACTTGAATGTTATGTGCATCTAAATAGGATTTTATCGCTAATCCGGCGTCTTTATTTTTCAAATCTTGAATAATGATAAAAACATTAATATTACAGTTTGAAAGCGTTTTGGCTAATTCTTCCAGCGGCTCTCGTAGCCTCCCTACTAAAATTAAATTATAACCTCGGGCAGCAAATAGTAGAGCCAATTCCTTACCAATACCACTTGAGGCACCAGTGATTAATGCGGTCTCTGTTGTCATAAAGTTCCACTAAATGGTTTTAAAAAATAAAACTAAATGCCGCAAAAGACATACCGGCACTACCTACGCAACTGATTACCCGGTCTCCTCGTTTTAATTTATGTGCATTAAGCGCCATAAACATCCCAGCTGGGACTGAGGCTGAAACTAAATTCCCGGTTTCTGGAAAAATACAAAATAATTTATCACCTAAACCCACCGCTTCTGCTCCCATTTGCCAACTGTTTTTGGTTGAGGCATGTGGAAGCAGAATGTCAATTGCATTGCTATCAATAGAAAGTTTTCTGATAATGTTTATTCCTTCAATATAACCGTGCTTGTGTAAATCAAAGCCATAAGATGTAAATCGGTAGGCACCGTTTTTTCCTATTTTATTGGTGGAGTTATCACAGAATGATTCGTAGTTAGGGAAGGGGATTGTGCATAAATCAGCTAAATCAGTACGTGATGAAAATTGAAATTCCCAAGGTTCGCTGTCCTCATTGGATAAAAAGGTAACTGAGGCTCCTTCTCCAACTGTAAACGCGGGAAAGGTATATTGAAGCTGTTGCACTGCGCTGAGTTTAAAAAGAGCGGGGTAGAAATATTCTTTAATATTAAACTCTGCGTTAACAATAATAATACGTTTATAGTTCCCCAGTTTAAAATAATTGTGTGCAAGATGTACGGCCCTAACCCAGCTCATGCATGCGTCCAAAATATCAAAGCAATGGGTGTGATCGAGTTTTAATGCATGAGCAATCATATAGGAGTTTCCTGGTTCAATAAAACCTTTACCAACTCCCACATAGATTAATAAATCAATATCCTTTTTTTGCCAACCAGTTTCCACTAATCCTTTATTAAAGGCATCTGTCACCATTTGTATCGGGAGTTCATCTTCAGCACGCCAATAACGATTATTCGCCCCAGCCATTTTTAATATTTTACTTACATGGGCGAGTATTCTCTGCTTTTCTTTTTCGGCAGTTTCCGTACTCTCGTCCGCGATTAATTGCAAAATATCTTCATTACTTACGGTACGAGAAGGAAGTGATAGTTGCACTGAATTAATTTTCATAAAGTGCTCCGGTGATTTAAATAGTCGGTAATGTAGCCAGCAGCCTTACTTACGCCATCTTCTTTGACTATTTTTGTTTGTAATTCTTTTGCGCAACAAGAGAGCGATTTGTTGTTAATGAGCTCATTAATAGCAGCCGTTAAATTATCAAAGGTTAATTTTTTGTAGGGAATGGGTTGAGTTGCGGCTCCCAATTTTGCAATGCTGTGACTCCAATAGGGCTGATCTAAAAAAAATGGGATAGGAATAGAGGGTTTCCCCGCTAATAAAGCCGCTGCGGTTATGCCTGCTCCACCATGATGAATGATGCCAGTTGTTTTAGGGAACAACCAATCATGAGGAATTGACTTAACGTATATTAAATGAGGGGGCAACTGATCAAGTACTGATTTAGGCCAATGACCACTCAAAACTCCTCTTTGTTTGGTGTGTAATAAGGCATCACTAATTAATTGGATTAATGTGTTATCTTGAACCGTAACTACAGAACCAAAACCGATGTAAATAGGGGGTGATCCAGCTAATAGGAAGTCTAGAAGCGGTTTATCGGGCTGCCAATTTGAAGCAGCAGGTAAATACCAATAACCCGTTATTTTTATGTGATCACGCCAATCCTTGGGTTTTTTAAAAATTGACGGACTCATATTATATAATGCTAACTCTTCATTTTGGCGTATTGTGCGCCAATACAAAAAAGACTGTTTAATTGGAGGTAAATTGAGCTGTTCAATCCGCCATTGATTGATTTGGGGACGAAAATAATACCACAGCAAAATTTCCATAAAATACCATCCCGCTAGTCGGCGTAAAGCCCCATTTTGTTTAGGAACCCTTTTTAGAGGATAGGGAAATTCAGCAGTGGGGTGCAAGGGTTGCGAGTAGGCTGGAATCGCTTTTATATTCAGTTTTTCTGCAATACTAGATGCTATATTAGTGCCAAGTACCCCATAAACAATCGCATCGGCATGCTGGCAAGCCAGCCAACACTCCACTAAGATGGTATTTGCTATAGTTAATTGCATGCTGGAAAAAATTTTAGCGGCAGCCAACGGATTCGTAGTAGCCATAAGTCTCTGCCCTTGCTTTCCCCCTAGTAGCTCAATAGGACTCCCTGATAGGGGGTAATGCGCTATTCCATAATCATAAATTAATGCTGAGTGCTCATCATGAGTAGCAATAACTACGGTATGATTTAATTTTTTAAGCCCTAAGGCTAATGCTATAAACGGTTGTATGTCGCCCCTGCTGCCGAGCGCCAAGAGCACAATGTTCATCAAAATCCTATATCATTGCATGCATTCCACTAAGTATAGCATTTTGTTTAAATAATGCTCTATTGGTCTTTGGTTCTCATTTCACTCTCAAGTGTAAAAAAAATTTCCACGATCTTCTCCAACTATCTGTTTGATGCCTTTATAAGCCAAAACTGAGACTGGGATTGAGTGGCATTTTGTTGCAATGAGAGTCCATATAATCAATGCATGCGTTTAGTTGTTTACTACGATCTTGTGTGGCTTTAAAAGAACTCACCCATATGTCAAGTGCTACTGTTCATGCCTGGTGGATTAAATGTATGAACAGTTGCCCCAGTCGCTTTTGCCTGTCTAGCCATATCCTTTAGTATGCTACTAATCCTTTTGAGTAACTGGGAATAATACTTTTGATCTGAATATTTGAATTTTTCTTTTGAAACAGTCTGTCATGATGAACCCAAAAAGAGCCATCTGGTATATAATTATATATAAAAAGAATTAATAAATTATTAGAGTGGTGTTTTGGTGAGTTTGAGTCCAAAGAATTTGGTTACTTGTTAGGAATGACTAGAGGGTTAAGTTGCAAGTTCAACATTTTCAAATCATCACATTAACCCCTTTAGAGTACTCATTTTCTTGATTGGGTGCATTTTCAACAAAAGTTCTTATAATGTCAGCCTCTACCGGACTGACTTCGACAAGAAGGCTAGGGGTTACTAAATCCTCGAATTTTTCTGAAATCACATCCATTAACTCGGTTTCATGACTCATGTGGTTTTCTCCCGTTTATTAATTACCCATATGGGTGTGATCATTCCCTTGATTTGTCTTGTGTGAACAAGACCATAATATCGACCATCGAATGACCATTCGCTTTGACTGGTCATCGTCATGATTTCATCTTCTTGAAGTTGATAATTCATTACCTGCCATTGAGGTAAAGTGCGATTCATTCCATCCTGTAATTTTGGTTTTGAATAGGGAATTAGCATTTGATTCACAAAAACCCCTTCATTTGTCACAGAGAGGATATCGCCAGATACAGCCACCACTTTTTTCATTAAATAGCCATATCCATTACAATAAAGACCTTGGTCTATATAGCCTCTGTTCTTGGCTAATCTGAAAGTTTGCCTATCATCTGGACAAAATATCACATAAGTATTTTTTAGCGGCTCTGTCCCGGTGATGCAAAATAGGCCTACAGGAATGGATTCAGTAAGATTTATCCTAAAGCCCATAGAATGAAACAATGAGCCTGCAGCAATAGTACTTATTAGAAAAATAGCGATTATGATGGACGGTTTTTTCACAGCCTGATCACCTCATCCTCACTTAAACGAACACGTAAAATATCTGAGTGAATAGGTGCCTCTACAGATGCTCTAGCCATGAAGACTGGATCTTTAAAATAAAGCGGTTGTTTACCATAAATAGCAGGGAAGCCCGCTGCATAAACAACCATGTCGCCTGCTTCAACAATCAAGCCATTAGAATCTTTTTTAGGCCCTGGCATACGTAGGCACTCATCAACGGTTAAAAGAGGTCTCGATATTTCCTGAATAGTTTTTGATATTTGATTTAAGAACGTAGAAAAGCGTTTACCGCTGGCGGTGATGTGTTCTTTAACAATAGTTGTTTGGCCTGTCAGCTTGGAAAGATGCTCTGCTGTTTCAACTCTATTGGGTGGATAAGCATTTTGGATGTGGCAATTAGAAGTAATGGTCTCATCAGGGCCATAGCCACGTTCACGGCTTTTAAGCTGATTAATGTCCTGACAAATTAGGTAAAATTTTAAACCATAACCAGCAACAAAAGCTAATGACTCTTGTAAAATATCGAGTTTTCCAAGGCTTGGAAATTCATCAATCATGCAAAGCAGTCGATGTTTATACGTTTTTTTAGCACTCACATACGATAATCCTTTGTCATCGGATACACGCTCAAATTCCATTTTATCAGCTAATAGTCTCACTATCATATTAATCATGACTCTAACCAGAGGTTGAAGCCTAGCCTTGTCGCAAGGCTTGGTAACAATATAGAGACTCACAGGATTTTCATGGTTCATCAAATCTCGAATACAAAAATCAGAGGAAGAGACGTTATGTGCTACTACTGGATCTCGGTATAACGCCAAATAAGATTTTAAAGTAGATAATACAGAGCCTGCTTCATCAATGGGTCGGTCTATCATGTCACGCGCGGAGGCTGAAATAACAGGATGGGTTTTGCCCTCAATATGTGGGTATTGCGTCATTTCAATGAGCAGGTCGGCAATATTAATATTGGGATCAACCAGCATGCGGTCAATGTTGGGAAATGTGGCTGGTTCTCCCTGGTTGTTCAGTTTATAAATCGTATGCAGAATAAAACCAACCAAAAGAGCTTGAGAGGTTTTTTGCCAGTGCGTCTCCAATCCTTTACCATCAGGATCAACTACAAGTGTTGCCAAATTTTGCACGTCACCGACCTCTGATTCGGTACCTACTCTGATTTCATTTAGTGGGTTCCAGCGTGCACTTTCTTTTAACGTTGCCGGCTCAAATCGAATGACTTTGTTGTTAGCATGTTTCTGCCGCCATCCGGAAGTACATGCCCAAAGTTCACCTTTTAAATCGGTAATGACGCAGGATTGCTTCCAGGATAAAAGGGTAGGGATCACTAGACCAACTCCTTTCCCTGATCGTGTTGGCGCATAGGTTAAAACATGCTCAGGCCCATTGTGGCGCAAATAATGAATCTCTCCTTTGTCATCTTCGAATGCGCCAACATAAACTCCTTCATCAAGGCCTACGAGGCTTGCACTGTTTAAATCTTCCCAATTAGCCCATCTGGCTGAACCATGGAGGTAATCACTCACATTGTTCTTTTTAAAATATTTGGAAGCCAACACGATCATCATTAAAAAGAGACAGCCAATCATGACAATTAGACCAAAGGCAGCATTAAATGAATCTGGATAATAGGATTGATATTTAAAAGCCCAAATAAAAATCTGCCAAGGCATATAAACATGGGCGAATGAAGCCCCTAGTACATCAGCATAGTGAAATTGATGCGCAAAAAACTGTGTTCCAATTTGCATACTGATTAAAAAAGAACAAATCACTAACCAGATATGCGTTTTATTTGCCTTGCCATGATTTTTTTCTCTGACTTGAGGGCCTATGGCTTTATTCAGTTTGTTTTGGCTCATTGGCTCTCTCCCGATGCCCTTTGGTTCACAAACTGACTGACCTCATCTGATGTATCAATTCCTGAACTAAAGCTACCTCCAGGAGTACCCATAGACAGAATATTTTGTGCGTTGGATTCTTGCGACTCAGAAGCAGGTGAATCTACCTTGTTCTGAATTGCCTCAGCAATTTTCCCACCCGTTGTGCCAGCAATTTTTTCAGCAATTGCCTCTTTAATCGAGTTTGCTTTTTCACGAGCTACATCCATAGTACCTGATGCTAAATGAGAACCAAAAGAACCTGCAAATTTGGCCGCTGTTCCCATGGCTTCGGCTAACCCACCTGTTTTAAATCCTTTATCCATTCCTGAGAGTGCACTTGTATCGCCAGAGTTGGTTGATTGACTGGCTGCTTTAAAGGCCGCATTAAGTGCGGATAATCCACCACCACTATGGGCAAGTGCGGTGCCTGCTGCACCTGTCATGGCAGCACCAGCTATTCCTGCTGCTCCTAGTGCACCACCAAGACCAATACTACCACCGCCACCAGAGCCCCCGCCTGAAACAATAGAAGCCAAGGCTGGTGGGATTTTATTAATAAGAACTAGCAACACCACGGCCACAACCAGCATGACAAACATCTCTTTTAACATGATGTTGTTTGACATGGCCGCATAGTATTGGTCGACAAAGGACTTACCAATGCCAATAATTAAAATCATGGCAAATGCTTGTAATGCAATACCTAATACCGTTTTGTAATAGTTAATCGCAATATCTTGGGTCCAACGCCCACCGCCAAAGCCTAATAAAATGATGCCGCCATAGGTTAATATCCAGGCAGTAATTAAGATAATGAGCATGTTAATGCTGACTAACGCCAATACGATTAGAATTACACCAGCCACGATTAATCCCACTGTGGTTGCCGCAGGCGACCAAATTGAGGAGCTGTCTATGGCATGCGAGACGATATCAAATCCCACATCCACAATAGCAGAAGGGGAGACTTGCTTATTGATGCCCGATGCACGCGCTGCAAGTTGTCGCATGGAATCAATAATAGATGTTGCAATCTCAGGACCATTATCTAAAATCCAATAGAAAAAACCGACAACCACCAAAAACCGCACCGTTTCGGCTAAAAACTCCTGAATGTCGGCCCTGCGTAATGCCATAAGGCCATATGTCCAAACCATACTGATTAAGGCCAGAGACCAAAAAAGGTATCTGGCATAACTTAAAATGGTTTTGCTCCACATGGCTGATGTGTTTGAAAATCGAAACAAAATGTTATCCAACAAATCTTTGCTATCGATACCTGAGTTCGTCGCATAAGAGCACGTCGAAAAAGCAAGCAAACATAATAAGATGAAGGTAGTGGTTGTCTTTTTATTCATAGGGCTACCACTCTTTTCCTGAGCTTTTGGAATAACTGCCGCTTCTAAAGCAGGCGTCCCCTATAGCTTGTAACTCTTCTTGGGTGCGATTATCACGTGGGCTATTGCAAGTTAAAGATGCTAAATGCTTGGCTTTTGTTTCAGCATTATCGCAACCTGAAAGCACACCTGTAAGTACTATAATAAATAAACTTAAACGTCTCATGTTTTCTCCTTGTTGTTATGAGCTACCATGTTTTACCAGAACTTTTGTGAAAGGTCCCCATTCTAAAATGCTCATCACCTGCTTCTTGAATGGCCTCCTTGTTGGTAATCGCTGCATCTCTAACCGCTTGGGCATTTTGTTGTGCTAATAGCAGACCTCTAATTTGTAGCAATTGATGTGATTGATTGCTTGCAAGTTGAGAAGCAGCTTGTAAGGCTTGCTTTTGACCGGTAGCTGTTTGTGCTTGTGATTGTAAAGTGCGCAGTTTTGCTGAATCAGCTTTTAGGCTTTGTTGCTGCTTATCAATGCCTTTGAGCATGGCGTCATTAGTACGCTTTTGGGCAACGGACGTGGCAAGCTTACTTTGATTAATCTTTTTGAGCTCCTCAGCGGAGCATTGACCATTACCATTAAAGCAAGTGTTATTCTGGTAATACTCCTGGTTTTGAAATTTATCCAGATACCCTTGAAGGCTACCTGTTTCTTGTTTGTAGTAGTCCAGGGTGTCGGTGGATTCCAGCAGATTATTAATCACAGAATTGGCATCATCCCATTGATAAGAGGTTAGGGACTTGGTGTTATCTAACATGTTTTGATATTGCTGTAGTTGGTTTTTGTATTGGTCGACTTGCGTTTTATACTCACTTACTTGGTTTGCAATCATCTTCCCATTTTGTATCCAATTTGCAGCATCAAATACTGGTGCACCATTAGCAAAAGTCTGAAGGCTCCATAAAAAAACGAGTGTTGCTTTACATTTCATAACATTCCCCTTTTATTCATATGCAAACTGTTGATATGGACGTTTAAAGGTCAGATCTTTCACGACCATAATGTTGAAGCGATACCCTGGGCGAACCCGAATGGTGGGAGCGACATTTAGATTTTTCGCAACAAGCTGTGATGTTACTTCGCCTAATTGTTGTCCCAATGCTTGACTCATAACACTACCTGCTGTGGGTGGGCCATATCCAAACTGATTGGTTTGATTCGTATTCTGGCTGTAGGTAATGCCTGCCACGATGCCAGACATCAACAATGCTGAGCCATAAATTCGTGCATAGTGGTTTTGGACCTGGTCGCGAAATCCTCCATATCCGGCACTATCCGCACCAGGCATGGAGCCAATATCCAATGCTTTGCCATCAGGAAACACCAGGCGCTGCCAGGCCACGAGTACTGAGTTCTGGCCAAAGCTTACGTCGCTGGAATAGATACCAAAGAGTTTGGTTCCCTGAGGAATGAGTAGGTATTTACCCGTTGCCGTGTCATACACGTTTTGTGAAACCTGACCGATAATTTGTCCTGGGAGTTCTGATGAAATGCCGCTAATCATAACCCCAGGTATGACGGCACCTGCTCTTAATTCATAACGGCTATTGGGATTTTCAAGTCTTGAGTTTAAATGCCAGCGCATCTCATTTTCTTCGCCGCCTAAGTTTTGTGGCGTAGGATTGCCGTGCTGAGTTTGTAGGAGTGTAAGCTGCTCTTTAAAGTTCATGGATGCATCACTGTTGTTGCTGATGCTAGCATTCATCACGTCCTTACTGTTCAAGCGTGCGTTATCTACCATAACGGATGTTTTAGCTTTAACCGCCTCTTCGAATTCTTGCGTTTTTTCTTGGCGAATGCGCTCGATTTCAGCTTCAGATACTTCAGGGGTGAAGGGTTCTTCTTTAAGAGGTGGTTCAGGAAGTGATAATGGTGCTGTTGCATTGAGCGCAATCATTTCACTTTTTATTGGGATTACAGCGGTTTTATGGCTCCCCACCACATCATTGGCTAGAAGCATTGTGTTCTTTTTTAGGCTTTTCATGGGTGCTATTTCTGGTGCCTGGTTTTGTGCATTCGCTCTTTTATTGGCAACGAGCGCTATCATCAAAACAAACAGCGTCAAAATACCTATGGCAATAATCAGCGGCACGTTATTTACTCGTTTAACACCGGCAGTTTTAAGCTTTTGTGGCGAGCTTTCGGGTGATAAATAATCATTATTTTGATTCATCTGCGTTACTCCTTATGAGACCAAAGGCTTTTGCACCTGGTAACCGTTACCTTTTCTTGGGATGAGCCGCTTCCAATCACAAGAATTGCCTTATCAAAAACACCATCGACAATGTAGCGACATCCTTGCAGACGATAGTTCACCATGACGGTTTCTGATTTATGAAATACTCCACGGCTTCTTAAAACCAATAAGGCAGGAGCCTCACTATGTACCATGGATCTTGGCATCTCGATGATGGTTTTAACCCCATTGTTATAAACCCGAACCGGTTTAAATCGTGCACGACCTCTAATTTGGTAGTTAAAGTTAAGGTTTTCTAAATATTCATGGGGTTCTGGTTGGAGTTTTATGGTTCGTTTTTGCTTAAGCACCTGCCTTTTGGCTTTGGCATCATTTGGATAGGTAAACGATACATAAGGCATAAACTCCGTTCGGTCAGACTTTAATCTAAAGTGATAGGTGCGTCTGTTGGTGGTCACCACCATAGAGGTATCAAGTCCAACATCTTTAGGTTTAATAATGATATGAATTTGTTGTAGGGAGCCTTCACCTGTGATGGATGGCTCAACAATAAAGCGAGGGTCGCCCACATTCATGTCGTTAAATAGTTCCCCGGGTTGTAAGGCAATATCACAGACTTGTAAGGGTGCGCATACGATTCTAATTTGTCCTGATCCAAAAACATAACTGACTGAGCCATCAGTGGATGCATAGGGCTTGCTTGTGTGCTTTCCTTTTTGCAAACGCTCCGCAATGTCGATGGCTTGCTGTTCTTGAATAGCAAGCCTTGGTGATTCTTGCGAAAAATATCGAGTTGCTAGCGATTCATTATCCAGGGCAAACGTTGTGAATGAGATGGTAAACCCTAACAGGAGCATTATTTTTTTCATGCGTTTTCTCCATGCTTTAATTCATACGACCAGTTAAAATCACGCACATAAATTAAATGAGGGTTTTTCAAAATCGATTCACTGGAGATGTCATTAAGTTCATTGTCCTGATACATGGTAATCATTGCCTTCATCATGCGAGGCTTTTCTTTAAGCGTGCCGTCACGGTTTCTAATCGTCTCAACCCAATCGACTTGCCAGGTCTCGGAAGACTCTTGAAGTACCGAGCGAATTTCAATGCTTACGATTTCATGTGTGGCTCTTTCAAAGGGGTTGGATTGTTGTTTGTCACTATAAAACTCTTGAACTTTGGTTAAGGCTGCATCATTGGCGTTCAAATAGGAATAAACTTGAAACACCGCTTTTTTTTGTAATTCGACATCAAGACTTACCATGCGAATGTTTTCGATAAAATGTGCCGCTGCAGCTCTGTAATCATCAATACTGGCCTGAATCACATTATCAGCTCGCGTGACAGACAAGGTATTGCCATTGGCATCTTGTTGAAACACCAAAGGAATAAACTTGGATTGACTGCCAATCGTTATTAGTCCGCCAACGCAAGCTAAAGCGACCAAAAGACTACCTAATCCGACTAATTGCCATACTTGAAGGGATTTCATAAGTCCCGCCGTATGAGCATTCCAGGCGCGACGGGCGTTTAGGTAGGGGTTCGAGGTAAGATTTTTTTTCATGCCGCTTCTCCGTGTTCTTCTGTGGTAATTCCTTGTTCTGAAAGCCAGTAAGACACCCAGGCTTTGCCATATTGAGATTCAAGCTGTTTCATCTGCGTGATAGAGTCGGGATCGGTTGCACCTACAAAGGCTAAGGCATAAGGCCCTAGTGCCAATTGATACAGTCGTTGGCCTTTTTCACTCACAAAGTAATAGTCACGCTTAGGTTGGGCATTCGCTATAATGTCAATCTGACGTGGATTTAATCCCATGCGCTCATAGATGGCGCGAGTTTCTGGATCGCGTGCATAGAGATTGGGTAAGAAGATTTTGGTAGCAGTAGACTCAACAATAATGTCTAAAATGCCAGAATTAGCAGCATGCGATAAATGTTGGGTTGCCATAAACACCACGCAGTTTTTTTTCGCCATGGAATCAAGCCATTCTGCAATCTTGTTTTTAAAGACGGGGTGAGCGAGCATTAGCCAGGCTTCATCAAGTAAAATAAGCGTTGAACGGCCATCTAACGAGGTTTCAATGCGGCGAAACAAATAGAGCAACACGGGGAGTGCGAATTTTTCACCTAAACCCATTAAGTGCTCAATTTCAAAGGTCATGAAAGACGATAAACCAAGGCCATCACGCTCTGCATCCAAGAGGTGTCCCATCAAGCCATCAATCGTATATTGCTTGAGCGTCTCACGAATGGGCTCATCTTGAATGGTTATCACAAATTCAGATAAGGTTTTAGAGCCACTTTGATGCATGCTCATAATGGCATGGCCGATTTCATTTCGTTGGGCAGGTGTTGTGTTTAAACCATTTAAGGCAAGAATCGTATCAATCCACTCCATAGCCCAAGCTCTATCGGCCTTCGTCTCTAAAAACTGTAAGGGTGCAAAAGCAAGACGGCTTTCTTTATCGGCAATAGTAAAATGCTCACCACCAGTTGCCTTGCACGTTGGATACATGGACATGCCTTTATCAAAAGAATAAATTCGAGCGTCTTTATAACGTCGCCAAGATAATGCCAATAAACCAAGATGAGTAGATTTTCCAGAGCGGGTCGGGCCAAACATAATGCCATGACCTAAGTCTCGGACATGAAGATTTAAGCGAAAGGGCGCATTACCACTGGTCACGCAATGCATCAACGGCGGTGAATGAGGTGGAAACAATGGGCAAGGTGCTTTGTCTTCCCCAGTCCAAATGCTTGATGTGGGTATAAGGTCTGCCAAATTCATGGTGTTGATTAAAGGGCGTCTGATGTTTTCAACGCCATGTCCTGGCAGGCTACCCATAAAGGCATCCATGGTGTTAATGGTTTCAGTTCGAGCGGTAAAGCCTAGGGCATTGATGTTTTTTTCTATAAATAGTGCGGCGTGCTCAACGGCAGCCCTTTCTTCATCCATTAACACAACGACAGAAGTGTAGTAGCCTTGCGCGACCATGCCAGAGTTCGTTTCAGCAATGGCCGCTTGGGCATCGTTCACCATATTAAGCGCGTCTTCATCCACAATACCTGAGCGTGTATTAAAAATTTGGTCAAAAAATCCCCTGACTTTTTGTTTCCATTTTTTACGGAACTTGGTGAAGTGGGCAACTGCTTCATGGGTATCCATAAAGATAAAGCGCGAGTTCCAGCGATAGCTAACAGGAAGCTGAGTTAACAGGGTTAAAATGCCAGGATAAGACTCCATGGGAAACCCTTCAATGGCAACACATTGAATGAACTGTCGACCCAATTTAGGCGTGATACCCATTGTTAATTCCTGGCCACCAATTAATGCATCGAGATAAATCGGGTTTTTCGGCAAATTAATGGGATGATTAACCCCTGTAACACAGTATTGAATGTGCTTTAAAAAGTTATCTTGGATGATGGGCTTGTCATCAATAATGCGAGTTTCTGAACCCAGTCGCTCTAAATGAAATGCTGCACTCATACGGGATTCAAAGTTTCGGCAGGATTGTTTGAAGGCATCGATTAATTGCTGAGTTTTTGCTTTTTGGCTCAAGTGCTCACTTGAATCGTCAAACATCAATTCAACAAAACGCTTTTGTACCAAAACCGGTGGATACCAGGTTAAAGTAATCACAAAATACCCTTCATACAAAGTGCCTATGCGCTCAAAGAGCTGTCTTCGTTCGTCATCAATGGCGCGTGATACCGCATCAGGAAAGTGTGAATCCTCTTGCTTGCTGTACCCAGGTGCTTGATGTCTTATGCAATCGACATGAATCATCCATCCACTTCCCATAGAGGAGAGCGCTTGATTGATACGAAAGGAAATCATCTCACGAGCCTCATCGGTACTATTTGCAATGTCTTCCCCTTGATAAATCCAGGCTGCCATAAAAGAGCCGTTTTTACCGATGATTACTCCATCGTCAACTACGGCGGCAAAATTTAATAAATCAACCAATCCTGAAGTTTTGCCTCGATGTTTTTTGGTATGGAGTTCGCGGCTTTTCATGCGAAGGCTTGCAAACAAGAGACTCAAAAAAAGAAGTCCTGCGATGCTGATTAAAAGCGTTATGAAAGCAATCATAGGTATCCCCTTGTATTATTCCTAAATGGAGTGGAGCGTGCAGGGTAGTAAGATTGATAGCTTCTTTGTCTAAGATAGACTGCCCTCATCTGAGGGTCTGATTTTGCCATAAGCCGAAGCCCTTTGAGTGATAAAAACCAAAGGGCCGCGCCCATAGTAGCAGCTAACCAGTCTTGCGCTGCAAAGACTAAAATGGCGGATAGCAAACCTGAAAACATAACAAGCTCGCGATCCCCTCCCATAAAGAGGCTTGCGCGGTTGCCACAACTTCTTATTGGAACGGTGCGAAGACTCATCGTGATAACTCCATAGGTTTAGAGATTTCGGCCCCTTTTCCTGTAATGGCGGTCATGGTATTTTGTGCCGCGACTAAAAATGATAGGACCAATACAAAAAAGACGAGCGTTCTCATAAAACCATTCATGTCCCCACCAAAAATAAGGGTGGCACCTGCGGCGACTAGCCCTATGATTGCTGCAGAAAAAGCAAAGGGACCGGTAATGGATTTTTGTATTTTGGTAAGCCATGAGTCGAAGGGGAGGCCTCCTCCAGCACTTGAGGCGCTTGCTGGTTCTGTCATTAAGAGTAGTAATAAAATGACAACCCCCATCATCCAAAGGTGTTTTTCATTAATGCGTAACGTTTGAGTCATAGCTATTCTCCTTATATGAGTGTTTCGATGTTGTACTGTCCGTTTTCATAGCCCTTAATGGATAGGATGTTTTCAACTTTTCGACCGGTTGGGGTTCGTGCGATATGCACCACACAATGCACTGCTTCACCAATTAATGGTTCAATATCAGCAGGTGCTGCAGGATTTCGGCTTATTAATGATTTCAACCGTTGAAGGCCTGCAAGACAGTTATTGGCATGCAATGTGGCAGCACCTCCCTCATGACCTGTATTCCAGGCATCGAGTAAATCAAGGGCCTCACTGCCACGAACCTCGCCAACTAAAATGCGGTCGGGTCGCATCCTAAGGGTTGTTTTTAAAAGTTGAGTCATGCTGACATCGATGGTGGTGTGGTATTGAACGAAGTTTTGAGCACTGCATTGGATTTCACCGGTGTCTTCGATGATAAAGACACGTTCTGAAGGGGCGTGACTCACCATTTCATGGATAATGGCGTTTACCAAAGTTGTTTTGCCTGAGCCCGTGCCACCAATTACTAGGATGTTTCGATGCTTAACCACGGCGTTTTTAATCACAGTAGATTGTGCCTCAGTCATAATTTGGGCTTGCACATAATCTTCTAAACTAAAAACCGATATGGCTTTTTTACGAATAGCAAAGGTGGGTTTAGATACGATAGGTGGTAATTGCCCGGCAAAGCGTGAGCCATCGATGGGTAGCTCCCCTTCAAGAATGGGATTAAAACGTGTTACTTCTTTACCATGAAATCCGGCCACGGTTTTGATGATGGATTCAGCCCGCGTTTCAACGATGTTTCCGATGCAGTGCATGGTCTCGCCTAAGCGTTCTTGCCACAATCTGCCATCGGCATTAAGCATAATCTCAACCGTTTTAGGGTCATTTAAAGCATTCTCAATTAACGGACCTAAATCACGCCGTAGTTTTTCTTTGGCCCGATCTTTTACCGTGATGGCTGCGTCTTCTGGTTCTATCATCATGTTTCTTGTTGTCCTTTTTTAAAATAAGATGGAAAAGCCTAGGAGGATTGAATGTTGCGATGGCAAATTCTCAATGTGTCCGGTTTCAGTTAATGGATTAACCTGGTAGTTAGGGTTCTTCCCAAAGACATGTTGATAGCCAACAAAAAAAGCCCCATTGTCACTGAGGCCATAGCCAAGACCTGCTTGAAGTTCAGGGTTTAGTCGCACTAGGTCATTGACTTCATTTCTATCGACTTGTAATTGCCTGAATGCGATGCCTCCTTTAACAAATCCAAATAAGCCAGGGTTATCAAAAGGGGTGATTTTTAGTGTTGCTAGCGCATCCAGTAGGGGTTTCACAACCACGCTTACAGGTTCTCCACCCAATGTGTTCAGCACGGGTTTGGGAATGTCTAATCGCATGGTGTTGCCGTTTTGCATCCCGACTTCTAATCCCAAACTTAAAGATTCGGAAAACTCTCGTTGCAGCTCTAAACTCAAACGTCCCAATATGCTTTGACCATCACGAGCGTAGGCATCATTGTAAAAAGCAACACCTGTACTTCCTGAAATGCTAACGCGCGTGTTCGAGCAATCAAAGCAGTTACTGGCTGCTGGTTGTGAGGCTAAAAGTGCGACACTTAAAAACACATAATGACTCTTCATGACGTATCCTTTCGACTAAAAACGCGAGATGGCTCGAACGCGGCCCATCGTGTTGGATTTATTGCTGGCAGTTAATTCCCCGGTTGAAAAATTAATAAGCCATGCATTTGAGGTGCTTGCTTCTGTTGAAGTCCAATAATAATCAGGGGTAAAAGCCACAAGATTTTTTTGGCGTAAATGGGTGTGCATTAACTGAAGCTCATAGGCCGAAGGTAAATACCAGCTGCCATAGCAAATCGTTTCCTGGGTAATTGGGGTTTTGCATGGGGTGATGCCATCGGTTTGAATTTGAAATTGCGAGGCAGAAAGAGCTGCAAATTGGCCTTTTTGATTATCCATCGTTTGGCTTGCAATAATGAGGCGGGTATTTGTTTCTCCAGCACCTATCCCATCGCCTTTTGCATTGGTTATTTTATTTCCAGAAGCCCCATTGCGCCATTGAATGCCTTCTTCGGTTACATCAATTTTGCTGGTGATAAGACCATGTTGTTTGGATTCATCTACCCAAAAAATCACACCGCCGTGATAGGCTTCACCGATGTGATGTGCGTTTTGATTCGCTTTTAAAAGGGCTATTTCTTGAAAGAGGCTTTGGATATTCGTGTTGGCAATATCAATTAACGTATAGGCATACTGAATCTTTGCCCACATTTCTGTATCATTGGCCGCAAATGAAGAAACGGCGGGAACACAAAATAATAGTCCAATCATTTTTTTAATATTCATGAAGACTCCTTATGCATTAAAAGGAATGGATGGGAAGAACAAGCGCTTCGGTCGCTTTGTCCATGCTTATTGCCTTGCCACTGCTAAAGTCCAACAAATAAGCACTAGAGATACTTTCTTCGCTAGAGCTCCAAAAGCGTCCCGAAATCCCTTGGAAATATGCGTTTTGTTGTATCAGCTGTAATTCAGTTAAAGAGGGCAAATACCAATTGCCATAACAGATATGTGTTTTGTCACAAGGCGCCATGCCATCGTCCTGAACTGCAAATTGATGGGCAACTAGAGCTGCAAATTGCCCTTCTTGATCGTCAATCGTTTGTTCTGAAATAATGAGTTGCGTATTAGAAAGACCTGCAAAGACACCATTGGCTCTTGCATTCGTTGTTTTTTCACCGCTTTCACCATTTCTCCATTGAACTGCTGAATATGTGGCAGAGCCTTTGGCAGCAATAAGGCCATGCTGCCCAGACTCATCAACCCAAACTACTAAACCACCTTGATATGTTTCACCAATGTGGTGTGTTAGTTCTTTAAGTTCTGCCTCGATTTTTGTGTTTTGTTGATGCAGTTGAACTTGAACCACTTCAAGAGAATCATGAATTTGCTTGTCCACGTACTCTTTTGATGCGGGGCTTGCATGAATTAGGTTTGGTAGTGAAGCCAGTGAAAGAGTTAGTGCCATCTTTTTAAAACATAACTTTCTCATGATGCTTATCTCCCTATCGATGCCGTTCAGCAACTTTTAGTCCGAGTTTGAATGTGCGGATAAGACGGTCAACGATGTTTTCTTTACTGGCTATTTGTTCATCGAACCATGAGTCATTTTGTTGAGCGCTATTGATTCGTCTTTGAATTTCTTCTCGGTGAATAGATAATGATTTAGGGGCATCAAATCCCAATCGAACCTGGCCTCCTTTCACTCCTACTACAGTGCAGTAAATATCATCACCAATCACAATCGATTGCCCAAGTTTTCTTGTTAAAACCAACATAATGTTTCTCCTTCTGTTATTAAATTAAAAAGGCTTTGCATTGCTTGATATGCGCTTCGACCACTTTCGGGCTTGCAGGTTGATGATCTGTATCTGCAACATAAAATGAGGTTTTTCTTTTGATATCTCGACAAAAACTAATCATTTGAGGAAGGCTAGGCGGCATTTTTTGAAAATCCCTGCACGCCAAAATAGCTTGATTTAAAGTGTCATCATCAAAAGGGCTTAGACCCACCAACCACTCTTTCTTGCAAAACTCTAGGAAGCCTTCGTTCTTGAACTGGCTACGCCACAAATTTCCATAAAAAACAGCAAATCGACTAAACAGGTTATCGATGCGTTTTTTGCTATTGTCGGTAACGTTGGAAGTTGATGACGTTGTCTTGCTGGTATTCATCTTCATCTGTACTTGTTGATTCTCCTGCTTCTGGGATCCAGAAGGGATCGTGGTTTGCATCAGTATTTGTGCGGCACTTTTCATTTCTTTTCTCCTGCTTTAACTCGAGTTTGATTTCATCTTCCCAGCATTGTTGCGACAACCAGTTGGCTGGAAATTTCCAAGCAGGTGCCCATTCGCCATGTGCTTGCTTTGCTTGGTAAATCTTGATTTGTTGTTGAAGGGCTTTCAGCATGGTTTGCAACTGAAGCGTATCGGGATTGATTTGCTTGAAGATTTCAAAAGCACGCTCACGTGATTTTTTCTCGGGGTACATTTCCCAGAAAAGATCAAAGTTGCGTAATAAATAAATATAATTATTATCTTTTATATAAGGTGTGTCGGCTTGTGGGGTTTCATCTGTGTCGGCTTTTGTCCCTGCACGCTCGTTAAATCTTGTAGTTAGAAGGGGTTTTGTGTTCGGTTGTGTGTCGGCTTGCTGTGTTGGGTTTGTGTCGGGTTTATTTTGGACACAATAACGGATATCCGCTAAAAGGCATTTTAAAATCAGATTCATATCACAAGACTGAATGGCGATAAGTCCAGATCGCTCAAGTCCTTTAATGGCTCTACGAATTTGCTGGCGGCTAGGACAGCCTGATTCTTGAATACCAGGATGAGGTTCAATATAAAGTGACTCAGCAAGTGATTGATAGCTTATGCGGCGCTTAATCCCAACCATGAAGGTATTGCGATCCATGTATGGACGAATCCCACTTAAGTAAGTAATTTGCTGGAGATATGAAAGCCCACAGAGTGCATCCAATTCCTTGTTATTCACTGTAAAGTACATAAATAATCCGTTATTCCTTAACTAAAACTCTTAGCGCCTACAGAAACTTGTGTTACCATTTTGAGAACTTAAGGCTTAAAATGGCTCTTATTGAGTTATATTACTCGTTTCGAGTAATTAATAGATCCAAAATAACACATAAAGAGCAATTGTCAAGAGATAAAAGGATTAATTTATTATCCAAAAACCGTGGAATGGGTATGAACATCAAAGAGAAAATCGGCCAAAGAATCATGAATGAACGTAAAGCCAAAGGCTTGACGAGAAAGGCATTGGCTGAGTTGACCAGTGAATTGAAAACTTCACGTATTAATAATTATGAAAGAGGGGACCGTACCCCCGGCCCAACAGAAATTAAATTGCTGGCTGATGCACTAGAAGTTTCAGCCTCTTATTTGATGTGCTTAACCGATAATCGTGAAGGCAAGATGACTAGGTCCCCTGGCATGGGGGCATTGGTTCCTATCTTGGATTTCAAACAAGCAGTTGACCCAGTAGCCGTCATCCAAAAAATCAAAGAAGATGTTGATACCAAGGTTGAGTTTATTCCTGTTAGCACAGCTGTCAGCGATAGCATTGGAAAGAACGCTTTTGCGTTGCAGATCAAAGATGAAAGCATGATGCCTGAGTTTCGGATTAATGATGTCATCATAGTAGATCCTGATACCAGCCCTAAGCCTGGTGATTTGGTAGTGGCTTTGCTTGAGGGAGAGCAGGAGGTTATTGTTCGCAAATATAAGCAGTTATCAGCATCTAAAGAGACACAGCAGTTTGAGTTAATCGCGCTTAATGAGGATTGGGCTGATATTCGTGTAGGTTATGGTGAACTTCAGGCTCAGATTATTGGATGTGGGTTTAGTTTGGTTAGGGCTTTGAGAGTGTAGACTTACTTTTGATTGATGAGGAAAAACCAAAGCTACATTAAGACTCAAGCCATCTTGTTATTATAAAAATCATAATATATACAATGAAAAGGTCTTCCACAAAACGATCTTATTTCTTATGTCAGTAAGCTTGAAGAAAAAGGGATAGGATTTCATAGTATTACTGAATCTATTAACATGGAAACCACTTCTGGAACGTTTATGTTTCATGTCTTTGGCGCACTTTCGGAGTTTGAACGAAATTTAATTAAGGAGCGAACACTTGCTGGGCTCGAAGCGGCAAGGGCTAGAGGTAGGCAAGATGGCAGACCAGAAAAGCTGAATGATGAACAAAAAGAGCTAGTAAAAACACTCTATGCTAATAAAAGACATTCAATTCAATCTATTTGTAAGATGGTGGGTGTAGGGAAAACTACATTGTATAAGTATATTAATCAGTGATAAGTTAAAGGGAATAATTAAGGATGCTCATTTAATATGAAAGCCACTAATGAGATAAATAGGAACTCACACTTACAACATATTTTAACAACTTTGGAAGAGTTAATTATAATATCAAAAAAAACTGCTGCGCCATCGGATAATTGTTTTCAGTATATAGGTACAATTGTTGACAATACTATTGGACTTCTCACTGCTCCGGCTAATAGTTTGGATGGCGGCAATCGTAGGATCAGCTTTAATGACGATAATAATTGGGTTAGTCTTATGCAGGCAGTTCATCGATCTTTTTTATCGAGCATACAAACCTCAGTAGAAAGAGCACTTGCCGAAAGCTGCAAAATTATAGAAATCAAAAGTAAAAAAAAGATTAATTCTCTTTTAAAAGAACTGGACGGTAAATTAACAAATAAGCAAATCAAGTTAATTGAATCACTAGCTCCTAAAAAACCATCTTTCGACGATTACTTAGAAGCCTCTTTAAAAAATATCAGTTCTATGGCAGAAGATAGAAAAAAAATTTGGCGAAAATATTTTAAGTGCTTATCTATATTAAGAAATAAAGTTTCTCATTCAGATTGCTCATTAAGTACTATTGAAAGGGAGAGTTTAGTGCAAAACGGCTTTGCTTCTTTAGTGAATGGAAATGAATTGCAATTTAATAGTAGGTTGTATTCGCAAATATGTGATTATGTCATTCAGTTTTTTCAAGAGTTAGGGCATACACTAAAGCATTGATTCATCAAAGTTTCGAAAACGCACATACTTAATAAAGGCTATACAAAGTCTCTTCTAAGAATATTGATTATGGATAAATGTGTGTAAATCCTTATGGTAATTTGACCAGTTTGATTTTATCTGCGCATCGTCTTCTAAATGTCTAATTATTTCATATTTTAAAAATAGATTCAGTAAATTATCCACTTCACCATGAATGGATTCGACAGCATGTAAAAAGCCCTCTATCCTTGTTGATGTTTTAATTTTATGGGCTTGGGGATAAAGTATTAGTGGATAACAGGTATGAGTATGATCTACATATATAGCACCCCATCCCTCAACGAACTCTAGAGGGTAGAATTCCATTAAAAAAGTTGGATCGTCCTCATCAAAATCATATGTTAGAATGTATTTCTCTGCTTCACGTGCTGATGAGGTAAACTTATTAATTTCTTTTCTAACTTCCTCTAGCATTAAACAATGCAAATAGTATTCAAAGAAAGCGATAGATATTAAAGACCTATAACAAGGGGCGTTTTTGTATTCAGAGCAGTTTGCATATTTACTTTTATAAAATCCATTTAATATTGACATAATTATCCATAAATTATTAATACATATTAAAATATAGCATAATTAAGTTATAGAGCATGACGGGGGAAGGGCACTCGCTCAACAAATAATATGTTTACTAATTAGATCAGAGATAATGTTTTAAATTAGCTATACTTCAATCAAATTAATTGCTGGATATTACCCATGGATGATGAATTAGAAAACTTCAAAAAAAAATATATTGAAGGACTAAATGCTCGCTTAAAACATGATCTTTCCGATGAAGAAATATGGATTGTACGAGAGTTTTTAAAAATACATAGCATCAACTTTAATGAAGAAGAAATTATAAAAGAGCATCAAGGTAGTAAAACAGATATTTCTTTTAAAGATTGCAGCTTTCAGTTAAAAAAAATCCTTTACCCAGAAGATTATAAAATTAAAGATGAAGACCAGAAATTCAAGAACCGTATTACTAATGCAAAAACTCGAGATGAATTAATTAATGCTAATCCTGGTTTTGAAGGTGAGTATCTTGAACCAGAATATTTAAGTGAGAAGATCATTCAAAATTCTTTTGAATTGGCAAACAGAAAGAGGCGAGACAAACCGCAGTATCCGCTTGAAATACGTGAAAAATTAGATCTTCTATTTCATATTGAAGTTGATCTAGCTAATGCAAAACAAAGGCCACAAGGAATCATTTATGATAAAAAAATTTCTGAGCGGCTCAAGGATACTGGATGGAGGTCAATTTCATACTTATATGGCCCGTTATCATTGATTCTATATGTATCAGAATATGCACCAAATATACTGAAGAGAGCTTCCTCCCAACAAACTTAAGTTATTCACAAATAGAACATCTCTTTTACTTAGAATTAATAACTGTATTTCTTAACTTCAATAAAATTGATCTTCTGTAGCATTAAAGGTCAAGCATATGAGTTAACAAAACCCCCGTTTTTCATCCTGATGAGCTAGTCAAGAAGGAGTCGCCATTTTATACAGTACACAAGTCTAAGTTGCTATTGCTATGTACCTTAATTGATCATTTATGTGTCGTAGGGGGAAGGGCGAGCATTTGATATAAAATATCAGGGTTTAAAATCAAATGTTCTTTTTCCTTTTTTGAAAGTTTTTTGATGAGGCGTTCTATCTGCATAGCAGTGGATTTGTCGCCCAGCACCTCCCAACTTTGGGCTATCGAGAGTGGTTTGAAGCTCTTTGTGTATTTGGCACCTTTTCCAGAAATATGTGCTTGAAAGCGCCTTTCAAGATTATCGGTATATCCTGTGTAGTAGCTATTGTTTTCACATTTAAGCATGTATACCCACCAGGATTTATGAAGTTGAGTTTTATTCAATATATTGTGTAACTCATTTTAATTTATAATTTTTGATTTCAAAACAGGTTACTTCTCGGTTCCAATAGGTTGTTGTTCCAGTATTAATCATACCAGCCTTTAGAAGAACCTTATAAGAAGCAACATTATTAGGTTCAACCACAGCCATTAGAGTTGGTATATTCAGATTATCAAAACCCCATTTAATTAAGGCGGTAGTCAGTTCAGTAGCTTAGCCTTTTCCCCAATATCTTGAGTGTAAACGGTAACCTACCTCTATTTGGGGTTGGTTGTCATCGTAGCCAAGATAAATCAAGCCGGCCTGACCGATAAAATGATTAGTATCTTTTTCACGTACTGAAAAAAAACTAAACCCATGTTTGGCATAATGTTCAATAGCCATATTCAAAAAAGTTGCAACCATAGCTTTTGTCCGAACACCGTCGCCTATATAACGCATCACTTCTGGATCTGATTGAAGTTCGAATACTTCATCAAGGTCTTCTAATTTGGGTGTTGTCAAAATAAGCCGTTCTGTTAATAGGAATATAGCCATGATTTTTTATGAATCGGTTAGGAGGGATCGATTATCATTATAAATCGAGTTGGTTTTTTGTCACACAATAACTTGTGAGGGAAAGGTATATTTTTTTAGATAGATAATGTGCCGTATCTGTTAACTGGGTTGTCAAAACCCTTAGACCATTACGTGAACAGAACTTGGCTTTGAACCCAGGTGTCAGAGAAGACATGCACTAAAAAAGTGTAAAATAATTTGTGTTCAAAAAAACACACATTTATGGAATAATGCTAATCAGTTCGTAATGATGTTGTATGTACAGATATTTTATTTGCAATAAAAGAATCCTTGATAATGGTTGATTTTTGATAATCTATTGATCTAAATTTTTTATAAAATAAATAGTACAAAATTTTGATTACCAAATTTTGGAGGGACTATGGAATTATTGGATGCAGTGGAGTCATTGGTGAAAAATCCTCTCCTTGATACAGTGATTTTAGAGGATTGTATTTTAAATAAAAGCTTGATTGAATCATATAAAAACTCAGATACCCATAAGATCAGGAAGTTAACCACAAATAAAAGGAACTTTTCGGATATGACACATGTGATCCCGTATCCCGATATGACACATGTTTTTACACTGACCTAATAGGGAGTTAAGTGAAAGTTTTAGCGTTAGTTGGTACTGGAATTAAAACAATCGCTCATATTACAGAGGAAGCAAAAGGATATATATGTACTTGTGACAAGGTATTGTATTTAGTTAATGAACCCTTGCTAGAGCGTTATATTCATAAATTAGCGAAATTATCAGAGTCATTGGATGCAATCTACTTTAACTCTAACTCAAGAGAAAATGCTTATAAAAATGTGGCACAATTTATTTATAGAGAGATCGAAGATGTAGACTCTCTATGTGTTGTTATATATGGCCATCCATGTGTATTTGCCACTCCTGGATTGCTTGCTTTCTCTGGGCTTAGTAATAACATTAAAACAGTAGTGTGTCCCGGTATTTCAGCTCAAGACTGTTTATATGCCGATCTTAGATTTGACCCTGCATCTGGAGGTATACAGTCATTTGATGCTACGGAATATCTTTTGTACGATAGATCAGTAGATACTTCTTCTCATGTAGTGGTTTACCAGATTTGTATGGTTGGAAATTTGGGGTTACCAACGAATACAGTCAATTTGGAAGCCATCAATTTTATTAAAAATAAATTAACTAAGCTCTATAAAAATGGAAAAAAGGCTATTATTTACGAAGCTGCTCTTTATCCTGGTACTTATCCAAAGATAACTGAGTTTGAGTTAGAGCAACTTGATAGGCAAGAGTTAACAACATTATCTACTTTGTATATTCCTCCCGATGAAAATCTTCGAGTGCCGAGTTCTGATGCATTAAGGTTATTAAATCAAATGGCATAGGTTAAGTG
The DNA here is from genome assembly GCF_977063405.2 of Legionella stuttgartensis. Classification (NCBI taxonomy): domain Bacteria; kingdom Pseudomonadati; phylum Pseudomonadota; class Gammaproteobacteria; order Legionellales; family Legionellaceae; genus Legionella; species Legionella stuttgartensis. The sequence continues at coordinate 59,462 of NZ_CDRUHA020000060.1, forward strand.
GATGTATCTAATATTTATTTAAGGTGAGGGAGTACAATGAGCTCAACAGTCAGCTCTTCTAAGGTAGGCTTTTCTTTTAGGGATTTACCAGTCGCTTGTAAATTGTTATTAGCTCTTTCTTTTATAGAAGCTATTGGAGGCGGCCTATCTTATCATATTGCGTATTTTTTTAGTGTAAGCACTAATTTTAATAAATTAAATATTGGTTTTTTAGGCTTTGCAATGGGGATTGGAGCCATTTTGGGCAGTATATGTGGTGGATACGTTACGGGCAAAGCACAAGCAAAGGATATCATAGGCACAAGTTTCTTACTCATAGGAGTAGCGTTTGTTATTTTAGCAAAAGTAAGTTCCTTTCATTTATCTGTTGCCTTTGTATTTTTAATGGGATTTGGAATCAACTTGTTTATCACTTGCAGTAACTCATCTTTTTTGCAGATTTCAAGAAAGACAAATCACAGTTTAACGATTGCTCAATCTTACAAAAATGCACTAGAAAATACTGGTGGTATTGTGGCAATGGTATTAATAATGCTTTTAGCGCAAAATCATTTTAAATTAGCAATGATTTTGGTTGGCGTTACTTTAATAGTATTTTCAACCGTTATTTTTATAAAATTAGAAATCAGCAATGATGATGTAGTTGCAACAACCAGTAATAAGGAAGAGATTGAGACAATCTATAGCTCGCTCATTCCAATGTTATTTTCAGTATTTTGCATCGGTTTGACTTATGGGATACAAAAAACAGTACTAGGGATTCACTTAAACGAAACAATTGGAAGTTCTTTAGTTATTGGATTTTTTTTCGCAACTGATCCAATTTTAATTGCATTATTTCAAGTAAAATTATCAAAACGAATTGAGGGTTTCAATAAACATGCAGTTGCTTGTATAGGCTGTATTTTATTAGGAGCATCAACCTTTTCTATGGGTTTGTCTACTACTATACTAGGAATGTTTTGTTCGCTATTAGTTTTTACTCTTGGTGAAATGTTATTTATGGCATATTCTGTTGCATTATGTCATCAATATGGAAGTTCTAATCACAGTGGCTTAGGAATAGGGGCGTGGCGTAGTGCATATGCGTTAGGCATGATGATTGGTCCTCTCATATCAGGTATAGCGATGTATTATTTCAATGCCCAAAGTGCTTGGACAATATCTTCTTTGCTTTGTTTCATGAGTGCTTTCTTAGTATTTAATTCTAAAAGAGAACGGCGGTTAGAGGCTGTTTATTGAGATGCATCCTTTAAAAAATGGTGCATCTTGACAGAAATTCCCATTATTTAAATTCTGCATCCCAGCGTCATTTTTGAACAAATGATGAATGTCCGATAGCCAATCCTTTTTACTCTCAAACCCATGGTAATAATGAAATTGAGATTTTTTGGCCTTTTCTTCAAGAATTGTATTGGCCCACTCTTCATGAGTAGAGGAAAATAATTCTTTATATTTAGTTGCAGCGATTTTTATATTTTCAAGCTCAGACATTAAAGTCGCTTTTTTTCTGGATAAACCTTGATATGGTCTGAAAATAGGATGTTGAAGCGAAAAATATACTGGATTTTTTTCAACATGTTTTTTAGGTATTAATATAGATGGTTCTGTTTTTAGTTTATAAATATCTTTTAAAACATAGGAAACCCATGATGCAGGCAAGAACTCATCCGTGTTACTAAAAGAAAACCCATACTTTTCACCTATTAGAATTTCAAAGATATATTTAGCAGTATCTTGAATAAAAAAATCGCGCTCTAAATTCGACTTATCAAAAGCAACCCTAAAAATATGTTGATAATAGTCTCCATAGTAGGTGTAAGCATAAGAATTTAGATAATATTTAAAGAAATACTTATTAATATGTATCCAATCAGGATTATTAACTATATTTTCTATCCATTTTTCAGAGAAGTAAACAATTGAGGCCCTCCATTTACTTTCAGATGGGCAAGACTGGTAAATTCGCTTAAAGAGATCACTGTGATCATGATATGAATTGGGGATGGTGCAGTCAATTCCAGAACGAATAAGACGATTATGGCTTCTTTTGCATCCAATGTTTTGTGTTACAAGAGTCGTTTGTGCCCCAGCTTTTACAGAAAGTATGCTATTAGGTAAATATCGTTTAAGTGGTTTTACCTGGGTTACATGTCCAATATTAAAAAAAGCTCCTTTTTTATCAATGTAAACAGGATACGTTTCATTTTCTGCATTACCTCTTAAGTACCATTCAAAGCATTTATCTAAGACAAGACCTAATGGACAACTATGAAATCCATAAATAAGGTCTTTCGTAATTGACTCTATAGATGAAAAATTATTAAGGGATTTAAGCTTTCCTTGGTGCGGAATATAAAAGGTTTCAGAATCACCAATTAAATCACCATATCCAAAATTAAAAAGATAAAGTGGGAAATCATTTCCGGGCGCTATTTCATCAACTAAGAAAAAAAACTCAGGATTAGATCTTTTTACTTCTTCTTTAATTTCATCCCAACATACTTTAGTAAAATTCCTACAAAATTCCATATTCGTATCATTATTGGTTAATTTATTGTTATTTTGAACTGAAATGCGATTTGTCCAAATATTTTAGTGATGTAAATGACAAGGGCATTATGCTTTAATCCCATCACTCTTGTCAAAACCGATTGAGATAAAAAATATTTTTAAATTATTTTCTGTAGCTATCTACAGAAAAGTTGAAAAGGAGTTTTCGTTGTGGAAAATAATTTTAGGCTACAAATCTGTAGGCACATCATTAAGTATCTATTAGAGTCAACTAACTATACTCTAATAGATATAGCTGCTTTATTAAACTGCTCAATAAGACAATTACATTCTATTTATTTCGATGAGTTAATGCCAACAAATCCACATTGCGAAAGGGATCTTCTAAGGCTTTATCATTTAATTCTTGAACTCAATACAAATAATCAATATGTGCATCAGGGATTTAAATGGAGTTGCATATGAACACATTAAATATTGAAGTGGATGCAAAGTTTTTAGGCGCCCAAAGGAAAACTATCTGGCAAATGGCTGCATCAGGCGTACTACTAATATCACCTTATATTAAACTTTGATTGCCATTGTACGAATAAATTTTTAAGGTATAGCCCAAAAAAAATTTGCAGTGATATGCTCGATATGCTCTAATAAATGCTCGAAACGAGTATTTATTATGTGTGATTTACAGGAGTTTAGAAGTCATGAACAATATTCACCTAATTCCCCGATTAATTCGTTTAAGAGACGCTCCGTCCTATGTAGGTATGGATCGACATCGATTTAATAAAGATGTCAGACCAAGCCTGGTTGAGATTCCAATGGGAACACAAGGTATTGCATTTGATCGACTTGATTTAGACGCTTGGGTAGACGATTATATACAGTGTAGTGGTCGTCCCGCGGCAGTAAAAAGTAGGAGTTTGGAATTATGGGACGAAAAAGAACACCAGGACTGCAAAAGCGTGGCAGCGTCTGGTGTATTGACAAAAAGGTCTTCGGACGACGACTTTGTGAAAGCACTGGTACTGACAACCTCGAAGAGGCGGAAAAGTATCTCGCAAGGCGTCTCGAAGAGATAAGATTAGCAACAGTCTACGGTGTTCGCCCAAAAAGAACATTCAAAGAAGCCGCTACTAAATTTCTGATGGAAAACCAACACAAACGCAGTATCAGTGATGATGCTGGTCGTTTGCGAGAAGTGGTTAAATACATTGGCGATTTGCCTATTGAAGCAATTCATATCGGTAGCTTGCAATCCTTTATTGAAGGTCGAAGAAAGGATAATGTGAGTATGCGAACTATCAATCATGGTTTGAAAATTGTTAGGCGTATATTAAATTTAGCGGCCAGTGAATGGATGGACGAGTTTGGCTTAACCTGGCTAATTTCAGCGCCAAAGATAAAACTTTTGCCTGAGCCAGATTTAAGGAAGCCTTATCCATTAAGTTGGGATGAACAGCACAAGCTGTTTCAGCAGTTACCCGAACATCTGAAAAATATGGCTTTGTTTGCCGTAAATACAGGGTGTCGGGATCGCGAAATATGTGAACTGCGCTGGGATTGGGAAATACAAATTCCAGAATTGCCACACATCATCGTTTTTATTGTACCAGGTGAACTGGTCAAAAACGGTGAGGAACGGCTGATTGTTTGTAATGAAACAGTTCGGGAAGTTATAGAAGGGGAGAGAGGTAAACATCCTACTCATGTTTTTAGTTTTAAAGGTCGACCACTAAGTCGTATGTTATCGACTGGTTGGCGACAGGCTAGGGACAAGGCGAAATTGCCTGAAGTAAGAGTGCATGATTTAAAGCATACTTTTGGTAGACGGTTAAGAGCTTCAGGGGTAAGTTTTGAAGATAGGCAAGATTTACTTGGGCATCGTTCAGGTAGGATTACAACTCACTATTCCTCAGCTGAGTTGCAAAGTTTATATCAAGCTGCGAATAAGGTTTGTGAGAATCGTAAAAGCGGAGTGATATTAACGTTATTGAGAAACCTAAAGAGTAGACCTGCATGTCAAAATACTCTAAGGGAAAGTCACGTAGGTTTGTAAGTGCGTGATCTAGGTCACGCAAAAGTCACGCAAGGACTTTTGCGTTAAAACAGGTGATCAACGTAAGTTATTGATTTTAAAGGTATAAATTGGTGGGCCCACTAGGACTTGAACCTAGGACCAACGGATTATGAGTCCGCTGCTCTGACCAACTGAGCTATGGGCCCGGAGAGGGGGTCATTTTAAACTTAATTTGCTTAATGTTCTAGTTTTTTTTGTGATTTTTTTAAAGCATTTTCCTCTCCCGTTAGGGAGAGGGGAGGGAAGGGTAAAGAGGTCACAAATCCTTTTTATCCTTCCTCTAATTTGGATAACTAGCCTTCATCGCCTTCAAGGAAGCTTCTCAGCTTTTCTGAACGAGATGGGTGGCGTAGCTTGCGGAGCGCTTTGGCTTCGATCTGACGAATCCGCTCGCGGGTTACGTCAAATTGCTTGCCCACTTCTTCCAGTGTATGGTCGGTATTCATTTCAATACCAAAACGCATGCGGAGTACTTTGGCTTCTCTTGGCGTTAACGTTTCCAAGATTTCTAAAGTTGCTTCGCGAAGCCCTTCGGCGGTTGCCATGTCGATTGGCGACTCGATGTTATTGTCTTCAATGAAGTCACCTAAGTGCGAATCGTCATCATCACCAACAGGGGTTTCCATGGAAATAGGTTCTTTGGCAATTTTTAAGACTTTACGAATCTTGTCTTCGCTTAATTCCATTTTTTCAGCTAATTCTTCAGGTGTGGCTTCGCGGCCAGTTTCCTGCAGGATTTGTCTGGAAATACGGTTAAGCTTGTTAATCGTTTCGATCATGTGTACCGGAATACGTATGGTACGTGCCTGATCGGCAATCGAACGAGTAATTGCCTGTCTAATCCACCAGGTAGCATAGGTTGAGAATTTGTAACCGCGACGGTATTCAAATTTATCTACGGCTTTCATCAGACCGATGTTACCTTCCTGAATTAAATCAAGGAATTGTAAGCCACGGTTGGTGTATTTTTTCGCAATGGAAATTACCAAACGTAAGTTTGCTTCAACCATTTCTTTTTTGGCGCGTCGTGCTTTGGCTTCGCCAATCGACATTTTACGATTGATGTCTTTAATTTCACCAATTGTTAAACCGTATTCGAGTTCGAACGCGACCAATCGAGATTGGATACGCAAAATTTCCTCGGTATATTCCTCAATACGAACCATATCGAGTTTTTTACCGTGTTTGCTAACAATGCTATTGAGCCATTCCATGTCGGTTTCCTGACCTGGGAATGTATCAATAAATAGTTTTCGTGGAATACGCGCTTTTTCAATACAAAGACGCATAATACTGCGCTCAAACTCTCTAATGTGGTTACGCAGCTGTCGGAAATGACGTGTTAAGCGATCAACTTGTCTGGACGTGAGCTTGAGCTTTAAGAATGACTCAGACATAGCTTCTAAAGCTTTTTCGCTTTTAGCATGTTCTCTGCCAAATTCTTTTAAAGCAGCAGCGGCGATTTCATAAGTTGCACGTAAGTCATCAAAATAAATTTTAGCTTGCTCTGGGTTTGGACCATCATCAACTTCTCCCAAACCACCACCTTCGCCGTCTTCATCTTCTTCATCATCAGACAGCAGCAATTCACCCACTTGTTCTTCATCGAGCATAGAGCCAATGCTTGAAGCAGGAGCTATTTCATCTTCAACATCAGAGAAACCACTAATAATTTCATTGAGACGAATTTCTTGAGCATTGAAACGATCATAATCGTCAAGCACTAACTGTACAGTTTCTGGATAATGAGCCAAAGACTTAAGGACTTGATAAATACCTTCTTCGATGCGCTTCGCAATGCGGATTTCGCCTTCACGAGTCAACAGCTCGACTGTACCCATTTCACGCATGTACATACGAACTGGATCGGTAGTACGGCCAGTTTCTTTGTCGACAGAGGCGAGTACCATGGCGGCTTCTTCGATATCCGGTACTTCTTCTGTATTCAGCAGAAGTGCCAGTTCATCATCACCTGGTGGCAACTCAAATACTTTAATGTTCATGCCTTCCAGCATGCTGATAATAACATCAAAATGTTCTGTATCGACGATATTAGGCAGCAAGTCATTGATTTGACTGTAGGTCAAATAACCTTGCTCCTTGCCTAGGCTGATGACTTTGGTTATCTGTGAGCTTTGCTGTTCTTGATCATTCGTGGTCATAGGCACTTCTCTAGGGACAATTGGATATTTTCCTAAAAAACAATGGAATCTACAGTATCTATAGCACTAATTGGATTTAGATTGCTTCTTTAGGATTACAAAACCTTACAATTATAAACCTTGAGACTGCAACATACCAGTAGTTTTTCATCGCTTTTTTCTGGGCCTCTTCTTTACAAGATTTTAGCACATTATGAATAATTGCAAGAGCTAGGGTAAATGCCAATTGCAAAGTAAAAAATTCTCTTATTCAAGCTATTTTCCAAATCAAACATGACGTTCTTTTAACATCTCTTGTAATTTTATTCGTTCTACTTCACTTAATCCCTGCTGACGTGATTTATTAATCAGCTGGCGAATGTTTAATTCCCGATTTTGTTTTTGCAAAAAGAGCATAATATCGATAAATTCTTTAACCAATTCTGGCTCGGGAACCAGATGATCCCACGCGGCGAGTTTGTTCATGGAGTCAAAATAAGGATGTTCACGCCATGATTCAATGAGGGTTGCTGTAGTTGCCTGTGGATTGGTTGCCAATTGCTGTAACACCTGCAATAGGATCTCATGTTCTTTTGAATCGAGAAGCTCAAGGTTGATTTTGGGTTTGATCTGAGCATAAATTTCTGGATGTTGGAGGAGCAAAGCCACCGCGATACGCATTGGCGTACGCGCAATAGTCATTGTCTGCTCCTGCTGAGGTGTTTTCGACTCCTCAGTAATCAACTGATTCAATCGATGCGTTTCGATATGAGTTAAACGTGCCAAATCTTCAATGAGCAATTGCTTGTATGAACCTTCATCCATTTTCTGTAAAAACGGTTTCGCCAAATTAATAAGCTGGGTTTTTCCTGCAGGTCGAAGCAGATTAAGGTCTTTGGCTAAGTTATCAAAAAGAAAACGATGTAATGGGGTTGCTTGCTTAATTCGATTTAAAAAATTCTCTTTTCCTTCCTGGCGGACCAAGCTATCCGGATCATGGCTATCTGGTAAAAACATAAAACTGGCATCAAGCCCCAAATTCAAATGCGGCAAGCTGCTTTCCAGCGCGCGCCATGCAGCTTGTCTTCCTGCATTATCCCCATCAAAACAAAAAATCAGTGATTTGGTGTGTTTGGAAAGTAGCTGAATATGGTAGGTGCTGGTTGCTGTGCCTAAAGTGGCTACGGCATTCATAATTCCATGTTGGGCTAAGGCAATCACATCCATATAGCCTTCAACCACAATAATGTACTCAATCGTTTTTTGCTGGCTTAGAATTTGATGCAAACCATACAATTCCCGGCTTTTTTGAAAAATCACGGTTTCCGGGGAGTTGAGGTACTTGGGTTTTTGCTCGTTGTCTAGGACGCGTCCGCCAAAACCTATAATGCGTCCATGGCGGTCATGAATGGGGAACATGATCCGGTTACGATACCGATCATAGATTTTTCCATCATCGTTTTTAATCAACATCCCCGTGGTTAGCAGTTCCCGTTGATTGCGAGGAAACGCTTTTTCGAGGTGATGCCAGCCCTCACTTGCAAAACCTAACTGATATAGCTTCGCAATTTCTCCGCTTAAACCTCTTCCTCGTAAATAATTAATGGCAGGTTGACCTTCATGTTTTAATTTTTTTTGATAATAAAGACTGACATCCGCTAAGAGTTTATATAGATCCAGGGAGGGATTATTTTTCTCGTTTTGTTTGTCTCTTGGGATGGTTAAACCCACGCGAGTTGCCAGGGTTTCAACTGCATCGACAAATCCCTGATTAAGGTAATTCATCACAAAGCTGATGGCATTGCCTGAGGCACCACAGCCAAAACAATGATAAAACTGTTTTTTAGCTACGACGTTAAAGGAAGGGGATTTTTCGTTATGAAAAGGACAGCAGGCAATATGACTGTTCCCTCGTTTTTTCAAGGGAACATAGCTGTCAATTAGTTCAACCAGATCCGTTCTATGGAGGAGATCATCAATGAATGGCTGCGGGATTAAGCCAGACATGTTGCTCCTTAGCTTAATTGAGCCTTAATCATGGCACTAACTTGAGCCATATCAGCCCGTCCTTGCAAGCTAGGTTTTAAGATCGCCATTACTTTACCCATGTCAGCCATTTTTTCAGCTCCGGTTGAAGCAATAGCGTCTTGAACCATTTGTTTAATTTCAGCTTCAGATAAAGGCTCTGGCAAGTATTTCTTAATGATGTCCAATTCAAATTGTTCTTGCGCCACCAAATCATCACGATTGGCTTTTTCGTATTGTGCTATAGACTCTTTGCGTTGTTTGCTCATTTTATCCAGAATCACCAACATACGCTCATTATCTACTTCAATACGCTCATCCACTTCGACTTGTTTTACTGCTGCAGTAATTAAACGAAGTGTGGATAAAAGCTCTTTATCCTTAGCTCGCATTGCATCTTTGACATCGTTATTAAGGCGTTCTTTAATTGTCATTTTTATTCCTTAAAATCTAATGAGCAGCTCGGCTCCTAAGTCTAGGAACGGCTATCTGGTTCATCTTGAACAAACCGAACCGTTCCTCAAGATTTTTATATACTTTGAAAAGCTAAAGGCCACTAAATACGACATCATAATCATAATTATTTGTGACTATGCGAAGTATATGTGGCCTTAGTAAAAAATACAGGACAGAAAATCCTATTTACGTCGGCGTTTTCCGCCTTGTTGTTTTGCTGTCATATCACGAGAAATTTTCTTCAGATGACGTTTTACCGCAGCTGCTTGTTTGCGCTTACGCTCAGCAGTTGGTTTTTCATAAAATTCACGACGGCGTAATTCGGTTAAAATACCGGCTTTTTCACAAGAGCGCTTGAAACGGCGCAATGCATATTCTGGATTTTCGCCTTCTTTGACGCGAACGGTAGGCATTAAACTAGTCCTCTGGTTATTTGATCTTAATAGGTGGGCAATTCTAGTGCTAGTTGAAGCACTCGTCAAGTTTTAAGTAGATAAATTTTGTTTTTAACCTATTAGATCACGTTCGAAAGCTACCGGATAGGGAGGTGTTTCGTCGATACAGTGCTTAAATCTGTGGTACAATTGCTGAATTTTTTTATCAGGCTCTTAATTTTATGTTGGTTTTAGGTATTGAATCCTCCTGTGATGAAACTGGGGTGGCAATTTACGATTCAGATGCTGGTTTATTAGCGCACGCTTTGCATTCGCAAATAGATACTCACCGTGTGCATGGCGGGGTAGTTCCTGAACTTGCTTCACGTGATCATATTAATTATTTGATTCCTTTGCTTGATAAAGTATTGCTACAAGCAGGTCTTGATAAAAAAGCACTGGATGGCGTTGCTTATACAGCTGGGCCGGGTTTAGTTGGTGCATTATTAGTGGGATCCTGTTTTGCTAAAAGTTTAGCTTATGCATTACAAATCCCTGCTTTAGCTATTCATCATTTGGAAGCACATCTTTTAGCAGCAAAAATGGAAACTCCTTCGCTCGAATTTCCCTTTATTGCACTTTTGGTATCCGGCGGTCATTGCCAATTGGTTGAAGTTAAAGATCTGGGGGACTATCGTATCCTCGGTGATACTTTAGACGATGCTGTGGGCGAAGCGTTTGATAAAACTGCTAAGTTAATGGGAATACCTTACCCAGGAGGCCCAGTACTTGCCGCCTTAGCGGATCAATGTGAATCAACCCCTTATCGATTCCCGCGTCCAATGACGGACAGGCCTGGTCTTGATTTTAGCTTCAGTGGTTTAAAAACATTTGCATTAAACACCTGGAATCAAAGTGCTAAAGATGAGCGTGCATGTGCTGAGATTGCTAAAGCATTTCAGCAAGCAGTCGTCGATACGTTAATGATTAAATGCAAACGAGCCATACAGGAATCGGGGTGCAAACGATTGGTGGTAGCGGGAGGAGTTGGTGCAAATAAAGCCTTACGCTTGGGCTTGCGTGAATGGATTGAGAGTATTGGTGGAATGATTTATTTTCCAGCTTTAGAATATTGTACGGACAATGGAGCGATGATTGCTTATGCTGGATGTTTACGGATGATGCGTGGAGAAAAAGATTCAGGTATGGGGGTGGAAGTTAAAGCAAGATGGCCTTTAGCTTAATTTTTTGTTCTGGTATCAAATGCAAAAGATTCATTTAATACCAGGTATTAATTGCACGAAAGCAACCGCCAATAGAGATTTAATAAGAACAGAAAGAACAGCCTTGGTTCTCAACATTCTCTTCCTCGTCGTCTCGACCTTTTGATAAATCTCTAATTTTGCTGCCATCCATATGAAATAGCTTTTTTGCAGCATCAATGAATTTTGCCAACAAACCTCTAGTGTCTAACAGCTCTTTTGCTCGCGCACTTCCATAATTAATTCCGCAATGTGTAACAGTTGGTTGGGCTGTTAGTTTGCCTTCATTGTCTGTTAAATCGACATCTATAGTCATCAACGCTTGATAAACGTATGGTTTTTCCCCCTTTGGGTCATCTGGATAAATTTTTAATATCTCTTTCCCATTAACTACCACTAAAGCCTCTTGAGTTACTACTTCTTGTAGAATAAAGCCCTTTTCTGTTGTAAGGAAATTGAGTGCTCTTTTTTGCCAAACAGGGGAGGATAGATTATTTGGGCTGGGATCTAGTGCCGGGGCAAATATGCGGGCTTCCCCTTGATGTTGCTCACGGCTGCAGAAAAATTTTTGTCCTATAACTCCTTTTTTATTAAGCTCATTGAACGCTTGGTCTGCAGCTGCAGTGGCTGGACTTAGCCCGCCTTGGCCCAATAGCAGCTTTAATTGAATAAGAGCATCATCTTGCTGATTTTCAGGCATACGGAAAAGAAGATGAGTCTTTAAAAAATTGCTTAATTCTTCCTGTTCACAGAAATAACGCCCATCGCTATATTTTGCAAATTTTCCTTCGTTTTTGAGTAGCTGCTCTAAACTCATGCCATCGATGGTTATGGAGGCGCGCTCTGTAAATCTAGCCGATAGTTGTGGATTTACAGGTCTCTTTTTTATATATTCGATCTCATGAAAAGGACTTGCTGTTGTGGTATCAAAAGAATAATACGTTTTACCCTCTCTCTTTTCGAACACATAGTTATGATCTTTATACCCCATTATTTTCCCCCAAAATTCGAACTTAATGGACTTATTATATACAGTTGAAATATTAATGTACATCCTGGGAGGTGGTTTAAGGTTCTTTTAAGGGAGTAAATGTTCTATATGGGTATGGCATTCATACCCATAGGGTGTCGGTTCAATCATTTGCTGAAAAAAGACAACTTTTGTAGGTTAAATCCAACTAAAGCCGTTGTAATTACCAAAGAACGAACTCCGCTAGACAATGGAGTTTTTATTCTTCTTTTTCTTTCTTTGCTTTAGATTTTACGGGTGCAGATTTTTTAGCTGCTTTGGTTTTCTTTTCGGGTTCTTCAGTCTTTTTAGGCGTTGCTTTTTTTGCTTTAGGTTTAGTCACCACGGTTTCAGTGATGATGACTTCTTCTACTTCAATTACTGTTTCTGTGGGTATGGTTTCAGTTTTAGCCGGGGTAACAGCATGCTCCGTTTTGCCTTCCATCATGCTATCGAGAACATCATCTTTCAATTTTATTTTAGGTTCTTTCTTATCAATAAGACGAATAATATTCTCTTTATGTTTGTAAAGGATTAAGAGCGCCATAATGAAGATGGGTGGAAAAATATCTAGGCGTTGAATCAGCAGCAGGGAATAAAATGGGGCAAAACCAATTGCGGTGATGGATGCTAAAGAGGAGTACCGTGAAAACTTGGCGACGGCCAACCAGGTTGCTGCAACTAAAACACCAACAAGAAACTGGAAGCCCAAGAGTGCCCCAATAGCTGTTGCAACTCCTTTTCCTCCTTTGAATTCAAAGAAAACAGGGTACATATGGCCAATAACCGCGGCTAGAGCGGTAAATCCTATTGTTATTGGATCAGCACCTAAGATTTTGGCAATGAGTACGGGAATCGTACCTTTGAGGAGATCGGCAGCCATAACCAAGGCCGCATATTGCTTTCCTGCAATGCGTAATACATTTGTAGCCCCGGGATTTTTTGAACCCTCTGTCCGTGGATCTGGCAAAGAGCAAGCGCTGCAGACAATAACCGCAGAACAGATAGATCCCATTAAATATGCAAGAACTACCAAAAATATGAATAACATCACCGATTGCTCCTTATCCGGAAAGTAACTTATTATTAATTAATCTTTATTGGCTAGCAAGTAGTTGCACCTAACTCAACTTTTTGAACTGGAATAAACAGGTCTTATTCTACAGTTTATACTTATAAATATAGCGCTTGTAAGTCATTGGTGTAACGTCTGCCAAAAGCAGTGACTTGCCAATGAGTATCCGTGAGCGTGATGAGCTTTTTCTGTTCGGCTATTTTGAGCTTGGGGAGTAAATCATTCAATGCTAACCCCGTAGTTTGGGTAAAGAGTTCTAAGGGGATGGCTTGTTCTAAACGGGTAGTGTTGAGCATAAATTCAAACAGAAGATCTTGGGCCGTTACGGTTTCCATACTTGCCAAAAAAGGTTTATCTGAGGCGAGATATTCTTTAGGTTGACGATGCTTACGTGTTCTTTGGATTCCTTTTGGGGTTGTGATTTTGCCATGAGCTCCAGCGCCTATACCTAAATAATCGCCAAAGAGCCAGTAATTCAAGTTATGCCGAGCTTGTCGCGCAGATTGAGCAAATGCAGAAATTTCATAGCGCTCAAAACCAGATTCTTTAAGTAAAGCGAGTCCTTCTTCTTCCAAGCACCATGCTTCATCTTCAGAAGGTAATGGAGGTTTTTCTTTGTAAAATACCGTATTTGGTTCTATGGTTAATTGGTACCAAGACAAATGTTCTGGTTGATGAGCAATCGCCGCCCGTAAATCTTCGATTCCTTGGGCCACGCTTTGCTTGGGTAAACCGTGCATAATGTCCAGATTGAGATTGTTAAAGCCGGCATTTCGTGCGGATTCGATAGCTCGATGCGCTTGTTGTGCATCATGAATACGACCCAAAGTATTTAAATGTTCGGGATTGAAGCTTTGAATACCTAAGGATAGTCGATTAATCCCAATTTGTCGGTATTCAGTAAATCGTTGTTGCTCTACAGTGCCTGGGTTGGCTTCCATAGTGATTTCAATATCCTGCGCAAAGGATAAAAGCCGTCTTAATTCGGTAAATAATGTATCGTATGCTTGCGCGGAAAACAAACTTGGAGTGCCTCCGCCAATGAAAATGGAACAAATCTCACGTGCTTCAAAGTGCTGCAAATCAGTTTTTAAGTCAGCAAGAAGCGCTTGAACATAATTTTGTTCTGGTAAACTCTCAGGACTTTTATGAGAATTAAAGTCGCAATAAGGGCACTTGCGAATGCACCATGGAATATGAATGTACAACGATAAAGGGATCATTACTCTTTTTAAGACTGGCTTGTTTGGGAATGCAATAGTATCATGTTGCAAGTTTTCTAACAAAAAATGTAATCATGCAAGTTGCTTTCTTTCCTGCTTTGCGAGAGAGAATTTGTGCTGATTACCTGAAAAATAAGAGGAAATCACATGGCAAATAAAAGAGTTAGAGTTGCTGTTACTGGAGCAGCTGGACAAATTGGTTATGCATTATTGTTTCGGATCGCTTCTGGACAAATGTTTGGTGCAAACACTGAAGTAGAATTAAATTTACTTGAGCTTGAAGCAGCACTGCCTTCTCTAGAAGGGGTTGCGATGGAGCTGGATGATTGTGCCTTTCCTTTATTGAAGCGTGTGGTTTGTACCTCAGATCTGAATAAGGCAATGGACGGAGTGAATTGGGCATTGTTGGTTGGCTCTGTTCCTCGCAAACAAGGTATGGAGCGTTCTGACTTATTGCAAATTAATGGTGGTATATTCACCAAACAAGGTCGAGCAATTAATGACAATGCAAGCGATGATGTGCGTGTCTTTGTGGTAGGAAATCCATGCAATACAAACTGCTTGATCGCCATGAATAACGCGAAAGATATCCCAAATGATCGTTTTTATGCTATGACCAGTTTGGATGAATTAAGAGCGCGTAGCCAATTGGCTAAAAAAGCAGGTGTGGACATTACCGCAATCACTGAAATGACCATTTGGGGTAACCATTCTTCTACCCAATATCCTGATTTTTATAATGCGAAAATTAATGGAGTTTCTGCTGCTAAAGTGATTGATGAGTCTTGGTTAAAAGACACATTTGTTTCTACTGTACAACAACGTGGCGCTGCAGTAATTAAAGCGCGTGGCTCTTCTTCTGCTGCCTCAGCTGCCAATGCCGTGATTACTGGTGTTAATCGTTTAGTGACTGATACTCCCGCTGGAGAGTCATTCTCTATGTGCCGTAGTTCTCAAGGCGAATATGGAGTCGATGAAGGGTTAATCTTCTCTTTCCCATGCCGACGTGAAAACGGAGAATTGAAGGTAGTTGAAGGCTTAACCTTTAATGATTACGGTCGTGACATGTTCCACAAAACTTTAGATGAGTTAAAGCAAGAGCACGATACAGTTAAGGATTTAGGCTTGTTGGATTAAGGATCGGTTCTTTCTATTAGTAATGCGACAACTCCTTTCTCTCCAAAGGAGTTTTGCTGGAAAAATTAGAACGGTAATTATCAAATTTCATATAGGTCATTTCAGAGACCTATATGTCATTCCCGCGAAGGCGGGAATCTATTCAAAAAATTTGGTATATGCCTGATTTTTGCGATGAATTCCCGCCTTCGCGGGAATGACATACTTAATAAAATTTCTCTATGGATAAAAAAGTCGTAAGATTGTAGCCTGGGTGAAGGCGCATCCGTAACCAGGGTTCTAATCACTTCATGCCGTGGGTCAGTCTGGCTCAATGTTATATTTCAAACCATTCTAGGTTTATACTCCTCGCTTTCTACAACAGAAGGATGCTCTGGGCGATTTTTATATTCATCACTTTGATATATTTGGAACAATTCTGAGCTATCTAAAACTTCTTTAGCTTTGGAATTACGTAAAAGCGTAGAAATAGAGCGCCCATTAGATAATATTCTATTTAATCTATCCACGAGCTGTTCTACCTGGACTAAAGGATCAGGGTGTTCCGGCAGCATATCAGGCAAGTATTTGATTATTGCCTCAGCTATTTGCTCATCAGTTAAGTAAAAAATTAAGCGTGTACCGGAAATTTGGACGAATTTATCTTTGGATTCCATAATCAAATGTGCTAAAAATTCTGGCTCTTTTTGTAAATGGGTAATGAGTCTTTGACTAAACCCAAGTTCATCTCGGTGAGCAATTAATTTGGTATGTAAGCCCGATTCATTCTGAGCGTGAATTTTTTCGTACATCGCATCTAACCACGGGACAAACTCAACATCTGCTTGCGTGTCGTTAAATTGGAATCTTTGCGACTTTTTAGGATGATCAAGATACCTATCCCAGTTTATCGCTGGCATTTCATGTTGTGCAGCCAGAGAATCAATTGAACTTTTTATAGGGCCAAAATTAATACGCCACTTTTCCAAATGGTGTAATGTTGCGCCTAATGCTTTTACCAGCTCAACAAATGTTGCTTTTTCATCAGGCTGATAGCGTTCAATAGCATCCTTTAGTTGCTGGATTTCAGGATAAGTATATTTTCCGTTTCTCATCGGTATCAAATGAAACACGGATTTAACGGCTTCAATCAGAGTAGAAAAAGGGTCATCCATATTCATCCTCAGCAGGAGCAGGCCCTTCTATAAAGGTAGTTTATAAAAAAAGAAAATGCCAAGCTTTTTTACATATTGCCGGCAATAAAGGTTGTATTTGCAAAAAAAGATCTTAAAATCAACGATTTTTGGGTGCGGTGCAGCATTATTTGCGCTTTAATTTGACAACCTGCAAAACTGCGAAATACGCACGTTCCATGCGTCCTATCAGGTGATTGTTTAGATTAATTCTGATACAATAAGTCCTTTATTTTTTCTGAGGATGGTGGAGTATGCAGTCTTTAAAAATAAGCTGTATCATGATTATTGCCATAGTTTTATGGGCTTCAGCATACGTTGGAATACGCATTGGATTAGTTGGCTATTCGCCTGGAGCACTTGCTCTTTTACGCTTTACGGTCGCATCACTCTGTATGATGATCATCTACCACAGCCTGGGCATTAAAAAACGAGTACTATGGAAAGATCGTATTCAATTACTGCTTGCCGGCATGGCTGGTATAGGTATTTATAATATTTGTTTGAATTATGGTGAGTTGAGTGTCTCTGCGGGCATTGCCAGTTTTGTTATGGGTTTAATGCCGGCAATGACCATTCTCTTATCACTGGTTTTTTTACGAGAGAAACTGGCGCGAGGTGTTTGGTTTGGAATTATAATCAGCCTATTGGGGTTGGCTTTATTGACGATTGGTGAGAACACAGAACCCGGAGTTCAACAGGGAATCATGGCGATTTTGGTTTCTGCATTGATGGGCGCGATTTTAACGATTATCCAAAAGCGATTCGTGAGTGTTTATCATCCTGTTGCGATTATTGCCTGGGTGATGTGGGGGGGAACTTTATTGTTATCTATATTTCTACCTGACATGCTGCAGCAAATTAGAATGGCTGAGGTACAAACTACAGCAGCGGTTGTTTATATGGGTATTTTCCCGGCCACACTTGCTTATTTAGCATGGGGCTATGTATTGAAATATTTATCGGCCTCTAATGCGTCCATCTCTTTATATGCTCTTCCCATCGTATCCACATTAATGGGATTTCTTTTGTTAAATGAACAACCTTCATTACTTTCTCTTGTGGGATGCAGCGTCACTTTATTAGGTGCTTTTATTGCCAACCGCTTTCAAATGCGTCTTTCTTTTGCTCAACAACGGCAACTGTCGAATTAATAAGTAGCCTGGGTGAAGGCATAGTCCCTAATCCGGGTTCTGACCCAATCCATACGCTTCATAACCCCAGACAATAAGTTTCTTATTTATTCTCTGTGAAAAGATTCGAACAGGGTTTATACTTTTGATTTTGATGTTTATTTGTGAGAATACTCATGGAATTGAGAATTGATAATACTCCCTTTAAATCCTTATTTCAGCCTTTAGATTTAGGTTTTACTCAATTAAAAAATCGATTGTTGATGGGGTCTATGCATACTGGTCTCGAAGAAGATAAAGAGAGTTTAAATCGTTTAGCACAATTTTATCGAGAAAGAGCACTTGGAGGAGTCGGACTTATTGCAACAGGTGGTTTTGCCCCGGATCGTGCTGGGCGTTTAGCTCCGTTTGCTGCAAAATTAACTAACAGCAAAGAGCAGAGTCGACATGAATTAATTACTCATACGGTACATGAGGCAGGCGGCAAAATTGTTCTGCAAGCTTTGCATGCAGGTCGTTATGGTTTTCATCCATTTATTGTTGCTCCCAGTGGCATTAAATCGCCTATTAGTCCTTTTAAGCCCTGGGTAATGAGTCAATATCGCATAAAAAAAACCATCAAACATTTTGCTCGCTGTGCGCGTCTTGCGCAAATGGCTGGTTATGATGGAATTGAGATTATGGGTAGCGAAGGATATCTAATTAATCAATTTATTGTCACGCATACCAATCAGCGTCAGGATGAATGGGGTGGAAGTTATACAAATCGTATTCGTTTTCCAATTGAAGTAGTGCGGAGTGTACGAGAAGCGGTCGGTGAAAAGTTTATTATCATTTTTCGTTTATCAATGCTGGATTTGATTGCTGATGGCAGCAATTGGGAAGAAGTAGTGATTCTTGCTAAGGCGATTGAAGAAGCAGGTGCTACCTTGATTAATACCGGTATTGGTTGGCATGAAGCGCGCATCCCAACGATTGCTACTATGGTACCTGCTGCAGCATTTACACCTCTAACCCAGCATTTGAAGCCTGAATTAAAAATTCCAGTGATTACTTCAAATCGTATTAATACACCTGAATTGGCCAATCAATTAATCGAGTCCGGGGTAGCCGATATGGTTTCTATGGCCAGGCCTTTTTTAGCAGATCCCTTATTTGCTGAAAAAGCCAAAATAGGCGAAAGCGAAGCGATTAATATATGTATTGCCTGTAATCAGGCATGCCTTGATCGGGTTTTTGTAAACAAAACGGCTTCCTGTTTGGTGAATCCACGTGCATGTAATGAAACGGAACTGATTTATGAGGTCACTGCACAACCCAAATCCATTGCGGTAGTGGGTTCTGGACCTGCCGGACTTGCTTTTGCAACGGTAGCTGCGGAGCGTGGGCATAAAGTCACCTTATTTGAAAAAAGCAATCAAATCGGTGGACAATTTAATCTGGCAAAAAAGATTCCAGGTAAAGAAATTTTTCAACAAACTTTGGATTATTTTAATTATCAATTGGAAAAATTTAAGGTAACTATTCTGCTAAATACCGAAGCAACGGCTGAGCTATTGCAAGAGTTTGATGAGGTTGTTTTAGCCAGTGGAATTAAACCAAGAGTTCCCGAGATCAAGGGCATTGACCATCCTAAAGTGGTGAGTTATATCGATGTGATTACTGGTAAGAAAGAAGTAGGTCAACGGGTGGCTATTATTGGTGCAGGCGGAATTGGCTTTGATGTGGCTGAATTTTTAACTCATGAGCATCCAGTTCCAAAGGATCAGTTTTATAACGAGTGGGGTATTGATATTCATGGAGAATACCGTGGTGGCATTAAACCTCCCCAAGTAACTCCCAGCCCACGTGAAGTTTATTTGTTGCAACGTAAAAAGGAAAAAATGGGCCAACGCCTGGGTAAAACAACAGGTTGGATTCATCGTTTAAGCCTGAAACATAAGCAGGTCAAAATGATTTCTGGTGTACACTATGATGCGATTGATGATGAAGGCTTGCATATGAACATCAATGAAAAATCACAGATTCTACCAGTGGATACAGTGGTTATATGTGCTGGACAAATCGAATTTGCTGAATTGTATACCCCTCTGAAAGAAGCAGGAAAACTTGTGCATTTAGTGGGTGGAGCATATAAAGCCCTGGAGTTGGATGCCCGTCATGCAATTGATCAGGCCTGTCGTTTAGCGGCATTGATTTAATCTGACTTTCCCTGGGTGACGAGTAGTCGTAACCCAGGTTTTTTAGTTAATTCGTATTTATTCTGGCTTAATTTATCGCACGTGGACTATAATAATTGCACACCAATTGATATAGAGTTTACCCTAATCAATTCATAAATATAGTGCATTATTTTGTTTATTTTGTTATTATACTGTTCAATTTTTATATCACTTAGCCTTTTATAGGTTATGTTTTAATCTATCAGGATTTTTATGTCTCAAGAAATCAACAGCTTCGCGTCCTTTAATTTTTCAGATGCTTTAAACAAAGCACTAGAGGATATGAAGTTTACTACACCATCACCAATTCAAATTCAAACCATTCCTTTATTGCTGGAAGGTCGTGATGCGATTGCTCTGGCACAAACTGGAACAGGGAAAACTGCAGCTTTTGCTTTGCCTATATTGCAAAATTTATCTACTAATGTCCAAGGTACTCAAGCCTTAATTTTGGCTCCAACCCGCGAATTAGCAATACAAGTTGCTGAGCAGTTTGAACTATTAAGTGCGAAGCAACGTGGTACTACTGTTGCTGTTTTATGTGGCGGACAAGATTACGGGCGCCAATTAAAACAATTGAAAGCAGGGGCTCAGGTAGTGGTTGGAACTCCAGGCCGTATTTTGGATCATATCGATAGACGTACTTTGCAATTAGATAATTTGCGTACGTTTATTCTTGATGAAGCCGACGAGATGTTGCGAATGGGCTTTATTGAAGATATTGAAACCATCATGGCAAAACTGCCTGAAGAAAAACAAATAGGCCTTTTTTCAGCAACCATGCCTCATCGTATACGCCAAATTGCCAATACTTATTTGCAGAATCCGGCTTCCATCGAAATACGTGCTGAAACGGCTACGGTTAAAAGTATTGAACAACGCTTTTTATTTGCTTCAGGACATCAAAAACCTGATGCATTATTGCGTGTGCTGGCTGTAGAAGAATATCAAGGTGTTATCGTATTTGTTCGTACTAAAAGCAGCACTGAAGAAGTTGCCGAACTGTTACAACAACAAGGATTGCGGGCGATGGCCATTCATGGCGACATTACCCAGGCACTACGTGAACGCATTATTGCACAATTTAGACAAGGGGCAATTGATATTCTGGTAGCAACAGATGTGGCTGCCCGCGGTTTGGATGTGGAGCGTGTAACGCATGTAATTAACTATGACTTACCTCATGATAATGAAACTTATGTGCATCGCATTGGTAGAACCGGTAGAGCTGGTCGTTCTGGAGTCGCTATTTTATTCGTAACACCTAAGGAATCACGTTTAATTACGAGTATTGAGCGACATACCCGTCAACGTATTACCAAAGTAGCTGTTCCCAATGATCATATGATTCAAGTTGCGCGGCAGGAACGGTTTATGGCAAACATCACTGCACGTTTAGAGCATGAAAACTTACCTTCATACAAACGCATCATTGAAGAGTATATTAAAGAAAATGACGTTTCCGCTGTTGATGTTGCTGCAACATTGGCTTTATTACTACACAAAGACCTTCCTTGGCAAAAAGAGCAAGCATTACCTAAAGCATCAAGACCTGCTAAAGAGGGACGTGTTGAGCGTGGTGGCAAATTTGAACGCTCTCGAGCCGATGAGCGAAGAGGCGGTTCTAGTGACAAGAAAGGTTTCCGAGACGGTCGTGACAATCGTAAAAAATTTAGTGACGAATTTGTAGAACAAGATTTATTCCGCATTGATGTGGGTAAAGTTCATGGAGTAAAACCAGGGAATATTGTAGGTGCGATTGCCAACGAAGCTGGTTTACAAAGTAAACATATCACTGGTCTGAAAATTCATGACGATCATTCAACAGTACGCTTACCTAAAGGAATGCCTAAAGAAGTCATGAGTGATTTAACCAAGGCATGGGTTTGTGGACGTCAGTTGAAACTAACCTTGATTGGTAGCGCTCAATAAAGTCGTAACCGAGAGCGCTAAAACTAATTCTTACCCGAGGTTCCGCTTGCTGCATCCGGCTATAGGTATGGAATCCTCGAGTGTAGCCTGGGTGAAGGCGACGCCGTAACCCGGGGTTCTGCTCTATACCTGATAACATTCACATATGCTACAGGCTTCCATGTTTTGGCTAATAAGGCTGTTTCAACATTTCGCTCAGCGAGCCTATTTCCCTTAACTAGCTCTTACAAATTACGTATTATATTTGTGGTAAGGAAACAATAGTGAACCAAAAATTTTCGATAGATTGCACTACATCACTAAACTTATCTAAATCAAGAGGCTTAGTAATGTAACAATTGACGTAGGTATCGTACGCTTGAAGAATATCACGTTCTTCCGTAGAAACAGTTAAAATAACGACTGGAATTTTTTTCAATGAATCATCAGATTTGATTTCTTTTAATACCTCGCGTCCATCTTTTTTGGGGAGATTTAAATCAAGTATAATCAGATCTGGACGTTTCGAATTCTCGAATCCATTGCGATGAAAAAGATAATCCATAGCTTGCTCACCGTCTGTTGCAATGGATAGGTTTAATTTGAGCTTGCATTCTTTTAAAGCTTCTTGTGTCAATCGAATATCTGCGAGGCTATCTTCCACTAATAAAATATTTGTTGTCCTAAGATTAGTCATTAGTTTGTCCATTCCTTTCTCCCTGATGCATGTATGTGAAGCAAAACTTAGAGCCTTTGCCTAATTCTGACTCAACCCAAATAGTGCCTCCTTGTTGCTCGACAATTTTCTTACACACAGCTAATCCAATCCCTGTTCCAGGGTATTGATCTCGAGTATGTAACCGTTTAAAGATTTCAAAGATCCGTTCTTGATATTCAGGTGCAATTCCTATGCCATTGTCCGCCACGCAAAAAGTGACAAGCTCACCCTTTTTTTTACCCGTGATTTTAATTACAGGATTTTCTTTGCAAAATTTGATGGAATTGCAAATAAGATTTTGAAATAATTGGCGTAACTGCCCTTGATCTGCCCACACCATTGGTAATTTGTCGTATTGAATAATAACCTTTTTTTCACTAATTGCTTCTTTTAAAGAAGCGGAGATGTCATCTAATAAAAGATTAGGATCCACCTGTTGCGTCGGCTTGGTTTGTGTTCTAACTCTAGAATAAGCCAATAAATCAGTGATTAATTGTTGCATTCGTTTACTTCCGTCAACAATATAATTAATAAAATCAGTTGCATCATCATCCAATTTATCTTTATAGCGTTTTTCTAATAACTTGGTGTAATTTGAAATCACTCGGAGTGGTTCTTGTAAATCATGTGAGGCGATATAAGCAAATTGTTCTAGATCTTTATTTGATCTTTGCAACTCATCCAAAGTTTTTTGTAACTGTTCATTGACTTTTATTTTTTCACTTATGTTCTTATCTAACTCATCTTCAATTATTTTTTTATCTGTAACATCACGTATGATCTTTCCAAAACCGACCAAGTTTTGAAGACTATCGTACATAGGTCTAACGATGATATTGGCCCAAAAAGGTTGGCCATTTTTGCGTACACACAATTCATTTTTTTCACTAAGACCTTTTTCTGCTGCTTCTTTTAATTCTTGTTCCTGGTCTTCTATAAGTTTGTCTTTAGGGAAAAGCAGAGTAAAATGTTTACCAAGTACTTCTTTCTCGGTATATCCCGTTATACGCTCAGCTCCTAAGTTCCAACTAGTGACTTCACCAGCTGGATTAAGAATGAGAAAACCATAATCTTTAGAACTATTCATAAATATGCGAATTCGTTCTTCTATTAGTATTTTTTCATTGATAATTTTATTTAACAAATAGAAACATAAAATAATTAATCCAATAGCACCGATGTTACATAATAGTGCTAAAGATAAGGTCCTTGATTCTACGATGAAAGCGTTTCCACTACGGATATCCAGCAGCTTTTGTTCTTCATTTATGATTTGTACACTGGTTTGGTTCAGTTGATCAGACATCCATTTGAAATTATCTGCGGCAATATATGTTAAACCTGCTTTCATCCCGTTTTTTTGACGTACTTGAATGGATGCATCCAAAAGTTTGAGGTATTCAGCAAATAATCGTGAAAAATCATTTATTCTGTTTTGTTGGATTGGGTTGTCTCGGGTTAGATTAGTAAATATTTTAATATTTAGAACAATCTGACCAATTAACGCTTTATAATCAATAAGATAATTTGCTTTGCCAAAAATAATATAATTACTGTGTATTTTTTCCAGAGTATTTACGCTGGTAATTATTCGTTCAGCAGTTTCTATGGTTTTATGAGTGTGAAAAACCTGATCATTTTCATCAATGAGTCGATAAAGTTGAAAGTATATAATGAAACTAATGATGATAATAAATACAACACTAAAAACAGAAAAAATCCTTATAAAAACTTGAGATGAAGGGACTTTCATCGCATGTCCTTTTTTAATTTACTACTGCTAGTATAGCATGTAAGAAAACGATTATTTTTAACTTCCCGAGGACTTAATTTGTAAATTACTATGAAGAAATAAGTCATAATAATCTGCATCATTAATGTCCTTAAAATGGGTTGGTTTGCCAAAAAAACCTGTCATTTTATGATATATACTTAAGAAGAGTTTCAAAAAACTTAAGAGATCTATCTAAAATCTCAAATGAAATTATGAAAAATAATTTATCCATTTTATTAGTTGAAGATAGTGCAGGCGATGCTCGATTAATAAAGGAATTATTAATCGATGGAGGGCATCTTGAGCCTAATTTTATCTTAACTCAGACCTTAGAAGAAGCGATAAATTTATATAAAGAAAATAATAATAAAATTGATTTGATTCTTCTTGACCTAGGTCTTCCAGATTCTCAAGGTTTAGACACCTTTCAAAAAATGCAAAATGTCGTAGTTGATACACCTATCATTGTCTTAACCGATTTGCTAGATGGAAATGTGGCCATTAATTGCTTAAAAGAAGGTGCTCAGGATTACATTAATAAGGAACATTATGATGGTGTCTCCCTTTTTCGCGCAATTACTTCTGCTATTGAACGTAATCAAACTGAAAGAAGCCTGCTTGAGTATGCTTTAGTCTTAAAATCTTCTAACGATGCAATCTATAGTAAGGATTTAAATGGCATAGTTAACTTATGGAATAAAGGTGCTGAGCGATTATTTGGGTATAAAGCAGAAGAAATAATAGGACAGCACGTCTCCATTTTGCTACCACCTGACATAAAAGAAGATGGTATGAATTTGATTCATATCATAAAAGAAGATAGAGAGATTTTAGATTATGAAATGTATGTTCTCACTAAAGATGGGCGACGTTTAAATGTACTTATTAATGCCGCACCTATCAAAAATAAATTAGGCAAAATTATTGGTATCTCTGTTATTGCTCATGACATCACGTATATAAAACAAAATGAGCTCATTCTGGCTATTGAGTATCGCATTGCAATGGCATTATCTGAATCACCTGATATCAATTCTGCAGGACACAATATTTTAAAAATAATTTGTGAAATTCAGAATTGGCAAATTGGAGAAATATGGGCAGTCGATCAAAAACAGGATGCATTACAGCATCTCAGTATTTGGCATAGCTTTAAGATGAGTTCCCTCTTTGATAAAAACGGAAGAAATATCATTTTCCAATATGGGGAAGATCTCGCTGACTATGTATGGCAAGGAAAACGTCCGATATTCATAAATGACTTAGAGCAGTTTGAAAAGAAATCTAAATTTTCAACGCTCTTTCCAAGAGATTTATGTTGTTGCTTTGGACTTCCCATTTCGTTTAGGGGGGAAGTTCTTGGCATTATATTATTATTTGGATATAGAGGGATCAATATTGATCGAAAGCTTTTCAATATGTTTGATAATGTCAGTGCGCAAATTGGGGGATTTATCAAACGTAAGAATCTAGAAAGAAATTTATTATATCTATCCGAGCATGACATGCTCACTGGTTTATCTAACCGTAAGCATTTTTCAAACTGCTTGAATAATGAGGTGGCTCGATGCAGAACGGAAAAATTATATTTTGCTATTTTATTTATCGATCTCGATTTTTTTAAAAAAATAAACGACAGTTTTGGTCACGAAACAGGTGATATGTTATTAAAAGAGGTTGCCAGAAGACTCAGCAACACTGTTCGTAAAACAGATATAGTCGCCAGGTTTGGTGGTGATGAATTTATTATATTATTGACAAATTTGAGTCGGATTGACATCGACATCATTACAAGCATTGCCGTTAAGATTTTAAATTTAATTTCGAAACCATTTCGCATTGAGAGCTATGAATTTTTTATCACTGCGAGTATTGGCATTAGTATTTATGCGAAAGATAGCAAGAATCCTGCTGTTTTACTAAGAAAAGCAGATCAAGCAATGTATTTTGCTAAAAACTCTGGCAGGAATAATTTTAAATTTTCCTATGGGATGAGATCAGAGCTCACTAGGAAAAAATATATTTTAGAAAATGAATTACATCATGCTATAGAAAAAAATGAGATGATTTTACACTATCAACCCATTATCGATACATCAAGTTCTCATACAATAGGAGTTGAAGCGCTTATTCGTTGGCAACATTCGAGTGGGGTAATGATATCTCCTGCTGATTTTATTCCCCTTGCCATAGAATCGAATTATATTATCGAGCTTGGTAAATGGATTCTCAAAACTGCGTGTTCTGAGTTTGTCAATTTGCACGCAAAATATCTTAAAAGCATCTCCGTTAATATTGCTTCACCTCAACTAGATAAAAGCTTTGTTCAAACTGTAAAAGAAATTATTCATGAAACTAATATTCAGCCAAACCAATTAGTGTTGGAGTTGACTGAACAGGTTTTTATTTCTAACACTGAAGCGAACATCAATATTGTGCGTGAATTAAAAAAGCTGGGGGTCAAAATTGCCATAGATGATTTTGGCACGGGTTATTCTTCATTTGCTTATATAAAATCGTTCAATATTGATATTATCAAAATCGATCAATCTTTTATTAAAGATTTGCCCTCAGATCCTAATTCGATTGCTATAGTCAATGCAATTGTTGCCATGGCAAAGGCAATGCATATTAGAGTTATTGCTGAAGGTGTTGAGATAAAAGAGCATTATCAGTTCCTAACACAGCATGGTTGTCATTACGTTCAGGGTTTTTATATAAGCAAACCCTTACCAATAGAAGAATTATCTAACTTTTTAATTAAAAAAATCAATTTTTGAAGTAAAACATTATCGTTCAATACGTACTACCCGCATTCTTTCAGTTAGGCTTTATATGCTAATAAAGCTGCTGTGGTCGCGGCGGCAGCAATAACGACTAAGCCTGCGGTGACAGGTGTAAAAAAAGTATAAGGATTCTCCGTTCGTTCTATTTTATTTTTGAGATCTGTTTTAATTCGTACAATCTTTTCTTTTACTGAGTCAATCCTGTTATTGGGGTTGGTATTTTCAGTTAAGAGGGGGAGATACTGTTGCTGGAATACTGTATTGGCAGCACTTATTTCTTGAGCCCTCTCATCGCTTTCTGAGTAAAACGATAATGAGCTGCGGGCAATTGCTTCAAAAACAGTGGCACTAAAGCGTAATTTATCGTGTTCATTCCATAATGATGCGTCAGTTATTTTGGTATTCAGTTGGTAACGAGAAGTAGGTACTTTATTTTCGAGGTAATGATGAATTGCTTCTTTTAACTCTCCCTCATCAGAAAATATTTGTTCCATACAATCAAGACATTTAAGGATGAAATTGTGTTCAAAAGTCATTTATGAAGCTTCCCTGGCAAAAAATACTAATATAAATATCTTTTGATTAGGGAGCAATGGAAAACCTTCAAGATAGTCTTCTTGTCCATGAAATAAGCATATTTATGATTTAAATAGTTGTTTTTAGAGCAGTTGAATTTATTTAACTTATTGATAAATATATTAAAATAGTGAAAAGTGGGTTTATGCAAAAAAATTGCTTATAAATGATCTTTCATACTATAATGCGGGTGGCTTTTTGTTTTTAAAATAACCAGATACACTCTTCAAAATTCAGTGCAGTAGCCATTTGTAGTAAGATGTCACTGCTTTATTTAGGATTAGACTTAAGGGTATTCATGAAACTGTTAGCAACTATAGGGGCTTTTTTATTTTCCGGGATTATTTGGGCTACACCTCTTCATAATATAGTTGTATTTGGTGATAGTTTATCTGATAACGGTAATTTATATAAATTTATGAAGTATCAATTACCACCATCTCCACCTTATTTCGAAGGTCGTTTTTCTAACGGACCTGTTTGGATCGAATATGTAATTGCTTCTTACTTTCCTGAAAATCCTGCTGGACATTTATTGGATTATGCTTATGGTGGTGCTGGTGTGTCCGAGGAAGAAGGAGCTGATGATGTCTTGTTTACTTTAAGAAGAGAAGTGAATAACTATTTGGCAGAACATAATGATAAAGCGAGTGAAGACAGTCTTTTCGTGATATGGATAGGCTCAAATAACTACCTCGCCTTTCCATCTGAAACGGAACAAACATTGCACGATGTGCATACAGGAATTGTACGCAGTATTAATCGATTAGTAGAAAAAGGTGCGAAACATATTTTAGTGGTTAATTTGCCTGATTTAGGGCGAACTCCTGCTGCAATTGAATTTGGTTCAATTAACGAAATGACTTATTACGCTCAAGAGCATAATAATTTATTAAGTAAGTCCGTTGATGACTTCAAACAAAAATACCCAGAGGTAGAGTGGTTATATTATGATTTGCATCAAGCTTTTGATGAAGTCATGATGCATCCACAAGATTATGGATTCACCAATATAACTGGCACTTGTGTTAATTCTGTAGTGGACGATATCACTAAAAAATCGGTCTTAAAAATGGTGGCATCCGTCAAACCTAAAATAGCACCAGATGCATGTAACGGTTACTTGTTTTTTGATTTAGTCCATCCAACTGCATTGGCACATCAAATTCTTGGAGATAAAGCCAAAATAATGTTGGATCAAGCGGGTATAGAATTAACTGATTAGATAAAGCGCTAACCTTCAATGTAGTCTGGCTCAGGGTTCTGCTACGTTGCATCAGACTACATATCCGTTTTAATTGAGCCAGGATCATTTTATTAGGATAATATGAAATATATTACAAGGATCGTTTTAATATTTTTTTTCTTATGTTCAGCTGCTTTGGCAGACAAATTAACCGTCAAGGTAGATGGTAAGAGTGTTGATTTACCTTATTGGCCCGCAAAAAACGAAAAATATGGCGCAGTGCTCCTGGTGAATGGAGGTGCACAGCCACAATCCACGCTCTTTTTAGATAACCTTGCAAATGAATTGGCTCAAAACGGATGGCAGGTTGTATTACTTAATAATAAAAGTAGTAATGCCGTTCCCTGGATCAAACAATTTCCAGAAGTGGTCACTACGTTGCGAAATCAAAAAATCATGCGTATTGTGGTCGTACATTATGGGGAACAATTGAAACAAACATTTGATTATCTGGAAAAACCTCCTGTACCTGAAATTGAAGGTTTAATCTTGCTATCGGCTTATGATCTTCCCCCATCTAAAAATAAGAAACCTAAATTAAATATGCCCGTCTTTGATATTGTTGCTCAATTTGATTATGATTTGACGAAGCAAGAAATGGCTGCAAGAAAAAAAGAATTTGGACCGGATAAAAATAATTATTTGGCTTTAGAGATACCGGGTGCCCACCATGACTATGAATACAGTAAGCAACTTCTCTTTTCCTTTATTCATGGCTGGATGGTAAAGCTGCCAAAGTTTCATCCTAAATCACCTCCAGTGATGTACTCTTATTTAGGACCGATCGCTCCTTTTTTGTAAGAGTGCACGCAGTATTCACTGAACGACTGTATTCGACACATTTTGCGCGAAAATAATATTTCGGAAGCCTCAAATACTGATGTTCTAACGGCAGAGCCGACGTTCAGTGACTTGTCTGCGAAAACTGTTACTTTTTTAAGATTGATTAAAGAAAATCAAGGATTTTACTGCGTACCCCACATGTGTAGGTTACCAGCCCTTACTGGTACAAATTAATTCATACGCTTTTACTATTTTTTGCGTTTTTTCATTTGCCATTTTAATCATTTCCTGGGGTAAGCCTTGGGCAATTAATTTGTCTGGATGATTACGGCTTAACAAGCGTCTATAGGCTTTTTTTACTTCTTGTTTGCTGGCATTCGGTGATACTTCCAAAAGGGCATAAGCATAATCCATGTTTGTTTTACTGGGTTGATAATTATATCTACTGTAGGATGAATACGAGTGAGATGATGAAGAGGATTGTTGTGATTGTTGCTTCGTATCATCTGGTGCTTCCGATGAATAACTGGTACCAAAATCCTCATAAAAACGATATTGTTTGTGAAGCGGTGCAAAATCGAGTTTGGAAAAAATCTTATCCAATATTTGGATTTTTTTAGCACCAAGCCCATCTGCTTGAGCAGCGCGATATTGAATATCGATAAACAAGCGTAACAAGTCCCGATTATCCTTACAGGCCTTCTTTAAATGTTCAAGCACTGCATCTAAGTTGAATTGGGCTTTTTTTCCATCATTAAATAAATGTTTTGCCAACGTTTTTTGTTCGCTACTCAAACGCATTTCGTCCATAAACTGACGTGCCATGTCCAGCTCTTGTTCGGAAACACGACCATCCGCTTTAGCTAAATGCCCCATAATGGAAAAGGTTGCTTCAAAAAAGACTTTTTGAATTACTTTACGCTTTTCGGTGTAATACAGCCAATGAGGATTAGAAAAATAATTATATAAACCCCGATCAAAGAAATTACCGACCAAAAGGCCAAAGATTGCCCCTGTAGGCCCGTCGATTAAATAGCCAAAAAATGCGCCAAGAATCTTCCCCCACCATGTTGATACGACAAAGAAGTCTCGAAGAGACATTACAAAGGATTCCTTATATTAGTACGTTAAAATTGATTTTATCGCTTTATACCACACTTTAAGTATATACTGTCGCTTTTTGGGTTTAGTTTTATATGCGATTTTTTTACTCTTTTTTGATGTATTTGCTAAGTCCTTTTCTGCTTATTCGTTTATGGTGGAAAGGGAGGAGCTTACCCTCATACAGGGAGCGTATATCCGAACGTTTCTTTCTCGGTAAGCATGATTATAAACCGTTTGATGTCTGGATTCATGCTGTATCTTTGGGGGAAGTAATTGCTGCTATTCCCTTGATCGATGCCATATTGGAAAAAAACTGGTCCATATTTGTCACTACTATGACTCCAACGGGTTCGGAGCGAGTACAAGCCCGCTTTGGTAATAAGGTGACTCATCAATACGTACCCTATGATCTTCCCTATGTACTCAAACGCTTTTTTAAACAAATTCAGCCTCGTGTTGGTGTGATTATGGAGACCGAATTATGGCCGAATTTAATTTATCAAGCTCGAGCAGCAAAAGTTCCGTTATTACTTGCGAATGCACGGATATCTGATGATTCCTTGAATGGATATAAAAAGATTAAATTTATAATTAAACCTATTTTGAATCAATTCTCTGCGATTTTGGCCCAAGGGGAAGAGGATGCACGCCGTTATATGACTCTAGGAGCCAGAAAAGAGATAGTCCATGTCTTAGGAAATATGAAATTTGATCTGCAAACCAATAAGATTGATAGTAAACGCTTTAGCGATTTAAAAAGTCATTGGGGAGCAGAGCGAGTGGCGGTGATTGCTGCAAGTACTCATGAGAATGAAGAGGCACAGATTTTGTCGCATTTAAAGCGATTACAGCAAGCCATGCCGGGAGTTGTTTTATTAATTGCACCTCGTCACCCTGAACGGTTTCAAGCCGTTTATCAATTATGCATGCAATCAGGGTTTAAAACGGGATTACGCTCTGATCTAAAAACCTTAAGCCCTGAAAATGAAATTGTTGTATTAGATAGTTTGGGGGAACTTTTAGGTTTGTATCAAATTAGTGACTATGCTTTTGTAGGCGGAAGTTTGGTTCCTGTAGGTGGGCATAATGTCTTAGAGCCTATTGCGATGGGTGTACCGGTATTAAGTGGAAGTCACATCCATAACTTTAAAGCCATTTGCAATGATTTACACGCGGCTCAGGGTATTTTGTTAGTGGATCAGGCCAATGATGTGATTGATGGAATTATTAAACTGCATACGGAGTCCGAGTTTCGTCAACACATGATTCAAAATGCCACTGCCGTTTTTGAAAAAAACAAAGGCTCAGTAGGGCGACATTTGCAGCAAATTGAAGCAGCTTATTTAGGTTGAATGAGGGTTTCCTGATTGTGGCCTTATATTAATGTAATGCCACCTGATTGGAGCTCCCTCACAGCGTCTTCCAATTCACCTTAAGTTTTCCTTGACAGCCACTGAGCCCTTCGTGCTGCGACTTGTTCGCAGCATCCAGGAATAAGCGAGCTTAGTGCCTCAATCCCTGGATCCCGCGGACAAGCCGCGGGACGTCGGTATTGTTATAGTCACGTAAAACTTAAGGGGAATTGGAAGCTCTGCGTTTCGGGATGACCTAACGATTTCCAGGATGACGTAACTATTTCTGATGAATGAATTCTGGTATTAATTAAGAAAAACGCGAACCCAAAGTGATTCATTATGAAGAGACCTCTTCTTTGCAGAAGAGGTGATCTATTTAATTAGGAGCCTTGATTTTGTTTTTCTTTAATCTCGGATAAGGTCTTACAATCAATACATAAAGTTGCTGTAGGTCTTGCTTCTAAACGTTTGAGGCCGATTTCAATACCACATGCTTCGCAGTAACCAAAATCTTCATTTCTCAAGCGCTCTAAGGCATCCTCAATCTTCTTAATCAATTTACGCTCACGATCACGAGTACGTAATTCGATGCTGAATTCTTCTTCCTGGCTGGCTCTATCTGAAGGATCTGGAAAATTAGCCGCTTCATCTTTCATGTGTGTCACTGTGCGGTCGACTTCTTCCATCAACGATTGACGCCAAGCTAGCAATATTTTTTCAATATGTGCTAACTGCTTTTCATTCATATATTCTTCACCAGGGGCTTCCTTATAGGGGGTGATTCCCATGCTACCTATCGCGTCGTTTTTCACGTTGTGTCGTCTCTCATTGGTTTTATCAATTAATTGCTCGGTCATTTTAGCCTCCGTTCCCATGTACAACTTTGGGGTTACAGAAAGCGGTTAGGTATACCAAAAAACGATTGTATCATCAATAAAATTATCGCCAACCCCCACTTACTCTGTCATTTCCCTGAATGTCTTGCCAACATTGTACGTTCTTATATTGTAATTCATTAAGTATAGTCTGTACTTTTAACTTTTGATCATACCCATGTTCAAGCAAAATTAGACCATCCGGTAAAAGGTAGTCATAACCTTGTTTAATAATACATTGTAGATCAGCTAAGCCTTCTTGACTACTCACTAAAGCATTTCTTGGTTCAAAACGCAAATCGCCTTGGTGTATATGGGGATCGTGTTCTGAAATATAAGGCGGATTTGCTACCAGTGCATGATATTTGCGTTGCGGAATATTACTAAACCAGTTGGATAAATAAAAACTTACATTGGTTATCTTATGGCTTTGTGCATTTTCTTTTGCAATATTTAAAGCTTCTGGACTGATATCCGCAGCAATGATGTGCCAATGAGGTCTCTCTTTAGCAAGGGCCAAGGCGATGGCTCCGCTGCCAGTACCCAAGTCTAGAACATAGGTATCGGGGCGATTGGGAATCAGCTCCAAGGCTAATTCCACTAGTCGTTCAGTTTCATGTCGGGGAATTAAGGTATGCTCATTAACTTTTAAATTTAGGGACCAGAATTCGCGTTCACCTATGAGATAGGCAATGGGAATTCCTTGGGATCTTTGAGCCATTAAATTTTGGAAGAGTTCCCATTGCTCTGCAGTAAGTAATTCTTCAGAATGTGCAAAGAGATAGGTCCTGGGTCTTTTCAAAGTGTGGCAAAGTAAAATCTCTGTTTCCAGATCCGGAGTTTTTCCCAGGGCCGTACGGATACTAATCATTTCGTCCCAGCTCTGCGAGTAATTCTGCATGGTACTCGCGTTTTAATGGTTCGATAACTAATGCTAAGTTTCCTTCCATAACGTCATTTAATTGATAGATCGTTAAG
This sequence comes from Legionella stuttgartensis, assembly GCF_977063405.2. Lineage (NCBI taxonomy): Bacteria > Pseudomonadati > Pseudomonadota > Gammaproteobacteria > Legionellales > Legionellaceae > Legionella > Legionella stuttgartensis. The sequence continues at coordinate 93,388 of NZ_CDRUHA020000060.1, forward strand.
TTAATCCGATGATCTGTTAGTCGTCCTTGAGGGTAGTTATAAGTACGAATTCGTTCTGAACGATCACCTGTTCCTACCAGCGATTTCCGAGTTTGCGCTTGTTCTTTCTTTTGTTTGCTTTGTTCTGCATCCAGCAAACGTGTTTTAAGTAAAGACATTGCTTTGGCTCGGTTTTTATGTTGGGAGCGTTCATCCTGGCATTCCACTACTACACCTGTTGGGATATGCGTGATCCGTATGGCAGAGTCGGTTTTATTGACGTGCTGACCCCCAGCACCCGAAGAACGATAGGTGTCAATTCGCAAATCATCAGGATTAATTTGAATGTCATCAATTTCATCCACTTCAGGCATAATGGCTACAGTACACGCAGAGGTATGTACGCGACCTTGAGATTCGGTTTCAGGAACACGTTGTACACGATGAGCCCCAGATTCAAATTTAAGTTGCGAGTACACTGCATTACCACTAATACGCACGATAATTTCTTTATATCCCCCATGTTCTCCATGGCTGGCACTGATTAACTCTTGTTGCCAACCTTTGCCTTCTGCATATCGACTGTACATCCGATAAAGATCACCAGCAAAAATTGCGGCTTCATCACCGCCGGTTCCTGCTCGGACTTCGAGATAAATATTACGTTCATCATCTGGATCTTTGGGTATCAGGTGCCATTGCAATTGTTCGTCAAGCTCGTCTATTTGTTGTTGAGCTGCTCCTAACTCTTCCGAAGCCATTGAGGCCAGCTCCTCATCATCGCCTTCGAGCAATTCGTTCAATGAGGACAAATTATTTTTTGCTTCAACATAGGTTGCATAACATGTCGCTACCGGTTCTAGCTGGGCGTATTCTTTGGAAAGAGCTTTAAACTGATTCTGATCTGCTATAACGGATGCTTCAGATAATAAGCGACCTACTTCTTCGTATCGCTCGAGCATCTGTTGCAGTTTGAATTCAAGAGATTTCTTCATAGGATGACTGATGTGTTGTTGTATTAAAAAGATATTGTGCCAAAGTAAATAAATCTTCCCGACCGTCTTTAGCGATTTGCCTTAAACCTGCAGTAGGGCTGTGTGTGAGTTTATTAACCAAGCGTTCACTAAATTCATTTAAAACGACCTGCTGACATTGTCCTGCAGAAAGTTTTTTCAAAGCACGCTCTAACTCTTTTTGTGCCAAGTCTTGCATTTGACTGCGGTAATCACAAATGACTTTTTTGGCTTTAAGTGAGCGATGTTTGCGGATGTATTTCTTCAATTCTTCATCGATTAATTGTTCTGCATGTAACGCGGCATGGCGTCTTTCTTCCATACCTTTATCGATCATAAATTGCAAATCATCGATGTTATAAAGTTGTATTGGTCCTAATTCCTTGATGTTTTCTTCTACGTCGCGGGGAACAGATAAATCCAAAAAAAACATGGGTGCATGATTTCTTTGATTTAATGCCTCTTCGACCAAACTTTTATTAAGAAAGTGAATTGGACAATTTGTAGCAGAAACAATGACGTCAGCTTGAGGTAAATATTCAGCGATATCCGTGATAGGAATCGTTTTACCATTAAATGAGTTGGCTAGTTTTTCCGCATTTTCTAGTGTTCTACTTGCAACCATAAAACGTTCAACACCGTGTTGACGCAGGTATTTTGCAACTAAAGAAGCGGTTTCGCCTGAACCAATTAAAAAAACATTCAGCGATTTATAGTCTGTAAAAAGCTGGCCTATTAATTGTACTGCAGCATAGGCAATTGAAACGGGATTTGTACCGACACCACTTTGTGTTCGTACTCGCTTTGAAGCGCTAAAAACATATTCAAAAATTGGGCGTAGTTCCGTTTTTATGGCACCGAGATTGCACGCATGCTGGTAGGCTTGTTTCATTTGCCCAAGAATCTGGGGTTCACCAATCATCATAGAGTCTAAACCACTAGCAACACGTAAAAGATGCTTGATTCCTTGATGGCCTTTATGCACATAAAAAAATGGGGATAAGGAATCCAATGGTAATTGATGTTCTTTGGTAAGCCAATGTGCAATGACTTGCGGGTCTTGGGTATCGCAGTATATTTCTGTACGATTACAGGTCGATAAAATAGCGGCTTCATTCACTTCCGGCAATTTTAACAAGCTATCGAGCAAGGAATCTTGGGTAGCAGGAGATAAGGCGACTTTTTCACGCACGTTTATTGGAGCAGTTTTATGATTTAGCCCGCAAGCAACAAACACCATAGAATATAAATTATTGGAATATGAATTATTGAGTTAATCGTGGAATTGTAAACGATTAGTCAGTAAATTTGTAGGCCTGCTGTCTTATTTCTTTATTTTGATTTCTAGCGGCAACGATTCTATAACTTCAATGATGTGCAGTAGAACCGAGCTTAAGGCTTTACCGCAGACAATTAAAAAAACTAATTGTAAAATTAAAGTACATTCATATTTTGCCGCTAACAAGAATAGAGGGTTTTATACAAAAATCCCAAGTTACGGGGAGAGCATCATGGATATTATCCTGCAAGGCGAACATAGTGGCGAAGAAGCAGCAAAAAGTTTGGCACGTGTACTAGAATTATTTAAAGAACGATATCATATCGCTGGATTTCGTGAGATTCATTTAACGGTTACCTTAATTGATGAACAAGGTGATGATGTTGAATTAGTTGATAGTGAGTCGAATCAGGCGTATCGTATTTTTGAAGTTTATCGGCAAGGTTATGAACTCGATGGTAGAAAAGGAACTCCCGTATTGGAATTAATCGTTGATAACACGCGCCCTCGGTGAAGGAGTAGTTTATGGTTTTGGCAATAATCGCCATTATTCTTACATTAATTTTGGTTGTTGGAATACATGAGGGTGGGCATGCATTAGTAGCACGTATTTTTTCAGTAAGAATCAAAAAAATTTCTATAGGTTTTGGGAAGCCGTTATTGATTTGGCAAAGTCGAAGTGGTTGTGAATGGGTGTGGGCATTTTTTCCATTAGGAGGTTACGTCCAATTAGAAAATACACGTATCAGTCCCGTAGATCCAAAGCAACATTCCGTATGTTTTGATAAAAAACCGATTTGGCAGCGTATTCTTATTTTACTTGCAGGAGCAGTGGCAAATCTGATTACCGCATGGTTTGCTTTTGTTCTGGTGTATAGCATAGGCCTTACATACACTATGCCAGAAATCAAAGAAGTACTTCCCAACAGTACCGCAGCGAAAACAGGGATGCTTCCTGGTGATAAATTTAAATCGATTAACGGTTCTGCTACTCCGACTTGGAGCGATGTGGGGATGCGTTTGGTGACTCTATGGGGAAAGAACAATATTCCTGTTACGCTGATTCGGACTAATGGGCAAGAGTCAAATGCCATGCTTGACTTAAGCCATCAACAATTTCATGGGGCAAAAATATCTTTATTGACGCAATTGGGAATTAAACCGAATTTATCTGCGCCCAAAAACATATTGCGGGCTTCATCCCTCATGGATGCAATACATAAAACGAATGAATTCATGGGGAATATGGTTTATTTTTTTCTAATGATATTGAAACAATTACTTACGGGAGTAATCCCTTTTTCAGTATTGTTAGGACCTCTAGGTATTTTTGCAGCGTCAGTGGCTTCACTTACCCAAGGCGTGGTTGTTTTTCTATTTTTTATAGCTAGCTTAAGTTTGGCGGTGGCCGTGATTAACCTGTTCCCTATCCCAGGTTTGGATGGAGGCTCTATAGTGTATGCGCTCATTGAAAAAGTTCGCGGCAAAGCGGTCTCGGTACCTATGGAACTTTTATTGCATCGACTGTTCTTTATTATATTTTGTGTCTTATTGGTTCATTTATTAATGAATGATCTGCAGCGAGTCTAAATTTTAATAGTTAATTAGATGATTGATGCAGGGTTTGCTTCGTTCTTGAAAAGCAATTACAATCAATCAGTTTGTCTAAAAAAGGTGAATTATGTATCAAAGATTGCAGCAACAACTAGAAGGACGCAGCGGGAGACAAGAAAAAGGTTATCGTCGGTTCTTTTCAGAGGAACCAGTCCAAAATAATAACATTCAGATTGCCATTAAAAATACGAAATTAAATATTGATAAAGGTAATTTTGATGGTCGCTTAGAAGCAGCTCAAGAGGCAATTCAAGCTTTTGCCGATCAGAATGAGATAATCTATCAATCGCATGGCCATGGTTATGGCTCTTTATCTGTTAACAGTGTGGCGCATAGTATTACTCCCTATGGCATTGATGTTTCCATGATGTTGCAATTCTGCGGCATTAATGAATCGGAACTCACTCGACAACCAGAGTGCAAATAAAATCATATCATTGTATCCTGCGTGAGAAACCAGGATACCTATTTTATGATTTACCAACGGTTCGTGCACAGCACCATATGTCTACCTGTTTAACTCCCGATTTTTTTAAAGTGAAAGCCAGTTCATTTGCAGTGCTGCCAGTTGTTAAAAGATCATCAATAATTGCTACATGATGCCAGGGAAGCTTTTTTGTTTTAAACGCATGGCGTAAATTTTTTTGCCGTTGTTCTCCATCAAGACTTGCCTGGGGCTCTGTGTTAATGATCTTTTGGCAACTGGTTAAATCATAAGGTAACTTTAGTTCTTTGGCGAGTAAACGAACTAAAACCGCTGCTTGATTAAATCCGCGTGCCTTAAGTCGTTGTGGATGCATAGGGACTGGAATTAAACATTGAGGCCTCGTTCCATGACTGAGAGAGTTAAGAATTAAGTGACTTAAAAAAGAACCAAGATAAAGGCCATTGTGGTATTTAAATTGATGCAAAAGACTGCGCAATGGTTCTTCAAAGATGTAATGAATAATTGTTCGGTCAAAATGAGGTGTTTTTTTAATACAGCGCCCGCAGACCGACAGATGCGTATCAGGTAAAGGATAAGCGCAGAAATGACAAGCAGGGCCTAAAGGCGTCATGAGCGAAATACACGCGTGACATACCGCCATTTTGTTATTATGAAATTGATTGCATAAAGCACATATTGAGTACAAGCTTAAACTTTGTGTTAAACTCCATATTTTCTGGCGCACGAGCGTTGGAATCCATTAATTTTTCCTGGTTTTATAATGGCTGTTATCTATGAAATTAGCAAGGCATTTAATCATCATGCCGCTGAATATGAACGTGCTGCTAAAGTACAACAAGAGATTGGAGTACGGTTACTAGAGCGATTGCAGTATTTGAATATGAAGCCGCAGCGTATTCTTGACCTAGGATGTGGACCAGGTTTTTTTTCTTATGAATTGAGCCAAATGTATCCAAAGGCCCAAGTTGTTGGTTTGGATTTGGCACAGCTGATGCTAATTCAGGCACAAAAAAAACAAGGTTGGCGACGCAAATGGCCTTTAGTGGCTGCAGATATGGTGCATATGCCCTTTGTTACAGGTGCATTTGATTTAATTTTTGCCAATCAAGTGATTCACTGGGGCGGTCCGTTACAGCGAGTTTTTCGGGAATTGAATCGAGTCATGAACGCTAATGGATGCTTGATGTTTACTACTTTGGGGCCTGATACCTTTAAAGAATTGAAACATGCTTGGTCCGGAGTGAATCAGCATGCTCATGTGAATGAGTTTGCTGACATGCATGATGTAGGTGATTGCTTGATGTCTGAGCACTTTTTGGAGCCCGTAGTTGATATGGAATTATTGGCGGTACATTATGAAACGCTGCCTCAGTTATTACAGGCTTTAAAAGCCCAGGGAGTAATAAATATTAATCCGCAACGAAACCAAGGTTTAACGGGGAAAATGGCCTGGCGACAATTCGAACAAAATTACTCTACCCTGCAAACGGATAAAGGAAAATATCCATTAACTTATGAAGTAGTGTACGGACATGCCTGGAAGGGCGAGCAAAGAAAAACAGAACTTGGGGTTGAAACCATGATCCCTATTTCGCAGATAACGAGGCGAAAGAGTTAAAATATCGTTCATTTCCTAATCGTTTGATATTCTTGTAATGCTCTTTTCCTTGCGAGATTATGATCCACTAATGGTAAAGGATAAGCCCAACGTAATGCGCAACTCATTTTGAGGGGCCTCCCAAGGTTTGTGAATCCATTTATTGGGAACTTGTGCTAATTCCGGTATCCATGTTTTAACGTAGTTTCCTTGGGGATCAAATTTTCTCCTTTGAGTATCGGATTGAAAATTATTTATTACCTATCCAATTGACTACGTTCTTGTAATTGCTTGGTTAAGTCAATCAATGCAAGTGCTTTTTGATCAAATATTTTTAGCGCATCGAACGCAATTTGATAATGCGTGTTGATTTCTTCTTCCAATTTATTTTTGGAGTATAGAGTCGCAAATGTTGTTTTTTGGTTAGCCAAGTCAGAGGAGCGGCCTTTACCCAAATCTGCAGGAGCATAATGATCCAGGTAGTCATCTTGCATTTGAAAAACCAGACCTAAATGACTGGCATAAGTCTGTAAAGCGACTTGATGGGCTTCGGGTACTGTACGGGCATTTAGAACCATTTCAATGCACGCTAAAATAAGTCGCCCAGTTTTAAGATAGTGAATTTCTCTAAGCTGTTTTTCGCTAGTAGATGATTTGGCTAATTCAGATAAGTCTAGACTTTGTCCGCTCACCATCCCACTAATGCCGCTGGCTTTAACAAGCTCAAGAGTAACTGCTATGACTTGTTGGGGGTCAATCAGTGGAGAAAGATGAGTTAATAGGACTTCAATGGCCAAGGGTTGCATGCCATCACCAGCTAAAATCGCTGTCGCCTCATCAAAAGCTTTATGACAACTCGGTTTACCACGACGCAGATCATCATCGTCCATCGCAGGGAGATCATCATGAATTAAAGAATAACAATGCGTTAACTCAATTGCGGCAGCAATAACATCGAGAATTTTTAGATCCAGATTGAGCAAATCTCCAGTTAAATAGACCAAAATAGGTCTGATTCTCTTTCCGCCAGGGAAAAGAGAATAATTAATTGCCGAACGTATCGTTGTTGCAGGCACAGAAGAGTCATTGATTATTTGCTTGAGAAATTCTTCATGCCGTTGTATGTAATTACTTATCACTTAATTGTTCATCCGAGCTGGGTTCTGCCGAGGTTAATGTTTCTATTTTTTGTTCGGCTTTTTGTAGCACATCCTGACAATTTCTGGCCAGGCTAATTCCTTTTTCAAATTGTTTCAGGGAGTCTTCTAAAGAGAGTTCGCCTTTTTCTAGTTGCCTGACAATTTCCTCTAGTTCCGTGATCGACTGCTCAAAATGCATACCTTGGCTCATAGATTTTGTCCTGATTGTGCAAAATGTACTGATTATACTGAGTTGTACTCAGGATTCAATGTAAGTAAATTAATTTTATTTGAATTGGATTCACAGCCAGGCTACCTCACATTTAAATTTAAGTGAGGTATTCAGGCCATGCATAATGAAGATTCAATAAGCTAAATCGTGTATATTAACGGCAACCGAATCAGATGGAATAAGTATGAAAACGAAAACCCAATTTGTATGCAGTCAATGTGCCGCAATTTTTAAGCAATGGGCCGGACAATGCACGCAGTGTGGGGCATGGAATGCAATCGCAGAAGAAGGTATGCCTGTGAATAAAAATTCGCGCAGCGGCTCTTGGGTGAATCAACGTTCGGTAATCACTGCTGTAGAAGATGTGGTTATGGATAAAGAAGTGCGCATGGATTGTGGCTTATCCGAATTGAACAGAGTACTAGGTGGCGGTTTAGTTTATGGCTCTGTAGTCCTGATCGGTGGCGATCCAGGAATTGGTAAGTCCACTTTGTTATTACAAACATTGGCTAATCTCTCGATGCAGGAAACTGTTTTATATGTCACTGGTGAAGAATCCTTACAACAAGTAGCGATGCGTGCCAAGCGCCTGGGATTACCCTTGGCGGGTTTAAGACTTTTAGCCGAGACACAGGTCGAATCAATTATTGCTCATGCACAAAAAGAAAGTCCTAAAGTGATTGTGATCGATTCCATTCAAACTATTTTTACGGAAAATATCAGTTCTGCTCCAGGAGGGGTGAGCCAAGTACGTGAATCGGCCGCACAATTGGTTCGTTTTGCTAAGCTAACCCAAACCGCCGTGTTTCTGGTTGGACATGTAACGAAAGAGGGTGCTTTAGCAGGCCCACGAGTTTTAGAGCATATGGTAGACAGCGTTTTATATTTTGAAGGTCAAAGTGACAGCCGATTTAGGGTCATTCGTGCCATTAAAAACCGTTTTGGTGCGGTCAATGAACTTGGCGTGTTTGCGATGACGGACAAAGGTTTAAAAGAAGTAGCCAACCCGTCAGCGATTTTTTTATCGCGTCAACCAGAACCTACTGCAGGTAGTGCAGTGATGGTGACGTGGGAAGGGTCGCGTCCTATGTTAGTGGAGGTTCAAGCGCTGGTGGATGAGGCACATGGGCAGCAATCCAAACGTGTAACGGTTGGGCTTGAATCCAATCGCCTGGCTATTTTACTTGCTGTATTACATCGACATGGGGGCATTGCTACCTACGATCAGGATATCTTCATTAACGTAGTAGGTGGTGTAAAAGTGACGGAAACAGGATCTGATTTAGCATTATTAGCCGCCGTTGTATCGAGTTTACGTAATCGAATTTTTGATCGGGAAACCATTATCTTTGGTGAAGTAGGATTGGCAGGTGAAATTAGACCCGTTCAAAGTGGGCAAGAGCGATTAAAAGAAGCAGCAAAACATGGGTTTAAACGGGCAATAGTGCCTTTTGCCAATGCACCAAAACAGCAGAACTCTTCAATGGTAATCGAACCTGTTAAATATTTGCACGAAGTTTTGGAAAAAATGTAATTCTTGTGCTAGTGGTAGCCTGGGTGAAGCGTATTGGACCCCAGGTTACGACGTTATTATCCTAAACCTGAAATATCGTCACATTTTTTGTACCATTTTTCGAGTCCATTAATGGGTAACTTGTTTGTATATAGTATTATTACTCATATGTGTCATTAATCATATATAGTGTCATTCACGCCTGCGCGGGAATGACATAAATTTAGGTCAAAACTGGTCCTTCGTCGTAAACTCCTCAGGATAACGTGGTATGCAATTACGTTTTTTTTGGACTGCCCCAGAGCACTACGTGCTGCGACTTGTTCGCAGCATCCAGTAAAAAAGAAAGCTTAGTGCCTCAAGGTGAATTGGAAGGCGAAACGAGGGATTTCCAGTCACAAAGACGTGTATGTGTAAAGTTTCAAGAACTTATGACATGATGGATGGATAAAGTCTTTACCTTTTTGATGTTTAATCAACGATAGGAGCAATGATGACTTTTCCAGCCAAGCTAAAATTTGAATTTATGGATATGCTAACCCGCAACAAAATTTCTTGCAGTCAGGGTTGGACGAATTTTATGGGAAACGTACGTAATCCCTCAGCTGTGGTTGTTGATGTAGATAGTGAAGCGCAAGTTCAATTAATTATGAAAGAAATAAAACGGATGAATGAGGGGCGGACTCCAAAGAATAAAATTACCTTAAGAGCGACGGCCGGTTGGGAAAATAAAGACAACAGTGTAAGCTGTTGTTTATTTCCATGGTCCAAAGTTCAGGAAGAAGAATACGGTAAAGGCAGTTTTTCTTTTTCAGAAGTAGTAGGAGGAAGAGCTTCTTCTGAAGGCGAAGGTACTGACATTATTCTTCGTTTTAAAAAGAAATTTCACAAAGCGAAAGTCCTAGGCCCTCTTAATACCAAACCGGCATGGCTTAATCCCAACAATCCAATTCACCAGCTTCCTGCCTCATTGGTTGAGGTAAGTGCTGGAATGCAAATAGCCGAATATGCAGAATTTTTGCGAAAAAATAATTTATCTTCATCGACGCTTAGTATGTTGAGTTGGGCAAGTTTAGTAGGATTACTTGGGCATGGAGGACACGGTACAGGTCGTGATGAGCCGGCAGTCAGTGGCTTGATTGAGTCAATTCGAGTTTGTGATATGGATGGAAACATTCGTGAACTGACCCCGGACCATCCTGATTTTCAAACATTATGTGCAGCACATAGCGGTTTTTTAGGAGTTATTCTTAGTGTCAAAATGCGCGCGGTGAAGGCTTACAATTTACGAGAAACAATCGCAGTATTTCACAATACCGAAGAAATGAAAGGCAAACTGGGAGATATATTAAAGAATAATCACTATGTGAGTGTTATGGGAATGCCAAGCTCCTCCCCACTGGGTGAGAATGTTCATCAATGGCAAGTGCGTATGTGGAATTACACTACGGATAAACCAACTCAAAAGACTCAACCAACCTATGCACCAACGATTACTTCTTTGGCCCAAGAGCTGGGACTAAGGTTGGGTAAAGATTTAATGGACTTCTTAGTTAATTCGGAATTAAGAAGTTTATTGCCAGAGTTTATGTTAATTGCAGCGGCTCAATCGATTGAAGAACGAGGAACAAAATCTATAGTCGATTTTGAAAATCATATCACCCATCCCCAAGTCGCGTTCCCTGAAAAACTTCGTGATGTGGATTATTTTATCCCTGTAAAAGATGACAAGGCTGGAGAGAATTTAGAAGCAATTTTGCAACAAATCGAAAATCAGGTAAACAAGGCATCGAGGCGTGGAGAATACCCGATAACTTACGCGGTCTATGTTCGTTATTTGAAAGGAACTAATGGAGGATTATCTCCAACCGGTACGAGCAGCCCTGATGAACATATCATTGCGTTGGATGTGGTGACTCATCCCCAAACACGAGGGATTGTTCGTTTTGAAGAAGAATTTTTAGAGTTTTTAAAAGAACAAAAATTTGAAGTAAGAAATCATTTAGGAAAACATTTTCCAGATGGAGTGGTTCATTATTCTCAGTTCTTAGACTCTAAAAACATGAAGGAGTTTATAGAAGCAGCGGAACGCTGGAATGCGACACCCCAGAAGAATGATGGTGCAGATCGTTTGGCTATGGCTCCTTATAACACTAATTATTTTCAAAAAATGCTTGATCTGAGTTTGGGTTTGAAAAGTGAATTGGAGGATAAGAGTATAAAAGAGATAAGTCATTCACCAAAAATGAAATCCATAGAATATACTAAAGAAGAATGTGTAAGTTTTTTGATGCGTCTCCATGAGGTGGTTGATTTAATGCCAGTACAGAGCGAGGCAGCGAAAAATGCCAAGGCGATTTTTTTAAAGACGTGTCAGAATGAATTGGAAAATCGAAGGATACGTGATTTGGTGATTTCTTAACTGGTCTTGTCATAGCCAGGGTGAAGCACCTGTCTCTTGATCACACCTTTGTCGACGCCCCGCGGCTTTGTCCGCGGGGTCCAGGGTTTTAGGCAGATTTTCTGGATCCCGCGGACAAAGCCGCGGGACGTCGGGATAGGGCTGGACAGGTTTTTCAGAGATGAGTATAAGATTCAGGTGAAGCCCCCAGGCTACACTCTGACGATGGTGGAATGATATATGGACATAACTCCTTTTTTTAAATTAATGGTTGACCGCGGTGCTTCAGACTTATTTTTTAGTGTGGGGGCGCCACCTAATATTAAAATTGAAGGGGTAATTTCTCCTGTAGGGCAGGTGCCACTCAAATCCCAACAAATGGCTGAAATTGCTTTATCGTTGATGAATGATGATCAGCGCAAAGAATTCGAGGCTACTTTGGAACTGAATATGGCGCTCTCCATTGCTTCTGTCGGGCGTTTCAGAATTAATTTGTTTCGCCAGCGTGGAGACATCTCGATGGTGGTGCGTTATATCAAAAATAAAATTCCTTCACTCGAACAATTAAATTTACCGCTGATTTTAAAAACTATAGTTATGGAGTTACGCGGTCTGGTTTTGGTTGTAGGTGCAACTGGATCCGGTAAATCAACTACTTTGGCATCAATGATTGATTATCGTAACGAAAACCAAAGCGGGCATATTTTAACCATTGAAGACCCTATTGAATTTATTCATCAACATAAAAAATCAATAGTGGACCAACGCGAAGTGGGTATTGATACCATGAGTTATGATAATGCCTTAGTCAATGCGATGCGTGAAGCTCCGGATGTGATTTTAATTGGTGAGATTCGCGAACGCAATGCGATGAAGCATGCTATTGCCTATGCAGAAACAGGCCATTTATGTATTTCGACGCTCCATGCCAATAATGCGAACCAAGCAATGGACCGCATTATTAATTTCTTCCCCGAAGATGCACGGAAACAGGTATTAATGGACTTGTCGCTCAATTTACGGTCTATTATTTCAATGCGTCTTATTCCTGGCGTGAATAATCAACGTATGGCTGCTGTAGAATTATTATTAAATACGCCTTATGTTTCTGATTTGATCGAGAAAGGAAAAATTGATGACATCAAAGAAGCTATGGAGCGCAGCACCGAACAGGGGATGCAGACGTTCGATCAGGCTTTATTAAAATTATACCGAAGCGGAGCAATTTCCCAAGAAAATGCAATTAAGTATGCGGATTCAAAAAATAATGTGGGTTTACAAATTCGTTTAAATAGTAGCGGTGACTTTGATTCTCAAAATGATACGTTAACTATTGATGAGAATTGATTTTTTTGTTCTTCATGTTAAAATTTAGCGCAATTTGATTCCGATTTATGGTTCATGGCTGCATTTTTTCAGATTAAAGATATTACCTTAGGACCGCCTTCACACGCATCGGGTCATGAGACGTATCTTAAAGCAGTATATACTCCCCCCAGTCGGGAAAAACCCGCTTATAAAATTATTTATAAAAAGAATAAATACGGTCAACCGCAATTTTCTCGTTTGGAAGTGATGTTTAGCCAATTGGCTCGCCTGTTTTTATTATCTGGTTTAACGCCATCGAACAACTTGGTGGTCGATGGTGACAAAAACATTCTTGGTTTGGCTGTTCAGCATCTTTGCTATGTTATAGCCAACAAGGAAGGGCTAGAGCATGACTTTTATGCTTTAAATGATCCAAATACAGGTTATGACTCAACTCCATCACGACTCAATGATCCCACTAAAATACCCATTTATTTTCTAGATAAATTACCTCAGGGCTTTTTTGCGCGCTTAGTCGAAGCGGAGATAGATGGAAAATTAACCATTGATTATGACTCTTTAGCCAGCATCCTTGCGACTTCTTATACTTTGGAAGAGGATGATCTGCATAAAGGAAACTATGGCTTTTATTTGGTAGAGCGCAATGGTAAGCCTCAGGTGGTGTTCTTTAAAATTGATCATGATTTAATGTTCGTAGATAGCATTATGGGGTTTCATACTCGCCGACCTTTTCATTTAATGCACGGTGCTCATGCGTTTGACATTACCGTCAAAGACCTTAAGTCACTCACGTGTTTAACTAATTCGTCTAATTCCTATTGGCCAACAAAATTTAGTTATATTGCTAATCCCTTTGACAACAAGGAATACCATAATTATGCCGATATTAATGCTTTTTCTCTGCTCAGTAATAATTCTCGGTTCACCCAAGCGAAATGGAAATCATTTTATAAACATATTTTAATTCCCAATGAGATCATTGAGCAAACAGTACAAGACTGTGCAGAAATGGAGAATGCGGCAGATCGCGCTGAAGTTGCATTGATGACCCAAACTACCATAGCAAGGCTTGCCCGTTTGCGGGCTGCATTGTTTTCGGTAAAAGATTTTCGAAATTATGTAGGCAGTTTGGATAATGAAAAAACCAAAGCTTTATTGCAAGAAATTATTCCGCCGCATCTAGTAACTGAGGTTCTTGTAAAACAAGTCCGTAATTCTTTTATTCACTATAAGACCTTATGTAATGAAGCCGGTGGATTTGAGAAAGGAGATACACCGTTACATACCGCAATTAAGCTGGGTGAGTATCGCTATGAAGAAACTTTGAGCATGTTTGCTCAGTTCATGAATGTAAAAAATAAAGCCGGTAAAACTCCTTTAGACATTGTAGTGGAACGAGTTCAAGCTGGGGTAGATGATGAACAGGATGTAACGAAAAATGGAGTGTTAATCATCAAACATTTAATAGACAATGGAGCGTATATAACCAAAAAATATAGAGATTCTGGTCTTATGCAATTAGTTAAAGCATATGCTTTTAAAAATCCTTATTTGGAACAAATAAAACCGAATATGAGTTATCGATCATTCAAGCAGATTTTAAGAGATATAGGTGAGGATCATCGTTTTTGTCTGAAATTCCAAAAGAATTTAGCTCTAGAAAGTATTAAGCGTTTTATTAAGATTAATCAAAATCATCCTAATTTTGAGAATAGACTGAACCAGTTAAGATACGACATAAATGGTTACTCATCTGAAGAAGAATCGGCAGGGGTGAAATACATACGCCAACTACGCAGTAAACTATGGATTATTCGCCAATTACGGGGATTATATGGTTGGAGTTCCACACAATGGGAAATTAATACCCTAATTAACCGGGCTCTGGAGCGTAACCAAGCCAAAGAATCCAATTCTTTTTCATTCTTTTCTTGTGCCAAGCAAGCAGAATCCCCTCCGGCCTATGAGTTACAAAATTCATGTCCCGTGTAAACTCCTCAGGACGCAGGTGAATGGTTACCAACCCACATCCAGCCTGATACAAATAATTGCCGTGTTCTCTCACTTATGAAAATTAGAAATTAATGGGTTTGCATTTCTCCCAGGTGGAATGGGTAATCATGTCGGCAACGTGCATAGGCGGCACCGATTTTGGTGGGATCGGGGTAAAATGCGTAATGGGTGGCTTTGTATGCACAACAAGGGACGGCACTAACAAAACACCCTCGTTTGGCATTCCAACGATAATGGCCATCTTCTGCAAGCTGCAATGTTCTACCATCAAAACACACATAACGAGGATTCGAAGGAATCTCGCCAATGACGCAACCTTGAGCATAAGCAAAATTAATTAATGCTAATAATAATCCAATCCGTATGATTTTCATCACTTAATCCTTTAATCTTGCTATAATAATGTTATAAAGTTAGTTCATCTTACCCCCTATATTCAAGCAAGATGTGCTGAAGCGATGAAATTTAAGGTTTATTTAATAAAATAAGTTTAAAATAGATACATTATGGTTTGCGGAGTGTTTGATTATGCCTAAGAATAAAGAGCTTTTAACCGTATTAAAGAATACTGCAAAGTTACGAGGACCTGGTGTTGTAGAAGCGGAAAGAAATGGTGCTTTAGACGAATTATTAAAAGCTGATGCCAATAATCCAAAAGAGTTTAGATCAGCAGTACTTTCGGATGAAAGTATAGCTTTTTGGCAGCAGATGGACAGCACTATTGCTCCTCCATCTTGGGGCTTGGGAACTATAAAAAGAGGTGCCAGAGCTGCATTTGTCTCATCTAACCCCGTCCAAAATGATGATTTTTTGGGCGCCAGACTACAAGATACTCCTACTTTGAAAGAAATAAAACAAGCAGCCGCTGAACAACGTGTCAAATTTTCATTAGCAGCTGCGCAAAATGATGTTTTAGTAGGCCTTTTAACCTCTGATTTTACCGATAATGGAACAATACTTAGACAATACTTAGCATCGAGGGAGAATTCTCTTGGACTTAAATTTGGTGAGATACATGGATGGAATCCAAGCAATGAGGATGTCCTAACCCATGCCTCTTTAGCTAAGATAAGAATAGAAGCAGCAAATCAGCTACTACTAAAATTAATAGCCAAACCCGAACTCACTGATCCTAAATTATTTGATGATCTAACCAAGGCAACAAATATAGGAGAATTTCAAACTGCTGCGAAAGCACTTATTACTGCAGGCGGAATTACCCTACCTCCTGGGAAAACACTAGATGATATAACAAATGGTTTGGCATTTGACTCCGTTGCGGTAGTTGTTGATGCCGCTACAAAGCGAAGAGACAACTTACTGGATCTAAAGGCTATAGCTGAGTTTGAGAAACAACTGCAAAATTTTAAAAGCACCGTTTCAGATATCGATCTTTTGGGAATGAAAAATACGCTTAAACAAGGTGAACAAGCATTCTTAGATGCATTGGCTGCCGATGCAAAATTAAAAGAGGATCTAGCGAATAACCCATATAAAGCTAGAATGGCGAACTTGAAGGCTAGTAAAAGAACGGCTCTTGGTACTACTCACCAACAACCATTATGTGAGCAATACCTAAAAGCTAAGATATTAGCTACAGATAAAGCAATTAATGATCCTCTTTTACTCAATCCATTAAAAGAATTAAATAAAGATACCTTAAAAACCCAATTAGAAAATTTCGTCGGAGCAGCCGCCGATGCCGATGATAAGGCAATTATCGGCAAGGCTATAACTGATACCAACTTATCCGCGTTTAAAGTGGCTTTAACGGCGAATATCATAAAAAAAATAGGTTCAGGTGGTACTCCGGCTGATCTTGATTCCTTAAAAAAACTCCATGCAGCTTCTGGTAATTTAGAGAGTTTCCGAAAAG
Organism: Legionella stuttgartensis; assembly: GCF_977063405.2. NCBI lineage: Bacteria > Pseudomonadati > Pseudomonadota > Gammaproteobacteria > Legionellales > Legionellaceae > Legionella > Legionella stuttgartensis. Next base: position 109,821 of record NZ_CDRUHA020000060.1, read on the forward strand.
AGCTCGTTACTAAGGTTGGAAATGGAGTTACATTTGATTTTGTTCAGGAAAAAGACTTGCCTGAGTTAAGAGAGACACTTCGTGATCAGATAGCTGCCTTTTCGCGAAAAGATCGGGAGGATAAGTTTAAAGCTGCGGTTGAAAAATATTCTCGTTTAGGTGCGGTGTCGCATCCAAAATTAATGGAAGTATTTAAACAGTTACCCGATACAAAGCAAACTCAAATTTTGGAATCTAGTAAGCAGCACGAATTGCTTTTTGTAATCAATGCAAAAAGTCCCGAAGAAATTAAGTATTATTGGGGAAATAAAGACGCCAATGGCAGTGCGCTTGTTGTGGATGCGCTTGTTCGAGAGAATGAACGTGCTGCGGCCTTTAAACAAATCATGAATCCCACAATAGCTAAAGTTTTGATGGGGCTTGATTATATTTCTCCTAATAAAGCGATGATTGATGGTATAAATGAAAGGTTATTAGCAAACAAAGACCTCGATTTTACTAACCTCGCTCATTATAAAACCTTAATTGACGATATTCATGGAAAATGTGCCGTACCGGCTCCAAATAAAAATGCATTTTATAAATCTTTTGATCTGCAAAGTGATTCTGTAAATACTTTAAAGGTACCCACGCATCCGATAGCAGATGCGGTACAAGACGAACATAAAAAAAATAAACCTTTATTTGATGCTCACCAAGCTGTATCTCATGTGGTGGTCAGGGTCAATGGAGTGCAGGAAGATGAGGCTTTAGGTCCAACACAGAAAAAATTTGTGCAGATTCTTGCAAGAGTTACGGGAGCTGCTCATCTTGACATTCAAGGGGTGTCGGTGATGCCGCTGCGAAATGAGTATCATATCACAGCCGATGTCAAGAATCTTTTTGAGAAATTTAAATCGAGCACTAATGTTCACGAGTTTCTTGATAACCTCATCCCTGAAGCAGTTGCTAATCGTGATCCATTAAAGGGCGCACTAAAAAAAGAATTAAGCAGAGAGTTTACGCCAAGCGTGTATAATGAACTAAAAGGCATGAGAATTACGAGTCTTTTTGGCATAGATGATCAAACTAAACTATCCACTATACAAGAAATCAATCAGGACTTAGAACGACTGCAAAAAAGTAAGTCTTCAATTGAAAAACATAAAGGACATTTAGAAGCGCTTAAAGAGGATCTTAAGTCTCTACCTGCTTTATATAGCGGGGCCAATGAAGTCAAAGCCAAAAACAAAGCTGAGAAAATGATAGCAGAATATAAAGCTTTGGAAAAGCAATGTGATACGGTCATCGTGCATTTAGAACGGGTTCAGGCCGAGCTTCAAGTCCGTCTAGATAATACACCTGCTGGTGGTGTAAGTCCTCAGGTAAAAGAACAATTAGATCCACTGCATGAGAAGTTAAAGAAAGAAATAACGGATGTTAAGGAACAGCTCAAATTTTATAAAGAAATAAAACAAAAAATTTCGGGAGAAAATGGTGCTTTAGAACAAATTAAAGGAATAATGAAGCGAGAGCTCACTGCGGTGGTGGAGACAGCATCTACTACATACTCCACACTCGATCTGAGTGATATCAAAAAAATTGATGGTCAAATTGTTGGCAGTGGCCTTGATTACTTCCCTATAAAGGCTGAAGCTCGTACTCCTAGTGTGACCACCGGAGCTACTAATACAAGTGGCGACTCCGAGACCTCTAAGTTACACAAAATCCCTGAGCAAGGTAAAGCTTTTTGTATCAATACGCTTTATGTGAAGCCTGATTCAACAGAAGTAAAAGGACGTATTGCTATTGATTATCATCCTGATGGATCTATTCCCAAAGCAACTTTAGCAGGAAATGATGTAGTCAGTTCTAGACCTATAAAGGTAATGATTGCTGTGCCAGTAGATGATCCCGTTCATAGAGCGGATCAATCCTTGAGAGCAGCAAGAGAATTGTTAAAAGATTGGGATGGCCAGAGTCTTATTAAATTGAAAGGCTGGAGTGGTAAAGAGAAAGAATTGGCCTATTTATGGACCGCTCTCAATGTTTTAGGCGAGCATCACCCCAAATTCTCTCGTGATAAAATATCCATTACAGGAACTGCGAATTGGAAACCTGATGGGGAACGTAACTGGAGAGGTTTTACCGAAGTTTCTGTTTATAATAAAGTATTCAAGGAAAAAGCCAGTGGATACACTGCGGAACATGTAAGGGAATTCACCTCCATGATTGATCAAAAGAAACGAGATAAAGTGGATAAAGGTGTTAAAAACTCAACTTCATTCTACAGAGATACTCTCAGTGGCGATAAAGATCAAAATATCGAGAAAGAAGTTGAAAAAGATAAGAAAGTAGAAGGAACAGCTAAGACTCTTGGGGGGTAGGTTTAAGCGATAATTACTAAAAAGGGGTATACAATTGAATTCAAACCAATTGGCGATTGGTGTATTTGACTCAGGGATGGGCGGCTTAACTGTTTTACGTGCATTGCGGGAGGGGCTACCGCAAGAATCGTTTATCTATTTGGGGGATACCGCTCGACTTCCTTATGGAACTAAAAGTCCAGATACGGTAAAACAATATGCCATGCAAATGGCAAAATTGCTGGTTGAGCGGAGGATTAAGGCTTTAGTCATTGCTTGTAATACCGCCACTACAGCCGCATTACCGTATTTACAGGAAATGCTACCTGGTATGCCAGTGCTTGGTGTGGTTGCACCAGGTGCTGCGGCAGCAGTAGCGGCAACTGAAAACAAGCGTATTATTGTTTTAGCTACTGAAACAACAATTGCATCCAATGCATACCAACAGTTAATTACCCACCATTTACCTCAAGCAATAATTAATACGCGTGCATGCAGCGTTTTAGTTGCTTTAGCAGAAGAAGGCATGGTGAACAATCAAGTAGCGCGCGAAGCATTAAAACATTACTTGGATGGTTTTACCAATGAAGATACGGTGCTCCTTGGATGTACCCATTTCCCTGTATTTAAGTCTTTGCTGAGTGACTTGTTACCTAAAGGGGTTACTATAGTGGATTCAGCACATGCCACTGCACATGCTCTGTATCAGTTGCTCGAAAAGCAGGATTTATTGAATGATGTTCCTTCTTTGAGCCGTTCCGTAAATTATTTAGTAACGGATTCAGTGAAGCGCTTCCAAATTGTGGGCGAGATATTTTTAGGCGATCGGTTGTTCTCTGAGGACATTGAGCTTGTGGATGTTAAATCCTAAATATAATTTCTACGTACGCTGAAATTCATTTAAGAACTGTAGTTCCCGCGCAAGCGGGAACCATTCCTGATAAAGAACAGAGTAGTTCCAGCATAAATTCTCGCTTGCGCGGGAAAATTTGTAAGCTTAAGGCAGAATCCGGCGGATTGAGAGTGCAGTTACTCTTCTTTAGGAGGGCGGCTCATTAAGTTCTGTACCACTTGTTTGGGACTAATTTTCCCTTGCAAAAGGGCGTTAATTTGCTCGCAAATAGGCATTTCTACATGATGCTGTTTGGCAAGGAAGCAGACTTGAGAAGCATTATATTTACCTTCTACAACTTGGCCAATTTGCTTTTCTGCATCGTTGATGCTGATATTTTGTCCGAGGAGTAAGCCGAAGCGACGGTTTCTAGATTGATCATCAGTGCAGGTTAAGACCAAATCCCCTACGCCAGCTAAGCCAAGAAAAGTTTCTGCACGTGCTCCCAAAGCCAGTCCCAGACGCTCCATTTCTGCGAGTCCGCGGGTAATTAATGCGGCTTTGGCATTTGCACCATAACCTAAACCGTCACTGATGCCGCAGCCAATAGCCAAAACATTTTTAATCGCACCACAAATTTGTACGCCGATCAGATCATCACTCAAGTACACACGAAGGTTATCGTGATGAAGTAACTCACGAACATTTTTTTGGTATTCTGAGTCATTAGAGGCTAAAGTCACTGCCGTAGGTAAGAAATGGGCTACTTCTTTGGCGAATGATGGACCTGAAATAATTGCCTTGGGAAAAGTAGGGCCAAAAGTTTGACCCACTAAATCACTTAATAATTGATGGCTTTGTGGATCAATACCCTTAGTCAGCCAAGCTAATCCTTGAGGTGGTATTTTTATTTTGCCGATAATTTCTGCAAAAGCATGAGAAGGCACTGCAATAATAACGTAATGGGCTTCATTCACACACTGATCAAAATCGGTTGAAGGCTCTAATGTTTTAGGGAAATCAATATCAGGTAGATAGCGCGGGTTTGTTTTTTTCTCCGTCATAAGAGCAACTTGCTGCGGATCATGGCTCCACAACAAAACACGATGTCCCACTTTGGCGAGGTGAATTGCTACAGCCGTTCCCCAAGATCCAGCACCTAATATGGTAATGTTTTTTTGGTTCATTTTATGCTCTTAAAAAGGAGTGTATTGGTAGTGGGATCAAGCGAAGTGACCCGGTTGAAAAACAGATTCTTATACTAACCCCCGGGTTAGGGCTTTGCCTGTACCCGGGCTCAATACTTTAGTATGTACTTGTATTTTTTAAGCTTGACCTTCTTTTTGTTTTTCGGCAACTTGTTGCATGTATAAAGCATCAAAATTAATAGGTGCCAATACTAATTGTGGGAAACTGCCACGAATTACTTGAGAAGTAATTGCTTCACGAGCGTAAGGGAATAAAATGTTGGGGCAGAAGCTGTTTAACAAATGATCCAATTGATTTGTAGGAGCACCTTGAATGGTGAAAATCCCCGCTTGTTTCACTTCTACAAGAAATGCAGTAGCTTTTTGATTGCTCACGGTGGTAGTTACAGTTAATACTACTTCATAAACACCCTCTTCCAATTTGGTGTTGGAAGTATTGATTTCGAGATTCAGCTCTGGTTCCCATTGTTGTTGAAACACAGCAGGTGTATTAGGCGTTTCAAAAGATAAATCTTTGGTATAAATTCTTTGAATCATGAATTGAGTTTCATTTTGGTTTTGTGCTGGGTTTGCTTGTTCGCTCATGATATTGCTATCCTCTTAGTAATTGATCGAGTGTTCCCTGGGCATCCAGGGCATATAAATCATCGCAGCCACCGACATGCTGGCCATTAATAAAAATTTGCGGGACGGTACGTCTGCCGCTTTTTGCTATCATTTCATCACGTAATTCTGGTTGTAAATCAATACGAATGTCAGTAAATGAGGCACCTTTATATTGTAATAATTCCCTGGCTTTGACACAGTAGGGGCAATAACCTGTACTGTACATAATTATTTCAGCCATGATCTTATTTTCCTTTAACTAAGGGTAATTCTGCATTTTGCCAGGCAGTAACTCCGCCGCTAAGTACATGGGGTTGGTACCCTTGGGCGCGAATTTTATTAGCAAGAGCTTGCGCTTCCATAGGCCGTGAAGCAATGAGGATAATGGGCGTATTTTTATACTTATCCATTTTTTGCTGTTCAAAATCTTCACTTTTTGCATTGATCGCATCAATAATATGTCCTTGTTTAAAGGCATCTTTGTCACGCAAATCGATGACTATAGCATTCTCATTATTGATCAAATCAACAGCAGCCTGAGGAGTGAGTTCTTTTGCTTTCTTTTTCTGGGTAATTAACTCATTGATAAATATAAGTGATAAAACCACGATAAGTGCAAGCCATAATTGCCAATGATTTATGATAAATTGACCTAAATGTTCCATGTTCTCTCTTGATATTTTATTAATGTAGCGAATTATCCCCAGAATAAGGCATGAACGCAAGTAACGGAACTATATAAATGTAGCCTGGGTTTGTCTCTTGATCCTATCTGTGCCCACACTCTGCCGATTGTCCGCGAGACGCAGTTATTTCTGTTTTTTAAGTAGTACATAAACTGCCCCATTTCCGCCGTCTTTGGGCAAGGCACTATGAAAGGCTAAAACTTCATCTAATTGGGGCAACCAACGATTGAGTAAATTTTTAATTACTGGTGGTGCACCGAGGTTGCCTCCTTTGCCGTGAATAATTAGTAGACATCTTTTGCCATTCTCGGCCTGAGTTTGAATGAACTGACACAGGGTGTCTCGGGCTTTTTCACTTTTTAAGCCATGTAAATCCAAGCGGGCTTCCCAAGGTATTTGTCCATTTCGTAATGCCTTAAGACGTTGGTTAGAAATACTTGATTGCGAATAGGAGAGTTTTGTTTCAGAAAGTACTGTATCCACAATCATATCGGACAAGTAATATTCCTTTTTTGGTGGTATTACTGAGGGTTTGTCTTTTTTATTTGGAATTGAAGGCTTAGGTTCCGAGGTTTTTACCCGTTTGGTTTTTTCATTCAATGGTTTTACCGAGCGCATATGTTCGCGAAACAGGTCTTTGTCTTCATCGGATAAAAAATCATCAGCCATTTTTTACTAGAAAGGATTAAGTAATAATTGAAGTATAACTCAGGTGTAGTGCTGCTTGTACCTTTGATTTGAATGCAGTGGGTGTAACCAGGGTCTAATTCTGATACTTAAATAAAACTGAATTGTACTTAGGCTACATTTGTTGATTAACATAGGGTACAATTTGTACTTTTTCTGGATGAGAATCGAAATCCCATGAGCAATTATATACTTAAAGAAACGGAAGAATTAAACACCATTTTGGATTTTTTACGTTTTAGTGTGTCCTGTGCAAGTGATGCACATTTGTATTATGGTCACGGCACTGATAATGCTTGGGATGATATGCATTCATTGATTCTGAGAAGTTTGTCTTTGCCTTACGATTTAGAATCAAATTGGCTTAATGCACGCTTAACCACCAGTGAGAAAAAACATTTACATCAGCAATTAGAAAAGCGTATTAATCAACGGGTACCCGTACCCTATTTAATTAAAGAAGCTTATTTTTGTGATATTCCATTTTATGTGGATGAACGTGTTCTTATTCCTCGTTCACCTATAGCTGAACTCATCAAAAATGAGTTTTCTCCCTGGGTCGACCCTGATAAAGTGCATCGTATTTTAGATTTATGCACAGGTAGCGGATGCATTGCAATTGCATGTTGCTATGCTTTTTCTGAAGCTCAGGTTGATGCCGTTGATATTTCCAGTGAAGCACTTGCGGTTGCTGCGATTAATCGCGAACAGCTCGGTGTGGAAGAACAACTCAATTTAATTGAATCAGATTGTTTCTCTAAAGTGCCCAAGGTAGGCTATGATTTAATAGTCAGCAATCCTCCATATGTAGGCAAGGAAGAGATGCAAACTTTACCAGACGAATTTCGTCATGAGCCTGTGCTGGCGTTGGAAACGAGTAATAACGGATTGGCCATTGTTGAAACAATTCTTCATAACGCCCATGATTATTTAAATGACGAGGGTATTCTTATTGTAGAAGTAGGCAATAGTGAAGCAGCTTTATGTGAGGCTTATCCTCATGTTCCTTTTACTTGGCTTGAAATGAGTTATGGTGGACATGGCATATTTTTATTAACGAAGCAGCAACTAAAAGAGTACTTTAATGTCCGGTAATACATTTGGAACTTTATTTACAGTAACAACTTTTGGTGAAAGCCATGGCCCGGCTATTGGCTGTGTGGTTGATGGTTGTCCACCAGGATTACTGTTAAAAGAAGAAGACATCCAACCCTTTTTGGACAAACGCAAACCAGGACAATCCAAATATACAACACAACGTCGAGAAGAGGATAAAGTACAGATCCTGTCTGGTGTTTTCGAAGGCAAAACGACAGGGGCACCTATCGCTCTGTTGATTCAGAATACGGATCAACGTTCGCGAGATTATGAAGAAATTAAAAATTTATTTCGTCCTGGGCATGCAGATTTTACCTATCATCATAAATATGGTCATCGCGATTATCGTGGAGGGGGGCGCTCTTCAGCACGAGAGACCGCAGCACGTGTAGCGGCTGGCGCGATTGCTCGCTTGTATTTGCAGCGTCATTTAAACCTGGAAATTGTGGGATATTTGCAGCAAATGGGTGATCTGGTTTTGCACTTTGCTGATGAATCAGAGATTAATAATAATTCTTTTTTCTGTCCTAATAATACTCAAATTCAGGAACTTGCTGATGCGATTGAGCATTTAAGAAAACAAGGGGATTCTGTAGGCGCTCGCGTAAATGTCATTGCTAAAAACGTGCCTATAGGATTGGGAGACCCTGTATTCGACAAACTGGATGCTACATTAGCTTATGCTATGATGTCTATTAATGCAGTTAAAGGTGTTGAAGTAGGTGCAGGATTTGCAGCTGTGAATCAGTTGGGTTCTGTGCATCGTGATCAAATGTCTCACCAAGGGTTTCTTAGCAATCATGCGGGAGGAATTTTGGGTGGTATTTCTACCGGACAGAATATAGAAGTTAGTATTGCATTAAAGCCTACTTCGAGTATTACTACTCCAGGAAAAACGCTCAATGTTTCTGGTGATGAAGTAACCGTAGTAACTAAAGGGCGACATGATCCTTGCGTGGGAATTAGAGCGGTGCCTATCGCTGAAGCAATGATGGCTTTAGTTTTAATGGATCATTATTTGAGATATAAGGCGTTAATTCCTAATTCATAATTGGAAAATGCCAAGAACTCTCGCCCTAACCTTCTCCCATCAATGGGAGAGGTGATTGTACGAATTAGTAATCCCTTCTCTCCTTTGGAGAGAAGGGGCCCGAAAGGGCGGATGTGGGGCTACTATACTATCCTATCCTCACCCAACCCTCTTCAATTAATGGGAGAGGGGATGGTATGAAGTGAGTACGCATTAATAGGTCTTGAGAATACAGAAGAGGTCAAAAATGAGCAGAGAATTAAATGTAGCCATAGTTGGAGTCACTGGTGCGGTTGGCGAAACGTTTTTAAGCGTATTGGAAGAGCGAAAGTTTCCAATAAAGACTCTTTATCCATTAGCTAGTTCTCGTTCAGTTGGCAAAACGGTAACATTTAAAAACAGGCAATTGGATGTTTTGGATCTCGCTGAATTTGATTTTAGCAAAGCAGATATTGCTTTATTTTCAGCAGGTGGGTCGGTCTCTAAAGAATATGCGCCTAAGGCTGCAGCAAGTGGCTGTGTGGTTGTTGATAATAGCTCTTGTTTTCGTTATGAAGACGATATTCCTCTAGTGGTTCCAGAAGTTAATGCACACCGTATTGCTGAATATAAAAATAGAGGTATTATTGCCAACCCTAATTGCTCTACCATCCAAATGGTCGTTGCTCTAAAGCCTTTGTATGATGCTGTAGGAATTACACGCATTAATGTTGCGACCTATCAATCTGTTTCTGGAACCGGAAAGAAAGCTATTAGTGAATTGGTTTCACAAGTAGGCGACCTCTTAAATGGCAGACCTGCTAATGTCAACGTTTATCCGCAGCAGATCGCTTTTAATGCAATTCCGCATATCGATCAGTTTGAAGAAAATGGTTATACCCGTGAAGAAATGAAAATGGTGTGGGAAACACGTAAAATAATGGAAGATGACAGCATTATGGTTAATCCTACTGCAGTTAGAGTGCCTGTCATTTATGGGCATTCCGAAGCCATTCATTTAGAACTAAAAAAACCTTTAACGGCCGAAAAAGCACGGCAAATTCTTTCTAAAGCGCCTGGCGTTAAAGTGGTTGATAACGTAGGTAAAACAAGTTATCCGACTGCAATAAAAAATGCGGTTGGTAAAGATGAAGTATTTGTTGGGCGAATCCGCGAAGACATTTCACATCCAAATGGATTAAATTTATGGGTTGTTGCAGATAACATTCGTAAAGGTGCGGCGTCTAATGCAGTGCAAATTGCTGAAATTTTGCAACGAGAATATTTATAGTTCAGTGATTTTTCGGTACCTTCTCTCTTTGTGAGAGAAGGAGCTTTATCATACCACCATAGTATTTTGATCGAACAGATCGCTAAAAAAATCCTCCTACTTTTTATAACCTAAGTTATACTTTGATTAATACGATTGGATTTTTGAAAATATGCTAAATGAATATTATTTAACTGATGATATTGAAGAGCCTGTTCTTGCGAGCAGCATTTTATCTTATGCTACTCCTAGTGTTTCTAGTAAACGTTTCAATGAATTAAAAACAGGACAAATTGCCTGGGAGGCAAAACTGGATCTTTCTGATTTATCATCAGAGGGAGCTCGTAACGCTTTGTTGCAGTTTATCCAAAAACAGATAAAGCAGCATAAACATTGCTTACTCATAACTCATGGTACCGTAAGTTCTAGAAATACTCCGCCAGTATTAAAGAATTTAATCAATCACTGGTTGCCGCAAATTAAAGAGGTTACTGCTTTTCATAGTGCCCTGCCCAAAGATGGAGGCATTGGTGCCGTATATGTTTTACTAAGAACAGCACTGGATTTGCCCGTACCCACTCGTATAGAAAAAAGTACTTCTTTTTTGGTTGCAGAAACCAAGTCAATGGAACGACAGAGGCGTTTGGCCGAACAGCAGGGCGAGCGACGAATAGCGTTAGTGAAAGCACGCGAACATTCTGATTATGAAGCTGCGCCTGGTCCTGAGGGGGAATTGCAAAATAATATTTTACAACATCCTGCGTTAGACAGTCAGCGTTATGATGGAGTTGACTCTCCGTTAAACCCTGAGCCACCTTTAAATACTGATGCCCGACGTGAGTATGATAATGAACTACGCAATCAGGAGCAAGAAAAGCAATTGCGTTTAGGTAACATGCCCAAATTTAACAACACACCTAAACCTAGAGGTCCTTATTAATGACTATTGCAAGTGACATAATCAGCCATCGAATGCCTGATTTTGAAGCTTATCTTCGAGCAGGGGAATCGTTGGATGATATTGATGAATATGGTTTTACACCCTTAATTGAGTGTGCGATTACACGTCAAATCGAAATTGCCGAACAGTTAATTGCTCGAAAGGTTGATGTCAATAAAGGAGATGTGACCGGACGAACTCCTTTACATTGGGCTGTTGATAATAATGATGTTGCATTGGCGCAGTTGCTTTTAGAGCACGGCGCAGATCCCAATGCGTATACGCGCAATGGGCTTTCCATATTGGTTTATCCTGTATTACGTAATCAAGATACGCTCAAACATTTACTCTATCAATATGGAGCGAAGCTCGATTTTGCCCTTGATTTTATTAATGCCAAACTAGTAGGACATCGTTTTGAACTACAAGGTGATGTAGATATAGTTAATGCCAAAGGTGAGTTTATTGAACTGGACTATGAAGGGTTCATTCTTGAGTTTACAGTTGCAGTAATAAGAGATGCTTTAAGACGCTTTATCAATAGTTATTCAACACGCCATTTACGTGAATATTTTTCATTAGCTCATGTGATTATTGATGCGTTTTCGCTGGCAGAAGAGCTGTTACAATATCAACATTTGCCTTTTCTTAGTGAACAACACATGCAAAGGCTAGATGATTTATTAAAAGTACCTATGTTAATTCTACCAGCGGCAAGTCGAGGGCATGCCATGGGCTTTATTCGCTTTGGCCAATGGTGGGCTAAAATTGATCGCGGCGAAAACAGCCTTCAGGAAGGAAGCGTTAATATCTATAAAATTACTCGTCCTGAAGCGCTAAATGCTCATTTTTTACAAAATTTTCTTTATAAAAAACAAGCCAGAAATTTTTTCCATCAGAAAATCAACCATCAATTAGGCTTGGTACCCGTGGCAAAGATTCCCATTAGTTCGCAAATTAGTGGCAATTGTTCTTGGGCTAATATACAAGCCATTGTAGCAGTTGCTTATGCCATTCAAGGATTGGAAAAAAACAGTTTTTTAAATTCAGATCCTGCTATGACCTTTTATAATGAATGGGTCGCATGGGATAAGGAACGAGCTATAGATGAATGCATCCAGCGTTTTTATTTGGCTAATCCGGTGCGTAAAGCGAGTATTGCGGCAATGTTAGGGGGTGTTTTATTCCAAGCATTCAATTATGAAAACGAGCGACACTTAGAGATGGCGGAAAAAATACTTAAAATTTTAACCCAGCCGGATTATGAATATATTTTGAAAAGTTATCTTGAAGAATACTGCATCAAGCGACTCACTAAAAAAGGCAACAATTTGCTTAAAATCCTCGATGATTGCGGCATTAATCCTAATATTGGGATCAATCCTATTGCTACAGGTTTATGATTTCGCAATTTGAAGCGAACCACGAGTAACCCGTAAGGAGCAAAGCGGATAACGGGGTTTCTCAATTCATGATAAGAACTTCCATAGACAGGAACTCCCGTATTGATTGAGTACATATTGCAAGTTCCTGCGCTCTTCTTATTGTGCTTATTTTTTAAGCTATAATCAAAAGAGTAAAAACAATAATATCCTGATAAGGAGATCACTATGTTAAAGTGGGCGCTCATATTTTTGGTAATCGCCATCGTTGCGGGATTATTTGGTTTTCGTGGTATTGCGTCTACAGCTGCCAGGATCGCTAAAGTACTTTTCTTTTTATTTATAATTATTTTCCTGACTCTTTTAATTCTGGCTATATTTGGAACGGCATCTCTTACTGCAGTACCGTAAAACGCATTTATGCGATAACCTTCTCCCTAGGGGGAGAAGGGCGAACTCAATTATTGATTCGATATAAATAGGAGGTGTTATGCTAGAGAGGCAATATCAATAACAAAACGATAACGGACATCGCTTTTCAAGACGCGTTCATAGGCTTCATTAACTTGTTGGATAGGAATTAATTCAATATCAGATACGATGTTGTGTTTACCACAGAAATCGAGCATTTCCTGAGTTTCCTTAATGCCTCCAATCATTGATCCAGCAAGGTTTTTGCGTTGAGCAATCAGGGGAAATGGATTAATCGGGACAGACTCTTCCGGAATACCAACAACGACCATAGTGCCATCACGTTTGAGTAGTTTGATGTAATCATCCCAATTAATATTGGCGGAAACCGTACAGATAATGAGATCAAAATAGCTTTTTAACTTTTGAAAAGTGTTGGAATCTGAAGTAGCAAAAAAATGGTCGGCCCCCATACGTTTACCATCTTCTTCTTTACTCCGTGAATGACTTAATACACTTACTTCGGCACCCATTGCATGAGCCAGTTTGACTCCCATATGCCCAAGTCCTCCCAAGCCTAAAATAGCGACGCGTTTTCCAGGGCCAATATGCCAGTGTCTCAGTGGCGAGTAGAGCGTTATTCCGGCACAAAGTAGTGGTGCTGCTGCATCCATAGGTAAGTTTTCTGGAATTCTTAGAATATAATTTTCATCAACTACGATTTTGGTCGAATAGCCCCCTTGAGCTAGGTTATTGCTATTGGGCTCATAATTGTTATAGGTTAAAGTTATTCCTCCTTCGCAATACTGCTCTAATCCTTCATGACAGCTTTCGCATCGTCGGCAAGAATCAACAAAACACCCCACACCCACATGGTCTCCTACTTTAAATTTACTGACGGAGGACCCTACTTGACTGACTATGCCAATAATTTCATGACCAGGAACCATTGGGAATAAAGACCCCCCCCATTCATCTTTCACCTGATGAATATCTGAATGACAAATACCACAATAATGGATATCGATTAGTACATCATTTTTTCCAACATCACGACGACTAAATGAATAAGGGGCAAGTGGTGCTTTTCCTTTTTGAGCTGCATAGCCTTTTACAGGTATCATTAAAACTCTCCTTGTTGTGTCAAATCGGGGGAAGCTAAACTTTTGCAGACAGTGCTGCAAAATCTGTAGCACTATTAAAGAGTTTATGACTTATGCTGCCTAATGTATACCAGCACAAGAAAAATCTAGATTGTAACTCCTGTATTGAGTGATGACACGAAGTTAAGAGTGTTTTTCTATAATTTATCTGGAATGATCTTTTAGATATTCTTAAGTGCTTATTTAAAACAAAGTTCTGGATACCGCGCATAAAGCGCGGTACGTAGAGTGAGACAGCATACAGTATGTAGGTGAAAACTCTCTGGGATACGTCGAAGAAGCTGGTATGGGGGAATAAGCTTAACCTCGTGTCATTCCTAAATGGGGAATTTCTTTATCTAGTTCAGCAAAAATACCACCTTTAGAAAGAAGCTTATCTTCAAAGGTTTCTAATTGTTTGAGGGAGTCTGTTTTAGTATTAAAAAACGTTCCTATATACCCCTGTTCAGAATAAATTTCTGTCAATAGTCCTGGAACAAAAGTTAAACCAGCTATAATTCCACCTATTGTTTTTATACAAACAATGATTGATTTCAATATAGGATTCAATTCGTTATACCATTTGGCCCAACCGCGAAATTTGGCAAACTCGTCTTTTGCACCTTTTATGGCGTTTTCACACGTTGTCTTGAACTCGTTAAGACTGTTTTGTGACATAGGATTATTGAAAAAATTAGTACCTGCATTACCCAAGGAAGTGCGTAATAATTGGGCAATAGGTGCTACCATTGAGTAATTTGGGTCAAATCTAAAATTATCAAAAGTGTACTGCTCATCGGAAAGGGTAGATTCATAGGTTTTCGTTCCTTTATCAATCAGCTCATACAATTTATAATTGAGCATATGCAGCAACTGATTAAACCTATGTTCTTCTCTTGTAATAGCCAGCATGGCTGAAAATTTTCTTTTTACTTCAGGTAAGGTCTGTTGAATCAAAGCTGGATCAAAATGCTCCGTTAAATGGGTATTAACTTTTTCAACTAAGCGGTCTGTTAGAACGGAGAGATTATTATCAGCAATTTTATAAAGCTTAAGTTTTTTTCTCAGTAATAGAAGTGATTCTAAATCAAGTTCTAATAAGTTACCGGCTGCCACAAACAAAGAAGAGGATTTGATTGCATCTTCAATATTTTCGTCTGGAAGAATAACCGCATACAGTGTCCTATAAGTATTATAACAATGATGTTCACTATCAAAAGTACTCTCTGGATATTTATGTTCAATCCCTCTAACAATTTGAATAAAACGTGTTTGTTCTTCTTCGCTAAATGAAGGCTTTTTAAAATTAACAGTAAGGCCGAACTCCAGAGATGAATGCTTTTTACCATCTTGAAAACGAATATTACTTGTATGGCCTGCACGAAAAACACATTTCAGAGGTTGACCTTGTAACGGATGTAATGCACCTGCTGATTCGAGCACCATGTATTCAATGATATCCGTTTGATGTAGTTGCTGGTCTTCGTAAAGAAAACCGGATTGGCTAAGGTGGTTCGCAATAAGTTTATATAAAGACATCATTTTTAAAAATGAATAAAAAAGTTGGGGAACTCTAACATATCTTGCAGAGAGTTACATTATATTTTTATTAATTATCATGTGCTTAACTCATTTTCTGGGATTATCAGGCAAATTAGAATTTAGAGGTGAGGAGATAGAAAGTGAAACTCGTTTTTTTGGTAATGATTTCCCGGGTTAGGGCTTATCCTTCACCCGGGCGACATTGTTTAACTTTATTCCTTTATTGCTGGTTCTCTTTTTTTATTGCTTTCTCCTTTGGCAGCATTGGCCTTGATATTTCCTTGCTGTTGCTGACCCGTTTTTCTACGATTCTGGTTTGAAGGAGAACTGTTGCCTGTATTGGCTCGCTGTTGTTGATTACCGCTAGGCCGACGTCGTCGGTTTTGCGATCTTCTATCCCCGGAGCTTCTAGACGATTTTGCTTGAGGTTGATTACGGCCTGGCATTTTCTTAGCTTGACTTTGCGGCACTGCAGCTGAAGAGTCTGTATGTCCACCAAATAAGCTTGACCATAAACGTTTGATGAAACTGTTTTGGCCACTTTTTGCGGGTTGATGTTCCGTAAATGGCTTGACTGCAGGTTCATCACGTAAAGAAGCTTCTGTCTCACTCGCAGCAACGTGTAATTCAGGCTGTTGAATTAAAGAATAACTGGGCTTTTTAGACTTGCCTACATTATCCTCTTTAAGGCGCGTGATCGTATACTGTGGTAAGTGCATATAAGGATTAGCGATAATGATTACTGAAACGCCATGTCTTTTTTCAATGTCCTTAATGAAATTACGCTTCTCATTTATGATGAACGTTGCCATTTCTGCAGGAAGTTGTACTTGTATCTCAGCTGTCTTTTCCTTTAATGCTTCTTCTTCGATAAGACGTGTAATGGAGAGTCCATGAGACTGAATGTTACGAACAGTACCCCGTCCTTCACAACGTGGGCAAACTTCTTGAGCGCTTTCACCTAATGATAATCTTAGGCGTTGACGAGACATTTCTAATAGACCAAAGCGAGAAATACGTCCAACCTGAATCCGAGCTCTATCTGCTTGTAACGCTTCTTTCAAGCGATTTTCCACGTCACGTTGATTCTTACTGGAACTCATATCGATAAAATCGATAACGACCAGACCACCCAAATCACGTAGACGTAATTGACGTGCAATTTCATCAGCTGCTTCAATATTAGTATTGAAGGCAGTTGCTTCGATATCTGCTCCACCTGTTGCTTTGGCTGAGTTCACATCAATTGAAACCAGAGCTTCGGTGCGGTCAATCACTAAAGCACCTCCAGAAGGCAACATCACTTGACGTTGATATGCCGTTTCTATTTGGCTTTCAATTTGATAGAAATTAAACAAGGGGACACTGCTGTTGTAAAGCTTCAAATTAGGTAAGAATTCAGGCTTCACTCGCTCAATATATTGTTTGGCTTTAATATAGGAAATCTGATCATCAATGATGATTTCGCTGATTGACTTGCGTAAGTTATCCCGAATGGAACGAATGATGACATCACCTTCTTGGTGAATCAAGCAAGGAGCAAGTTCTGTGTTATAAGCCTGTTTGATTGATTGCCATTGATTGCATAGCATATCCAGGTCATCTTGCAACTCTTCTTGGCTTTTGCCAACGCCAGCTGTGCGGATGATAAGTCCCATATCTTCTGGAAGAGTCAATGCGTTAAGTGTTTCACGTAATTCATCACGCTCTTCTCCCTCGATGCGTCTGGAGATACCGCCAGAGCGAGGATTGTTTGGCATTAGAACTAAATAGCAACCTGCTAAGGTGATATAGGTGGTGAGTGCGGCACCTTTGCTACCACGCTCTTCTTTATCTACTTGAACTAATAATTCCTGGCCTTCACGAATTAATGAAGTAATTGGTGGCTTTTCATCGCCAAAATCTTCAGGATTTCTGCTTAAATATTCAGGTGCAATTTCTTTAAGTGGCAAGAAACCTTGACGTTTAGAGCCGTATTCTACAAAAACGGCATCGAGACTTGGCTCCCGTCGGGTAACGGTTGCTTTATAAATATTACCCTTTTTCTTCACTTCACCAGGACATTCAATATCCAGGTCAAATAAATAACGATCTTTAATAAGTGCAACACGAACTTCTTCAGTTTGCATCGCATTGATTAACATTTTTTCCATCTATTACCCCATATTAGGGCGCCGTCATTTAAGTTCAGATAGTATAAGGCTCAAAATACCTCAGAGGTTCAATTGGATATACTGACATTTCTACGTTTTGGGTGGAGATCTGGATTTTCTGTGCTACGATGCACACATTTGTATGCTTTGTTGCAATATTTGAAAACCCTGGAGTTTCACCGCAAGAAGGTAATGGGTCAGTAGCACCTGGAATTGAACGATAAGCGATGTGATCTTTAAGCGAACCCATGGCCTTGTAAACAGACTTTACGCAGGTTCCCTGTTCAATAGACCTCTTTTGAAACGCTACTGCAGAGGAGAACGGCGTCGTCGGTACGGTGCTCGAATCTTCGTGTACTGAGGAGTACGCTCCGGTCCGGTGCTTCGTTTTCCCGAGCAAGTGTCTCCCTGCAGCGAGTTTCGAAAGAGGTCTAAGGATAGGTGCATGCTCTGAAATATACTGGTTACAAATCAAACGGGTTGAAATATGAAGCCAAAGGCGTGCGAAAGCCCTGAAATAATTCGTAATCGGTATAAAGCATGTCTGGCATGCGTAGGTTTCTGTCAAAAATATGCTCAATTTATCTCTGGCATTGGGTCGCTTCCTTATATCTGCTTAAATGGAAGCGCTATTTCTTATGTAACTATAATTTAACAAGTAAATCACTCATTTAGGGTGGGTCAAGACCCAATTTCCTTAATGTTCAGCATATACTTAAAGTAAATAGTCACGCTTTTTTTATTTAAATGCGTTATAATTCGGTTGCATGGAAATTTTCCCACGCTACAGGCGATCATACCAAAAAAATCACGCCCAGCAAACAGGTTTATTGACAATGAGTGAAGTTAGTTATAAAGAAATCAGTAATGAAGAAGAAGGACAACGTCTAGATAATTACCTGATTCGTATTTTGAAAGGTGTTCCTAAAAGCCATATCTATAGAATTATTCGTGGTGGTGAGGTTCGAGTTAATAAAAAAAGAGCACAAGCTAATTCAAGATTGTATGCGGGCGATAGTGTTCGTATTCCTCCAATTCGCCTGTCAGAATCAAAAGAGGTGTTTGTAGGTGATGCCTTGGCAAAACGGCTAAATGAATGCATTATTTTTGAAGATTCTTGTTTCTTGGTTCTTAATAAGCCGGCAGGTATCGCTGTTCATGGTGGAAGTGGTTTGAGTCTGGGTGTGATCGAAGCATTGAGAAAAACAAGACAAGATTTAGCTTATTTAGAATTGATTCATCGTCTTGATAAAGAAACTTCAGGTTGTCTTTTATTAGCCAAAAAAAGGAGTACTTTAAGAGCAATGCATGCATTACTTGAGTCACGTGAGGTACAAAAGACTTATTGGGCATTACTGACCCATCGCTGGGAAGGTAAAAAGCAAGTGACTGTTCGTGCCGCACTTGAAAAAAATATTTTAAAATCAGGTGAACGTATTGTTTCGGTTAAAGAAGAAGGGAAAGCTTCAGAAACAGGATTTAAGCTTCTGGAAAACTATCAGCAGGCCTGTTGGGTTGAGGCTAGTCCTAAAACTGGACGCACACATCAGATTCGTGTGCATAGCGCCCATTTAGGACATGTTATCGTTGGCGATAAAAAATATGGATCACTTGCAGGAGAAATAGAAGGGATAGATAATCAGCATCATCGTCTTTTTTTACATGCGCGATCCATTCAATTTGAATTGAATGGTACAAGGCATTTGTTTCAAGCTGATGCAGATAACCATTTTTCTACCGCACTAAAACAGTTACGTGCGAGGAGCGTAGTGAGCAATGAGCAATCCATATGATTTAGTAGTATTTGACTGGGAAGGTACTATTGCGGATACTTTAGGAATCGTTTTACATATAGTTGCTACAGAAGCGAATTTGCTGGGATTTGGTAATTTTGATCCTTACCAGGCGAGAAAATATGTTGAGTTGGGTTTAGTACAAGCTTTGCGGAAAACATATCCCCATTTGACGACAACACAACATCAACAGTTATTACAGGCTGTACAATTAGCGATGCATTCTCGATCAACTGATGTATGTCTGATGCCTGGAGTGCGTGAACTGATCTATAAATTGCATGAGGCTAAGATAACACTGGCGATTGCAACCAATAAGGGACAACAATCCTTGTTGCGCGCCTTGCAGACTACGGGTCTTGATAAGATATTTAAAATAACCCGCTCTGCAGGACAGGTTCCCGCTAAACCTTGTCCACAAATGTTGGAAGAAATTATTGAAGAGCACGGTGGGACTGCAGCTACCACGTTAATGATAGGCGATTCGCTTACTGATATGGAAATGGCAAAAGGTGTTCAAGTTACTGCGGTAGGAATAGATATTTATCATCAACAAGAAGAGGCTGCACTTAGGGCTGCCGGTGCAGTGGTTGTATTTGATGATTATGAACAAATAGCAAATTTTTTAAATTTATCGAAGAGTAGTTAAACACATACAGTTGTCTGTAGTCGGGGTGAGGAAATAAAGTAACGAGCCAGAATTCGTAAGCTCAAATTCGCTGAGGCTATATTTTATTTTTGGACTACTCAAAGGATGGGGGTTGCTTTATTTCGTCTTATGTAAAGGGAGTATCAAGCGTTGAGTACATTAACCAGTTTGCCAAATTTATTAACTTTACTGCGTATCGTTTTGATACCAGTATTTGTTATTGTATTTTATTTACCGTTTTCTTTCGCACATATGCTGGCGGCATGCATTTTTGCTGCAGCAAGCTTTACTGATTGGTTGGATGGATATTTGGCGCGTAAGCTCAAAATGATGTCTCCTTTTGGTGCTTTTCTTGATCCTGTCGCCGACAAGTTACTGGTCTCTACGAGTTTATTGTTGTTAGTAGGAGCTAAAGAAATTAATTATATTACTATTCCGGCGATTGTGATTGTGGGCCGTGAAATTGTTATTTCAGCGTTACGGGAGTGGATGGCTGAAATTGGTCGACGTGCAAGTGTTACCGTAGGATATGTGGGAAAGATAAAAACTTTTCTGCAAATGATCGCTTTGATTTTATTATTAGCATTTAATTCCTTAGACACTTGGGGAGGAATTTTTGGTTTTGTCCTTCTTTATGTGGCAGCTATTTTAACGATTTGGTCGATGATTATTTACTTGGCCATTGCATGGCCAGAATTAACGAAAAAAAATTAATTTTATTATTGACAGGGTGTTAAATTTCGGTAGAATCACACCCCGTAGAGACGCGGGAATAGCTCAGTTGGTAGAGCACAACCTTGCCAAGGTTGGGGTCGCGAGTTCGAGTCTCGTTTCCCGCTCCAAATTAAAGCGACAAAAAAAGTCGCTTTTTTTTTAGAGCTTAAAGAAGAAGTATTAATGAGGCTGTGTGGCAGAGTGGTCATGCAGCGGCCTGCAAAGCCGTGGACGCCGGTTCGATTCCGGCCTCAGCCTCCAAAATCAAATGCCCAGGTGGCGAAACAGGTAGACGCAAGGGACTTAAAATCCCTCGGAGGAAACTCCATGCCGGTTCGATTCCGGCCCTGGGCACCAATCACCAATCATTCTGAAGCAAATAAGATCAAAGCAAGAATTGCAAAGACCATACCCAATCCATGTTTTAATGTTAATCCTTGTTTAAGAAACACAACGCTGAGTAGTAGTGTGATCATAGGATACATTGAGGTGACAAGTACCACCGGCATCGTAGGCCCATTACGTAGCGCCAAAATGAAAAAAATGCAGGCAATACCACTGGCTAAACCATTCAATAGCCCATAGGTGCTTCCTTTAGGACAAAGATCCAATTTAAAATCAAGTAATACCAATGCGATGATGCCGGAAATTAATACGCCTATGCTTGAATAAAAAGTGATGGATAGAGGATTAATAAAACTTGATGCTCTTGTACCCCAATATCCCCAGGCACCATAAAGAAACAAAGCAATGAGCGAGGGGTAGTACCAAGAGCTAGGATTCATACAAATTACCTTACCTGTGAGCAGGTTTTACATATTAGTGATATAGGATAACTGGTAGTTTATAAAAATAATACTACCGAGTATCTCCTTGGAGCCCGAGTTACAATTTTTATTTAACCAGGAATGGATCTTTGTGCAACTGTTGCTTGATCGGACTGAAGATCCAGCTCACTTTGCCGTTCTAGCCATTCAATTAATCGAGGACGGAATGTCTTAAAAAATAAATAGAAACGATTGGATGAACGAATCTTAGCTCCTTCATCACGTTGATACAAAGACATCACTTCTTCTGATGTGGTTAATTTTAAATTTAAGGCAATTTTATCTGCATGGAAGGCGATATCAGTCAAAACCCTATTCGTTAATTTGAAAAAATCCTCGATAATTTCACGACCTTCTATTTTAAAATCATTCAGAGTAAATTGATGTTTTGCAAAATAGTCACATTTTTTGCCATTGGCTGCTTTTAATTCTTCTTTGGCACCGGCGGCAATCAGATCTCTACTTAAATCATCAAAGTGGTAAAATTTGGCCCAATGAAGTGCCGTCATTCCTTGAGAGTCGGTGTGATTTACTGTACAACCTAATTCACGCATTTTTTTCAATATATGTTTTGCCGCTTCTTTATCTGCCAGTTTGCATGCCAATAATAGCGCTGTATTTTCATAAGAAGTTGCTAAAAGAAAATTTGAATTGCTTAAACTCAATGCCTGTTGCAGCTTAAATGGAGCGCGTTCAATAATAGCCTGATGTAAGGGAGTATTTGTGGGGACTTCATCATCATAACTGGCTTTGTCATGCAGAGACAGTTGGCAATATAGATTTAAATTTTTTAATGTTTCTTGATAATCCAAGGATTGCAGTTCGTTAAGATAAATAGCAAAAAAATTTTTAACCGCGTTTTCTTGATGTAATAAAGGTAAGGTGTGTTCTAAAATATTAAGATTCAGCAAACCATTATCCCGTAAATAACTCAGATGGGATTGAAGATTCTCGATACTGGTTTTATATCTTAGCTGAGGCAACATGGGTTCTATTAGTTCTTTTTGTAATAAACCCAATTTGTAGATGAATTTAAAAAAAGTGCTAAGAGCGAGAAGATCTTCCACTGAAGGATTGGCCTCTATTAATAATTCTGCTAGCAACGGAATTAATTTGTGAGGAAGGCATTTACAAAGCCCAAACAAATCAAAAATTAAATACCACTCACTGTATTCTTCCATAGATGCAGGCTCAGAATATCCTCTATCCATAGCAAAACGAACCGGAGCAATGCGGCTTAGTTCAGTATAACGAACAAGCTTGTCTTTTTGCGCTAAAAAACTAATGAGGTCATAAATCTTATCATCCTCTTTAGGTGCGAACCTCATTGCGTGTACTAGAGCTGTTCGTGTTTCCAAGTTTGTATTTTTATCAGTAAATACACGTAGGGCCAGAATTGGATCAGAAAAACGTTTTGCTTTAATAAAAGAAACAAGATGAATGAATTCAGTGAGTTGTTCAAGAGCGCCTCCAGATGGAGTTGAGCTAAGTTCTTCACCTAACATAGCATCGACCTCATCAAGATGCACATCGGGTTTATTAACTAAAGCAGTGATTTTATCGCTAAAGAGGATTTTTCTTACATTCCTTTCGGAGGCCATAATATTCCTTCTGTTAAAATTAGATTTTTTGCACCATCGAGGTTTTGTTATCCAACTCCGATAAGCGTAGTAGCAGTAGATAATATTAATTGAGGAAGCGTGCATTTTGCAATCATCATTGTCAATTTTTTGACTGAATGCTTTTTACGAAACCTGATGAAACAACTAAGAGTGAAGGATATTGCTTTATTTGGATACCATACATACTTTTTAATAGATCCAAGTTCATTGTTGAAGGAGGTAACTCGTTGATTTATTATCGGCCATTTGGTCGTTCATGGGACGAGATTCATCCGATCAAACAGGCAGTATGGCGTGTCGTCAAGGAGCTATCACCGCAGGGGGCTGGTAAAGAAGATCCAGATAATCCAGGGGTATTTAATTTATCTCTTCGACCCATAGATCTTCAATCTAAAGTCTTAAACTCAAACCGTCTATTCTCCACCAAACTCAATCCCAAAACGGAACCCTCAGTAAGGAGAGCTCAAAGTCGGCCTTAAGACGTAACCTGTTGCTTCATACTAATGAGCCCAAATTTGGGCTTCGTTCTACTGGATGAATGATTATGTAGGGCTTACATTGACAGTTAAAGACAAAGAGCATGTTTTTTAATTAGTTCGAAGCTTGTTGTTGAAGTAAAACCTCAATCCTAGACCATCATTGTCATTTTGCCCTCGAAGAGCCCTTATTTCGGGCTCATTTATATGAGTGTCCAGTGGAGTTAGGGGGCATCTTCATCTTATTCTTGTTCATAGAATCAATTCAAATTTCGCGTTTCTCGGTAAAATATCCACAAATTCTGTGGATAACTGTGTGAGTTAACTGATGAAGAAATAATAATGGCAGAACTCCGTATAAGGTGTATCGCTTGGATGATTTTTTCTCTACAATAAGACTTTAACTAAAAATAAAAGCAAACATGTATAAACCATTAGCCCTTTTTATGGGGTTACGCTATACGCGTTCTAGAAAGAAAAATCATTTTGTCTCTTTTATTTCGCTTAGTTCGATGCTAGGTATTGGCATAGGGGTGATGGTTCTTATTACAGTCTTATCGGTAATGAATGGATTTGATCAGCAAATACATAATCGATTTTTCGGAATGGCTCCTGAAATTACGGTTTCTGGACCCAATGAACGGCTCAGTGATTGGCCTGATGTGGCTAAAAAAATTCAAACGGTTCCCGAAATCAAAGCACTGGCACCCTATGTTGGTGGGCAAGGATTAATGGTTCATGAGGGGCAGGTGTATCCTATTGTTTTAACTGGGGTATTACCTGACAAAGAAGAAAAAATGAGCCATTTACAAAAAAAACTGTTGGCTGGAAATCTAAGTAATTTAAAGGATTTTGGCATTATTTTGGGTAAAGGGCTTGCAGATAATATGGGAACCATGATTGGAGATAAAGTTACCGTCATGATTCCTCAGGCAACGGTTACTCCTGCCGGAATGATTCCTCGTTTTAAGCGGTTCACTGTAGTAGGGGTATTTTCTGCTGGAAGTGGATTTAATTTTGATACCAAATTGGCCTTCATCAATATGGGAGATGCCCAAAAGTTATTACAGATGGGCGATGAAGTAACTGGGATCAAGATGAAAATAGACAACGTCTATCAAGCACCTGAATTAACTTCTCGATTATCTCAATTATTAGGTGATGAGTATCAGGTGGGTAATTGGACACAGCAATATGGGGCGTTTTTCCAAGCAGTTAAAATGGAAAAAACAATGATGTTTATGATTCTATTACTGATTATCGCCGTAGCAGCGTTTAATCTAGTCTCTTCTCTGGTAATGGTTGTTAATGACAAACAAGCAGAAATTGCTATATTAAGGACTATTGGTGCCACACCTTCTACCATTTTGTGGACATTCATTGTTCAAGGGATGATGGTGGGAATAGTAGGTACAATTTTTGGCTTGATTGGTGGTTTAATATTGGCAGAGAATGCGACCACAATAGTGAATCATCTTCAGTCCTGGTTTCATGTTAAAGTCTTATCATCCAGTATTTATTTCGTTGATTATTTGCCCTCTAAAATTCTATTTAGCGATCTATGGAAAGTTTGCGTTATGGCATTATTAATGAGTTTTTTTGCAACAATTTATCCTGCATGGCGGGCCTCAAAAACAGTGATTGCGGAGGCTTTGCATTATGAGTGATATTATTTTAAGTGCTAATAAATTATGTAAGTCCTACAGCGACGGTGCCTCTAAAGTGAATGTATTACGCGGGATTGACTTATCCATAGGTAAAGGCGAGCGTTTGGCAATTATTGGTCCTTCTGGCTCTGGGAAAAGTACTTTACTGCATTTGTTGGGTGGATTGGACAAACCCACAACCGGAGATGTATGGATAAAGGATACAAATTGGCAAAAGATAAATGAAAAACAACGTTGTAAATTACGTAATCAAGGTTTGGGATTTATCTATCAATTTCATCATTTGTTACCGGAATTTACTGCGCTTGAAAATGTTTCCATGCCTCTACTACTAGCAAATATTCCAGTGAAGGATGCAGAGGCGGAAGCGAGTAAAATGCTAGATGACGTGGGGCTTAAAGAAAGAAAAACTCATAAACCTGCACAGCTTTCCGGAGGAGAGCGGCAAAGGGTTGCAATAGCTCGGGCCTTGGTGCACCAACCCTATTGTGTCCTGGCTGATGAGCCTACAGGGAACTTGGATCAGACTACTGCTACAAAAGTTTTTGAGTTAATGCTGGAGTTGAATAGAAAAAGGAACACTGCTTTGGTTATTGTGACTCATGATCAGCAATTAGCTAGGCAAATGGATAGAGTCTTAGTACTAGGAGAGGGCATGTTATCAGAAGGTTAGATGATGTAGATACTGTCCTAGGCTAGAACTGTTTCAGATAAGGATTATCAACAAACAGAGGAGTTAACAAGGATGTTTAAGAAAAAAGCAGGTAATGTCAGTAAAACTGCAGATCTAATTCACAGTAATACTCAGGAAGCTACCTCAGTTAAATTAATGAAGAATTTTCTTGAAGGAGCGAGGAAAGACGCCAAGAAATATGATCTAATTGATACTGGTGTCCCCATAAATCCTCATCCATTTTTATCGTATAAAAACCAATATAATCGATTGAAATCTCAGATTCCACCGTTTATTGTCCAGGGTTTGCAAATTTCGGATGAAGAGCCATTTGAGGTAAATCCTGCTTCTCCTTAAAGCCCCCAATTACCTTGTAAATTCGTGAGTGAAATGAAGGAGAATTTGGGGTTTTGATCCATGATAAATCTGGGCGAAGTCCTAATCCGAAATTCTTTTCGTCATTCTGATGGGAACTCTGCGGGAATATGAGGAGAGGGTGGAGATTCCTCGCTCGGGATGACGTTTTGGGGTTTGGGGTGAAGAAGGGTTCTTAAGACCCTTCATTCAAATGCTTAATAATCGGCATGTCCTGGGGTGCGGGGGAACGGAATGACGTCTCGTACATTGGCTAAACCGGTAACATAGCTTACCAAACGTTCAAAACCTAAACCAAATCCAGCATGTGGCACAGTACCATAGCGACGAAGATCGCGATACCATTGATAACTCTCTTTGCTCAGATTGCATTCTTCGATACGTCTATCTAGAACATCAAGGCGTTCTTCGCGTTGACTACCGCCGATGATCTCACCGATTCCTGGTGCTAATACATCCATAGCAGCAACCGTTTTACCATCATCATTGAGGCGCATGTAGAATCCTTTAATTTCTTGAGGATAATTAGTCAGGATTACTGGTTTTTTACAATGAACTTCTGCCAGATAACGTTCATGCTCTGATTGTAAATCCAAGCCCCAACTTACTGGGAATTCAAATTTTTGACCGCATTGCTCCAAAATTTTAATCGCATCAGTATAGGTCATGACTTCAAAGTCTGAGTTCGCTATATGCTCTAAACGCTCAATACAACCTGGGGCAACAAATTGATTGAAAAACTCCATATCATCGGTACGCTCATCTAGGACTGCTTTACATAAATAGCGCAACATCCTTTGACTTAAATCACAAATATCTTGCAAAGTAGCAAAAGCGATTTCAGGTTCAATCATCCAGAATTCAGCGAGATGGCGGCTTGTATTTGAGTTTTCAGCACGGAATGTTGGCCCAAAAGTGTATACTTTTGACATGGCCATACAATAGGCTTCCAGATTTAATTGTCCTGAAACGGTAAGAAAAGTCTCTTTCCCAAAGAAATCCTTACTATAGTCAATTTGGCCGAATTGATTTTTAGGCACATTTAAAAGATCTAAAGTCGATACACGGAACATTTCTCCCGCACCCTCACAATCACTAGAGGTGATAATAGGTGTATGAATCCAGAAAAAACCTTGTTCGTGGAAAAAACGATGAATGGCTTGTGATAAACAATGACGGATTCGGGTAACGGCGCTAATTGTGTTTGTACGAGGACGTAGATGAGCCACCTCACGTAGAAATTCCAGTGTATGACGTTTTGCCTGAATAGGATAAGTATCTGGATTCTCAACCCAACCCACGACCTCAATAAAGTCAGCTTGAATTTCAAAGGATTGGCCTTTCCCTTGGGAGGCAACTAATTTTCCTGAAGCAATCAAAGAACAGCCGGCGTTAAGTTTAGTGACCTCTTCATGATAATTGTCTAAACCATCGGTAGCTACGATTTGAATGGGAGCAAAACAGGAACCATCATGCAAGCTAATAAAAGACAAGCCTGTTTTGGAATCACGCCGGGTTTTTACCCAACCTCTTACGGTAACGTGTTCATCAATGTTGATTTCACCATCCAAACATTGTTTTATGGTAAAAACTTCGGTCATTTTTTAACTCCTCACTCTGTGTATACTTTGCATGGTTATAAGGTATGTTTTAAGTACTTATTAAATTCTATCAGTCTGCATATGCTGATTGAGATAAAGCACAGGTGTAGCGTTACATCAAGCTTTTCTATTGAAGAATTAGTCTGGGTTAGCGAGCCTGGATATGCCAAAATCGCATTTGCGACCCCATGAGTATAGATACCTTTAACCAAAAATCAGATGATACACTGGGGTTATTCGCATTTCTACTATCTTGGTGCCAAAACGTATTGATTTTCTCATTCTATTGCGATATTCATAAGGCAAAACTTTACCTGATTCAATATAATTATTGAGGAACCGTCATGTTGCGTACAATATTCTGCATCTCTTTGTTTTTGTGTTCCGTTGAAGCTGCAGCAAATGATACGGTATTAAAATTATATAGACCTTATGGTGATGTATCAGAGCAGGTAGTCCCTCAAGTGAAAAAGGAGCTTGTGGGTGAATGTTATTCTCAATCTCAATTAATCGTTCGTGAAGATGCTTGGCGTTGTATTGCAGGTGGAAAAACGTATGATCCTTGCTTTGTTAAAGCCGGTCCCAATAGGACAGAAGCTTTATGCCCTCGCTCTCCTTGGAATGGAGAGAGCGTGCGGATTAAAGTTAAAGAGCCTTTGAATAATGAGCAACACATAACCTTAGATATGTCTCGCACTTATCCTTGGGGAATCGAATTAACCAATGGTGAGCAGTGCCACGCGATAAAGTCAGAAAAGATTTATGACCAAATGCCAGTGCGTTATAAATGCAGCAATAAAAATTACTTGGTTGGCTACTTACAGCGATGTAAAAACGTATGGAGTATGCTTGAAAAAACCCCCCAGGGTGTTGTGACTGTAGAGTTAAGTAAAGCATGGTTCTAAAAGTAAGATAAATATTCTGTCTGTAAGCCTATTTATTTTTCATTTTATAAAAATTTTAGTTGATTATGTCATAAAAAAATCTGAAAATTTCTTGTTTTTAAAGCACTTAAACTTATAAAGGATCAAATATGCAAGAAAAACAAGAAACAATATTTGAGGATTCTGGTTTCCTTAAAAATGAACACGAACTTAATCAATTACAAAGTTCTGCGGTTTATCTTCCCCATAGAAAAATTCAATTATTGAAAGAAAATATAAAAAAATTAACAGATGCAATAAATTATTATGATGATGCAGATTTGCAAATTCGTATTTTGGCTAAATTAGGGGAATATAATGAAACTTTATCTGAAGTCTTAGGATCTATTGATAATGCTACACAAAAGGATAAAGACGATCAATTGAAGTATCGAGAGCTTGCAAAACAATATAATCCGAAAATAGTCAATAAATTAGAGCTAGAACAACAAGAAAGTGATCGTTTACTAGCCGTTTCCTTATATGAAGAAGCTCTAGTGGGCGATGAATTAGAGCAGAAGCGAAGAGGTCGTTCCCAACACCTATTCTTTACATCAAGCAATCATGAGCCAACACCAGAAACAGGAGATGAACTATTATCTAGGAACACGATAAAATAATAGGTCCGGATTCATTCCTTGTTCAAGTTCGTGTAACCGTCAAACGATTACACGATTAAATGAGGGATAAAATTGAACTATAGAAGCTCAGGAGCTGCCTTTTTAAATTGCTCTAAAGTCAAACAATGAGCATTGATTTCATTAATGAGAGGATAGTTATTCATTGCAAAATGAAAACGGTGTGCATTATAGACCTGAGGTATAAGACAAAGATCAGCTAAAGTTACAGCATCACCAAAACAAAAGGGTTGGCTGCGTTTGAGGTTCATTAACTTCGCTTCAAAAGCATCAAATCCAGCTTTAAGCCAGTGGTGATACCATTCAGTAACTTGAGTTTCACTGGCTTGAAACTGCTCTTTTAAACGATTTAATACTCTTAAATTATTCAGAGGGTGCATATCACATGCTACGATTAAAGCTAGCGATCGTACCGTTGCCTTATCCAAAGGATTTTGAGGCAATAATGCAGGGGTTGGGTACGTTTCATCAAGATAATCGATGATTGCAAGTGATTGACTAATAATCTGTTCGTTAATTTCTAAACTAGGGACTAATTCTTGCGGATTTACTGCTTTGTACTCTGCACTATGCTGCTCACCACCATGATTCACTAAATGAATGTCAATTTTTTCATAAGTTATATCCTTTAGGTTCAGAGCAATACGCACCCGATAACAGGCTGTGGAGCGAAAATAATCATAAAGTTTCATGGCTTATACCTGTTTAACAACTTGATCAATGGCTCCAAACAAGCTTTTCCCTTGTTTGTCGAGCATTTCGATACGAATTCTATCTCCAAAATGCATAAAAGAGGTTTTTGCTTGGCCTTGTTCTATGATTTCCAGCATTCGTCTTTCGGCAATACAAGAAGAGCCTTTGCTGCGATCGAGATTCGAAACAGTACCTGAACCAATAATAGTTCCTGCACTTAGCACTCTAGTTTTTGCTGCATGTTGAATCAACTCTGGAAAAGAAAACGTCATGTCAATTCCAGCATTGGGTTGACCAAACAATTGTCCGTTCAGATGACTCAACAAAGGTAAATGCACTCGTTGTCCGTCCCAAGCCGTACTTAATTCATCGGGGGTAATTGCTACGGGAGAAAAACTACTTGAAGGTTTAGAATGGAAAAAACCAAAACCTTTTGCTAATTCATCCGGTATCAAATTACGTAATGAAACATCATTGACCAGCATTAACAGTTTAATATGTTGCGCTGCATTTTTATGGTTTATCCCCATGGGGACATCATCAGTAATTACTGCAACCTCTGCTTCAAAGTCGATGCCAAATGCCTCATCTGCAACTAATATGGGATCTCTAGGTCCCAGGAACGAATCGGAACCTCCTTGATACATTAATGGATCGGTCCAGAAATTCTCTGGTAATACTGCACCTCGGGCTTTGCGTACGAGTTCGACGTGGTTCACGTAGGCGCTGCCATCCGCCCATTGATACGCACGCGGTAAGGGCGATGTGCATTGTTGCGGATCAAAATTGAAGGTGTTTTGCAAATGGCCTTCATTAAGTTGTTGTGAGACATTTTGTAACTGTTCCTTTACTGTATCCCAATGATCTAGAGCATACTGTAAGTTGGGCGCAATCTGGGGAACACGTATTGCAAGAGTTAATGCTTGATTGACTAGGCATAATTCTCCATCTCGGGATGATGTTGATTTTAAACTGGCAAGTTTCATAAGCTCCTCTTTAGTAGTTGTGTTTGGGGCAGTGAAATGTATGCGAATTTTGACCATAGGTTGAGTTTTGGGCCACTTTCTTTAAATTAAGTCCATGTGTAGGCGAGGTTATCATTCCCGCCTTCGAGGGAATGATAAAGTTCTTAACTTAAGGGTAGTGGCATTTTGCTGTACCCAGGCTACAAAGTATTTCAGGTCACATTTCTTAAACAGATGTTTCTTTCAAGGTACCGCGTCGGATCTGATCACGTTCAATAGCCTCAAACAGTGCCTGAAAATTACCTTCACCGAATCCTTGATTCCCTTTGCGATGAATAATTTCAAAAAATACAGGACCAAAAATATTTTCAGTAAAGATCTGCAGTAATAATCCATGTTTCGGATCCTGCTCACCATCGATCAAGATTTTTTCTTCTTGAAGTTGCTTGACTGGTTCGTGATGCCAAGGAAGACGATCATGCAACATTTCGTAATAGGTATCGGGAACATCGAGGAATTTAACGCCTTGTTCTCTTAATGAATGTACCGTATCGTAAATATTTTCAGTAGTTAATGCGATATGTTGGATGCCTTCGCCTTTGTATTCATGAAGAAACTCTTCAATTTGTGACAAATCATCTTTCGATTCATTTAAAGGGATTTTAATTTTTCCACAAGGACTACCTAAGGCGCGACTTAACAAGCCAGTCATTTTCCCTTTAATATTAAAATAACGAATTTCCTGGAAGTTAAAAATGGATTCGTAGAACTGAGCCCATTTATCCATATTGCCCCGGAATACATTATGGGTTAAATGATCGATCATCACTAAACCATTACCCTCAACCTTTTTATTACCTTGGTGTTCCCAATGGCCGGAGAAGGGTTGATGTTGATCATCAACAAAATAAATCACACTCCCGCCGATTGCTTGAATTCCAAGTAAACCATGATGTGCGTGTGTGCAATCTTCAAAGGCTATCGCTCCATGTTGTAGTGCATATTCAAAAGCTGCTTTAGCATTTTTTACTTTAAATCCCATGGCGCAGGCACCCGATCCATGAGTCTTGCTGTGTGTTTCAGCTTGGCAATTTGTTGCTGCATTGACGATAAATTGAATCTCACCTTGCTGAAATAAGGTGATGTCTTGGTTTTTATGGAGTGCAGTTGCTTGGAAACCCATATCGGTGAATTGTTGATGTAGGCATTTTTTATCTGGACCTGAAAATTCTAGGAAAGCAAAACCATCTAATCCACAAGGGTTGTTGTTTGTTTGCATTGTTTATTGCTCCTTTAAAAGTATTCGGTACTTATAAAAATCCTTTCCTCAAGAGAGGGGAAAAACATGACACGTAGCCTGGGTGCTGCACTGCAGGCCCAGGAATTTTGAAAACCTGGGTTTCGTTGCACTTCACCCGGGCTACCTTATGTCTTTAAGATGGCTGTACTAAAAATAATCCATCAGCTATAGGTAACAAACTAATAAATACGCGTGGATCATTTTTAATCAATTCATTAAGTTTTCTGATTTCTCTGGTTTGTCCACCCGTTTCATTTTCATCGATTACCTTACCATCCCAGAATATATTATCAATAGCAATTAATCCCTGAGGTTGAATCAGTTTTAATGCCAGTTCATAATAATTCACGTAATTGGTTTTATCGGCGTCTATAAAAATAAAATCGAATTTTTGCTCCCAACCTTCAGCGATTAATGCATGTAATGTGTCTAATGCTCGACCAAGTCGTAATTCAATTTTATGATCTTGCTTGGCTTCTTTCCAGAAAGGATGTGCCTTGCTTGTCCATTCTGCGCTGATGTCACAGGTAATCAGTTTCCCATCATCAGGAAGCATTAAAGACATGGCCAAAGCACTATAACCAGTAAATGTTCCTAACTCCAAAACATTTTTTGCGCGGACTAAGCGTAAAAGCAATTGCATAAATTGTGCTTGTTCCGGTGCAACTTGCATGTTTGCCAGGTCCATGGTGGATGTCACTTTGCGTAGCCCGGTTAGGGAAGGGTGTTCACGCAAAGATTTATCCAGCATGTACTCATAAAGTTCAGAAGTTAGGCTTAAGTGTTTCATATCGTTCGTTCTTTTAAGATAATTTCTCTTTTGCCAAATTATCTGCAATTTCGCTAGTAGGTAGATTTTCCTTAACAGACAAAGCGAAGATTTCAGTTAGATGGCTATAAATCGCATCAATCTGTTGGTTAATTTGTTCTTCGGGAGTATGGAGGTATTTAGATGCAGCAAAAATTAATCCTCCAGCATTAATGACATAGTCCACTGCAAACAAAATGCCTTTATCATGTAATCTTTTTCCATGATAGGTATGAGCTAACTGGTTATTGGCTGCACCAGCGATAATTGTAGTTTGCAATTGAGAAATGGTGATGTCATTGATAATCGCACCTAATGCACAAGGAGCGAATACATCACAAGGAACTTTGTGAATTTGATCCGTACTTACTGATTTAGCACCCAACTCGGTTACAGCGCGCTCGACAGCGGCTGCAGATACATCTGCAACTGTTAGAGTAGCCCCTAATTCATGTAAGTGTCTGGCCAGTAAAAATCCAACATGTCCTAAGCCCTGGATGGCTACATGAATTCCATTCAGGCTTTCTTTTCCTAGTTTGAACGCAACTGCTGCTTGAATGCCGCGAAGAATACCTCGAGCAGTAGAAGGGGATGGATCGCCATCATACTTAGATAAGCTGGCTACATAAGGAGTATGTTCTGCAATGATGTCCATATCTGGTAATTCAGTACCGCTGTCAAGAGCAGTAATGTAGCGGCCATTTAATTCGTTAACAAACCGACCAAATTGATGCATGTACTGAGCACGGTCAAATGGGCCCTTAGGTTTTATAATGACTGATTTACCGCCGCCTAAAGGCAAATTCACTGATGCTGCTTTGAAACTCATTCCTCGGGCAAGGCGCATTGCATCTTGAATCGCAGCGTAGGTACTAGGATATTCAATAAAACGACAACCACCTAAAGCAGGACCTAATTTGGTATTGTGAATGGCGATTATTGCTTTCATTCCAGTTATGGGATCTACTTTGAAATGTAAGTCACCAAAACCATGAGAGAGGGCGTAATCGAGGAAATCATCATCGGCTATTATTTGGTTAGTATTTGATATATTGTCCACAGAAATCATTGCTTTTGCTCCTCTTGCAAATATTTTGCAGAAGTTATATTCCTATTTTTTGATTAAATCAATGGTACAGTTAATAATTTGGTGTCTTTAGGTATGCTGGTATACACTTATTTGATTATTCATCAAACTGGAGAGTGTTATGCGCCAAGTATTTGTTAGAATGCTGACTTTAATGCTAGTTACGCCGTTTGCCTTTGCTGAAGGGATTATACCGCCACCTATTCCACGGCCTCAATTGGTCCTTGATAAAATAGATTTTCAACTTTCAGCAAAGCAGTGGGTGACAACTCAAACTGCTTTATTAGGAGTCAATATCAATGTGACGTTAAGCAGTGCTGATTTGGTGAAGGCGCGAGCTGACATTATGGAGCGATTGAATAAAATAGCAAAAGGGGAGTGGCATTTGACCGAATTCGATCGCTCACAAGATAACTCTGGTCTTGAAAAGTTGTTTGTACAAGCACAAGCACGAGTAAGCCAAAGCGTATTAACTGATATTTATAAAAATGCCAAAGATGTAAGC
Organism: Legionella stuttgartensis; assembly: GCF_977063405.2. Lineage (NCBI taxonomy): Bacteria > Pseudomonadati > Pseudomonadota > Gammaproteobacteria > Legionellales > Legionellaceae > Legionella > Legionella stuttgartensis. The sequence continues at coordinate 144,448 of NZ_CDRUHA020000060.1, forward strand.
TTACCAGGGGCAAAATATGAAATAGCCAGTGTTGATTTTAAACCAAGTTTTGATGAAACACAGGCTGTGTTAAGTCAAGTTCGAGAGCGGTTGTATCAACAAGTGAATGATGAGCTTGCTCGTATTAATAAAGCCTATCCAGGGCAAAATTACAGCCTTAGTAGTTTAAATTTTGCTGAAGGAAATAATCCTTCTATACCCCGTCCTTATCAAGCTAAGACAATGAATACTATGATGGCAGGAGAATCAGCTTCAGCACCAGCATTAACCGTCAGTAACGAGTTGATATTAACAGCGATGGTTGAGGTTGCTTCGAATCGCAAGCAATAGACAATGAGTGCACTGTCATTGATTTGAAGTTCTTTCTACCTCCCGCGGACAAGCCGCGAAACGTAAAAGATTAGTAGTTAGACCTAATGGCAAGCTTGATATAAAAAACAAGTATTTAAACAAGGGGAATTAATTTGTTGGTTGTTGAAAAAATTATTGGGCATCGAGGCGCTGCAGCTTATGCTCCTGAAAATACATTGGCTTCATTTGACAAAGCGTTGACTTTAGGATGTCGTTTCATTGAGTTTGATGTAATGTGTAGTGCCGATGGAGAGCCTTTTGTTATTCATGACGATAATTTAAAAAGAACCACTAACGGACGTGGCGAAGTAGGCATGGTTGAAGCTAGTTATTTGCAATCTTTGGATGCAGGCTCATGGTTTTCACGGCAATTTAAAGGCGAGTCTATTCCTCATTTTAAAGAAGTATTGAAATGGTTGTCTTTTGCAGGCGTACAGGCCAATGTAGAAATTAAACCCTATCCAGGAGCAGAAGAACAAACAGCCGTTGCGGTGATGAGTCATATTCAACGTTATTGGCCACAAGGTAAAGAGTTACCTTTAGTGTCAAGTTTTTCCTGGGATGCTCTTTTGTTATGTCGAAGTATTGCTCCGGAAATGCCCTTGGGTTTGCTACTGCATGAATGGGATGAGCAATGGTTACAAAAAGCAAAGCAATTAGATTGTTTTTCTATTCATTTTAATCGGAGAGTGTTAACTGAGCAGCGGGTAAAGGCAATCAAAGCTGCGGGTTATATTCTATGTGCTTATACAGTGAATCGCAGACGTTTGGCTAACAAGTTATTTGGCTGGGGCGTGGATGCGGTTTTTAGTGATTATCCTGACTTACTCGCATGAAAAAATTATTTCTTTTTTTATTCATTATCTTTTCAACTTTCTCGGCCCAGGCAAAACGGGTTGAGTTGGTATTTTGGCATGGAATGGCAGGGCATTTGGGTGATGAAGTTAGATTACTTGCTGATGATTTTAATCAAAGTCAAAGTGAATACTTGATTAAACCTGTTTATAAAGGAAATTATGTAGAAACCCTAACAAGTTTTGCTGCCGCATTTAGAGCCCATCATTCGCCGGCAATCGTGCAGATTTTTGAAGTTGGTACTGCAATAATGGAGTCACCTAATGGAGTAATCAAACCGGTAGACGAATTGATGCGGGAACAAGGAATGAGCTTACCCAAAGAGGATTTTATCCCGTCGGTCCGCGAGTTTTATAGTAAAAATGGACAATTGATGGCTTTGCCTTTTAACCTCTCAGTTGCTACCTTGTATTACAACTTAGATATTCTTGCCAAAGTAGGTTATTCCCAAGCTAATTTTCCCCGCACTTGGTCTGATATGGAGGTGTTGGCAAAAAAATTAAAAAAAGCGGGTTATGATTGCACTTATACCACCGCGTATCCGGGCTGGGTGCTTTTTGAATCCTTTTTGGCGATTCATGGATTACCATTAACACAGGATAATCCTGTACGTGCTGCTTATGCAACACCACAATTAGCCAGTCATTTTGAACGTTTGCAGCGTTGGCATTCACTGCATTATTTTAAATATGCAGGGAGGGTGGATGATGCCACCATTTTATTTACGAGTGGTGCTTGTCCATTATTTAGTCAATCTTCTGGGGCTTATAACAGTTTATCCTCCTTGGTACCCTTCCGTTTAGGCATCGCCAGTATGCCTTTGGATACTGCAGTAAGTCCGATAAGGCACGCTAATGTTGCAGGAGGTGCTGCATTATGGGCCGTAGCGGGGCAATCGAAAGAACATTATAAAGGAATAGCGCAATTTTTTGCGTTTATTGCAAAACCTGAAACACAAAAGCGATGGCATGAGCATACAGGTTATCTTCCCATAGGTTTACAAGGGATCTATGCTGATATTTTGCAAAGCAGTACCCATCCTACTTTATTAATGGCACGTACGGATTTATCAGGTGAATTACATGAACAACCGTTACAACGTTTTGGTCCACAAAATCAGATTCGTGGCATTAACGATGAAGTCTTAGAGGCAATGTTTGCAGGTCTTCTGAGTCCAAAGGAAGCGCTGCAGGAATCTGCGATGCGCACCGATCATGTGTTGTTTCGCTTTGTGAGAAATACCACGGGACAATAATATATTAATGAGTCCTTCTGGTCTTGAATTTTTTTAGGTTGAGTTATAGCAGGTTTTAATCCTAAATATAAAAAAACCCCCGCCGAGGCGGAGGTTTAATCAAGTAAAAGAACATTAATTAATAAGTGATCTCTTGTTTTATTCCAAGTTTGTCTTCCAACTGCGCTGCTGTTTCTTGCATTTTTTTCAATGACAAGCTTCCTTGTTGGATTAGTTTTTCAAGCTCACTATTCTTAACTTTTAGTTGTTCTATTTCCTTGTCTATTACGTCTATGTGTTGTTCTATTCCCTCGATCGCCTCTTTCGACGTCTTACCTTCTTCTACTCCCAGTGTTGGTCTCAAAAGAGTTTCTCTTACCCACTGAAGATAGAAATATGGGTTTCTACCAAATTCCGGTGGAAGACTACCTCCTACTTTTCTTCCGGGAATAAGTGATAACTCTTTTTCTGCCTCAACAAACTCTACGAGCTTGTCTTTTATTTTTCCTTTGATTTCTAAGGCCTTTTGCGTATCATTAAATGTGCCTTTGGCTATATCCAAGTCTTCCTTGAGTTTCTCAATATCCTGAGGTAACGGTTTATATTGTTGAAACAGCCTAGAAGCTTGATAGCCTCTTACTACACTTTGTATCCGAATAATGGCTTGTTCTTCTAATTTTGCCTGTTTTTCTCGGTTCAACATCACTGTTCTTGTTTTTGCTGCCGAATCTTTAGGATGAATGATCTCTTCTACAGTAAGAATTAGACCTTTACCTTCATATCGTTGATCAATGTATTGTTGAGCGCGAGCTGAAACGTCTTTGTTTCTTACACAACGACCCGTTGCCTGCGGTCCTGAAAGAATTCCGTTAATCACATTTATATCAGATTCAATAACTGGCGAATTAGTATTTATAATTTGCACGTTTAAGATATCTCTGATACTTACTCCTGTTGCAATGACCTGGTCCGCTACGATATGCGTTCTTAGACCTACTTCAATCTGAGCCAGTTGGTCATCAATTGAAGATTGCTTTGTACCCATATCAATGGCACTGGCATAATTCTCAGTTGCTTTTAATGCCTTTAAGTCAACTGGAGCAGCTTTAGCCACAATATCCGCTATAGGTTGTGAGGTTTTGATGTTAGCCACTATTTCTTCTGCTCTATCCAAAATCAATTTGGTAATGGCATCCTTTTGTTCTGCTGGTAATTTGGAAATGGGTGCTCCCAGTTTGCTCAGCGCTTCATTTAATTTTATTCTGCTTTTTCCTTCACACCCTTGCAGCTTAGATAAAAACATCTCATGGATATCGTCATTTTTTATCTTATATTTCACAATATGTTGATCCCAGTCTTTTACATATTCTTCCAGTTTATGAGTTCGGTCCTTCTCCGCAAGATCTGTAGGCTTTTCATTAAAGACAAGGGCAAGTGCAAAGCTATTGATTGTTCTTTGAATATCTTTTTGCTGTTCTTTATCGATATCCATTTTTAAATCCACTGCGCGTACAGGGACTCCTTGTTCTATTGTTGTCTTGGCAATCGCGCCATTGAATTTTTTAGCCAATTGCAGTTTAGCTTCAATTTCAGAATCTCTTCTGAGTTCAGCAACTTTAGCTTGGTATTGTTCAATGGTAGCTCCATCTCCGTTTGCAATTTTCTGATACGTTGCAGCTACTTTCTCACGAGTTGCTTTGTCATCAGAAAAGGCCATATTGCGTTGACAACGGATACGGTTCATTTCCAACGCTTGCTCTATAGCCATTTCTTCAGCAAGATTATCTCCAATTCCTGTATGCTTTTTCTTGATCTGTTCTTTTAATTCAACAGGATCAGTATAACCATTCATTCCTTCTGTGAGATAATAATCATCAAAGTAATGGAGTACCGCTTCGGTAACTAAATCTTTCTCTGCTAAATAAGCTACTTCGGGATGAATTGGACGAATGGTTCCTAACTCAATTGCAGCTCCAAGACTTAAATCATCCAAAGGCTCGCCTGAGAAAAGATCATACAATTTGGAAGTCGGTGTCGCTGTTAATGCAAGAATTGAATTGCGTTCCTTTAACCCTTGCAAAATTTGAGCATCTTCCTCATTAAATGTATGACGATGACTTTCATCGATTAACACCATGGAATCTTTAATTTCACCGGCAATAAACTTGAATAAAGGATGCTCGGCCTGTAAAATTATTTGATCAAAATGCTCCACGGAAGAATCATCGGCAATCACTTTTGCGAAATATTCTTTGATTGATTGAATATCCAATTCGGTCAACGGACTATCCCAATCAACGTCGACATTTCGTTTAAGAGTTTCTAAAGTGAAAACGTTAGGCGTATGCGTATTACCGTTGACGACACCTGCTCCAAGCATCTTTTGTGTTTCAAGTGATTGTTGATCAACCAAGGTTTTATCCGGAACAATCATGACTGTGCGTCCAACAGCTTGAGCAATACCTGCCATAACAATACTTTTACCTGAACCTGTTCCCATAACTGCGAGCCGTTGTTCTTCCCCTTTTTTCAGACTGTTGCAAAATTTGGCTAATATTTCAGTTTGATAAGCATGTGGAATAAACGATTTGGTTTCTACGGATAGCCCTTTCTTAGTTACCGCATGAAGATCGCCTTCTTTGTCGTAAATTAATTTAACAGATGCGGCCTGAGTTGGGTCAAAAAATAATTTTCCTCGGCTAACTTCTGCATTTAATTTACTGGTGATATTTACAGTATATTCTTGTTTATCGTCATGGAGCCCATCATAAATCATATCAACAGTATAAACAGCGCCACCAATAGTAATTGCGGCTTCAAGATGTAACTTGCTGTCTTCTTCTACCCATTGACTTTTTGACTCTCCGGGTTTGCCTGCTTGTGCTAAAATCGCTTTAACGATATTTCCAATTTTTGGTTCTTTCTTTGAGTTTTCTACATCAATAAGTTTCTTCGCTGAGCCTACTGTAATTACTGCTCCATTTGTAACAACTTCTTTTAATAAGTGAACGGCTGCAACGGTATCGGTGTAATCTTTAAGATCGTCAATTTGTTTTCCAACAATTTTACTTTCTGCGCCCATATGATTCTCCCCTTAAGAATGCTTTTTTTACATTAGTTTAAGTTAGGTCATTGTGAGTCTTATTTGATAATGTGGGTCACAATTTACCTAATAGAAGGGATTATACAAAAAAAACATTAAGTGACTATTAAGTGATTCCATTGAAAATAAATTGTTCATTTGGGGGTATAATTAATAATACAATGACAGTGAAGAAAAGATGGATTTGTATTTTTATTATTTATTGTATTTTAAATTTCTTTTCTTTGTTAATATTTGTGGCTAGATGACTCTTTTTTTGGTCACAATAAATTTTATTGGTCTTTTGTTTGAGAAAAAAAGATAAGATGAACACAGGATAGTAAGAGCGAGGGCGGCAAATGGCATATCTTAAATTCAATGGTGGAACACAAAATAAAATTAATAATCGTCTATTTAATTTAGGTCTAGAACCTGAAGCTCGAATGATGAAAACTCTTGAAGAGAACCCCCAATACCTCAATCGTCTCACTTCCTTATTCAGTATATTAAAGAAATATAAGATTGAATTGAATGATACGCTTCATAATGCCATTGCAAGTAATGTGGCTTATGCTGGAGCCGTGGTTGACTTGTTAGAATTTATGCACGAAGAAGGGGTCGATCCTGCATTTATTTCTCTAGAACGTTTATTGGCGAGTGCAAAATCTGAAACAACTCTAAAACAAGGGATGCAAATTCTGAAAACTCATGATTCACTTGATTTAGCAAGTTTGAATCTTATGTTCGCCTATCCTCAGGACTCTTTATTAATTGCTGATTTAATCGTTAATTTTCAAAAACACGCTTATCCAACGGCGGAGATCATTAAAAAGCTCCATCAATTTTCCGTCAAAAATATGAGTACAGTAATCGAGCTCTTTACGATGCTTTTAAGTAAAAACCTCTATTATTTTGAATGTTTCGATATTTTTTTAAGGCAACAAGAATATATACATAAAATTTATGAGGGCGCTAAAAAGCTTGTTGCGCAAGAGAAACTTGCACCAAGTTATTTCGAGGTTATTGAGAAGAATCCAAAAAATGCCAATATTCTTGCCAATATTATTTTGTTATTAAATCACGCATCATTAATTGATTATCAAAAAACAGAAGATGTATTAATAGCAAGCAAATTAGGAATAGGGGAGTTTCATTTTTTGACCCATTTGCAGCAAGCAGATATGTTAGATGCTGAAAATTATAAAAAGGTTTGTCGATATAGCAATCCTATTCTTACCCATCCTGAAGTTATTGAATTGTTTACCAGTCTTCCTTTATTTGAGGAATTCCATAGAGAAGAATTAGAAAAAATGTTGTCTTTAATTACTAAAGAAACAAGTGCAGATATTTATTTAGATGAATTCATTGATATGATCCAAAAACATCAATTCAGCAGTAAACCAAATCTCTAAATAATGAAATTTTTTGCTTAGTGCTGTCATTTTGTGTTATATTTTGGCCTTAGAGAACAATTTAAGGACAGTTATGGCTGACACTACTAATTGCCAAGATTCTGGGCCAGTGGAAAATAACAGCACTCAATCGATGATGCAAGCTTTATCCAACGATTCAAAAGCATCAGCGTCAACCACTGAATTTGTTAACCGTTTAAAAAGGTTAAATTTGGGAGTGGATGAGCGCATGATAAGACTTCTTTCAGACCACCCTGATTATGGTAACCGTCTAATTTCATTATTCAAGATGCTGAAAGCAGTCAAAATTCCAATGACTAGTGAGCTTGAGTTAATTATTTCCAACAATATTAGCTGTGTCGGTGGGGCCGTCAATTTGTTAGGATTGATAAAAGAATTAGATATTGATTCCCAAGCAATTTCATTAGACCGTTTATTTGAAGCTTCGCGATTTGATGCAAACGTAGCCCAAAGTGCGCGCGAATTACATCAACAACGTGTACTTGATTTAGCTACTTTTGAATTGCTGCTTGATTATCCAGAACAATCTCTTGAAATTTCCCGATTGCTTATTAATCTTCAAGAACATGCCTACAATGTTGAAAGTCTTGTCGAGAGACTTTGGGCTAGTTCAATTTCTAAAAAGCATATGGGTGCTACGCTCGATTTGCTAAATTTAATGCTGGAAAATGATAGCTACTATACTAATGCAATTGACATTTTTTTAAGACAAGAAAAATATATCAGCAAAATTTATGAAGGGGCTAAAAAGCTTGTAGCAGAACATTACCCTTTGTGTAGCTATTTTGAGCTGGTTGAGAACAACCCTCAAAATGCTAATGTTTTTGCGAAAAATATTTTATTATTACACCAGGCATCACTCGTCGATCTTGATAGTGCTGATGATTTATCCATGGTAAGCAAGTTAGGTGTTGGGGCATTTCATTTCATGAAACATTTACAACTAGCAGGTATGTTAAATGTTAAGAATATTGAAAAAATCTGTCAGCCCAATAATATATTAGAGCAAGATGCAGTTGTCCAAAGATTGATCAGTCTTCCTTTGATTACGAAATTCGAAAACGAAGAACTGGAACGAATGTTAGAGTTATTGGATAACGATACAGTTTCCAAGGAAGATATTGAGCTCTTCAATGAAATTTTGGAGGAACATTTTATTGCTAATATTTGCGCGCCTTCTGCAAGTTATAAATGAGCAAACAGATTCGCTGTTTGCTTTCCTTTCCAAATCTAATTTTTAAAAAAATACAACGTACTTCTTCTTGATTGAAGTACGTTTAAAAAGTTGGACTAATTCTTCAAGTTATTTAAACAAATTATTAACCACATGAGAAATCATTTAATTTCTCTGGTACTGAAGTGTTGGCAAAGCATTCAGTTGCAACTGAATTGCTTGTTGTCGTGCAGCTTCATCTTGTTTTTCTTTTATAGCAAGAGCATCATTGATAGCATTGATTTCTTGTTCTTGCTGGATAACTTCAGGGCTGTCTATAGATGTATCAGCATCTACGGGCACGTCTGGATAAGCAACTTGTGGCGGATTATACCCAGGGGCATAAGTATATTGGATGGGTTGATTTGTTGTTCCAACCACATAAGCTGTCGGAGCACAGCCAATGAGAATAAACGTCATTCCCAAGAGACAAACAGCGCGGGTTTCCTTGATCATAAGACATCGCCCTTAAAGCATAAGTTGAATTAGCTTTTTGCTTGAACTTGTATAATTATAGATCAATTAGTCTAGAATTTGTGCGATTAGCTTTATACGTGGATGGGCTGAGGTTTGGCTTTTTCTGATAATTTGAATAACCTAAGTTCTATTTGTGTGTACCCAGACTATGAATTTATTATTCGTTTAGTTATTTAGCATTGTAGCCGTGAAAGTGCATTTGAGCACATCATTCCGAGAGTAACGAGGGAGCTCCTATCATAAGATAGAGTCCCAGTGGGAGAGCCCTCATTACACCTTACAATTCACCTTAAGTTTTTTTTGGCTTATAACCAATACCCACGTCCCGCGGCTTTTCCGCGGGATCCAAGGATTTGAGGCGCTAAGCTCCTTTTTCCTGGATGCTGCGATCGAGTAGCAGCACGGAGGCTCAATGGCTGCCAAGAAAACTTAAGGTAAATTGGAAGCGTTACAGTCGGAATTACTGCAAAAGGATCTAGATTCCGCTGCATTGTGCCAGGCTCAGTTATAATGGTTCTAAAAAATTCCCCAGATTAGGTTTTTGCCCTAAGCGATATTGATATACGATATAAAACGCCATAATATTTTTTAAATAATTACGGGTTTCTTGCCAGGGCAAGGTCTCTATCCACACATCAATTTCTTTAGGTGGGTGGGTTTTTAACCAATAAACAACTTGTTTTGGCCCAGCATTATAGGCTGCAGCAATGAGTATAGGGTGATTGCCGAATCGCTTTGCAAGCTGTTTTAAATAAGCCACTCCAATATTGATGTTCTTTTGAGATAGAAACAACTGCTTTTGATCATTATAGGGAATCTTGTCTGCTTTTGAGACCACTCTCGCGGTATAAGGCATGACTTGCATTAGACCTCGAGCTCCTACCGAAGAAGTAGCATCATCTCTAAAGCCACTTTCCTGACGAATAATGGCGTATATAAATTCTGGCGCAACAGCATATTTTTTAGAGTACAGTGAAATACTGTCTTTATAAGCTAACGGAAACCTTAATGAAAGTTGATTATTTAAGGTTTCATTATTACTTAAATAGACCGATTTACCATGCCATTGCAATTTTTGATCGATCCAGTAGACTAATGCGCTTGCCTCATCTTTAGGTAATTCACTAATGAAATCATTGAGCAAGCGTGATGCTTGAAGCGTTTGTTTGCTCATGTAGAGGGCTTGGATTTGATCAATAAATGTTTGATAGGGGTTCAATACATCCAAGTTTGTTGTGGGTATTTCATTGCTAAAACTGGGCTTTTTATTAAGGTGAAGGCTGGCCAGAAATCCATAATACTGTCTATTTTTTGCTAAAGGCTCATAGATTGCTCGCGCTTCTGCTGTTTTTCCTTGCTCCTCTAAGGAACGTGCAAGCCAGTATTGCCAACAGGGCTCATCTTTACGTTTCGAATCATTAATTAATTCAGTGACTTGTGTCCAGTTTTTTCTTTTTAAAGCAAAGCGGATTTGCCAATCCAATAATACATCATTGTAGTACTGTGGTTTCACTTTATTGAACCATTGTAAGGCATCCTCATGATTGCGCATGGCTTTATAAAGGGCAATATGAGCTAAAAATGCTTGTTGCTGAGCTGGATTCAGCATTTTTTGCGTTTTGCTTTGTTGCCATAACTTAAGCGCTTTAATCATATTAATCGAAACCATACGCTTGAGACCATAAAGGTAGATGCTGCTATTTAATCCACCCGGAGATAACTTAATGATGTTCTCTGGATTTTGATGAACGGCATTTAAATTATTTAACTCAGCTGTATGAGGTGTTTTATATTGTTTTAATAAATAACGCGCTAATTGGATATTGCGTTGCTCCAAAGCTAAGTCAATTCGTTGAGTAATTAAATTTTGATCAAAGTTATTATCTTTAAGAAGCAAATCAAACAAACTGTTGCAAGAAGGAGGTCTTGAATCACCGCTTAGCCATAATGGAATAGATGCTTTTAATGCCTCTTGTTCTTTGCCTGTATTGTAGTTTGCAATTTGTTCATAGCAAACGAGGTTCAAATCATTAGAGGGCTGATAATATTGACTGAAGTGAGTCCAATCTCTATTTTTAGCCAATTCATACAGCCACTTTTCACGCAATTTTGTAGATAAAGGAGTTGTACCATTAATAAAATCCAAAAAAGTTGCGCTGGGTGTTGCAGCTGATGGAAGATTTTGGGTAAAGGATAGATAGGTATTAAAACGTTCCATGTAGGCTTCCCCCGAGAGGGCAAGGCAAACCTGGGAACTAATAAGTCCACATATGAGTAAAATAACTTTTTTCATAACTATTCTTATTTAATTTTCTTGAATATTTGCTAATTCTTTTCGCATGGCATCAATTGTTTCTTTATAATTTTTGCTCTTGAAAACCGCCGCACCGGCTACAAATTGGTTTGCACCCGCGCGCGCCAACGTAGCAATATTATCTATGGTTACTCCTCCATCGACACACAGATCAAGTTTAGGATAGAGTTTGCGAATTTGTGGGATTTTATCAATAATTTCAGTAATCATCTTTTGTCCCCCAAAGCCGGGATTTACGGTCATGATCAGGACAAAGTCGAGTTTATAAGCGCACCAGCTCAAAACCTCAATGGGTGTTGATGGATTTAATACAAGACCTGCTTCACATCCTAAATCTTTAATAAGATTTAAACTGCGATCTAGGTGTATGGTGGCATCTGGATGAATACTAATTCGCTTTGCTCCTGCTTTTGCGAATGATTCAATGAGTGCATCAACAGGTTCAACCATTAGATGGACATCGATGGGGAGTTTCGGAAAACGTTTGAGAAAAGCCTCACAGAATGCCGGTCCAAATGTTAAATTGGGTACATAATGATTATCCATGACATCGAAATGAATAAAATCTGCTCCCGCATTCATTACGGATTCTACTTCATTGCCCAGACACGTGAGATCCGCAGATAAAATCGAAGGTAAAATATGATAAGCCATAGGAGTAGTTTTTTTAATTTGGATAAGTACTATATCATATGCTGTCTTGAGAAAACATTCTACGATGTTGTATCAATAGTGTTGTATTTTATTGTGCTCACCGAACCCAACAAGCCCATTATAAGCCTCCTTGCATCTTGAAAATTTGGTCAAAATATGAGACAATATGACTCTATTTCTGCTCTTGTAATTTTTGAAAATTATCTCAAGATAATGCAAGATTACAGAGACCTAATCATGCTTTTTAGGGAGAATAATATGAGTCAAAACTGGCCTACCAGAGACAGAGATTTGCAAGCTGCCCGTGTGATTATGGAAGAATATGCGAGTGAACGTGAAAGTGACTCATTAGGTCTTTTTGAAATTGTTGTGGACCAAACAGAAAAAAAAATGAGTTTCCGTTTATCCGAATGGGTTGTCACTTTAGCAAAACATTTTAATTCAATGTATGGGGTAAGTCAGGGCGATTTTGTAACGCGACAAGTCATTACACGTTGCCTTACTCAAGGACAAACATTACATTAATATGATTTTCTCAAGAAGCCTGAGAACAGGCTTTCTACATTAAGAAAATAAACTTCTCAAGTTGTACTTATTCACCGGTACGCTTAGAATTCAAACAGATATTTATTATAATTTACTTTAAAATCCTCTGAATTTTGGAATTGGACGAGGGCTTGGTTTAGTTTTGTTAATAAGTCTTGATCCGCTGGATTAATGGCTATACCATAGCCATTACCGTACATGTATGGTGGACCTATTAATTTAAATGTGTCTCCAGAATTAGATGCCCAATAAACAGCAGTTGCATTATCCAGCAGAATAATATCTACATCGCCTCTACCTAATGCCGAGAGTTGGTCTTCAATGCCAGGATATTCCTTAATATTGGGATTTTTTACTCCCATCTGTGAAAGTTGGTCTAAAAATACGGTCCCCGATTCCAGTCCTATTGTTTTAGTATTTAACAAATCCAGGTTAAAAGGTTCTTTGGAAAGGGTTTTTCTCTCTAAAAACCGTGAATAACTGAGTAGATAAGGTAAACTGAAATTGACTTGTTTAGCGCGATCGCTCGTAATCGTTATCGAACTGACCGCCGCATCTAGTTTTTTGTTCGCAACGGCATCAATTAATTGAGCAAAACGCATCACATGAAAGGCACATTTTCTATTCATGATTTTGCATAGACTGTTCATCATATCAACATCGAAACCATAGGCTTCATTATGACTTCCTTGCATGACGAATGGGGGATCAAAACTTTCAATCCCTACATTTAAAGGTTCACCCTCAGCAAAGAGCGAAGAAGAGAAACAAATAAATGTAATCAGAATTAATCGAATCATTTTGAATCTATAGAATTGTTATTGACTTTTATAGATTATAATATAACGAGAGTATTAATTTTGGGAATGAAAAATAAGAAATTTATGCAAATAGAAATTCCTGAGTTATTACAAGCAAAAACATGGTTCATTGAAAAACATCTATCCGATTTGCACCACCCTTTGCGTGAAAGTGCCATCAAGTTACTTCTTATTAGTGATTATGCATCGCGACAGATTCAATTATTAAAAACATTACTTATGGAAGATGAGTGCTGTTCCTTGCTGTCACGTGAAGAGTACTTTCATACTTTGAAGAGTGTGTCCTTCCATCTGCCTCAAGCCACTTATTTGCGAGCCTTGCGTCAATTTCGTAATACTCAATTTTTACGCTTACTTCTTCTTGAGCTATCCGGTATTGCCAATACAGAACAGATTATGCGTTCATGGTCTGATTGCGCTGATGCGCTGATTTTGCATTCAATTGATTACTGCAAACAAGAATTGTCAGTACGTTATGGCATTCCGCGTGATGACGCTGGCAATGAAGTTGAGTTATATACGTTGGCAATGGGGAAGTTAGGGGGGAGGGAACTAAATTACTCTTCTGATGTGGATCTTATTTTTGCTTATACGGTTGTAGGAGAAACGGACGGCGAGGAGTGCATTGATAATCAGCATTATTTTAGTCGCTTGGTTCAACAACTTGTGCAGACATTACAAAATGTAACTGCGGATGGATTCGTATTTCGAGTCGATTTAAGATTACGACCAAATGGAGATAGCGGTCCACTGGTTTCCAGCTTGGCTGCAATGGAAACTTATTACCAAGAGCAAGGTCGTGATTGGGAACGTTATGCCATGGTTAAGACGCGGGTAATTACTGAGAAGGTGGATGAAGTCCAACCCTGGTTTGAGCGTTTAATCGTTCCTTTTGTATATCGCCGCTACGTAGATTTTAGTGTCATTGAATCATTGCGTAGTATGAAGGCCATGATTGAGCGAGAAGTCCAATTAAATCCACGATTGGATGATATAAAACGGGGCCGAGGTGGGATTAGGGAAGTAGAGTTTGTTATTCAGAATTTTCAGTTAATACGTGGCGGTCGCTTGCCGCAATTACAAGAGCAAAATGCTTTGACGGCACTTGCTGTGTTAAAACAGGAGAAATTATTACCTCATACCGATGCTTTAAAACAAGCTTATCTTTTTTTACGTAAACTCGAAAACATCCTCCAGAGTTTAAATGATCAACAGACGCACTCATTGCCTGAAGATTTGGTGAAACAAACACAAATTACTCTCGCTATGGGATATCTTTCTTGGGAGGATTTAATTAATAAATTACATCAATATCAACGGATTATCAGTTATGCGTTCCATTCAGTACTTGGTACAGTGAAAGATTATGAAGATGAGAAAAGATTATTAGCGAATCAATTAGCCAGTCTTTGGCAAGGACATGTTGAAACAAGTATGGCAATTAATTTGTTAACGAGTTTAGGTTTTGTAGATGCAACCCATTGCTATCAAATGATTCATTCCTTCCGTCATAGCCCTCGTTGTCGTCGGTTAACACAAGGGGCACGCATGCGTCTGGACCGATTTATGGTTATGTTGCTTGCTGAACTGACTCATGTTGAAAAAACGGATGAAGTTTTATTACAAGTAATGCACTTGCTGGAAAATATTGTGGGGCGTAGCGCATATCTTGCTTTATTAACCGAGAATCCGCAGGTTTTAACCGAGTTGTTGTTTTGGTTTGCCCAAAGTCCATTTATTACTTCCTTATTAGTGAACCAACCTTTCTTGTTGGAAGTATTGTTGGATCAAGGAGAAGAATGGCGACCTCAATCCTTGCATCAATTACAAAGACAATTAGTAGAAAAACTGGCTCATCATCCTGATGTTGAAGTGCAAGAAGAACTATTGCGTCAATTTAAACTGACCAACTGGTTAATGGCTGCCCGTGCCGAACTTTATGGTTTCTGTAATGCGGTGCGTATTGGGCAATTTTTGTCTGATGTGGCGCAAGTGATTGTAAATCAGGTTTTAGTAATCGCAAGCGAGCAATTGTATTTACGACATCCGGAAATGGAACAAGCAAAATCACATTTTGTAATTATTGCCTACGGGAAGTTAGGAAGTCGCGAAATGAATTATGCCTCGGATTTGGATTTGGTATTTTTACATTCGGCAAAACACTCTGAAGAGGCATTGATTACTCGTTTAACGCAAAAAATTTTGCACATGTTGACTACTCGTTCCCAGTCAGGAGTGCTTTATACAGTAGATACACGTCTTAGGCCTTCTGGTGCCGCGGGGTTGTTGGTGAGTCATGTAGATGCTTTTGTGGCGTATCAAAAAAATCAGGCATGGACTTGGGAACATCAAGCATTATTAAAAGCACGTGTTTTGACAGGGAATGCAAGGATCCGACACACCTTTTTACAATTGAAAAAATCGGTATTGTTATTGACCCGAGATAAACCTACTTTGCTGCAAGATGTATTGGCGATGAGATCCAAAATGGAACAGTATCAAGATCGAAATTCTATATCTGGTGGTTTGTTGGATTTGGAGTTTTTAGTCCAGTTTTTAATGCTTCATCTAGGGGAGTCTTCTTCTGCTCGGTACACCAATACCTTGAGCCAATTAGATCATTTGTTTTTAGTGGGTGCTTTAAGTAAAGAGCAGTATACTTTTTTTAAAAAAGCATATAAGAAACACCATCAGTTGTTGCATCAAAATTTACTGCGTCCAGGCGCTGTAAAGAATAAAAGCATGCAGGATGAGATATTGGCAATGTGCAAAGAAATTTATAATCGCTCCCTGTAACCTGGGTGGAGCATAGCGGTAGGATATGTCATACCGAACCACTATTTGTCATCCCGAATGTAGTGAGGGATCTCCAGAAGAAGGGGAGAGTAAAATCAGGAGATCCTTCGTTGTAAACTCCTCAGGATAACGAATCGTGATGCTTCACCGCAAGCTATTTGTTGAATTCGGCATAAAGGTCGTAATCATCACTATCTGTAATCATAACCTCCGCAAAAGATCCCACTTTAATACCAGGAGTTGGTGGTAGGATAACAAGACCATCAATTTCCGGGGCATCACTTTGGCTGCGTGCGATAATCTGCTCTTCATTTACTTCATCAATTAATACAGTTTGGACGCTACCTATCTTATTTTCCAGCTTATTGCGGCTAATTTCTGCTTGTAATTGCATGAAGCGATGATAGCGTTCTTCTTTTATTTCTTCTGGAACGGGGTCACTTAATTCATTCGCTTTGGCCCCTTCAACCGGAGAGTATTTGAAACAACCCACTCTATCCAACTGTGCTTCTTCGAGAAAGTCGAGCAGTTCTTCAAATTCTTCTTCTGTTTCCCCAGGAAAACCAACAATAAAGGTCGAACGCAGTGTAATATCAGGGCAAATTTCTCGCCAAGAAGCAATGCGTAATAAGGTATTTTCACTACTAGCTGGGCGTTTCATCGCTTTAAGTATTCGCGAATTAGCATGTTGTAATGGAATATCTAAATAGGGAAGAATCAATCCATCGCGCATCAAAGGAATAATCTCATCCACATGCGGATAAGGATAAACATAATGCAGGCGAATCCAAATGCCTAACTCACCTAATTGTTCGCACAAATCATAAAAGCGCGTGTTAATTGTTTTGTCTTTCCAGGTGATTGGTTGATAGCGTGTATCTACCCCATATGCACTTGTATCTTGAGAAATCACCAAGATTTCGTTAACACCAGCGTCTTTTAATTTTTGGGCTTCAGTTAAAACCTGGGTCATTGGGTAACTTTGTAATTTTCCACGCATGGTAGGAATAATGCAAAAAGTACATTTTTGATTGCATCCCTCAGATATTTTCAAGTAGGCATAATGGCGAGGAGTTAATTTAATTCCTTGAGGAGGAATAAGTTGTGTGAATGGATCTGCAGGCGGAGGCAAGTGCTGGTGAACTGCATTAATTACCTCTTCATAGGCATGTGCGCCGCTAATATGCAGGACATCGGGACATGCTTCTTTAATGATCTCTGCTTTAGCACCTAAGCAACCAGTGACAATAACTCGTCCATTTTCTGCCATTGCTTCTTTTATAGTATCCAATGATTCTTTGACCGCGCTATCAATAAACCCACAGGTATTAATGACTACCACACCTGCATCTTGATAACTGGATACCAATTCATATCCTTGAGCACGCAGCTGGGTAATGATGCGTTCTGAATCGACCAATGCTTTGGGACAACCCAGGCTAACAAAACCTACTTTATGATTCATAAAACTCTAACTGTAAAAAAAGTGAACGAATTATACCTCTTAATGCGTCTTATTGTCGACAAGATTCTTTGATTTAAATGATTTTTTGATTGTGGTACTTAGCTGGTTATTTTGGTTTAAAAATGCATATACATTGGCCATGGTTTCATTCCATGATGGGAAGTTCTGATAAGTAGAAAGAGAAGAAAAACTCATGTTGATTAGCAGGTCTCGATTTTTAATTAATTTGAGAATGTAATTTCGAAGCATGGTGCTATCCCCTGGCTCGATTAGGAACCCATTAATCGTATCATTGACAATTTCTGGTACTCCTCCAATGTTGCTTGCAATAACGGGAATACCAGCTCCCATTGCTTCGGTATAAACAATTCCATAACTTTCAAAATATGAAGGAACAATCAATACATGCTTTGAGAGCAGTTCTTTTTTTAATTGTTCAATATCCAGTAAGCCATGTATTTTGATATTTGCCTCCAATTTTAAAGTGCGAATCATCGTGAATATTTTTTGGGTGTATTTTAAATCAAAATAGAAATTACCGACGATGGATAATTGCCAAGAGTTATAATCTATTTCTGATAAAGCCTGCAGTAATAGATGCAACCCTTTGTTATATAATAAATTACCAACAAAAATAATCATGAATTTATTGTTTTGGCATTTAAACCTAATATTATTTTTTTTAGGATCCAATCGCAGCCGATCTTTCCCAGGATAAGCAATCAATGAATTTTTGTGTGTTCCAATAATTTTGAAAATGGAGCGTTCTGTAGAAATGCTATTGAAGATAAAACCATCGACTGATTTAAGGTATAGGCCTTCGATTTTTTTAGTTATCCATTTATTCCAAAAATGGTGTAAGACGTTTGCCTGTAACAAATGCACAATACTTATAATGGGGAAACTCCCCATTTTTTTTAGTTTTTTATTCAGAATAAATAACGAACTGAAATTCATCTCATCTTCTAAAAGAACATCAGGAGAAAACTCAATTACTTCATTTAGAAGTGTTTTCGAAAAGTTATCCCTTATTAATCGCAAAAAACCTTTTTTTTGCTGTGAAAAAATCTTAACGATTACTCCTTGAGCACGTAAATATTCGATTAACTTGAAATCATAAATATAGCCACCTGTAGTGGTACTTAAGGGGCCATATACGATTAATCCTACGCGCATTTTGCTTCTCGATAGCTGGCTTGAGCAATCTCATCTTCCCATAATCGCACTGTAATTTGGCTGCTGGGAGGGAGGTCAAAATAAGTATTAAATTTTTGCCAGAGGATTTTAGAAAAAAGTTCAAGACTTGGATTTTGCTCTTTGAACTCTGGAAGCTCATTTAATGTTTTATCCTGGAAATAGGATATTAATTGTTCAATACGTGCTTTGACTTCAACAATATCAATAAGAAAATTGTATGAATCCAGTTTTGTATCTTCAATTTCCAGCTCAAAACTATAGTGGTGAGAGTGACATTTATTTTCTGCCCCAAAGTCTTTTCCAATTAAGAAGTGTTGGGCAATGAAATTCTTTCTTAACATTAGACAATGCATTATTACACCTCATAAGTTAAAGTGATAAATAGAGTATCATTAGGATTAGAAGCTAATAATTGATACGCTGCATCCGCCTCCGTAATATGAATGTTATGCGAAATAAAACGAGAGGGTTTTATTTTTTCCAACATTTTAAATGCAACGTCAAAGCGTCGCGCTTTAGTCCATCTGCCTTGAAGTTCAGAAGCAATAGTACTGACCTGACTGGCAATGACTTTAATTCGATTTCGATGAAATCTACCCCCTAAATCGATAGAGCACGATTTTCTGCCATACCACGACCCTAGAACGATGCGTCCTTCATAAGCTGCAAACTCAATTGCCGTGTTGAGTGCATCAGGATTACCGGTTAATTCATAAATAAGATCAATCGTGCTCTGTTGTGCCTGTTCCAGGTATTGGTTTAATTGCATATGAAGATCGGATTGGGATGCATCAAAGACATGTTCTGCTCCTAACTCCCTGCATAAGTTTCTTCTTTTTTCATATAAATCGATTCCTAGAAGAGTAGTTAACGGGAATTGTTGCAGTAAGGCAGTGGTAAGAATGCCTACAACACCTAGTCCTAAAATAAGCACATTTTCTCCAATTAGAGGAGCCCCATCTAATGTTAAGTTAATTGCTGTTTCCATATTGGGTAAGAACAAAGCATCATAAGGCGATATATGCTCGGGTAACAGGATTAGGTGGTGTTCCTTTGCACAAAAATAACTTTCATGCGGATTGAATACGAAAACCCATTGGTTTAATAAATGGTTTAATTTTTTATTGCCTGTTTCAATGACTTTACCCACAGAACAATAACCATATTTGAATGGATAATTCAGTTTGTGCCTTAATGAAGGAATGCTTGCATCCATGCAGAGAGCCGTGGGCATTAAACCCCGATAAAAAAGCATTTCCGTCCCTGCACTGATTCCCGAAATGACATTTTGCACTAATACTTCATCTGTTTTTGGTCTGGGAACCAATTCTTCCAAGACAGAAACTTGGTTGGGTTTATTAAAATACAGTACATGATTTTTCAAGGTAGATTCCTTTCAATGTCAGCCATGATAATAATATCCTTCCCGAGCTTATACTGAAGTACATTTTTTAATTGAGGAAAACCTAAGCTTTCCTTTATTTCCCTCGATAGTACAGAGACTCCGCCCACAAAAATTGGAGCTACTGTGATGATTACTTTATCGACATGATCTTCATTAATAAAATTGGTGATAATGCCTCTTCCACCCTCAACCATTACTGTTTTAATGCCCAAAATAAATAATTTCTCTAAAGTTTTGCTTAAATCAGTCCGGCCTTCATCTGTTGCGTCAACTCGGACGATCGTGGCATTCATTTCAGTAAGTAATTTTTGTTTTTCAGGATCAGCTTGATCGGTAGTGAAAATTATAGGCGGCTTAGCGTTTTTCAAAACTCGTGCGGTTAAAGGAATGCGCAGTTTGCTGTCTAAAATAACAACTTGTGGATTGTTTCCTTTATAATGTCGCACTGTTAGAAGAGGGTCATCTGCAATAATAGTACCGACTCCAACCAATATGGCATCATTTTCAGAGCGTAATTTGTGCGTCATTACCAGCGATTCTTGAGAACTTAACATAAGTCTTTTTTTGCGGTGAAATGAAATGGATCCATCTAAGCTTTGAGCATAAGCCAGGGTCACCACCGGTTTCTTCTTTTTTAAGAAAGAAGAGCATTTTTCATATAACTCTTTAAGATCTTCTTCTTCAAATACATGATCCATTTTTTGGTTTTTAGTCAACAAATAAAATGCATTATGAGGATGAATAGAGCCTTTTATAGGGACTCTGGAGGTAACATTTAATTGGTACTGATTGAGCGCTTCTATCTTTTTAGGATTGTTGGTAAGTAAACGAAGCGATTTAATTTGTAATTCTTTTAAGATATGGGCCGCTACTTCATAAGTACGCTCATCGCCGCCATGACCTAATGCTAAATTCGCATCGACTGTATCTTTCCCTTGATCTTGCAAATTATAAGTGCGTAATTTATCAATTAATCCAATTCCTCGTCCTTCTTGACGAAGATAAATAATAATCCCGCGACCCTCAATAGCAATTTGACTCATGCTTATTTGTAATTGCTCGCCACAATCACAGCGTAAAGAGCCTAAAATATCGCCGGTCATACATTCCGAATGAATTCGAACTAAAATATCATCTCCATTATGTACCGCACCATAGGTGAGTAAAAGGTGCTCTTTATCATCTTGATTTGTCGTAAATAATGAAAGCTCAAAAGCCCCATATTTTGAAGGAATTGCTGCAGAAACTTCTTTTTTTACAACCAGTTGATTATCCATAATCTATTCCTTAGACGGAGTTTTCGCCCTTCAGGTTTCTTATTGCCTATTTAACTATAGTTCATAAAAAAAGACGGTCAAATAATAATCACAAAATCAAGCAATAACCATAATGACCAATGTTTTCCATTATATTGGGGGCAGTTGAATAAAAAATAATTTTAATTAGGGGTTCAAAAAACTTGATAAAGATCCGTTTAGGATAGCGGGAAAGAAGGACCCAATTTGAGGCAAAATAACTTTGAGATAATGCATTTTTATTTGTTGAAATTAAGGTAGGTCCTTAAGGTTATTCTATTTGATTTAAGGTTTTTAAAAATTTATTTGCGGAAATTTCCCCAACCAGTTTGAGATGATTGAGCTCTTTTCCTTGGGCATCTAGAAAGATAAAAGTTGGTGGCGCCACCACATGAAAGTAACTAAGCAGAGCTTTATTTTCTGCATTATTTTCTGTGACATCTATTTTAATTACAACAAATCGCGCTAAGGCCTCTTGTACCTGAGGGTCTTTAAATGTAGTCGCTTCCATTACTTTACAGGAGGTGCACCAATCAGCATAAAAATCAAGCATCACCGGTTTACCATGAGCATCCGCTATCGCTTGTTTTATTGTACTCAAGCTCTGTTGCTGTTGTATTTTAATTGGTGCAGCGCTTGCTGATTGTATGGTTAAGGGTTGCAAGGGATTGGTTGCTCCCATACTGGCGCCAACCAAAATCAAAAACCCATAGCCGAGAAGAATGAGTCCTATTCCTTGATTGAATTTTTCACGATGAGTTACAGAGTAGGTCAGGGCACCACTATAAATCCCTGAAAAAATAAGTAAACTTGCCCATAAGAGCATGCTGACCAATGGGGGAGCTATTCGAGCGATAAGGGTAATTGCAACGGCAATAAAAATAATGCCAAACAGGGACTTGATGGTATTCATCCAGTTGCCTGTTTCAGGTAACCATTTACCAGCAGAAGTACCGATGAGTAAAAGAGGTGTACCCATCCCCAAACTTAAGACAAATAAAGTCAGACAGCCTAGAAGAACATTCCCAGATTGGGCAATATAAGTTAATACTCCAATGAGTGGCGCAGTAACACAAGGTGAGAGAATTAGAGTGGATAAACACCCCATAATTGCGGCCCCAAGATAGTGTCCGCCTCTTTGATTACTGGAACCGTGTATTTTCGCTTGCCAAGAATGAGGTAGTTTAAATTCATAAAATCCAAACATGGAGATAGCTAACAGAATAAAAATCAGGCTAAATACTCCCACAGCCCAAGGTGATTGCATGCTAATTTGTAGATTGGCTCCAAGCAAAGCTACTACAGCCCCAATGATTGAATAGGTAATCGACATACTAAGCACGTAGCTTAACGAGAGGAAAAATGCTTTCCTGGTCGTAATTTCTTTCCCATGCCCCACGATAATTCCTGATAAAACGGGAACCATTGGTAGAATGCATGGAGTGAACGATAAAAGTAAGCCAAAGCCATAAAATGAGAAGAGAATTAATAACCAATCGTTGCTCAAAAAGATTTTAGTCACCCCATCATTTTGTGATTCTTCAATAACTGCGGACTGGGTATTTGGGGATTGCTCCAGATTCGCCTGTGTTAAAGCCAAATCGTTGTCTATGGACAATTGAATTGTCTTAGTCTCAGGAGCATAGCAAAAGCCATCATCAGAACAGCCCTGATAATGTAAATCAATTAAAGCATCCCCCGGGTTATTCCCTAAAATTCCAACGGGAATAGAGACTTGATTACGGTAGACAGAAAACTCATGTCCTAATTTATCTACTTTTTTCTCTGAGGGAGGGAACCGCAGAGTTCCTAAATGAAATGTGCCATTCTTTTTCGTGGTTAATTTAATACGGTCGCTATAAAGAAAATAATGGGGTTTTATCTGGAAATTAATCGCAAATGTATTAGGATCAACCTTGTTTACATTCACATGAAATACTTGAGCAGCCGGAAGTGGGTTTGCATGTAGAGCAAATGTAGTTATGCAGCTAAATAACAATAAAAACCATTTTCTCATTCTGAAAACCTTTATTATGCGGAGCTTAAAATACATATATGTAACTATATCAGAACATCATGGAGTGTGAATAAAATTAAACACTAAAATTTTTTTTATTTTAACCCTTGAAACTCATTTTCTTGTCCCCATATGGCATTCAGTGACATTGCAATTTGACTTTAAAGTTTAATTAATCAGGAGATAGAAGCATGAAAATTCGTCCTTTACACGATCGAGTTGTTGTTCGTCGTATGGAAGAGGAACGTACCACAGCTGGTGGTATTGTTATTCCAGATAGCGCCACTGAAAAACCAATGCGTGGTGAAATCATTGCTGTGGGTGTTGGTAAAATCCTAGACAACGGTGATGTTCGTGCGTTAGCAGTAAAAGTGGGTGATATTGTCCTGTTCGGCAAATACTCAGGTACCGAAGTGAAAATCGACGGTAAAGAACTAGTTGTGATGCGTGAAGACGACATCATGGGTGTAATTGAGAAGTAATCGTTTCATTAGGAGAGAGAGATAATGGCTAAAGAATTACGTTTTGGTGACGATGCGCGTTTACAAATGCTCGCTGGTGTTAATGCATTAGCTGATGCAGTGCAAGTAACTATGGGCCCACGTGGTCGTAATGTTGTATTAGAAAAAGCTTATGGTGCCCCAACTGTAACTAAAGACGGTGTATCTGTTGCTAAAGAAATCGAATTTGATCAACGCTTCATGAACATGGGCGCACAAATGGTTAAAGAAGTTGCTTCTAAAACTTCTGATACTGCTGGAGATGGTACTACTACAGCTACTGTATTGGCTCGTGCGATTGTAGTTGAAGGTTATAAAGCAATTGCTGCTGGCATGAATCCTATGGATCTGAAGCGCGGAATTGACAAAGCAGTTACAGCAATTACTAAAAAATTGCAAGCAATGTCTAAGCCTTGCAAAGACAACAAAGCAATTGCTCAAGTAGGAACTATTTCTGCTAACTCTGATGAAGCAATTGGCGCTATTATTGCGAGTGCAATGGATAAAGTAGGTAAAGAAGGTGTTATCACTGTTGAAGACGGTAACAGTCTTGAAAATGAATTATCTGTTGTTGAGGGAATGCAGTTTGATCGTGGTTATATTTCTCCATACTTCATCAACAATCAACAAAACATGACTTGTGAGCTTGAGCATCCATTCATTCTGTTGGTTGACAAGAAAATCTCCAGTATTCGTGACATGTTGTCTGTATTGGAAGGTGTTGCAAAATCAGGCCGTCCATTGTTGATCATTGCTGAAGATGTTGAAGGTGAAGCATTAGCAACTCTCGTTGTTAACAACATGCGTGGTATTGTTAAAGTATGTGCTGTTAAAGCTCCTGGCTTCGGTGATCGTCGTAAAGCAATGTTGCAAGACATCGCAATTCTGACTCATGGTGAAGTAATTTCTGAAGAAATTGGTAAGAGCTTAGAAGCTGCTACTTTAGAAGACTTAGGTACTGCAAAACGTATTGTAGTTACCAAAGAAAACACTACAATTATTGATGGTGAAGGTAAAGCTGCTGAAATCAATGCACGTATTGGTCAAATTCGCGCTCAAATCGAAGAAACTACTTCTGATTACGATCGTGAGAAATTACAAGAGCGTGTTGCTAAACTTTCTGGCGGTGTTGCAGTTATCAAAGTTGGTGCTGCTACTGAAGTAGAAATGAAAGAGAAAAAAGCTCGTGTTGAAGATGCATTACACGCTACTCGTGCTGCTGTAGAAGAAGGTATCGTAGCTGGTGGTGGTGTTGCTTTAATCCGTGCACAAAAAGCTCTGGATTCTTTAAAAGGCGACAATGACGATCAAAACATGGGTATCAACATCCTACGTCGTGCTATTGAAGCACCAATGCGCCAGATCGTATCAAACGCTGGTTATGAAGCTTCAGTAGTTGTAAACAAAGTGTCTGAAAACAAAGACAACTATGGTTTCAATGCTGCTACTGGTGATTTTGGTGACATGGTTGACATGGGTATTTTGGATCCAACTAAAGTAACTCGTATGGCATTACAAAATGCTGCTTCTGTAGCAAGTTTAATGCTGACTACTGAGTGTATGGTTGCTGATTTACCAAAGAAAGATGAAGCTGCTGCTGATATGGGTGGCATGGGTGGAATGGGTGGTATGGGAGGCATGGGCGGCATGATGTAAGCCCCTCTCTATCCCTATTTCTTTAAAAACCCGCCTTAATGGCGGGTTTTTTATTTGAAAATAATGGAATTTTTGCCGTGTATCATCCAAAATGATGAGGAATAATAAAGTCAGGAGTCATGATGGGAGCAATGATTAAAAAGTTAGAAGTAGTTTTAGCAGATACGTACGCATTGTATCTTAAAACTCAAAATTATCACTGGCATGTTAAGGGAGCGCAGTTTAAAAGTTTGCATGAATTATTTGAAATGCAATATACAGCATTGGCAGAAGCGATCGATGAAATTGCAGAACGAATTTTAATTCTTGGGCATAAAGCTCCTGCTACTTTTACCGCATTGAATCAATTAAAAACAATCAAAGACGGTGATTCCAATGTTGATGCGAATCATATGGTGAGTGAGCTTGCTCAAGATAATGGGAGTTTAGTTAAAGATTTAAACGCCGCGGTTAAACTCGCACAAGAACATGATGATGAAGGGACAATTGCGTTGCTTAGTGAGCGTATTGGGGCTCATGAAAAAGCACGCTGGATGTTGAACGCTTCTATTTCTTAACTTTGGTTTATACATCTCCTAACCTGGGTAAGCCCAGGTTATATCTGTTTACTTCTTCTTAATCATTTCTTTTTCGGCGCTTTTCTTCATGACAATGATGCTGATGCGTCTGTTTTCAGGACTGTATGGATCTTTTAGATTAAGAGGCACAGTTGATGAAAAACCAGATACACGAACGACTCTATCGGGATCCAAACCCGCCTTAACCAATGCACGACGGGCGGCATTGGCTCTTTGGGCCGATAATTCCCAGTTAGTGTATTCTAATTCATCAGGATTATGGTAAGGATGAGCATCGGTGTGCCCTTCAATGGTAATTTTATTGGGGACGTTCTTAAGTAGTTTTGCGATTTGGACAAAGACATGCTCCATGTCCGGATTAAGTTTGTCTGAACCTACATCAAACATCGGTTTATTTTGATTGTCGATTAATTGAATGCGCAATCCATTTTTTACTACTTCCATCATTAATTGATTTTTTAAACCAGCAAGAGAAGGATCTTCTTTAATACTTAAATTAATCTTGGACTTTAATTCTTCAAGTTTTTGGGTTTCATCTTCAGTTGATTGGATTACTTGAATGTCTTGGGCTTTTTTATTTGGAGCCGATGGGTGATCTGTTGTTGAAACTTGACCATTAGTGTCTTTTATTTGAGGTCCGCCGCCTTTAAGATTAATTTGTTGATTACCTACATTTTCTCCACCAAAAAAGGTGATTTTCATTGGTTGTTTAAAATACTCGGAGATCCCATCTTTTTGAGCTTTATTGAGAGAAGCAATCAACCACATTAGCAAGAAAAAGGCCATCATTGCGGTTACAAAATCAGCAAAAGCGATTTTCCATGATCCACCATGATGCTTATGCTGATTTTTCTTTATTTTTCGAATAATCGGGGTTGCGCCAGATTTTCCTTTATTGCTGTTGTCATTCATGTTGTAACCTCATTAACTCGGAGTGGGTTCCGCAGAAGAACCTTCTTCTGAGTTGGATGAGGATGCGCCCGGCTTGAAATTTTTGATTTCTTCATTGAGCTGGGTAAAGGAGGGACGTTGTGCGGAAAACAATACTTTGCGTCCAAATTCAACGGCAATAATAGGGGGGTTATTGTGTAAACTCGCCAAAATTGTAGCCTTTATGCATTGCAGCAATAATTGCTCCTGATTGGCGTGCTGTTCCATTGCTGAAGCTACAGGACCAACAAACCCATAGCCGATTAAAATACCCAAAAAGGTACCTACCAGGGCATGTGCAATGAGAACGCCTAATTCTGGTGGAGGTAGATTGATCGATTCCATGGTATGCACTACCCCAAGAACTGCCGCAACAATACCAAAGGCGGGCATGGCATCAGCGAGTTTGGATAAAGCATTAGCAGGAATCATTTCCTCCTCATGATGCGATTCAATTTCCATATCGATTAAAGCCTCCAGTTGAAAAGGTTGGAGGTTTGATGTGATGATTAATCTTAAGTAATCACAAATGAACTCAATAATATGGTGGTTTTTCATAATTGAAGGATAGGCATTGAAAATAGCGCTTTCTTTAGGGGCTTCAATATCCGTTTCTAAAGACATAAGTCCTTGTTGGCGTGCCTTATTTAGCAGCGTGTATAACAGACTTAATAGATTACTGGAAGTATCCTTAATGGATTTTTCCCCACGAAAAACCTTAGGTAGCGCTTTCAACAATGATTTTAATACCGAACCACTATTCCCAACAATCAAGGAGCCTATGGCCGCTCCACCTATAATAAGCAACTCAATGGGTTGAAAGACCGCAGCAAGGTGGCCTCCACCCAAAGCGAATCCCCCAAAAACACAGAGAAGTATGACAACATAGCCAATTAAAATTAACATTTTTAAACGATCTCCAAATTCCTTTTAAAACTTTGCATCGTCTTTATTTTAAATAATCGTGCACAACACGACCATAAGGTAATGTGAGATCCGTTAATAAATGTACCCCATTTACAATGCGCTTTACGGGCAAATTTGCTACAGGAGCTAATGCATGATGTTTCATTTCTAAAGAGGCTGGTCCATTCCAAGCACCTTTGATGATTACATTATCAAGATAATATTCAACCAGCTCACAAACTCGAACGCTGCCATCCACATGAGGAATTATCTTAAGTAAGTAATTAGGGGTAGCAAGTGATTCAGCTACTTTTTTTACATCAAGCGCTTCGTATTTATAACCCATAGTTGCTGTGGCAACTCTAATGGGTCCATATTCTAGAGTACCCAAGAAGGTTTCATGAACTACTTCCAGTTTGGGCTGAGCCAGCTTTTTAGGAAAGCCCCAAATTTCTCGTCCGCCCGCAATAGGAGGAAGATCATCTAAAAACATAGCATGCGTGTAATTTCCCTTTTTACCTTTATAGGATACTGGGATGACTTGACCTGATTCGGTATAGTCCCCAAATCCTGTTGAGTCTGGCATGCGAATAAATTCAAATTTGACTATTGGTTCTACTACTTCTAAGGGTTCAGGGACCACTTCGCGTAGTAACTCGATATCGGTTTCATAGGTAATTATTAAAAATTCCCTATTAATGAAACGGTAAGGGCCACGAGGATAACACGGACTGGTAAGTGGCATGGCAAATGCTTGTTTTACTACGTCTGCTTCATTCATTTTTCAGACTCCTCTTTTAAATGTTTATTTGGCGACATGTCGTATACAGCAATGCCCGTTGTACTAGGTATTTTTTTATGCCAAGGTGATTGTTTGACCGCTTTTTTTCCATCCGTATAGCCGTTTTTGATGCGCTCCATAATACTTTTCCTGGAGAACTCATAATCTTTTGAAGAAAACTCAGTTTCATCGTGCTCATACAAAAAGCGAACTAACGAAATTGTAGATTGATGACCTCGAGCCATACATAATTTAAGTTCTGGATTTCCTTTTTCCTCTTCAGGGATATATTGTGAAAGAACGTGAATGGTATTTTTTAATGCGTGAATTTGTTGATACATTTCCACAGCATGCGCAAAACGGCTGGAATACTCTATGTCTTTCCGACGTTTCATTACGGCATCCAATGACGTTGGATATAAGCCATAGGAGTCAAATAGATGAATTGCAAAACACAATAAATTATGAGGGCATCGATTAGCAGATAAGATGTAGGTTGCTGGCGAGTTACTTGAAATTCCACCATCCCAGTAATATTGCCCTTCAATTTCCACCGCTGGAAAACCAGGAGGCAATGCGCCGCTGGCCATGATATGTTCGGGGCCAATTTTTGTGTTTTGTGAATCAAAATAAACCATTTCGCCGGAGCAAATTTCAACAGCACCAATGCTTATGCGCGTCTCTTCAGAATTATTGAGTCGATCAAAATCGATAAACTGTTCTAGAGTCGACTTCAAATTTTTGGTGTCGTAAAAACTCAAGGTATCCGGTGCATCATAGTATCCCATGAGTAGTGGCGGGAAACGAGGTGTAAAAAATCCTGGCTGGCCAAAAAGTAATGCAGTTTGTGCTGAGAGAAAGTGTTCAATTTTGCGGCTTGCAACATCATCGGGAAGAAGCCTGCTCTCGATAAAAGAAGGGGTGGCTATGGTTTCCCAGAACTGATACATTTTTTCAACCCGTATATTAGGTGGATTGCCTGCAGCAATTGCCGCATTAATTGCTCCAATTGAGGTGCCTGCAAACCAGCTTGGATAGTAGCCTGCTTCGTCCAAAGCATGCAAAACACCTACTTGGTAGGCGCCTAAAGCGCCTCCACCTTGAAAACAACAAGCAACATGATGATGTGTTGCAGCTTTACTGTTTTTTGTTCGAGCCATAGGCCTTACTCCATGAACCATCCATGACTAACAATCAATGACTGACCTGTTAGAGCATTTGATTCAAAAGAAGCAAAAAATAACGCAGTCTGTGCTACGTCATCCGTGGTAGTGAATTCTCCATCCACTGTATCTTTAAGCATTACATTCTTAATAACTTGTTCTTCAGTAATTCCTAATTCTTTAGCTTGTTCGGGAATTTGTTTATCGACTAGTGGTGTACGTACGAATCCTGGGCAAATTACGTTCGCTCTCACGTTATGGGCTGCCCCTTCTTTGGCTACCACCTTACACAAACCAATTAAACCATGTTTTGCAGTCACATAAGGTGCTTTCAGTTTAGATGCTTCTTTAGAATGGACTGAGCCCATATAAATAACGCTTCCTCCCTTACGAGAGGCATACATATGTCTTAACGCAGCTCTAGTTGTTAAGAATGCTCCATCCAATTGAATTGATATGAGCTTTTTCCAATCAGAAAACGCCAGTTGCTCCACAGGACTGATGATTTGAATTCCTGCGTTGCTAACCATAATATCAACGCCACCAAAGTGTTTAGCAACATCATCTACGCCTTTATCCACTTGGTTTTCATCGGTGACATTCATGGCAACGGCCATAGCCTCCCCACCTTTAGATTTTATTTCTTCTGCTGCAAGATTGGCTTGATCCAGATTGAGATCTGCAATGGCAACTTTAGCTCCTTCTTTTGCATAGACTAAGGCGATTTCTTTACCTATGCCGCTGGCGGCACCTGTAATTATTGCTACTTTGTTTTTTAAGCGCATGATTACAATCCTTGTATTATTTTGAGTGAATGATCAAATATTTAGGCTTATTTTAAAAATTCTTTTAGAAGTATAGCAATGGAAATCTGATATTGCTTTATATTCCTAAGATTTTTGTTGTCATATAGAAAAATAGAAAAAAATTCATTTGAAACAGCTGTCTCAATGGTTTTTAAAGAACCATATTTTTTCTAATATGACTCCCTGTTAAAGAAGAGATAGATGAACTCATCGTACATGAGTAGGTGCGTTGTGCTCAATTTACTAATAACGTGCAGCTAAATTTGCCCATGACTTTGCTGGAGGTTTCGATTTCAGATGTTTAGCCAGATACTAGGTTATCTGATGTGGAAATTACACAAAATTAAACCTCTTAACCTCTTTTGGAGGTTAAGAGGGAACTTCATTTGTATTAGTAGTAATAAGGGCGATAGTATCGACCATAGTAGTATGCACGACGGTCTTGCTGTTGACCAATTGCATTACCTACAAGTGCTCCAGCCCCTGCGCCAATTACAGTTCCGACTGCGCTGCCTCCAGATACAGCATACCCTATACCTGCACCGGCAGCACCACCCGCGGCAGTACCTACTTGAGTATTAGTGCATCCCCCAAGCATAAAAGCTGATGCACCAACAAAAAATAAGGGAGCAATAATTTTTTTCATAGTGTAACTCCTTTTTATAGTTTTCAGGATTTCTGTAGTGATAGAGCACGATTCAATACAATAAATCCTAGTTGCTTCATCTTCACTATGATTTTAGTACAAAAAAAACATTTTATGTAGAATAAATGACCATAATTTGTGTTGCATATTATTTTTTAAATTTCTAATTTTACTCTTACCCACATTTTCCAGTAGTATTAGTAGTATGAAGAATAATAATACCAGAGGACTCTATGTTTAAAGGAAGCATTGTCGCTTTACTAACACCCATGAAGAATGATCAGATTGATGTCCCACGTTTACGAGAATTAGTCGAGTTTCATATTGAAATGGGGAGCCATGGTCTTGTTGCAGCCGGTTCTACCGGTGAATCAGGTACTTTATCACATGAAGAAAAACTACTCGTTATTAAAACAGTAGTTGATCAGGCGAAAGAACGAATTCCTGTTATTGCTGGTACTGGTATGAATGCAACCCGAGATTGTATTCAATTAACCCAGGAAGCTATGGAATGTGGTGCTCATGCAGCATTAATTATGACTCCTGCTTACATCAGACCGACGCAAGAAGGGCTATATTTACACTATAGTCAGATAGCCGAAGCGGCTGCTATGCCTATTATTTTATACAATGTGCCAACGAGAACAGCTTGTGATATGTTACCCGAAACAGTCGCCAGACTTGCGAAGATTTCTAATATTGTGGGAATAAAGGATGCTACGGGACAGATGACCCGTTTACAACAAATTTTGCGTCTTTCAGAAGGCAGTATTGATGTGTATAGTGGAGATGATTTTACTGCAGCATCCTGGATGTTGGCTGGAGCGAAGGGAAATATTTCAGCAGCAGCTAATGTGGTTCCGAAACTAATGGCTAAATTATGTGACTCGGCTTTAGATGGTGATCATGCAGCATGCTTACGTTTAAATGAACAATTAATGCCTTTGTATGACTTATTGTTTGTTGAAACGAACCCAATTGCAATAAAATGGGCAGCAAATAGAATGGGGTTAATGAACAATGAATTAAGATTGCCATTAACTCGTTTATCAAAAGAACATCATGAACCATTGGAAAAAATGATGAAGAGTTTGGAGTTGATTTAAGTGAAAAAGTTGGGTTTTATTTTTTTTGTAACACTTGTACTCTTTGGTTGTAGTCGTTATGCCAGTAATGGTGAACATCTTTACTTGAGTAGTCGTAATGGTCCCTCATTGGAAGTTCCGCCGCCATTAACGAGAGCAAATATTAGTAGTTTTTATGATTTGCCTGAGCAGAACCAGAATGCACGTGTAAGTATCGCACCACCTGTATCTTAAGGGGTTTATTATGACACCATCAGAATCGGCTGAGTTACTTATTGTACAGGAGTTATCGCAGCGTATTGTGGAAGCGCAACGTAAAATCAGGATTCTTGATAGTATTAAATGGGATGAATCCATAAGGAAGGAATTTTTTAAAAATAAAGGGAAAAAACTTCCAGCTATTGATAAAGAGTATTACGATAAAAAGCCTTTACCTTTTGATGTTCATGATAAACAAGAAGAATTCCGGATTATTTTACGTGATACTCAGAACCAACTGGGACAGTATTCCACTTTAACTCGTTTAATACGTCGTCAGTGTGAAGAATACAGTCGCGCTACGCAGATGCTTTCAAAACGAGGAACTCCTGCATTTTCAGAATTGGCAATGGAGTTGTATGGCAGTCCAAACGACGTATTCTATGCGGGCGGGCCACGTATGTCAGAGATGGGTACGTTACTCTTTGATGTCTTAACAGGTCTTAGTGTCCAATTACAGTCTGAAGCCGACGTAAAACGTTATACGCCCCAGCAGGCTCAAGAAATGCTACAAGCACGGTTAGGTCAATTTTTTGATAAACATCCGGGGAAGGTCACCGTCATGGTCAGTGATGATATGATTGCGGATGCTTCTGCGGGAGCAGACAGCATTAAATTGAGTCAACAAGCCATGTTTAGTGATCGCGATCTTCGTTATCTTGAAGTGCATGAAGGTTGGGTTCACGTTGGAACCACTTTAAATGGCTCCATGCAGCCCAATTGCTTTTTTCTTTCTAAAGGCTCTCCTTCTAGTAGCGTTATTCAGGAAGGTTTGGCGGTGATCACGGAGATTGTTAC
Organism: Legionella stuttgartensis; assembly: GCF_977063405.2. NCBI lineage: Bacteria > Pseudomonadati > Pseudomonadota > Gammaproteobacteria > Legionellales > Legionellaceae > Legionella > Legionella stuttgartensis. The sequence goes on from NZ_CDRUHA020000060.1 coordinate 177,710, forward strand.
TTTTTCTTCATATCCTAGTCGTATGTTAAAGATTACTAATCGCGTGATTGCTTTGGATATGGTGACTCAAGGGGCTGATTTTCTCGATATTTATAATTATTTTATGGATTGTGGTTTAAGCGAAGAAGACAGTTACAATCAATCGGTACGTGTTTTCAGAGGAAGTACGCCTACAGGTGGTCCATTCACTAAAGATTTATCTTATGCTAAAGGCTTTGTATTGATTTACAACTACATCCGTTTTGCCATCAGCCGCAAGCATGTTGAGTCTATTCCCTTATTATTTACCGGAAAATTAGTGCTTGACGATTTGCCTTTACTTACTGAACTTAAAGAGCGTGGAATTTTAACCAATCCTGTTTATCTTCCGCCTCCATTCCAAGATTTGGCTGCGTTAAGTGCGTGGATGAGTTTTTCCTTGTATTTGAATCAATTTGATTTAAACGAGATTCAAAAGAATTTTCGCTTTTTGATCGTTTAGAACATGATCCTTGGCGGTCCATTGGAACCCGGACGGCTATGTCCGGGGGTGAGTATACTTCTATAAGAGAGTCTGGGTTACGGACTTTGCTTTCACCCAGGCTAAGACATTTATAATTAAGCCTTACACGCCACAGCCTCAATAAGCTCGATTGGTTCTTCTCTTTTGCGCTGATGTGAAAAGAAGCGAGCTTGACTGTAACTTAAATTAGGTTTCTCTTGTTCTTGTATTGTTTTTGAAAGTTCAGGGTATTCATCCAAAAGCAATCGAGCTTGTTCTTTGATGTATGAATCATTAGATTTATTAATCATATTGAAATAATAAGTCGCTGTTTGCAGATCCTTGGCATCATTTGAGTTTCCTAATATTTGTACCATAACCAGCATGGCATTAGTGCATTTCAAATTCGCAGCCTGGCGCATGGTTTGTTTGTACTCAGAAGATGTAGGTGGATAAATATGGGCTAAATGGTATAAAGCCATAGGGTTATCCCGAGCTAAAGCGATCATTTTAGGTAAATTTTGGATCACCGCTTGTTGTAAAACATGATCGTTAGGTGATTTATGTAATTGATTTACCAACGCAGCAAATTCATTACTAGAAGTTGTTGCCATATCCTACCCCCTAACCTTGACTACATTCCCTTGTAGGATAAAAGATCAAGGTTAAGGCAAGATTAAGGGGGGAGTGCTTTACGATTTTTTTACGTTTTCAAATGCTGCCCATCCTAAATGGAACAACATATGGGCCAATATTGCTGCAATAAGTCCCCATTGCCAAAATAAATATCCAAAAAGTAAGGACTGATAAAGGCTAAGGATAATCAGCGAGTAAATGAAACGTCGGTTAGAAGTACAGCCGGCAGCGATGTATGCAGGGATTTGGCTTACTACCAAAACCAAACCACTAATAAAAATTGAAATCCAAATGATCAAGGTAGGATATTGCTTTGTAAAGAGTAGTGCGAAAAATGTTGCAAGATTCATTAATCCCCATCGGCCAATGATTTCCTCTACGACACCGCCATAAAGAACACAACCATCCACACCAAGGGCAGTGCGTATACGAGTCATAATTTCCATGTTGTTCTTATCAACAATGCGTGCAATGAGACCGTAATAGAGAACTAAAAAAAATATAACTCCGAAAAAGGCATACAAAACAGTAGGTAGTAACATAGGAAGTAATACACTTACTGTTGCAGTACCCTGCAAAAGTGCTTCAAGCCTTGCATCATGTAAACCCGTCGTTGGAGATAACACGGCGCCTGCAAAACAGAGGACAAAGATCATAAATAAGGTTTGCAAAATGGCAAACCGACTCATTCTTTTCTTTAGTTCGTCAGAATTATCCGGTAATAAAAAATAAATTAAGCGTTTAATTGCAATGACTACGCCAGGAATGGATAAGCAGAATAAAACAATGATTAAAGGCCAATTGATTGTCATTTTTTATCCTTAAATAGTACTGAATAGAAAAAGCCATCCATACCTTGTTCTCCCGGTAAAATTTGTTGACCATGCCCTGTTGCGTGTCCCCATGCCCTAGGTTCTTTAATTATCGTACAGTCTGGATGGGTTGCAACAAAATTTGCGATTTGTTGCTCATTTTCAGCAGACATTACGGAACAAGTGGCATAAACAAGTACGCCACCTTTTGCGAGCAGGGGCCATAGGCAATTCAGCATGTTATGCTGAATTTTAGTTATGTTAACAATTTCCTCGTTATTACGTAATAACTTAATATCGGAGTGGCGTCGAATAACTCCTGTTGCAGAACAAGGAGCATCTAATAAAATACGATCAAAAAGTTGCCCATCCCACCACGTGGAGGGAGTTAATGCATCACCTTCAACTAAATTTGCATGCAAGTTGAGTCGATCTAAGTTTTGTTGAACTCGTTTCAATCGTTTAGGATCAACATCCAGAGCAATACATGCGGACAGATTCGGTTCCTTTTCTAGAATATGACAGGTTTTTCCTCCCGGAGCGCAGCAGGCATCGAGAAGACGTAACCCGGGTTTCAAAGACAGTAAAGAGGCTGCTAATTGCGCTGCACCGTCTTGAACGGAAACTCGCCCCTCTGTAAATCCTGGAAGTTGGTGCACATCGCAAGGTTTGCTTAAAGTAATTCCTTCAGGTGCTATAGGATGAGGTTCAGCAGCAATGCCCTCTTGATTTAAAAAGTGTAAGTATTCAGTAACTGAATTTTTTTGTACATTGACCCTTAAGGTCATGGGTGGGTGCATATCATTTGCTTGGGCGATTGCTTGCCAGTCATCAGGCCAATCTGCTTGCAAACGTTCCAGTAACCATTGCGGCTGGCCATGAATAAATCTGGGGTCATTGCTTAAACGCACCAGAATTTCTTTTTGTTGGCGACAGAAATTACGTAAAACAGCATTGACTAAACCCTTTGCCCAGGATTTTTTGATTTTTTCAAGTAAAGATACCGTTTCTTTGACTACAGCATAATCAGGTACCTGCATATAGTGCAATTGATAAAGGCCAATGAGTAATGCGACCCAAATTTCCAGTTCTTTAGGTTTTTTTTGTACTAAGCATTCCGCTATGGCTTGTAAACGAAAATAATGACGGCAAAACCCGAAGCAAATCTCTTTGGTCATGGGTGTGGCTTCGGCTGTTGAAGGCATAAGCTGTGATAAGGATGATTTCTCAGCTAATAACTGAGTTAAAATTTTTAAGGCGTGCAGTCGTTCATTCTTATTCATTAAACACAAATCCTGCATGTACTTGTGCTTTTGAAGAGTTTAACCAATCGGCAATGGAGATTACTTTAGCACCTGGAAGTTGGATTCGCTCTACAAGCAAACTTTGATTTCCAGTTGCGATTAACATTCCTTTTTTATCGATGCGAATGACAGTACCGGGTGCTTGTGAAAATGATTGGTCTACGACTTTGGCTTGATGAATACGCAACGTTTCTTCCCCAAGGGTTGTATAGGCGATTGGCCAAGGATTGAACGCACGAATTTTGCAGTCGATTTCTGTTGCTGAGTGCTGCCAATTGATACACGCATCTTCTTTGTTAATTTTGCTGGCGTAAGTGGCCAATTCATTATTTTGGATCTCGGGTTTTTCGGTGTGTGTCGCTAATTCATCTAGGGTTTGTAATAAAGGTTGCGCGGAGATCTGCGCCAATTTGTCATGCAATGTTTGCGCTGTCTCTGATGCAGTGATAGGGCAGGCAACCTTGTGAAGCATCGCACCTGTATCCATACCGACATCCATTTGCATAATCGTTACCCCAGATTCGTCATCGCCATGAAGCAGAACAGACTGAATGGGGGAGGCGCCACGCCAGCGAGGCAGCAAGGAAGCATGTACGTTAATACAACCTAAGCGCGGAATTTCCAGCACGGATTTAGGTAAAATTAATCCATAAGCAATTACTACTAAGACATCAGGCTTTAATGCAGCAAGCTCTGCAATGGCTTCAGGATTTTTGAAATTCAATGGCTGATAAACTGGGATATTCTGGTTTAAAGCCCACTCTTTGACTGCGGAAGCTTGCAGTTTTCTGCCCCGTCCAGCAGGACGGTCTGGTTGAGTATAAATTGCTTTAATATGATGTTTGGAATGTAACAATGCCTCAAGACAAGGCAAACCAAATTCTGGAGTTCCAGCAAAAACAATGTTCAATGTGCTCATGGTAACTACCTGTCAATCAAGGACCGTTCTTTAAGGGACGTATTTTAATGAAAAATCTTACAGAACCCTCAAGACCTTATCTACGTGCATGCTGGCGCTTGAATTTATCTAATTTCTTTCGTGCCATGGCTTTTTTCAATGGAGAAAGTAGATCAATAAACAGTTTGCCATTCATATGATCGATTTCATGCTGTAAACATTCTGCGAGTAAGCCTTCTGCTTCAATTTCAAAAGGTTTTCCATTTCGATCTAACGCCTTGACGGTAACTTTTTCTGCGCGAATCACGGTGTCGTAAGCACCAGGGACAGAAAGACAGCCTTCTTCAAATTTTTTTTCGCCTTCTGAGGCAATGATTTCAGGATTGATGATAACTAGTTGATTCTCTTTGTCTCCGATAATATCAATTACGGACAAACGCAAACTCACACCAATTTGAGGTGCTGCAAGTCCGACGCCTCGAGCATCATACATAGTTTCAAACATATCATCGATTAACGTTTGCAACTTATCATCAAAATGTGTAACGGGTTTTGCAACATCTCTTAATCGAGAGTCAGGTAAATATAGAATCGTATGAATAGCCATTGTTTATCTGGTTCTCTGTACAAAAATCATGTTAATATTATCCTTCATATATTGTAAGGCTGCAAGATATTCCAACAAAGGATTGACTCTAATGAGATTTATTCTTTTTATATTCTTTTTTCTCCTCTCTAATTTGAACTATGCACTAAGCTTAAAAGCAGATGCTCCAGCACGTTATGTGGTTCAACCAGGAGATACTTTATGGACTATAGCCAATCGCTATCTCAATAATCCCTGGGAATGGAAGGAGCTTTGGCATGCCAATCCCGGGATAAAAAATCCTAATCGTTTATACCCAGGAGCGGAGCTCGTTTTAGGCTTTTCTAAAACCAAACCCTACATTAAGGTAGTATCAAATGGGACAATAAAATTATCTCCCAATGTCCGTGCTTTGCCTTTAGATGATCCCATTCCTGCAATACTTTTAAGCGATATTAAGCCTTTTCTAAATGAATCGCTGATATTGGATCAGGACGCGGTCAGTAGAGCCCCTTATATTGTTGGATTGGTAGGGGAACACATGTTAGGTGGGCAAGGAGATGAGGTCTATGTTCGAGGATTACATCCATCACGAGAAATCCCCCCAGACGGTATTCCGTCGTATTCCATTTTTAGAGGGGGGAAAGATTATGTGGATCCAAAAACTAAGGAACTTTTAGGATATCGAGCTGATTTGATTGGTTATGCCGAGTTGATTGCAGGTGGTGAGCCTGCAACTATTTTATTAACCAGCATAAATGAAGGAGTGAGAATACAAGATAGTGTTCTGATTAATAATAGTCCTGAATTTAATTTGTTTTTTGAGCCTAAAGCACCTCTATTTCTCGTAAGGGGCTATATTATCGATATGCCAAATGGGATGCCTAGCGGAAATGTTGAGGAAGCTGCAGGTGGTGTGGCAGTGATTAGTTTGGGGGCCCGTGATGGATTGGAAGCCGGGGATGTTCTCGGTATCTATAGAGAAACAGGTACCGTCAATGACCCTAAAAATCCTCTGTTCCCTATTCTATTACCGCCTGAGCGTATTGGTGAGCTCATGGTGTTTCGGGTGTTTAGCAAAACCAGTTTTGCATTAATTGTTCGTTCAACACGCGTTGTTTACTTATTGAATTATGTGGCTAACCCATGAGTAATTTACCCTATTATCTTGCATTAAATCGAATGGAGCGAGTTGGGCCGCGCACCGTCGCCAAACTACAAACTCGTTGGCCTGACTTGCAGCACATGTTCCAGCTCTCAGCGATTGAACTCGAGCAAGCAGGCTTGCCGCAGGCTTTGGCGCATACTATTGCTCAGTTCGATATGAAGGTGATTGAAGAAGATTTGAGTTGGTTGCGTGCCGCAGATGATCATCATCTACTTACCTGGGACTCACCTGAATATCCTTCTTTATTGAAGGAAATTACGGATCCTCCCATTGTTTTATATGCTAAAGGACAGCTGGCTTGTTTAAATCAGCTTAAACTTGCGGTAGTAGGTAGTCGTAATCCGACTGTAACTGGAAGTGAAAACGCACGCCACTTTGCAAAAGCCATCGCCGCTCATGGAGTGACTATTGTGAGTGGTTTGGCCTTAGGTATTGATGCTCAAGCCCATCAAGGATGTTTAGAGGCCGGGGGGCAAACAATTGCGGTATTGGGTACAGGAATCGATCGAGTTTATCCTCATCGACATCGGGCTTTATCACAGAAAATTACTCAAAATGGTCTGTTAATGAGCGAATTTCCCTTGAAAAGTCCACCGATCGCTGGACATTTCCCCCGAAGAAATCGTATAATAAGTGGTTTATCATTGTGCATTTTGGTTGTTGAGTCAGCAATCAAGAGTGGATCATTAATCACAGCACGAATGGCCTTGGAACAAAATCGAGATGTTTTAGCGATTCCTGGCTCTATTCACAATCCTCTGGCTCGAGGGTGTCATTACCTGTTGCAGCAAGGAGCCAAATTAGTTACTTCAGTTGTCGATGTTCTTGAGGAGTTAGGGATTGATTTGGAACAGCAAACAGCTGATAAAGCTATTTTACCTCTTGCCAGCGGGAATAAAAACCTAGTAAAGTTCATTGGCTTTGAAATGACTACAGTGGATCAGATCATTTTACGTAGCGGATGCACCGTTGAGCAAGTCACTAGTGAGCTTGCAGAATTAGAATTAAATGGGGCTGTTGTATCTGTGCCCGGTGGCTATATGAGGTGTTAGTATATGAAAGATAACTTATTTGAGATGTTATTGAGTTTATTTGAACAAAGTCTTACTCAACTGAAAGAAAGCCATAAAACCGCTGGTCAAGATGCAACGGAACAACTAAATGAAGATGAGAACGTAACTTCTGAAGAACAAGTCTTACATTTGAAATTACAACAACACACATCAACTCGAGTCTTTACCTATGATGAGCAAATGAAACTGACTAAGGCCAGTTATCAATTTCTCATGCGTATGAAATTATGGAATGTTCTTAATACCGAATCATTTGAAATGATTATGAATCAATTACAATTTTCTGAATCTCGTATCGTAACTCTTCAAGAGACTAAATGGACTATAAGAAATGCTTTAGGGAGTTCTTTAAATGAAGAACAGTTGGCTTTTCTTGATTTAGTTCTTTATCAAACAGAAGATGAATTGACATTACATTAAAAGATCGTCTATTACCTATATTACTAGAAGTTGGTGATATTTCATTTTCAGCATCACTATTCCATGCTTGTTCTCAGGCGTGGGTATTTGGGTGCTTAGGGATGAAGTGAAAAGGATAAGGTTAACGTTATATGAGTAAACATTTGGTGATTGTTGAATCACCCGCAAAAGCGAAAACAATTCAAAAATATTTAGGCGGTGATTATGAGGTTGTGGCCTCTTATGGGCATGTGCGTGATCTACCTGCACGCAAGGGCTCCGTTAATCCCGAAAAACATTTTGCAATGACTTATGTTCCTATTGAAAAGAACGCACGTCATATCGAAACCATTGCCAAAATGCTCAAAAAGTCAGACTCTCTCTTGCTTGCAACGGACCCTGATCGTGAAGGCGAAGCCATTTCCTGGCATATTTTTGAATTAATGAAAGAAAAAAATCTCACAAAAGATAAACCCATTCACCGGATTTTTTTCAACGAAATTACTAAATCAGCAATTCAGGATGCAATAAATAACCCACGTTCCATTTCAATGGATTTAGTTAATGCTCAACAGGCACGACGTGCATTGGATTATTTGGTGGGATTTAATCTGTCTCCCCTATTATGGAAAAAAGTGAGAAGAGGACTTTCTGCGGGACGCGTGCAAAGCCCAGCACTACGACTTATAGTCGAGCGGGAAGAGGAAATCGAACGTTTTGTTGCTCAAGAATATTGGAAGATTTTAGCGGACTGCCTTCATAATAAAGTATCTTTTGAAGCACGTTTAACACATTACAAAAATGAAAAATTACAGCAATTTACGGTAACCAAAGAAGAACAGGCTCAAGAAATTAAAGAGAATCTGATTCGTCAAGCTCAAGGTCATTTACTCGTTACTCAAATTGAGAAAAAGCAGCGAAAACGTAAGCCTTCACCTCCGTTTATTACCTCGACCTTACAACAAGAAGCCGCACGAAAATTGGGTTTTACTGCGCGAAAGTCGATGATGGTTGCGCAACAATTGTATGAAGGGATAGATATTGGAACTGGGACTGTCGGTCTTATATCCTATATGCGTACCGATTCGGTGAATTTATCGACAGAAGCAATAGAGGAAACACGACAATTTATTACGGGACGTTATGGTGCCGATAATTGTCCTGAAAGCCCAAGAGTTTATAAAACCAAATCGAAAAATGCTCAAGAAGCACATGAGGCAATTCGTCCCACGTCGATTAAACGTACACCGGAAATGGTGCAATCGGCATTAACCGCAGATCAATACAAACTGTACAGTTTAATTTGGAAACGTACAGTAGCTTGCCAGATGGCCGATGCAATATTAGATACGGTTGCTGTTGATTTAAGTTGTGGCGAAGGCAATATGTTCCGCGCAAATGGTTCTACAATTACGTTTCCTGGCTTCCTCTCCGTGTACGAAGAAGGTCGGGATGATACTAAAGATGATGAAAATGAAGGTTCATTATTACCTGCATTGGCCGTTGGTGAAAAAGTCAAAGTACAAGACATATTAGCGAATCAACACTTTACTGAGCCTCCACCAAGATACTCTGAAGCAACTTTGGTTAAGGCACTGGAAGAATATGATATTGGACGACCGTCAACTTATGCATCCATCATTCATACATTGCAACAGCGTGAATACGTTGTTGTTGATAAGAAAAGATTTTTTCCAACAGATGTTGGTCGCATAGTAAATCGCTTTTTGACTGGTTATTTTACACGTTATGTAGACTATAAATTTACTGCTCAACTTGAAGATACCCTGGATGCTATCGCACGGGGTGAAAAAGAATGGATCCCGGTCTTAGAAGAATTTTGGCAGCCATTTGTCCAACAAATTCAAACGACTGATCAACAGGTACAGCGCAAAGATGTAACCTCTGAGGTTTTAGATGAAGAGTGTCCAAAATGTGGAAAACCTTTGTCAATAAGATTGGGCAAACGCGGACGCTTCATTGGCTGCACTGGCTATCCAGAGTGTGATTACACGCAAGATATGGCGGGTCAGGATAGTGAAAAAAATGAACCTGAAGTTGTTGAAGGAAGAGTGTGTCCGGCTTGTTCCAGTTCACTGCATATAAAAACAGGACGTTATGGTCGTTTTATTGGTTGTAGTAACTATCCTCAATGCAAGCACATGGAACCCATAGAAAAACCAGCGGATACAGGCGTGGAATGTCCTAAGTGTCATGAAGCAAAAATCTTACAGCGCAAATCAAGAAAAGGAAAGATTTTCTATTCGTGTGGAAATTATCCTAAATGCGATTATGCCTTATGGAATGAACCGATTAATCATCCATGCCCAAAATGTAGTTGGCCAATTTTGACGGTAAAAGAAAGCAAAAAATTTGGTCGACAAATTCTTTGTCCACAAGATGGATGTGGTTATTCTACCAAGGAAGAACTCGACGCAATTAAATAAGAAACGTTAAATCCTGGGGACGGTGTTTGCCGCACCCAGGGTATTAAATGTTTCGATCAATAAAAATCAATAGTAGTCGTAGTTACATCTAAAGGACCTACTGGATAAGAATAAACAGATACGGGTTGAACAACTGGTGCAACAGCAGGCGTAACAACACGTGTCACAGCCACAGGTCTATATGAAACTACCGGTCTATATCGAACTACGGGTTTGTATGTAACTGCTGATGTATATGCAATTGTCGGTGTGTATACCGGTGTATATGCGGTGGTACAACAACATCCTGCCATCAAAACAATACTTCCTAAAAGAATAATCCATTTCATTATGTAGCCCCCTTTAATGGATGCCTACGAAAAGTGTAGATTATTTAAACATTAATCTCAAGAATTGAACTATTAAGACCCTATAATCTCAGGATTGATGGAAGCTCTTTTCTCCTGCAAACGAAAGAGGGCACTTGATATAAGAAGTCCCCCTCTCCCGTACTGGGAGAGGGGCTAGGGGTGAGGGATATACCTTCATTGAATACAAACTCATTCTTCCTGTTCATTTTGAATCAGTATATACTCATCATCTTCTTCTTAGAAATAACTCAAACAGGATGTAGTGATGTTAGACAGGACCATTGTAGTTGATGAGCAATTTTTAAATCGAGTACAACAAGCAGATTTTCCAAAACCCAATAGTACGATGAGTCCGGAAACAGCGGAATTGGATAAGAAAACTGCTATAGAGCTCTTTGATTCGCAAATCAAATCACGCCTCCTTGATTTGATTGCCAGGCAGCTCAAGGAAAAAGGTTTATCTTTTTATACTATAGGCAGCAGCGGGCACGAAGGTAATGCAGTTTGGGGACAGGTTTTTCGTCCCGATGACATGGCTTTTTTGCACTATCGAAGCGGTGCTTTTTATTTACAGCGTGCCAAAAAAGTACAAACTACTGACGGCGTTAGAGATATTTTACTTTCTCTAGTCGCTGCATCAACTGATCCCATTTCAGGAGGGCGCCATAAAGTTTTTGGTAGTGTTCCTCTAAATATTCCGCCACAAACTTCTACTATTGCATCGCATTTACCCAAGGCTTTGGGTGCTGCATTATCGATTACGCGAGCAAAAGAACTACATATTCAAAGCAATTTAAATCCAGATTCTATCGTCATTTGTTCTTTTGGTGATGCATCAACAAACCATGCTTCGGCACAAGCAACTCTGAATGCTTGCTCATGGATTGCTCAACAAAATTATCCTGTACCCATTGTATTTATTTGTGAAGACAATGGAATAGGAATTTCAGTATCCACACCACCCCAGTGGATTGAGCGCTCTGTCAGTGCTCGACCGGGAATTCATTATATTGCTTGTGATGGCTTGAACATTGCGGATGCCTATGCGAGTGCACAAGAGGCAGAATACTTGGCGAGGGTAAAAAAACAACCTGTTTTTTTACACATGCGTTGCGTGCGTTTATTAGGCCATGCCGGGTCTGATATTGAATCACAATATTGTACGCAAGCTGAAATTGAAGCCCGAGAAGCTCAAGATCCTTTATTACATACGGCCGGTCTTTTATATCGGGAAGGGTGGATGAGTATTCAAGACATACTAAGCCTTTATCAAAATAATAAAGATTTAATTGAAGCCAAGGCTGTGGATGTCATCAGGCAGCCCAAGCTCTCCAGTGCTGAAGCCGTAATGTCTTCATTAATTCCCAATGGACCTAAGAAACCACCATTCCCTTTGCCCAGTGAAGAACAGCGCGCAGAAGTCTTTGCTAATGCATTTTCACAATTAGCTCAAAAACGAAATTTATGTCAGCAGATTAATTTTGCTTTGACTGATTTAATGCTGCAATATCCTAATATGCTAGTGTTCGGGGAAGATGTAGGCAAGAAGGGCGGTGTTTATCGAGTGACTGCTGATTTACAGGCTCGTTTTGGACAACGCCGAGTCTTTGATACGATTTTAGATGAAACCACAATTTTAGGAACTGCAATTGGCATGGCGCACAATGGATTTATTCCAGTGCCCGAAATTCAGTTTTTGGCTTATTTGCATAACGCAGAAGACCAACTCCGTGGCGAAGCCTCCACGCTATCCTTCTTTTCCAGCGGCCAATATCAAAACCCCATGGTATTGCGGATTGCCTCATTAGCTTATCAGAAGGGATTTGGTGGTCATTTCCATAATGATAATTCTATTGCTGTGTTACGCGATTTGCCTGGAGTGATTGTCGCTTGTCCTTCAAATGGTCCAGATGCAGCAAAAATGTTGCGAACATGCATGCGGCTGGCTTATGAAGAGGGAAGGGTAGTCGTCTTTTTAGAACCTATTGCTTTATATATGACCAAGGACTTACATGAGCCAGGTGATAATGGATGGCTATTTAATTACCCAGCCCCCGATGCACAGATTGAGCCGGGAGAGGTAGGTGTTTTTGGGGAAGGGCCCACAGTAATCTTAACCTATGCCAATGGGTATTATTTATCACGGCAAGCGGCAAAGGTGCTGAAAGAAGAACACAATATTCCTGTGAAAATCGTGGACTTACGTTGGCTTAGTCCCTTACCGGTCGAAGCAATTTTGAAAGAAATAGCCAAAGCGAAACAGGTATTAATTGTTGATGAAGGCAGACAAAGCGGCTCAGTAAGTGAGGGATTGATGACCATGTTGTTGGAGGAAGCCTCATCCAGGTTAAAAATCAAGCGAATTACCGGTAAAGATTGCTTTATTCCTTTGGGTAATGCTTGGCAATATTTGTTACCCAGTAAAGAAAGTATTATTGAAGCGGTAATTGCGTTACAGTCAGATAAAAGGGAGAAAGAAAGTGGACGACTTGTTGTTTCTTGATGAACAATTGAACGGTGATGAGCGCATGATACGTGATAGTGTCGCGCGTTTTGTCACCAATGATGTAATGCCTTTAATGGTAGAATCTTTTGAACATGCGCAATTTCCTCGTGAGCTCATTAGAAAATCAGCAGAAATGGGATTATTAGGTTTGACCTTGCCCGCTGAATATGGTGGCGCTGAGGCCTCTTACGTTGCTTATGGCTTGGTGTGTCAGGAATTAGAACGCGGTGATAGTGGCTTACGCAGCTTTGTTTCGGTACAAAGTTCCTTATGCATGTTTCCTATTTTTCGTTTTGGTACTGAAGAGCAACGAGTGCGCTTTTTACCCGGAATGGCTACAGGTGAGATCATTGGTTGTTTTGGTTTGACTGAGCCTGATTTCGGCTCCGATCCCTCGGGCATGAGAACCACTGCCAAGAAAGTAAAAGGTGGATGGACTCTAAATGGTGCCAAAATGTGGATAACCAACGCACCCATTGCCGATATTGCTATTGTTTGGGCAAAAACCGATGAAGGTATTCGTGGATTTATTGTTGATACTAAATCTGAAGGATTTAGATGTCCTGAAATCAAATTAAAGATGTCATTACGCGCTTCAATCACCGGCGAATTGGTGTTTGATAATGTTTTTGTCCCTGATGAAAATTATCTTCCTGGCAGTGAGAAAGGTTTAGGTGCTCCTTTAAGTTGCTTAAGTCAGGCACGGTATGGAATTGCATGGGGTGCTATGGGCGCGGCAATGGCTTGTTTTGATATTACTCGCGACTATCTGTTAGAGCGTAAACAATTTAACAAGCCGTTGGCATCGTTTCAGCTTATTCAAAAAGATCTGGCAGATATGTATACTGAAATTCTTAAGGCACAATGTCTTAATTTACAGATAGGCCGAATAAAAGATAATCATCGTGAAAATCCCGTGATGATTTCCCTGGCTAAAGGGAATGCATGCCGTGAAGCATTAAACATCGCACGAAAATGCAGGAATTTATTAGGAGCAAATGGAATCAGTCTTGAATATCATGTGATTCGTCACATGCTTAACTTAGAATCAGTCTTTACGTACGAGGGTACGGATAATGTTCATACTCTAGTACTAGGAAAACATATTACAGGCATTAATGCTTTTGCTTAAACCAAGCACTAAACGGTTAAGCATCACGATCAATGACTTTAATTGTAACCCGGAAACTCAATCCGGGTTACATTCTCGTTCACCAACTACACGTCATTGGCATCGGTAGAGTTTAACAGGAGTTCCTTCTACAAATGGAACTTATTCTTCATGCAATGGGATTGTGTGAAGTAAAGCAGGTTTATTGGGCAACTTACAGGAGTATCTATGTTTAAAATGATTTTAAAAAGAGCGTTAGTATTAAGTTTACCTGTATTAAGTATGAATGCGCACTCAGGGCCAAGCAAAGAGTTTTTAGCCAATCAATGCTATGAGCTTTCTCGAGTTGTGGTATCTTTAGCAGATAATCAGGAAAAAAAGATCTGCATCAATAAGCTTTATATGGCTTCCGTACAAATGAGGACCGCAGCCCTTTTAATTATAGAAAACTCTTCTGATGTAGCAAAAGAGATATTGAATAATGCTGTAGCAGCTTTGCAATATGCAGAACTACTCAGCTGCAAACAATACATTCAAATTGCACACTCAAAATTTGAAGCTCAGAAGATTAAAACATTATTGTAATGACGATACTCTTCAAGTGCTTATAAGGCCTTGGAGAGTTGTTAGGAGCTTTTAAGTGAGTTCATATTTAAAAATTGTATTTTTAGTTCTTGTTGTTTTTATTGCTGGCGTTGCGATTGGAGTTCATTTTCATCCATCAATTCATGAATTCATGGAAAAAATTTGGAATAAGCTAACTCGAGAACAAATATCAGAAGAAGTGCACTTTTGTCCTCCAGCGAGCATCGTCCAACAACATCAATACAACCCTGATGCATTTCAAGTAGGCAAATTATATTGGCAGATGGAGTACCAAGGCTGGAGAGCACCTGAGAGCATAGGCTTTATGCAAGCACTGATTAATTCAAATAATAATTTAGTGTGTTATTACCACTGGCCAAATCCAAAAGATAAAGGCACTTATTTATGGCTGACTATTCACTTATCACCATCAGTAAATCAAATTGTGAAGCCTTATGGCCCATATTGGACAATTCAAAAGAAAGAAATGCAATCAATATGTAGTTCAGGAATAAATGCCTGCGGTATTATTCTTTCAGAAAGTACCAAAAGGATCATCCCTCAAAAATAAAGCCATAGCCTGGGTGCCGCGCAGCGAAACCCGGGCTACAAACACCAATCATCCGATAACCCCTTGTTATTTCCCGCAGACTTAGTTATCATTTGCCACCAAGTCGGGGCGTAGCGCAGCCTGGTAGCGTACTAGCATGGGGTGCTAGTGGTCGAAGGTTCAAATCCTTCCGTCCCGACCATCAAATCCCCTTTATAATCAGTAAGTTGCATCTTCTTAGTTAAACCCCTTAAAAATAAAAAATTCTGCTGGGTGTACTTATGGGTGTACTTTTAAAATTTCGAAACATCACATCTCAAAACCTGTGGCAATGATCATAAACACAATTGACGTTATAAAATTACTACTAAGCTTATATTTTCATGTAAACTTAGAAGTAAAGATGCATAACCAGTTTATAATGAACATTGAGAACTATTAGGTACCTAATATGAATAAACAAAATATAAAGTTGCTATTTTTCTCATTTATTTTATTAATGGTTTTAGTTTTATTGCACTATTACTGGGTGATGATGGAATGGAAGGATATCATCATGACCGCTGCGGTGATTATTGGACCAATAGTTGCTGTTATTATTGCTCGCACTTTAGACGATGAAAAATTTTCCAAAGAAAGAAAACTTGAAATTTTTAGAGCACTCGTAAAAGATAGAAGCAATCCATTGTCTTATGATTTCGTAAATGCCTTTAATTTAATTCAAATTGAATTTTCGAAAGACAAGCAAGTTATTGATGCATGGAAATCTCTTTATAATAGCCGTCAGGAAGCGGGTCCTGCAAAAGATGATCATGAAGGCTGGGGTCGAAAAATTGCTGAATGGAATAGTAAAACAGATAGGTTATTATTTGAAATTGCTACAATTCTCGATATGAAGGTTAATCCCTTTGATATTCAAGCTAGCTATATCCCTGTTGCGTGGGGCAATGAACAACAATTGAACTCAGAAATTAGAGCTTTACTACTGAAGCTACTTAAAAATGAAATATCATTGCAGATCAAAAATAGTGAAAGTGTGAATACAATGGAAAATTTATCAGACGAGCTCAGAAATCAATGAGCAAGTGCAATCTTAATGGAGTGAAGCACAATCAAGTTTTTTTGCTGCTTCCCACTACGCTTGCTATTCATTCTTAAGTTAACCTACTATGACATCATATTTGTGACTCTTTCGAATTACCTGGAATTATATGAAAACTGTTTGTGTTTATTTGGGTGCTCAATTTGGTAATGATAATGAGTATAGTGATGCAGCAATTTTATTAGGTAGAAAAATAGCTGCTGATGGCTTTACACTAGTTTATGGTGGTTCAAGTTTAGGGATGATGGGACTTCTTGCTAATACTGTAAAAGAATATGGTGGAAGGGTAGTGGGGATAATTACTAATCATCTTATTCAACAAGAAAAACCGTTAAAATCCTTAGATGAATTACATATTGTAGATTCTATGCAGGAGCGTAAATCATTGATGCAAAAAATATCTGATATTTTTGTTGTGATGCCAGGTGGACTAGGAACTTTAGAAGAAGCAATTGAGACATGGAACGCAATAAAAATTGGAGAATTAACAAAACCCTTAGGTTTTTTAAATATTAAAGGATATTTTGATGGGCTATTTTCATTTGTGAATTCATGTGAGCAAGCTGGCTTTCTAACTGCTCAGGCAAGTAATATCCCTATTTCAAGATCTAATATTCCATTGCTTTGGAATGAAATGCTTGATCGATATAAAGCATGTCATTCTGTTTCTATTAGCTAGGTGTAAGATAATTAACCTATCTGAGCGTGCTGTTGATAGAAAAAAATCACTCTTCATTATGCTTCATTCTGATCTGTCGACAATGTTGACATAACATTTCACCATCCATGTAAGATTCTAAAAGACTAGCCACATCTACTGTTCCTCCGGAAACACAAGTATCATCATCATACTCTTCGTCGTTTTGGACCACACCTATACATCTTGGATTAAGTAGAGGCCAAATTTCATCTTCATATACTCTTTCTTGAGCCGGAGACAAATTATCAAAGGATTCTTCGCCTATGATTTTTCTACAAATACCCTGTGCTGCTTCATTATGGCTTAAATAGTCATTCTCTATTAAGTATTTTAAAACTTCTATTTGCTCCATTTTTTCATAAGGATCTTCGAACTCCATAATCTGCCCCTTGAATTAAAATATTATCTTCAGTATAGCCTTAATTTGGGTTATTAGAGGAACGACATAATTATGTTATGGTCAATGAAGTGCACAGGAGCAGAAAGCATGTCTAAATGGTTTATTAACTACTTGAGCATGTATAGGTAGGGCTTGGTTTGATACTAATTAAATTTCCTACAATCTCTTTAGTATTGGCATCAACTAATTGGTTATATGCATTAATTCTTAAAGCCAAAATACAGTTAGACAATTCTGTTTTAACATAAACCCAATCGTTTTTGCGAATGTATTGATTTGCTCTTAAAGTCCGTTTACGTTTCTTTTTATCTAAAGGGTCAAATAGTATAATTGATTCTTCATTTTCCATGTTTTTCGGTTCACTCATTGTTTCAATAGGGATTTCTAAATTTACGTCTGAAAGAAGCTGCTCTACTATCGATTTATATTCTTCCGGACAGATTATTTTATTAACATTATTGTTGGAAATTTTTATACGTCTACGTATTAATATCTCAAAGCAAGGATGTTTTTGTTCTAATGCTTCAATTAATGTTCTAGTATCACTCGTTTTATCTTTATCAGGGCTTGTTAAGAATTTACGACCTGAATTAAAAGGAAAAACAAAAAACTCCCTAAATGGTAAAATTTTTTCCGGCTTTATAACAAAACATACACAACCGTAATATGATTGCCCACCATAATTATACCAATTTGTATTTCCAAGAAATACATAATCCAAAAATCCATTTTTTGTTTCAGCTAAAACATCATTTCGATTCAGTTGGTTCAAGATATGAGGGTTATGGTAGTAATGTTTTCCAAATAGCATCGCCTTGGAGTATAGATAACCATCTTTTAAAATACTTTCCATAGATTCTATTGAAGTCCAATGATAGAGAGAATACAGATCTTTTCGCAGTAGTCGTTTTAATTGAGTTCTCACGTAATGAGTAGGAGTCGTCATAATAACTGCTATTAATGAATATTGAATTAATTATAGAATATAAAAATTTTATATTGCCTTAATATCCGCATATTAGCTTGAGGCTGATGAGCAATGGTGATACTGGAACAACCAGTTTGATCTAGCATTTAAAGATGAGATACTATGAGTAGTCCTCCGCAATTTATAGTGTCATCGAGGTAAATAATCTTATGGTTTTATCCAAGGTAGACCTTAGTAATGGCTAAACGTGAATGCCCAAGTTCCCGACTAATGATTTGCCGTGCCTGTTTGTCAATTTTCTTCTCGTTACTATTGAGTTCTTTAGTAGCTTTTCCGCCAGCTATCGGGCAGACTAATCCAATTTTTAAAGAATCAAATTCTTTAGTCAATTCGGAATATCTACGTTGAGCATAAGCATGACGCAGGCCATGCAATTTACAGACTCCCATTAATTTAGCTTGTTGTTGATAATGACCTAAATGTTGCTTATAGGTTCTTTTCGTAGGAATTAGTGACTCACCACGTCTTATCTGTTGCCAGACTTTTGATAGCCATTTCATTTGGTCTTTATTGGAAATTTTAAGCAATCGACCGATACCGCCTTTTGTCCAACTGGGTTTGATATGCAAACAATCGCCATGCCATGCTTCACTGACTATAAATTTCATGGATTCTTCCCTACGTAGGCCAAAAAGCATTTGTGCTTCCAGTGAAAGGCGTATGTGCGGATCGGTACATAAGTTTAAATCGATATGGTGGATGGCTTTATTTTGAGTAGGAATATAAGTGCGTTTATCAATTTGATAGGAGTCATTACCCGTTTTTACTAGTTTGGGTTTATCAAGAAAATAAGCGAGCTTACGCAGTTTGGACATATAATTCTTGATAGTTGCGGGACTCTTGCCCTGTTTTTTCCAATGCTCAACAAGAACATAAATATGTTTGGGCTTTAAGCCATTTAAATGACCAACTTTAAAACCCAATTCATGCAGGTCTTTCATGCAGCGATTAATCATATGTTTCATATCCGCCTTACTTGCATAGGAATAACCCTGCATCTGTCCAATTAATTGGTGTACTGAGTAAAGTGCACTGCGTAGTTTATTGCTCATTGAGATAACTCCAAAGTGTGGTACGGGATTTCAGACCCATTTCATCCATTATGAGTAAGGACAAACGGTAATGGGATATTTGAGATGATAGTTGTGAACTTAATTGTTGGGCATAAAGATAACGCCAGCATTTCTTACTGGGTAACTTTGAGGACTTCATCGCTTTTTGCCAGCTAAAACAGATAGCTCTATAACCATGAGTGGTAATAAGACATCCGTTTCCTTGGGTTAATGTATTAAAATCCTGTATAAGCTTTATTTGGGCTTCGGAGCGAATAGGAATCTTCCTATCCTTGCTGTTAAAAGTGATTTCTCGTGTCAGTAGTAATTCATGCTCTTGGATATGTACTCCTGGCAAAATGCGCATGGCTTCGCTCAAGGTCAAGCCAAAATGAATTTGAAAACCTAAAAGGATTTTGGCAATGGGATCATTGATCTTATCAAGCAAATCAGCAGAAGTTTTTCGAGTTTTCTTCTTAATTTTTTTAGTTTGCAAACCAAGGCTGAGATTATCAATCTTCTCAACATTATGACCCACATGACATAGAAATTTGCGGATGATGGTCATATAATTCATAAGAGTCGAAGGCTTAACCTTTTTCTTATGCCAATGTTGAATCAGGTGTTGCAAATGGATGGAAGTCAAACCCGGCCAATTGGATGGCGCAAGGCCAAGAACAAAGAGATCCTCAATCATCCTAAGAATAACAAAGCGACGGTATTTTTTGCCACGAGGGCTACCGCTATTATCATGATCCAGATACTGGCTTGCTATTTGTCTTAACGAGTGTTTGCGCATAATTTTATTCAATCAATCAATTTATTTGCCCTGTCTTTGGTTTAGTGTTAATCGAGCGATTCACTCAAAGAGGATATCCCGCTTGCGCTGCAAGGCTCGAAATGGTGGGACAAATCAAGGTTAATGATTATTGTGGTACAACGGTTTTTTAGTGGTTTATCTCCTTATTGTTTAAATACAAAAACGCACGGCAATCCAACAGCAGCTGCCGCTGATCCATGGTTAATAAAGAAGTGATTATTAACTTATCTACCCGATGGTAGCCTATCCTAGAACTACAGATTCCCGACTAGACGTCCAGCCACAGGTTAAGGGATGAGAGTGGCTTAGCATAAGACCCGAAGGTTTCGCCTGAGTTGCACAGGCTCATCAGTTATGCTTATGAAAAATCTAGCAAAGGCGAGATCTGGGGGCAATAGGTTTTGGAGGAATATTTTGTTCAATCCTGTGGTGCGGGATTGAATTTTTTTTGTTAATTGTTTGATTTTAAATTTGAATTTTTTGATTATTTCTCTGCGTCACTGCTGGGAAATTGCAGTGACGCAGAATACTATCTAATTACCAATCAAAATCTAAGAGGTATTATTTGCTAGTCTAACTCAACGACTGTTCCTGATTTATATATAGCTATGGCTGGAACCTCTTCGTCATCAAATTTGGGTTCCTTTCTAATAATTGAAAAAGTCAGATCCACATGCTGCATAGATTTTTTTGAAGCATAATTTCGTGCTTCATTTTCGTCATCAAATTCTTTTCTGAATTTAGTATTTTTCGGATCGGAATTAACTACATATATATTCATAATTGCCCCCATTATGGTGCTTTAAAAACAGTTAACAATTTTTTACCAATGAAAATATTATAGTCCAGCATTTTAGCTAAGTGATTTTTAGAGTCCGCACAGAAAGTGATTGCAAATTAATTTGTTGCCAAAAATATTATAAATAGTGTTATACTATACATAACACGGCCTGCTCCTCTACATTGAAAAATGCACGAGTGGGTTTTCTTTTTTATAAAGCCTAAAAAATGTCGCATTATAATAAACCTTATCTTACCTTTGAACAGCAACTTGAGTTATTAAAATCTCGTGGTTTGGGGGTAACCAATGACAAAGTGGCATTGGAGTATCTAGGTCGATTGGGCTACTATCGTTTAAGTGGTTATTGGTATCCCTGCCGCAAATTACTCCCTTTAGTAGAACAACAAACAAAATCTATAAGACCTCGGCGTTCAGATGAATTTTTGCCAGGTTCTCGATTTCAGGATGTTGTGGATTTGTATGTCTTTGATAAAAAGCTGCGCCTATTAATATTGGATGCAATTGAGAGAATAGAAGTTGCTTTCAGAGTGGACATAGCTTATTTGCTTGGTGAAAGAGACCCGTTTGCCTACACCAATCCTGATTTATTACATGGTCATTTTACTAAAAAAATTGATCCAAATACGGGTAAAACGAAGTATCAAGAATGGATTTCTAAACATGAGCAATTAATAAATCGCTCAAAAGAAGATTTTGTAGAGCACTACAAGGCAAAGTACGGTTTACCATTGCCGATATGGGTTGCTATTGAGTTATGGGACTTTGGTCTTTTGTCTGTATTTTATAAAGGAATGGCAGTTAAAGATAAGGCTATCATTGCTAACAAATATGACATTCCTGACTGGCAGATTATGGAGAGTTGGTTACGTTCTTTAAATTATGTCCGAAATGTTGCGGCGCACCACAGCCGTTTATGGAATAGAAACTTAATTGATCAGCCGAAGCTTGCAAAGCCAGGTGCAATGCTTGCTTTCGATTCATTCATTGATAATGTTCATATGACATCGAGAGTATATGTGGTTTTATGTATATTGGCGCATTACATGAAAATAATTTGCCCGCGATCAACATGGCAAATGCGTCTAGTGGAGCTGATACACTCCTTTCCAAATTCCAATTATGTAAGTATTCAAGATATGGGATTTCCAGCTGAATGGGAACAACATATATTCTGGAAGAATTGATTTTGTGGAGTGCATATAGACTTAGGCGGCTTTAACTACTTATGTGAACTCTCAAGCCAACTTTTTTTACCCAACCAACTTGCAGGATAAGGCCAAAGAGGCATGGTTTTTTTGGGTTTAACTAGCTGTTCTTGTAATCCATCCATGATCAGTGCAAAAAGTCTTTCATCAGGATCAATTTGCTGAAATTGGTTCCAGGCTTCGGATTTATAGCTAGGTAGGGGGTAGAGTTGCCAGAATTGTTCGAATTTTTGGTATAGATCTTTTAGGTTGCTGTTGGGCTGTGCTTTGAAAGCTGATTTTGATATACAGGCTGTTTTTTTGGGTTTCATTGATTTTAGGTTTTCTGGTGGTACTGGATGGTTCTGTTCTACTTGGTTCGGTGGATTTTTTTTAGTCTGAGATTCATTTTCAATGTCAACAGGCTCATATGGGTTAGCCAAAAGACATTTCACAATGAGGTTTTTTGTTGTTGAGCGAATTTCTATGATGCCTTGGCGTGCCAGGGATTTAATTACACGTTTCATTTGTTGGTGGCTAGGGCAGCCTGTTTTTACGCCCTTGATGGGGGCGACATAAAGTGTTTCTCTCAGTGACTGGTAGCTTATTTTTCGTTTAATGCCGACCATGAATGTTTTTCTGTCCATGTAGGGACGGATGCCCATGAGGTAGACAACTCTTTGCATGAGTGGGATTTCGCTGAGTGCGTCCAGTTCATATGTGGTGACGAATAAGAAATCCATTTTTACTCCTGTTTTAACCCTGTATTTTAATTTCAATTGATATCAAACGCTATCAATCGATGACATTTAGATAACCAAGATGCATTAAACTTGATTCATTCTAGGAAATTGGATAAGAGTGTCAATAGGTGAAGTGAGCTTGATAGTAAATGATATTCAATGAACCTTATATTTTTTTTTACTTAGAGGTTTTTGCACTTGAAGCCAGTTCATTTTTGTTCAAAATTTTTAAAAATTAATTTTCCTCGCGCGCATAAAACACACAAAATAAAATATCTGGAGTTATGAGGTGGATCGGCCTGGAGAGTTTCACTTTGTCGGGTTTTTAGATTCGACAGGTTTTTTCACCATGCCAGTACTGTATCTTGCTATGTCGGGTTTGTGCCGGGATGATGTGTCGGGTTAAGGTCGGCCTTGTTTTGGGCGGATTTAGGCTCATTGATTTGGGGAGTTAAAAACAATTGTGGTGAAAGTTTAGTTTAATGGTCATCTATTGATGATGTTTATTTAAATCGGAGTGTTTGTCAAAGGTTTTTTCTACCTGTTATTGATTGAATATATATGAAGTTATTTTCAAATTGTGACAAATTGTCACTGTTCAATTTAATCAAAATCAGACAAAGTCTAACCAAATTTAAATAAATGGTAAGATTATGTCTGATTTTGAGATGGAAGATAAATTGTAAATAAATTAGAAGTTATACGTAAAGATTTAATCGAATCGGCCTGGGCTTTTTGCGTTTGGCATTCACAAATAATCTGCTTCTTTTAAAATTTGAATAGAAATTCTTTTGTTCAGCTTGGGTCTTGGTCTGTGTCTGTTCTATAATGTAAATCCGTAACACTTGTTCGGTATTTTCATTCATGTTAGTTATCTCATCTCCGCATTTTTCCCATTTACTGACAGCGGTGTGCGATTCATGAACCACTGTTTTGCCAAATTCTCGAAGGGTCATGGAAAAATAGGAGCGAATGAATTTAACTTGATTGCCAGTTAATCTCTCTTCTTGAATGGCCAATTTTTTAATAATTTCATTGGCAATGTATTGGACATCAATTTTTGGAAGCCATTCATCATTGAACCGAACCATTTCTACGTTCCCTAATTCGATAGGAAAACCAAGTCCCTCATATAGGACGTTAGGTTCTATTTTAGTTTCCATGGTTTTTTCCTTGATTACATTGCACATAGTAATAATAGGCGTCACAATGGTTTCTGTAAACTTAGTTTACATTCATTTAAAATAATTAAAACTTGTATATAAAAGAGCATATGTTCCATTTTGGAACCTATGTATTTTTTGATTGCTGTGTATGAAAAGTTATTAGTATGTTTGATTTT
The DNA here is from genome assembly GCF_977063405.2 of Legionella stuttgartensis. Taxonomy (NCBI): domain Bacteria; kingdom Pseudomonadati; phylum Pseudomonadota; class Gammaproteobacteria; order Legionellales; family Legionellaceae; genus Legionella; species Legionella stuttgartensis. The sequence goes on from NZ_CDRUHA020000060.1 coordinate 201,749, forward strand.
GAACCATTTACAAAATGGAAACAGTTGCTCATTTTTCAGTTATTTCCATTTTGGAAACATCTGCTCAGGATGTTATAAGCAATATTTGCCATCCCTTTTTCTAATTACCTTATTAAAATGGAGGTGGCAATATACCTCTACCCTTAATCTAACATTGATCATAACTGTTAAATTCAGTTGGTGACAAAATGTCACCAACTGAATAAATATTTAATGTTGGGATTCATTTATTAAATCTAATCCTTTTGTAGTTAAGCGATATTTTTGCAATCGGCTGTTGGGTATGTCTGGAATAGTCATTTCTATCATTCCAAGTGTTATAAGTTGTTTAATTTGCTTATTTAGTTCACCAGAAACGGTTTCATGACCTAAGGCACGAGCAATTTGTAATTTGCCAATTTCTTCATTTTGTAATATCAAAATGACTCTAGCCGCAAGTTTTGACTCTAGCCGTGACTCTAGCCGTGACTCTAATTGTTCATCCCTTTTATCGAAAATAGTGTCAATTGGTATAGCTTGTGCAAGGTATATTATAAAGCGTATTCGCATCCCAATTTCTATAATTTCGGGTTCTTGTAATTTTTGTTCTATAGCTTCGGAGTAGATACGACTTACGCCACTTCCCCATTGTTCAATTAAATTAAGTTCACGAAAAACTCTGGCAATGACATGATTTCTAATTTTTGATATACCCTGTCGCATATCTTCAATTGTTAGTCCTGGCAAAAGAATTCCAGGGTGTTCTATTTCTATACGGTCGTCAAAAAAGGAAATTCGAATTGGCGCACCACGTTGAGAGTAGTCAGTATGAACAAGTGCATTGATAACAGCTTCGCGCAACATAAGAAGAGGGATACTCCAAATATCTTTTCTTTGTACTGCTGAAAAATCAGCGCCACGTAAAGCGTGCTTTTTCAAAAACATCATGATGCTCTCAACTGCATTGGGAAGATAGTCATAGATATCAACATGATCGAAAATACGGGATTTGTCTTTACCAATGAAACGGCCACATTGTACCCAGGCATCAGGAAAATATGTATTGCGTTCTTTTCCAAATAACAATATCGCGCCTTTTGTTGGAACTAATTTTCCTTGATGAGAAGTGATGAGCTTTAAAGTCAGGAGGTTTTTTTCATTCAGCGATTTAATATCTGAAAATAGTTCTTGAGCTTTCGTTATATCAACATCATCGACAGAAAGCTCAGGCATGGGCATTTCATCAAAATTTACTCCTTCTGAGCGACGGTGTAATTCTGTGATAAGCTCTTGATCTGCTTGACGATTTGTGGAACCTAGTCGGACATAAATACCTTGTGTTGATCCCTCTGAATTGATCCAATGAGGTCCTGTATTGCTGACAAATACTTCAATTACCAGCAGTGTTTTATTATTTAGTGTTACCAATTCAATACTAGGTATAAGGCGTGGTGAGATAGAATCAGCAATCAGATTACATAGACGTTCCTCTTCGTCTAATGGATGCTCAACACCTGTTATTTGTCTATCATCATTGCCCCCAATAATCAGGTGACCGCCAGCTGTATTTGCAAAAGCAACGATAGATTTAAGTAGTGATTTTGGTGATGATAAATCTCTTTTAAACTCGAGTGTTTTTCCTGCTTGTTGTGTAATTAGATTTTTTATCATAAATTTTTATCCAATCGTAATTTCTGCTTTGTTTAATGCATCTTTGCAATATACAGCTAATTTGGGGGAGTCTGATTCTATAAGTTGCTTAATACGTTCTTCCCACCGAATAAGGGCTTCCTTTCTTTGAGGCAGCATTTCATTCTTATTATAAGTAGCCATGATCTTTGGCATCTTATGCCCTAAACATTTTTCAATCACCACTGGATCAACATGTAACGCTTCACCAAGCTGAGTTGCAAAGGTTCGTCTTAAATCATGTGCTGTCCAGTGAGGGATGCCTACACGTGATTGTATTCTGATTACCGCTCTTGGCATAGCTCGGTCAGATAATATACTTTGGTCGTCTGCGCCTGTAATGACGTATTCTGAATTGCTGTGGGCTTTGAGTTCTCTCAATACCTTTTTAGTCATTTCTGTGAGGTGGATTCTCATGACTATGTTAGTTTTGGTATTTTCGGCAGGGATAGTCCATAAGGAGTTTTCAAAGTCGAATTCTGACCATTTGGCTACTCGGATTTCTCCTGTTTTAACTCCTGTTAGCAGGATGATTTTCAGGGCTGCTCTGATCTGGAAAGAAGTGCCATGTTCTTCACTGTCTAGGAATTGCCATAGGGTTTTTACTTCATCGAGGGTTAAATAGCGTTCTCTGGGTTTTTCTATACCGCCTATGTCTCTGGCTCGTATGGTCATTGCAGGGTTTAGCAGCATTTCTCCTCGGCTTACAGCATAGTTGAAGGCTTGCTTTAGTGTGCTCAGTACTTTATTGGCATGTACGGGTGAACCGCGACCAACGATTTTATCGAGAGCTTGAGTTATTTCCCTCGTTTTTAAGTGTTCGAGTTTTTTATTACCTAATAAGGGAATAATATCTCCCTTGATGTGCTGCCAGACTTGCAGAGGCTGGGCGCGGTGTTTTTCGATGTAGTTGGTGTACCAGTTGAGTATCAGTTTTTTTACTGTGCTTTGGTCTTTCTGTTTTTGTTCTTCAATGTGCTCTTTGGGATTAACTTCGCCATGACGCATATCGCTTAAATCGATAAAACGTTTCTTGGCTTCCGATAAGCTCATAGCTGGGTAGTGGCCTATAGTAAGGAAATGTCTTTGGCCGTTAATTTTATAACGGTATAACCAAGTTTTTAACCCTTTGGGGGTGACACGGATGCCAAAGCCTCCGTCTCTGAATTCTTCATAACGAGCAGATCTTGGTTTTAGGGATCGAATATATGCGTCTGTAAAGTTTCTTTCCATCATTGCACCACTTAAAAATTAGGTGTACTTCTAGGTGTACTTTCGTGAGTTCTCACATGAAATCATTTGATATTTTTTGAAGTATATCAGATGATAAAAATTAATAAAATACAATGAGTTAATGATACTTTTTGATATCAAATGATACCGTTTGAAAACGGTCTTTTTAAGAATGGGGTGCTAGTGGTCGAAGGTTCAAATCCTTCCGTCCCGACCATCAATTCTCCTTTTAAATCAGTAAGTTGAGTCTTCTCGGTGCGGAGTGGGAGTTTGTTCATCAAAACAGCCTCTTTGTTAATAATAAAGAGTAGTTTCTTCTAAGATTTTAAGCATGATACTTTTGAAAAACGGGAATAGGTGGTTTGAAATACCTATACCCGGCTAACGCCTAATACGGGCTAATTATCTTAATCGCCTGAATAATACTTTTACTGACGGGGTTACTGTGTTTTTCAGGTCGATACACCAGGCAAATATCATCTCTGAATACAGGTGCGCCTTCCAGTTTTTTAAGATTCGGGTATTGCAAGGCAACCCTGGAAGGTAAAATGCCATACCCCAGGCCTATCGCCGTTAATTTGGCTGCAACTTCCAGATTGGAGGAACTGAGCACTCCGCTAAAATGGATTGTGCTGTTCATGTTTTTCAGTATGTACTGCGACTGAGCAAGGTTTTTATCATAAATCAGTTTATCTTGTGCTGTATCAGTATAAAAAACAGTAACTTCATCGGTACATAGCTTGGTAATCACCAGATCAGGATACTCTATGGGATTCACAATAATGCCAAAATCAGCCTCCCAACTGATCACTTTTTCCATCATCTCTCTTGAAAGACCATGAATGAAATTAAAATCAAGTTTGGGAAAATCATGCTGTAACTTTGGTAAAAAATACTCAAGTGTGTACAAGGCAACAGAGGGGTGGACGGCAATGGTATAGCTACCCTGCACCATGCCTGATTCAGGATGAGCCAGGTTCTGCGCATGCTCCCATTCATACATCAGTCTATGAGCACGCTTTTTAAACTCTTCACCTAATTTAGTTAGTTGAATGCCATTTTTAAGGCGGATAAGCAGTTGCCCACCTAACCTGTCTTCCAAACGCTTGACCGCATAACTAAAGGCAGGTTGTGAGATACCCACAATTTCAGAAGCCCGGGTCATGTTCAGGGTTTCACTCACCGTAATGAAGTATTTGATATCAGTCAATAATAAAGACATTAGAGCTTTCAATAACATAAGACATAAATAAAACTTATCACATCAATAAAAATAAGTCATTTTATTTATTTCTTTGGACTGGGTAATATTTTATCAAGTGATGCAATTAGTCCAAGATAAAGGTGCAAAAAAGTGAACAATCCAACATACAATTTGATGTCCCCAGATAATGATATAAGCAGTGATTTTGTGATTGAAATGGCAAAAAGGATATTGGCTGAAGTCATGATTTTCCGCCGTGTTCCTGAAGCTATAACTTCATGCCGCGATTTGAGATGCTCTGATTGCAGCGCTCACCACTTACCCAAAATAATTTCTGCCGTGACTCAGAATAAACCGGTTACTTTTGTATTACCGGCTTTTCCTGGCAAGTCGCCTAACCCTGAAAAGGTACTGGGGCACCTACCCGATCTGGCTGAACGCCTTTCCCTGCGTTTTCTCGGCAACCTGTGTCAGCGTATCAAAAAAATATACATTCCTGGCATTAAAATCATTCTTTGCTCCGATGGACGAGTATTCAGTGATGTGGTGGGCATGGTAGAAGAACACGTGAGTGCCTACCAACATGAGTTGGATAAACTGATAGCAGAACTGGCCCTGACAGACGTGAGCATCTTTAATCTTGACGATTTTTACCAAGGGTTGAATTTTGTCCAAATGCGCGAAGAGCTCATGAAGCATTATGGAAATTCTGCAGAATCTAAAGCAGAAAATTCGCAACGGCACAAAACTTTTGGCAAGTGCTGATGAACAGGAAGCCATTCGCATGTATCGCGGCATCACCCGTTTTTTGTTTGAGGATGCTATGCACCAGAACCAAACCAAAAGCCGCACTGCTATTCAAAAAGAGTCTCGTCATAAGGCTTGTGAAGTGATTAGAAGAAGTAATGCCTGGAGCCATTTAATTGAAAAGCATGTCCCTGACGCGGTGCGATTATCGATACATCCACAAATCTGCGGTGCCAAAAAACTGGGGATTCGTCTGGTAGGAAATGAAAGCTGGAGGACGCCATGGCATGGTGTCGCTGTTGAAAGCAAAAAGGGATACATCCTTCTCAAACGCTCTGAAGCAGAGGCTTTGGGGGCTCGTTTGATTCACAGCAAAGACGGACGGCAAAGCCATTACAGTTTACTAGGATAATATTTACAGGCTACAAACACAAAATTAATTCAATCCCAATTAGCTGAGGTGTAACATGATCTATAAAATAAACCGCATGAAACCATTTGGTGTGCTCATCGAACCTGTAAGCCATACTACTCATATCAATGATCTGGATATAGAGGAGTTACGTCAGTTATTTTGGCAAGAGCAACTCTTGTTATTAAGAGGCTTTGCAACTTTTCAAAACGCTGATGGCTTTGCCGATTATTGTGAGCGCTGGGGTGAAATCAGTATTTGGCCTTTTGGGAAAGTATTGGAACTCATAGAACAGGAACACCCCGAAGACCATATTTTTGATAATAACTATGTTCCTCTGCATTGGGACGGTATGTATCGCCCCCAGGTTCCGGAATATCAAATATTCCATTGCGTTAAAGCCCCTATTACTGGGCAAGGAGGAAGAACTACGTTTTCAAACACTGTTCTGGCCTTAAAACAAGCCGCTGCTGAGACCAAAAATCTATGGAATAAAGTAACAGGCATCTATCAAAGAAAAATGGAATTTTACAATAGTAAAACAGTATCGCCTATTATCACCAGGCACCCGCGAAAAGACATACAGGTCATTCGTTACAATGAACCACCCTCTCAAGAGAAAGGTCATTTTCTTAATCCTCCCGACCTTGAATTTTCCGGCATCAGTGATGAAGAGTCAGTGCATTTTCATGCCAGTTTACAAAAAGCGCTCTATGCTCCTGATACCTTCTACGCTCACAAATGGCAAACGAGTGATGTTGTCATTGCCGATAATTTTTCACTCTTGCACGGCAGAGAAGGATTCACCTCCAAATCCCCTCGCCATATTCAACGGGTGCATGTTTTAAGTAACCCTCCTTTTGATAATCCCGGACTGGAATCCTACCAATGAACGTAAATGTTACAGACATAGTTATTGTGGGCGCGGGCCCTGTTGGCCTCATGTGTGCTTATCTGGGGCAGCTTTGCGGTTTACGAACTCTTATTGTAGACAAGACCGAAGCCCCATTGGAAACAGGCAGAGCAGATGCATTCAACGCACGCAGTTTACAACTACTTGAAGTGGCTGATTTATTTGTCGATCTCTATCCTTTAGGAAAAACCTGCAACACCAGTTCGGTCTGGGCTGATGGGCAATTTGTTTCCCGTCAGTCTTCATGGTGGGAGGCACTGGAAGGCTGTCTGCATCCCCATTTTCTCATGCTTGGTCAATCGTATATTGAAAAGCTGTTGGATGAGCAACTAAAAACGATGGGAGCTGCAGTGAAACGCTGTACTGCTGTGGCGCATATAGAACTTAATGAAGAAGGTTGTCTCACCACTTTGGACGATGGCACGCAAATTCAATCACGTTATTTAATTGGTGCTGATGGTTCCCGATCGTTTGTCCGCGATCACTTTCACATCCCTTTTGAAATCATCCGGCCACAAATTGTATGGGCAGTTATAGATGGGATTATCGATACCGACTTTGCAAAGGTTCCTGAAATCATCGTCTTTCAGGCGGAATCCTCCGATGTAGCCTGGATTCCCAGAGAAGGTGACATTGACCGCTTTTATGTTCGTATGGACATCAAAGAATTTACCCTCGAAGACGCGCTGGGCAAAATTAATCGGGCACTGCAACCGTATACTTTAAGCTTTAAACAGATTACCTGGTTTTCCCAATTTTCCGTTAAGGAGTCAGTAGCGGAAGAATTCTTCATTCACGATCGCGTTTTTCTTGCAGGAGATGCCTGCCATATCCATTCGGTAAATGGCGGTCAAGGCCTTAACACCGGACTTGGTGATGCCTTTAACCTGATGTGGAAACTGCACAGAGTCATGCGTTGCAACGCTCCGGAAGAACTGCTACAAAGCTATACAAAAGAACGCCGACCTGTGGCACAAAGTGTTATCACCAGTTCAGGCGAGCTCGTCCGCTCCACCAAATATTCCCCTACAGGAACCCATGCCCAGGATTATGTAAAGATTGTTGAAAAGCGTGCCGGGAATATTACTGGAATGGGAATTCGTTATGGGGATGAAGGACTTGAGGGTACGCGTCTCTTTGATATGGATCTGTTTCACGGCAACAAGAAAACCCGGCTTTATTCACTTTTGGATTATACGAAATATACTCTGCTCCTCTTTGGTCATTGTGAATGTATGCCCCCAGCTCAAGATACGGTTCAAGTCATTCAGATTTATCTGGAACCCTGTACGGATGATTTATGGACACATGCAACTCACTATAAAAATCAGGCCATATTAGTCAGACCTGACTCATACATTCAATCAATCACTTCCCTGGACAGCAAGGAGTATAACCAATGAACAGACCTGTTATTATAGTGAACCCTATATCTTCAGGAATAGAATTAGCTCCTGCATTTAAAGCACGCGGAATACCAGTAATAGCCATAACACTTCACTCCCTGGAATGGGCAGGCTTTGGTACCAACATTCAACATGCGGACTTTAACGAAATTATTCCCATCCAACCCAATCTTGCAGAACGACTTAAGGATTATGATCCTCTTGCTATTATTCCTGGCGATGAAGAAGGCGTCCCCCTTGCAGAATCTTTGGCAGCGACGTTGACACCCCAATTTGCCAATGATCCCGCAAAAGCAATGAACCGATTACATAAAGCACTGATGCAAAAATCATTACATGATGCAGGTATACCGGCTTTGAAAACACTAAATACTGCATCTGAGAAAGAAGTGGAGGCCTGGTTTAAAACCAATAGCCTTACTGACTCATCGTTTATCATCAAGCCGCCAATCTCAGCGGGCAGTGACAAGGTCTTCCATATATCCACCAAAGGAGATTGGCAAAAGGCCTTTCATCAGGTATTGACCGAACCATCGAAACTTACCGGAAAAATGAATGACACAGTAGTCGTCCAGGAAGAAGCCATAGGTACAGAATATGCCGTGGGTACTGTAAGTGCAAATGGTTCCCACTATCTGACCCATTTAATTAAATACAATAAGACTTCTTTTAATGGCCGTAAAACCGTATACGATCACGTCGAATTTATAGCCTTTGATGAAGAAGCACATGGGGATTTATTCGCTTACACAAAAGATGCACTTGATGCTTTGGGCATTCGCTGGGGAGCTGCTCATACTGAAATTATCCTCACAGAGCATGGCCCTCGCCTGATAGAAACAGGTGCCAGAATGTGTGGCGGCCCCGTTGTTGGCTTTGCCCGTGAAGCCACTGGCAGTAGCCAGGCAGACAAATTGGTTGAGATTTATGTTGATGGTAACGTTGCTACCAAAGAATACGTATTCAAAAAAACGGTTGTACCTGTTTTTTTGAAGTCCTCAGCAGCAGGAACCTTAACCAATATGGAAGCTTTTGCAGACCTTGCCACCTTACCGACCTTCTTTAAAAAATATATTTGGTTTAAAAATGGCGATGTTGTGCCTCAAACTATAGATTACCTTACAAACTTGGGAATAGTCGCACTAGCTGGCGATCGCCAGGCTATTTTCAATGATTATCAAAAAATTCGTCAAATGGAATCCGAGTTGATGATTTTGTAAGTTCACTATGGTCTTGATTGCTATTTCGATCCCGTATTACGCTTCGCTAATACGGGCTACAACGTACCCCAGAGTTTATTAGGTGATGAGATCAATGAATTGATGACAAATATGCGGCTCAGACAGAGATTCTCTGAGCATTTCATCCAAGGCTTGAGTTATCTCACGAGTTTTTAAGTGCTCCAGTTTCTTATTGCCCAATAGGGGAATGATATCTACTTTGATATGTTGCCCAGAGGTTGGGCGCGGTGTTTTTCAATGTGGTTGGTATACCAATGGAGTACCAGATTTTTTACTGTGCTTTGGTCTTTCTGTTTTTGCTCTTCAATATGCCCCTTGGGGTTCACTTCTCTATGGCGAATGTCGCTTAAATCAATAAAACGTTTGTTGGCTTCGGATAAACTCATAGCAGGGTAGTGGCCTATGGTGATGAAATGCCTTTGGCCGTTGATTTTATAACGGTATAGAAATGTTTTTAGCCCTTTGGGTGTGATTCGAATATCAAAACTGCCATCTCTGAATTATTCATAACGAGCAGATCTTGGTTTTAGCGATCGAATATAGGCGTCTGTAAATTGTCTTTCCATCATGGCACCACTTAAAAAATTAGGTGTACTTTCGTGAGGTTCTCACATGAAATCATTTGATATTTTTTGAAGTATATAGATAAAAATTAATAAAATACAATAAGTTAATGATTCTTTTAATATCAATTGATACTGTTTGAAAAGGCATTTTTTAAGAATGGGGTGCTAGTGGTCGAAGGTTCAAATCCTTCCGTCCCGACCAATTCCAGTAAGGGTTTTATACGATTTCCAAACCCCGTCAGAAGTATTTGGTGCCAGTTTTGGTACCGAGCGTAAAATGGTACCAAAACCAACTAATAAAAACTGACCTAACTGTATTCTATAAATTTTTATAACTATTATTGACTATGACGCACGTGAGAGAGTACAAATGTTAGCTGATTACCTACGCTCAGTACATTAGCAATTTGCTTCACCATAAAATCTTACCTATTCAATCGGCTATAAACATTTTCCAAGTCTGGCGGTAATTCATATCGTACTGGTTCTGATTTTAGCCATTTATTACTGAAAAAACTTAAATTTGATGTTACAAATTCATAAGCATTAGATACTGCCTTTTTACTGAGGTCATAAATTCCCGAGGGGGTAGTGAGTTGTATCATACTATCAATAAAAATCGCATGGAAAATCGACTGCGCATCCGGCTTCTCATTTTCTCTTAATAAGCGTTCCATACTGTTTTGAGCGGCATTGATAAACAGAATATAAAATACTCCTAAACCAATAGATGAGAAACTTTCATCTAGTAAATTAACAATAAGAGACATGGTATTAGTAGTTACTAAGAGCCCGGCTATATATCGAGTTAATTGCACGTATACCGCATTTTGGAATGCAATTTTAATTCTGCTACTCTCAAGTTCAGATATAAGTCTGTAGGTATTAAATAGAAATAATAAGTCATGCTCTTCTTTTAACGAGTTACTGATTAGTTCATTTAGTGTTTGATTATAGGTTGCCATATTATCACGCCCAAAGAGGATATCCAAAATTCTTTGTCGTGGAGGGGGGTGCCTCAAAAAATTTGCCTTATATTCACTTATAAATTGACGATTAGGCAAAACTCTAAGAGCTGGAACAGTTTGATCTTCATTATTTCTATTATCAATCAAAGCAAATAGGTCTTGGATACGAGTTTCTGGTGGATTATTGGTTATTTCCCCTCTGAAACTTCTCAATTGCCAATTGAATTTGTTTTCTGTATCAATCTTAGCAAGAACATCATTATCATCAATAAGAGTATTAATATCATTGCTTGTCAGCAACTTGCTTACTAAATCATCATTAGTAACATTTTCGTGAGAGCCTGAGATTTTACTTGATAATTTAAGTGCATAATACGGGCCTTTTCGCCTTGATAAAGGGCAAGAAGAAAGCTTTCTCAGCGTTTCCTCATCACTAATATAGAAGTAAATGTCTTTTTCCTTCTTATTCTGCTTAGGAACTTTTATTAAAAGAGCATTTTCTTTGGTTAGTGGTTCGAAAGATATTGGGCATTTATTAGTGTATGGCATAGATAATTTCTTCTTATTAAAATTTTCAGAATTCTTAGTTAATTTCTTTACTCGAAGTCTCTCTATCTCTATAGAGCTCATGTGAAGCAATCATTAGAGGAAATTTTAAATCCTTCCTCATTACAATGATTAAATGTAGTTATACTGCTGCTGTTGTGTAATCGTATATTCCTCTTCTTCATCGCTGTAATACGATTGGATTTCTGTAGGCTGGTTATGTCTATCCTTTTCTTTGTAATAAGCTCTTTCCAGCAAACGAAATTGCTCACGTTCAACTTCTAATCTTGTTTGATCGCTCTGAGACTCTCTATGGCGTTCATTATTTTTTTTGTTTTTTGTAGAAGCATATAAATTCATCTGACCCAACATAGTTTGAGTGCTATCTGGGCAAGCCTCTGCTTCTTGTTGCAATTCAAATTTAGCTTCTAGAAACAATTCCTTCCATGCTACCAGGGCTTCTTTCATAAGAGGGATGCGATCGATAGCGTCTAATTTTGATAGACTACTGATAATTTCAGTGGCAGCTAGATGTGACCGAGAGCCTAACTTCCAAATTCCCGCGCGCAAAGCTGAATCATGGCTTAAGGCTAAAAGATACAAGAGATCAACTCCATTATACTTGTTTAACGAAGTTAACTTATGGTGCGCTATGAAATCTATAAAATCTTGCCCTAAGATTATGTCTTGTCTTGTCGGAGAAAACGTGTATTGCGAAGAAAAAATAATAGGGGCAACAGCCTGATAATGAGCACTTTTTTCCGCTGATTTTATATCTAGAGGAAATGAATGAGATGTCAATTCATCAATGGAATTTGTCACATGGATCTGGGCATTTTTTTTATAGTAAAAAGGCATATGTTTTCCTTTTAAAAAGTTTGTGTGCATTAGCATAAATACTTATTTGCCAATAGTAATTTACAATCAGATAGAATTAAAATAGAACATTTGTATATAGGTATATAATATTTTTATATTCTTAATGCATGATCTATGAAAGCGCATGCGGTTTTTCAAAAGGTTTCGCACGTGTAGGGATAAGCAAAGGTTGGGTCATTTTAACACACCAGGCTTTCCACGCTACAAATGGGGTCAGGTCTTGAATTTTTAAGATAAAGATTCCTTATAAGTCTCAAATTGCGATTCAAAATTCAAGCCCTGACCCCGAAGTAGATTTTCAGTTGGCTTCTTTGTAAAAAAGTTAATTTGGACTTGGGAGTGGTCAAAACATTTGTTTTTCCAAGGGAAGAAACTCTTTATTGATGGCCCTATTTGCTGAAAAGGTGATGAGGATAAACCACTTCGGATATAAGAAGTGGTAGTTCGCAACTTCTGTTTGAGAAGAGTTGGGCCGGAATGAACCGGCCATTTTATAGTTTTAGGACCGGTTACAAGGAAGACTCTTGAGGTTTTTCACTTAGAATATAAACACATTAGGTGGTTTAGGTTTCTTCCAGAAAAATGTAAGAGTTGGGGAATCTTTGCAAAGATAAGTGGGTTTGAGAATTCACTATTTTTGAAATTAATTTTTTCAAATTTGGAAATTTTGGGTAATACAAAATATTAGTGATAAGACATCGACTATTTTTTTGTACGCTTTGGTTTAACTATTTTTATTGACCCCCGACCGGGATCTTGGTTAAAAAAGGGTCCTGTTCAATTTTTAACCCCTATTAATACCAAACTGTAATGGTATTATCTGTTGTGACCTGGACAAATCAAAAACGCCATAGCGATTAATATTTTCCCTGCAATATGCTGATAAAATCGATAATCATCTTTACTATATTTGACTTCTTCAGGAGAAAGCTGGTTCATAACCAATGGGGCCAGGCCTTGAATTTAATGGTTTTTATTGGTTTATAGTCTGCATTGCAAGACTCAAGGCCGGACCCTATATGTGCGCAGTTATTTCAGGAGGAGCAAGGTGGTAGTCTACAATAATAGTGTCGCAAAAATCACCCACATCATCTGCAAGAGTAGTACAGTCTTCCTGTAATGTATCTTGTGTTTTGTAAAGGCCAAAAGATAAAAGTCCTAAACAAGTTGCCGGAATGCCAAAAGCAGAGAGAAATCCTGCTAAAGTATCAGTAAAATACATGCCAGTAAGAAAACCGAAATACCATGCACCAAATGCAGCACCTATAGCTAGACAAATACTGATAGCAAGTAAATAAAAGCAAGCCATTGCAATCTTATAATTGACTAATGCTTGATTTTTTTCATTAGGTAAATTACTTGGTAATTTTAGTGCTTCCCGTTGTAAGTGTTGACAGTCTTTTAACAAAGAGTTCAACGTGTCTTCGCCAGGATTTTTTTTCATGGCGGCAGTTAGACGTAACAGATTCTCAGTTTGAGCGATGATAGCATACAGTGTCTTTTGCGCTTCTTCATCTTGCATCAGAGTATGTAATTTCTGACATTTGGTGACAATGCGTGCTCCATGATCTAGGTAGGCTTCTTTTATAATATTATTTTGGTTATATTGATTATTGAAAAACCATTTTTTTGCCAGAGTAGCACGTATTTTTTTTGATGTAGTCATTAAAAATCAATCCTTGAATAAATAATGCAGAACAGTAAGCATTATATTAAATACCGAAGTAATTTACTTGATCGAGCATGCGCAAACAAGGGTTTTTCAAATGCTAAATATATATTTCTCTTCAATAAAAATAATCGTTTCTCTTTTTATTTTGGTAAGCAAAATTTGTGTTTTCACAAAATGGAAACCTTGTTCGAGGCTACGCTGGTTTAAGAAGTTTATTAAAAATCCAGAATGGATATTGTAATGCTTCTATGCTTGCTATAAAGTCACTTAAGATTTTTATATGATAATTGAAGGAGTTAGGAATGCAAGATAAGAAAGATGTTGGTTTCTTTGCGGCTGTTGTGGAAGGAGTCACTGTGCTTTCTGAATTAAATGCAATTAGAGTATTTTGCAATAATTCAGAAACTTTTAAAACGATGCAGAAAGATTCATTTTCAGGAGATTCTCAACGTAAACAAGAGTTTATTAAGTCAATAAAAGAAGCTCATACGTTTTCTGATATGCTTCCAATTATCGATAAATTTAATCCAGGTATGGAAAATGAATCTATGGCTGTTAAAGCATTATTCAAAACAGTTGTGTTTTTTGGTAGTTATGTTAATAGCGATGCAGATTTTGTATATCACTTACCAACATTGAAAAATGAAATTATTAATTACGCGGTTGAGAATGGTTATGATTTAAAATACCAACAAGACACCTCTCATGGAATTTAATTAAAACTATAAGTCTTAAATCAAAGCATCATTTACAAATCGAAATGAGTTCAACATTCATCGCATAATAATACTTATGCGATGAAATAACTTGGCAAGCCCGTAAGGAGCGAAGCGGATTATGGGATTATTCCCCAAAACAAATGGGGGCAGGCCTTGAATTTTGAATCTGAAGTTTTTATTAGTCTCATAGTTGCACTTCAAAATTCAAGCCCTGACCCCGAAGTACTACAGGGAAAAGGAAAGATCTAGCCCTATTAATCTTACGAGAAAAAGGTTGTTATCAAAAAGGACTCGTAGAATTTAGATATTGAGTAAGTTAGCAGCATTTAAGTAACTTATTTTCATTTTATCTTCATCGTCCAATTGCACAGAATCGAACCATTGGCTTGCTTTTAAATTATCTTCGTAAGGGTAGTCAACTGAAAACATGATTCTATCTGCACTAACTGTAGAAATTGCATGCATCAAGGACGGAGTATCAAAAAAACCACTTGTTGTTAGGAATATATTAGTATTTAGATACTCTGTAATTGTTTTTTTACATTCTAATTTTTCACGCCAACCTTCTTCTTTTAGTCGATGATCAAGTCGCCAAGCCCAAAATGCAAGCATTTCCCCCATGTGTCCAATGATAATTTTAAGGTTTGGATACCTATCAAAAAGTCCTGATAGCATTAAGCGCAAAACATGTTCGGCTGTTTCAATATGAAATCCCCATGTTGAGCCATGTAATGCTGCGTAGGGTGAATAGGTCGCTACTCTTTCTTCAGGAATCCCTCTGGGGTGTATATAAACGGGGATGTTATTGACATGAATGTATCCCCAAAATTCGTCAAAAGCCTTTTCATCCAGGTATTTTGCTGGTGTATAGCTACTGCTATCGTATCCATTAATTAGGCAGCCAACGATTTCTTGAGCACCATGAATGCGTTCAAGCTCTTTGATGGCAAGCTCTGGGGCATAAGTGGGGACGCAGGCAAAGGCACGAAATCTATTTGGGGATCGAGTAACACAGTCTATTAAGTAGTCATTCCACTTTTGGGCGCACGATTCTAATTGCGATGCTAGGGCTAATGACTGCAATCCTGGAGTCGTTACAGAAATCACTGATAAATCGATTCCCGCTTCATCCATACTTTCAAGTCTTAGCTTATGTACATCTTTTAAAAGAGCTAAATTTTGATTAAATTCGAAATGACTTTTGTGCTCCAAAATTAAGTCTCGACCAGGAACAACAATCGCTTCTTCTAAAGCAATCCTTTTCATTTTTAACCTATTCCATCCGTTAATATAGATAAGTCTAGTATATTATTCATGGAATGTTGGATCTTAGTTTAGAAAGAATGGGTCAGGCGTTGAATTTTGAATTGTAAGAATCTTTAACTTCAAAATTCAAGGCCTGCCCCCGAAGTACACTCTGTATATGCATTAAGTTAATCTCTAAAAACAGCTATATGAAATGGGCGAGCTGCAGGCGTGCCATCTGGATTATAGGTATGCACTTGCATCTGCAAGGGATCTTCCATTAAGCCTACAGTGATTAGTCCAGGCGAGACTTTCTCATACATTGAACTACCGATTGTGCCTGCAAAGTTTGTTTTTGCTTCCTCTTGTAATTTAATTTTCCAGGTAATAATGTATTTATTAACACCGTCAAAATCGCACTTATCTATCATATACCCACGTGCAATTGTACCATCGGCATTGATCACACAAGCTAATCTATTTTCAAATTTATCCATTAATGCCTCCTGTGTATTTAGTTACTGTATAACTGTAGAGTATTTTTTCAAAAAATGAAAAGTTAGTGCCAAATTTGAAAATCTCATAAAAGAGTTGATATTTAGTTAGTAAAAATGAACTAATTTAAAAGAAAATAGTAAAAATATTTTTTGCAATTATCTAAAATTTATACGCCTTTCGATTTTATTAGGCATATTAACAGGTACTGTGGGTTCATTATTGCAACTGGTAATCCATTGGTCAGATAATGCTTTAATCAGCTGGTTTAATTTTGCAGAGTCAAAAGGTTTAGATATAGATATCGTTCTGCACTCACAACGATGGTCATGGGTTTTATCGCATTGGCTTTGGTCAAATGGGTTGCAACCGAAGCGTCAGGAAATGATATTCAGGAAATTGAGGGTACTCTACTCCATGAGCGCCCAATTTTTGTTCGTAGATCATCGCCTGTAAAATTTGTCGTTGGTGTTTTCTCAATTGGCTCTAAAATGGTGCTCGGGTGCAAGTATGATGCAGTATATTTCGGGTGCACAATGGAACATAAAGCATATCGATACTTCGTAGATTCCGGGCGGCAGTCTACGTATCATTGTGTTGTATTTCTTGGTATGTAGTATTTGTCTGTTGAATAGAAACTTTATCGCAACAATTTAGGCTAACCAACTCTTCAGAGTCATTGGTAATTCCTAAGCTAGATTCAGGCTCTAATTCAAATGAAAAACCATCCCCAAAATTATCGGTGGTAAATAAAACCATTACAGTGCCTTCTGGCATAGTTAAGTTATTAATAATGCTTTTATTTTTTATTGCAATAAAACTTAATAAATTGTCAGTATTTTGTTCTTTGGATTCCAAATTACATACCAGTTTTTTTGTACATTTAAAATTTCCCTGCATAAGAAATTGCTCACCAGGAGGGAGATCAAATAAACAATTTGAGGTACCAGATATGCTATTAGAATAGATCGACCATAATAAGAAATTAACTCCCAAAAATTTGTTACTTATTTCTCTAATTTTCATATTCTACCTCTAAAGATTTCGTGTTAAAAAATGTATCTATTTATAATTTATGTTGTTGCAGCCAATACTCAAGCAAACCAACTTGCCACAGCTTAGAAATACCTGAAGGCGTAAAATTCTTTGCTGAATTTGTAAATAAGCTTTGAACTGCTTGTGAATTAAAAATACCTCTTTGTTTTATGTTTTCAGGAGAAAGTACCTCACGCATCAACTCTAAAGTACTTCCCTCTAAATATTTCAACGCTGGAACAGGAAAATATCCTTTAGGACGATCTACAATTTGTTTAGGAAGCATTTTCCTTCCAAGCTGTTTTAAAATATATTTACCACCTTGAGGCAATTTATATTGAAGAGGCATAGAAGTTGCAAGTTTGAGCACCATTTCATCCAAAAAGGGCACTCTTGCTTCGAGGCTTGCTGCCATTGTCATATTATCAACTCGGCTTAAAGGACCATTTGCTAATGCGAAGGTGCTTTCATATTTAAGTAGATTATCGATAGGGTTTCTAGAGTTATTTTTTTCACACAGCTTAATTAAAAAATCCGAAGCATGAAATGTTGTTTGGAGGTCTGGCATGACAAGTTGCTGGTATTCTTTAAACGAACGATCAGCTACCTTGTTAAAAATGATTTGTGCTGATTGTGATGGTAAAGCTGGATTTACATGTATGTTTTGAAACCAATGATAACCCGCAAAAATCTCGTCTGCACCTTGACCGGAAAGAGCTACTTTAACATGTTTGGATACCTCGTGAGAAAGAAGATAAAAACCAATATTATCATGACTCAACATAGGTTCTGACATTGCAGAAATGCAGTTTCCCAATGAATAGGCTAACTGCTTATTTGAAATAAACATTTGCTGATGCTGCGTATTAAATTTTGAAGCAATAAGATTCGAATATAAGAATTCATCACCTTGCTCTCCATTCGCACCTTCAAATCCAATAGAGAATGTTTGAATTTCTTGTTGTCCAAGTTTAGAAGCCATCGCCACAAGTAATGAAGAATCTAATCCACCAGAAAGTAAGATGCCCACTGGAACATCTGCTGCTAATTGGCGATGAGTTGCTGATTTTAATACTTCATAAGTTTCTTTTATCCAATAATTTTCATCACGATAATGCTCTGCTTTTGTATTCTCGAATTTTAAATCCCAGTAACTCTCCTCCTCAATTTTTCCATCAGGATGAACAGTCATGAGAAAACCTGGAGAGAGTTTTTTTACACCCGATAAAATGGTAAGCGGTTCAGGAACTGCATGAAAGGTTAAGTAATAATGAAGTGCAATTTTATCAATTGAAGTATCGATATTACCAAATTCAATTAAAGCGGGTAATGTGGATGCGAATTTGAATCCATAATTTGCATCAGCAGAATAATATAGTGGTTTAATGCCTAATCGATCACGGGCAAGTATCAATTTACCTGTATTTTGTTCCCAGATTGCAAAAGCAAACATACCATTGATTCGATGTAAACAATCTTTTCCCCAAGCATGATAGGCCTTAAGAAGTACTTCTGTATCACTATTGGAAATAAAAGAGTATCCTTTAGATTTTAGAACATCACGTAACTCAGTGAAATTATAAATTGCTCCATTAAAAACCAACGCCAAACCTAAATCTGAATCAACCATGGGTTGCATTCCTAGATTTGATAAATCAAAAATTTTAAGTCTTCTGTGCCCAAGCGCCAAACTTTTCGTGAGGTATATATGACCGTCATCAGGCCCTCGGTTAAACTGCCTAAGTAGAGCCTTTTCTAGATTAATAAGTGGAATATTTTTTTTATTGAATTGGAATTCACCGGCAATACCACACATTGTTACTCCTCCTTTGTTACAATTTTGCAGCTAAAACGCTAGGTTCATCTAGGGTCACATTTGTTTTTAATGGTTTAAAAAATAATAGGCGTGGTTTATCACAGAACTTAGTAAATTCTTCCTGCTCCTGATGTTTCAGTGTTTTATGTAAGATTCTTTTGGAACCTTCATTTGAAGGGTGAACTGTAGCAACGATTTCTTTAATGTTTTTTTCTAAGGTTTCATTCTCACTTTCAGAAATAATATGTTTTATAAACTTTTTCCCTAAGATTGCAATTTCAGTTCCATAACCTTTTCCCCAAAAAGCGTGATCAATAATATAAGCAATTTCACCGACATTTTGATGGCCGACCCCCACATGGGAGAAATCATCTAAAGAATGTTTTATGTGGAGATAACCAATAAATTCTTGAGTAGTTGAATGGTAAATTGAGAGCACCGAGAATTTGTTACCAGAGTTCCAACGTTTCGTTTCATCTTGTATGAACTCTTCTACGGCAGAGGATTCCCAGGTCTTTCCTTCACCAAACATCTTTATATTTTCATATTTTGCTAATAGACGAGTATAGTTATCAATTAAAAAGCTCTCTTCATCTTGATTAAGGGATCTGGCTTCTAATCTATTCGAATAAATGGTGTAATGATTCAATTCACTTTTAATAGTTACATTACCTAATTTTTTTGATGTATAAGTTACTTGTTTCATTATTATTATCCTCCTCGATTGTTTTTATTAAACAGCCGCTCCCATTAAGAGGGTGTAATAACAGACTCGCGTCTGTATAGAGGGGTTTGAAGTAAAAACTCACTGACGTTGTGCTTCACAATATCTTTAAGGCAATGATTATGAGCAAATACTTTGCGTTGTCGTTCAGAACTTGTGCCTGAGTCCATAATCATTTTAAGGGTGGAAAAATAAGTTTGATAGTCCAATTTTTTGATGTATGGTTTTAATTTTTCAAACCATTCATGGATATCTTCACGCATCAATTTGGTTTTACCTTCAGTATTCATTACTAGTTCAGCATCCAAACCATAACGAATGGCTCTCCATTTATTTTCACGAGAAAGCCAATAAGGAGGATAGGCGACTGATTCAAGCCAACCCCCATTATCAGCAAACCAACGGGCAAGTGTATGAATAAAGGCAACTAAAGCAAGCGTCTCTGATAAAGTGGCTGCTCCATCACAAACACGAATTTCTAATGTTCCAAAACCAGGACTTGGCCTTAAATCCCACCATAAGTCTTTAAGCGATTTAATCGAACCACATAATTTTAATGACTTATATAGATGCTCAAAGTCTTGCCATGTTCGAACATGATAGGGTTGTCCTGCAGTTGGTAACGCTTCATAGGTAGTTGGTCTGCAAGAGGCAAGCCCTGTATCTATTCCTTGCCAGAACGGAGAGCTCGAAGACAGCGCTAATAAATGAGGCAAAAAATACATAAAAAAATTGTTAAAACGTATGCAGTCTTCACCACTGGACATACCAATGTGAACATGTAAGCCATATACGCTCATACGTCGGGTAAGCCATTGATTACGATCAATTAGCTCTTGATAACGAGTCGTAGGAGAGACTACCCAATCAGAGTATTTAGAGAAGGGGTGAGAACCAGTTGTGGAAAATAAAATCCCTAAATCCTTTGTTGCTAATTGTAAAGAAGCAAGTGTTTTATAGAGATCGTCTTCAACTTCCTGGGTAGTGGTGCATTTATCTGTAGTCACTTCTATAGTACTTAAATAAAACTCTTGTTTAATTTTTTCAAGATGGGCTGTAGCATTAAGTACATCAGTTGCTCTTGAGCATAAATTATAATTTTTAGCGTCAATGAGCTGGAGCTCAATTTCAACTCCTAATGTTAATACTCCATTACTATTAAAATAAATTTCTTCCTCTGTAGAGGTGCAGGTCAATTGCGATGCATCCTTGGTTGATTTTAAGAGTTTGTTAATTTGATTATCCATTCGATAATCCTCCCTTTGTTGATGATACTTGAGAATTACTAAAGCGACTGGTGTATTGAGGATTAATTTCAATATTATTTTTGATGATGTTTCTATAGTTATATTGAATACTTGGATACAATAGTTAATGCCCTTAAAAATTCATATCTGTTGATATGATTTGTACACAAAGTATTTGTCATGGTACTGGGTAAATTAATTCATTGCAACCGTTAATAGGTAAAGAGTGATCCATGAATGATATCGAGAAAAAATCGCTAGACGATAAAATAACAGCTGCTCAACAGTCAGAGCAGCGTTCCAAAAGCATCATTCTTGCCTTACGAAAAATTATGCAGCAGATGGATTATCATTCCAGAAGATTAAACAAATGCTATGGCTTAACTGTTCCTCAAATGGTCTGTTTGTATGAAATTTATGAAAATGGGCGGATGACCATATCTACTCTTTCAAAGAGAATTTATTTATCAATGAGCACTATTGTAGGGGTAATTGACCGACTAGAAGAAAAACAATTTGTTAATCGAACTCGTGATATTCAGGACCGCCGTATTATTTATATCGATATTACAGAAAAAGGAAAAGAGTTTGTTTCTGCTGCCCCTTATCTTCTGCATAATAGATTGAACGATAACCTTCAGGTTTTAACTGTAGAGGAACAAATAGCGCTTGCTAACTCAATCAATTTATTAGTTGATCTTTTAAGAGATATATAAAGTTTTTTCCTTAAATAAGAAAAATTGCTGCAATATTATTCATGGAAATCGTTCATTCGATGATTGCGCGTATACAGTTTTTTCACTAAAGGACCAATAGAAAACACCTCCTGATATCGTAAAACTAAGAAAAACACTCGATGTTTCTTTGGATACCCTACCATCAGATATGACTCTACATTTATACCAAAAATATTCCGATCAACTGATCGAAGCTTTCAAAAAGTCCAAAAGCAAGTATCCCTTAGTAGTAGAACCATGCCGAGAACTCCATTTGGTTCAATATCTTCCAGAAAGAAAGTTGCATCAAGCTGCCATTACCACCAAAAATTATTGAGCAAGTTATTGTTTTAGCAGGAGGAAGTTTAAATATATCTGAAAGTGATGCATGGAAACTTTTGCTGATGCTCTGCCTTGAATTTTGCAATTCAAAACTCAAGGCCTGCCCCCGAAATTTTATTCGAATAATTCTCCAAAGATGATTGCATTTCTTATTGACTGTAGAAAGTAGAGGGGCACTTAAATCATTCATTTTCATTTCACTAACATGGTAATATACCAGAGTTAAATTTTTAAAAAGTTGGATGATTAATCGAATTATGGAAAATAAAACTTTATCCGCTTTATTAACAGCATCAAAAATGACTCTTGCGGGACTTATTGCTTGTATCTTTTCATTCATTGTTCCTTGGTCTTATAGTTTTTGGGCTGTTATTAGCGTCGCTGCCGTGACCCGCCCCGGATTAACCCACACTTATTTAAAAGCTATTGCTAGAAGCACTGGCACACTCATTGGTGCAATCCTTGCTTATCTATCCTTTTGGCTCGCTGGCCACAATGCGTTAATATTAATTGTATGCTTTTTTATAATTATTTCTCTTGTTAGCTATCTTTCATTGCAGCGATCATTTCTTAGTTATTGCGGTATTATTATTGGAATAACTGTAATAATCATTCTATCCAGTTCTGCGCAATATGAGCCTATCACCACCATTATTTTACATAGAATTATTGATGTTCTGGTTGGAATATTAGCAATATTACTAGTCAATATCCTCCTTAGATTTTTCTTTCAAAAAAATGAACCCGTTAAAGAGAATTTAAAAATGGAGTTTCTCAACAATTTTGAGTTGCTATTTAACTGGTACGAAAATAAATATCTAATTAAAACAGCTATAGCAATTGGTTTTACAGCGAGCCTCACTTTTTTGCCTTGGTTGTATTTGAAATATCCGGGGGGATTTTGGGTTACGATTTGTTGTCTCTTTATAATGGAGGAAAACATAATCAACGTAAAAGAAAAAATTTGGTTTAGATTTCTAGCACATGTACTAGCCGCAGCTATTGGAACCATTTCCGCGTTTTTAATTGGCAATCACCAGTGGTTAACTCTGATTCCTCTATCAATGACCTTTTTCTTTTGTGGGTATATTATGGTTACTAACGATGTCTATGGAAAAGCAGCCAATACTTTGGCTATTGCCGTATGTATTATGCTTCTTTCAGGATCCAGCGAGGGCACAAGCCTTACAATAACGGCTTCACGATTTATTAATACCATCATCGGATTAGGATTAGGATTTTTCGCCACATGGCTTTTTATATCAAGGAAAGGACCTCCTCCTCATCTACTTGAAGAACATGAGCATTTAAGATGATGAAAGTGATCTTCATTCAGGAGCTCATCCCAGGCCCCGAGGTTCCTCAGCAAAAGGAAAGACCTTATGTAGGTGCTCCCTTATGTATAATTAGGTTTTAGATTTGAATTAAGTTCTAATGCATCGATATTTCTAAGATTAATATAATATTCTGCCAAATGTTCTTTAATTATTTTAAGCTCATGCTCTCTGAGTTGTTTATGTTCAATTTCCGTAAGATGATCAGGTAAATCATGTAATTCAATTTGTCGCATTGTGGGCTTATCTGATTTCCAATCATATGATCCAATTCTCAACTTTCGGATATCACCATTATAGCAAATTCACTTGCTATGGAATGAAATACTTGAGCGAGTTTTGAAGTCAATGGTTTTTATTAGGCTCTTAGTTTGTAATGCAAGATTCAAGGTCTGACGCTCTAGGTTCAGGTATTTAAAGAGTTTCTTGCTTTTACGATAGTTGATGAATTACCATTCATTTTTTCACCAACCGTAGATTTCAAAATGTTCATTATTAAATTAAATGGACAATTTATTGGAGAGTTGCCTGATGATGCCAATATTGATGCATTAAATATTTTAGTTGGTAATTATTTATTTAAGGAGCCAGTTAGAGGTCACATCAAGCCAGAAAACACTCTAATAAAAGCGTTAATAGGGCATTGTACTGCTTTTTTTGATCAAAATAAGTTAAACGACCCACATAAAAGTTTTCAATTGAATTACTTTATCACAACACCCTATCGAACCAATTCGAAAGCAGTAGGTATGGCTAATACCCCTTTAATTCACTATTTCTCTAAAAATGATTTTGAGAATGGAAAAAAGATAGGAGTATTTTATGAATATACGCGATTGCTTACCATTGAAAGCGATATTTTACAACAACGTAAGGCCTTCGTTAATCAGTTAAAGACATTAATATATGCGTTTTACTGCTGTCCACCTCCTGTACTTCCCCAAGTTCCTATTGAACTTTTTCAATTAATACTATATCAATCAAGTCCATCGACTGTAACTTTAGAAGATATCGTTTATTTGACCAACAACTATTTAACTGGGACACAGCGAAAAGCCATCCCCGTTCATTTAGATAACCAAAGCACTACCGATTCTTTGAGCAATATTTGTTCATTTTTTAAATTTGAGCAAAACTCTCATGTCCAGAGCTGCGATTTGATGAGAGATCAAAAGAACACCAACGGGGTAAGTCCTTGAATTTTGAATTTAAAAGTTGTTATTAGTTTCATAGTCGCAATTCAAAATTCAAGGCGTGTCCCCCGTAATTTGTATGATGTTTCCTTTTTATTCTTTTTTAGCGAAACGAATTAGATCTACATTCATGCATGTCTATTTTTTCAAACTTATATCCTATTTGTTTAATATACATTTTTTTAAAAAATTTGACGGGATAGCTCGGCCTGACCCTATATGTGCTGTTTTTAAAGATAATTATAGCGGTCTGCATTAGCTATGCATAAGCACGCGCAGGTATGAGGCCAAGGCCCCGCCTACGTTTGGTGTATGCGAAATGACTAGGCCATAGATTAAAATAAATGGGCTTTCGTGTTCGATTGTTCCACTTACCCCAACATTAGTTTGAAAATAGAATCAGTTCTATGACTAACATCGACGATGTTTTCCTTTTGGATTTGAGCTTCATCCAAAATTTTACAGATACAGGAATATAATCGACTAGACCGAGCTGTATAAAATGAATTGTATTCCTCTTCAATTTCCTTTTTTGCTTCCTCTAATGCAGCAATTTTTTCAAACGATGTTAGGCGTTCATTTTTTAACATGTTGATTAAATCACTAGCTTTTTTTCCCCTTGTTTGATTGGGAGCTGAAAAAAAACTTTGTGAGGGATTCATGAAGCGCATTACCTGAAGATAAGTCTCTAAACTGTCTATAGCTATTTTCGGGTCAAAATTTTGCGCAACCTCCTCTAAGCGATGGAACTCGAATTTATTTTGCGTTAATAAAGCGAACTCTTCTTTCGTACAATTTAATTTTTCTGGATTAAATTGTGCAAAAACACTATTTCGAAGTTGGTCTGATGAAAAGCAATCTGCTATCTCCTGGAGCTCTGATAAGGAAGAAACAAAAGAATCCAATGCAATTGACGATATATAGTCTGCATAACTGGATTTTGGAATCAAAGCTAAATATTTTTCAAATAATTCTTTAGTGTTGATAAGAGATTGAAAAGCTTTGATAAGCTGTAATTGTCCGTCCCCCGTAGTTTCTTGTACCAATGGAAATAAGTTGTCGCTATCTTTTATCTCATGTTTAAACTGGGAAAATAGTTGACCTAATAATAAAGATTGAATCGAACTACAGCGTTTCCAAGCAAAGTAGTGTTTTCTCCAGTCCACAAAGGAGTGACACTTACTTTTTATTTGTTCTGACATTATCGTTAAAAGATTAAATTTAACAAAGAAGTGAAGCAATTTAGTAAAAGAATCATAATTTCCAGCATTTAGCCACTCATATAAATGAGGCTTAATAAAGTTAATAACTTTTTGTTGTTGAACACTGGAACATGCAAGAAGTATGGTGCAAACACTTTCATAACTATCAAGCAATATAGGATATTTGGACTCAAGTCCCTCGAATACCTCAGTCATTAAATCTTTGCTCACTCTTTTTTGCAAAGCCAAGAAATCCTGGGGTGAGTTAATTGAAGCAGCTAAGCGCTCAGCATATTTTCTTTTAAAACTAATTTTTGCTGGATTGTGAAGTTCGGAAATCAATTTCTGATATTTTTTTGGAGTATTATATTCCTGAATCAATTGTTCAAACGTGGCATCGACTATGAGTTGTTGCTGCTCATTGGAAAAAAATCTGAGCAACTGATGGATTCCAGGCATAAACGGTAATGCAGCCAGGCGAGATTGAACACGTGTAGCAACTGCGTCAAACAGTGCAGGAGTATCCGTTAGCCCTTTAAATTTCTCATAGCTCTTTATCTGTGGCGCTATGAAATCAGCTGCGGCGCTCATATTATCAGCAGCGCTTCGTAGTACCAATTTCGTTACTCGTTCAAACAACCTGGTATTATCACCGTTCAGCATTGGTGGTCGATGCACCAATCCCTCTAACACTTTGGGTAATAAAGACTTCAATGAAGGTAAATCTTGCGTCTGTTTTTCTTTTGTAGCAACCGAGATTTTATAAAGTCCTGGATATTGAACGAGGAATTCAAATAAACAATCAGAGATTTGGTAGGCACAAGGGAAAATATTTTCTTCTTGTTGTCGCTTTAATTCTTCTTCTGTCAATGGACAGTCTTTATGACGTACAAATACAGCTAAAAAATAACTCTCCAGAGTCACGTTGCCGCGCCCATATGATTTCAGCCGAAGGTCTTTCACTAATTTGTTTGTTTCCAGGAGGTTGTCTTCTTCCTGGGGTAAAGGAAGGTCTTTTGATAAACTGCGCCACAGTAAATAAAACGTTTTAATCGCATCAGCAACCACCTCATTATCGGCCCAGTCCTCATTACCCGCATCCACTGCCGAGCTTTTTCTCATCTCTGTTGCCAGCTTTTTTATCGCAAACCCTAGTGAATTGTCATCATACTGTTGGGCATGGTGCTGCTTTAAAACACGGATAAAAGTCGTGCTCGCCTCTCCGGCCACTTGTTCCAGGTTGAGAAAATCCCTACCACCAAGTTGATAAGGTAAAGTGGTCTCAGCAGGCTGAAAATCTGCGAGTACGTGGTTGCTGTTAATAGCCGCCGTCTGAAAGATTTCCTCCACTGGAATCAACCGTGTATAATCTTGGTTGATAATATAGTTTTCCAATTCAAAATGACCATCGACTTCCGTTTCAAATTTAAGAGAGGGGCACTCTCGATTCACCCCTATAAGACCTGGCATTAAAATTTGGCAGATCGCTTCTTTGGGCCCAGCTATCTCTTCTGCTACTTTTAGACAGAACTGATTTACTGGCAAAAAAGGATAACGCGTATAGGCAAGATTCGATTTTTTCAAGGTAGCCCAACGGTCTTTGAAATAGCTTCTAATTTTGCCAATAGTTTCTGAAGAAAGAGTGTCATCATCCTTTCCTTGAGTTAATTGAGTAAAAAAAGAGAAGGTATAGGCAGACTCCTGCTGCATCACTTCAATGGTTTGATTATCTAAAGTGGATGGGAAAATCGTTGGTTGATTTTGAGAAGTAGTAAGCAAATCTTTGAGTTGTTTTACAGTAATCATACCAGTAAGCATATAAAAAACGTAAGATTATACGCACTCAAACTGCGATTTCAATGAACACCGGCTACAATACAGATATCTCTAGGTTTTCATTGAGTAAAAGTTATATATCAGACCCTTAATTAAATCATCAACTGATTTAAACCGCTGCCTGTTGCTGGTTTAACTGTATTTTATAATTCCTATTTTTCGAGATTTAATAACAATGAATCATATGGGGGGGTAAATGTTAGCTGATCCTATGATATGTGGAAAATAAAGGCATTATAAAAACGATAAGTTATATGAAGTCATTGGCCAAGCGCGTCATAGTGAAACAGATGAAGAGATGATAGTGTACAGAGCACTTTATCATTGTGAACAAAACAAATGGGCTCAGGCCTTAAATTTTGCAATTCAAAACTCAAAGCCTAACCTCGAGGTTTTTATCACGTGAGTGTACTTATAGGTTGTATTTCTGGATCTGAGGAATGAGTTAGATTTGTAGATTTAGATAATCCGAAGAAAGTGCCGTTATAACTGCAAAGCTCAGCTGAACTTGATATGGTGGGTTCCATTCCTGTTTTCATTAATCTTATGAATGTATCATAAGCTGCCTCGACGTCGTTGAGCGTGGTTGCAACCTGCACACGAGCTACCTTAGGGTTTGACGCTTCATCTATTTTTGTCTGGCTTGTGCTTAGGTCGATGGTGAGTGGGAGCTCCTCAAATGTTGCCATCGACGGGTTAAGCGAGATCATGGCTGATAAACTATCCCAGAATTGTAATTTTTCATAAAATAATTTCTCCCCCATTCCTAGTAGTAAGGACGTTAACATCGCTTTGACCAGTTTTAACGAAGGTAGCGTTTCTTTATCCAAACGTGCATAAAACTCTCGGGTCATAGGCATTTGACAGGTAATGTCGATTGGAACAAGTCTTATAGGAAGATTTTGAGTAGTAAAAACAGTTTTTGCGGCTTTGGGATCAGCGTAAATGTTCCATTCTGCTGTCGTATTTTCAGTATTTTGGATAAGATCAGATATGTTTCCCGGTACTTTTACAGCGCCTCCCATGATGTATATTTTTTCAATTTTTTCTATGCAATCAGTATGGGCAGATATAAGCTGGGCAATATTAGTTAAAGGACCAGTGGCTACTATAGTTATCTTCTCGTCACTAGACATTAAAGTGTCATACATTAACTTCACTGCAGAATCAGTCACTTGAGAATCAGCTACTGAGGGTACCTCGGTATTATTTAAAATAGTATTTGCTTCTTTATTAATATATTCTGGAAAAGGAGTCCCGTGTGGATCCGAGGGGGAATTAATCCCGTATGCAACAGGGATTTTTGCCGAAGGTTTTAACATTCGGCATACTCGCTCCATATTTTCGGCACCGATTTTGGTGGTCGACTCTCCATATGCTACAGTGATGGCTACTACTTCAGCATTAAGCAGCAATAAGCACAATGCCATTATATCTTCATAGGCAGCATCACCATCATGTATGACTTTCATCACCAATCCTTATTATATTTGAAACGCGCTACATGCTACGTTAAATTCATAAAGATTTCTGCATTTTGCCAAAGGAACGCAAAATAAATTTTGCAAATATAAATTAAGAATCAGATTGGCCTATCCAGGGTATCGCTCTCTGAATCTTCTATCCACTACATGATTTGATGAATGGAGGATACTTGAATTAAAATTCTGTTTTCGAGTTAATAATCAATTTTTAGGTACTGCTCAAGATTGTCGCTTGGATGTAACGCCAAGCCTATGCTTGCCAAAACCCTCATACCGATGCAAAAATGGTACAATAAACTCATCAATTAAAACGGACTTAACTGTATTCTATAATTTTCTAAATCTTGTCATTATCAGTGACAATGAATTACGGTAGAGGGTGTAAATGTTAGCTGCTCCTATTATATGTGGAAAATACAAGCATTATAAAAACGAAAAACTATATGAAGTCATTGGCCAAGCGCGTCATACTGAAACAGATGAAGAAATGATAGTGTACAAAGCCCTTTATCATTGTGAGCAATTTGGGGAAAACCAGCTTTGGGTTCGTCCTATGCAAATGTTTTTTGAGAATGTCATTCATAATGGAAAAACAGTTCCTCGATTTCAACGAATAGAATAGAAATAAAGGGTAAAGAATATTTCTGGATACTTTTAGTCTATTTGACGAAGAGAGCCTGCGTTGAATATCATGCATCAAATGACTACAATAATAAAATTTTAATGATAGAGTTCAAATGCGTTTACTTTTAGCTATATTCTTACCCTTTTCAGTCTTTTTTACTATTGGTCGTCCAATAGCGGGAATTTTTTGTTTAATATTACAAATCACCCTTATTGGCTGGATCCCCGCTGCTTTATGGGCTGTTTATTCTCTCTCACAATATAATACAGATAAAAAAATACGCGAATATCATAAACGCAGAGAATAACAATATGTTTGCCGTTCATGTTGTTTTTTCTTGCTCTCTAATAAGGCAGTCTACAATTAATTAATAAGTTCCGTAATCGCTACGCTTGCTGATTAAACTGTATTTTATAATGTTCTAAATCTAGAATAAAAAATAAAGGGAATATAAAAAATGGATTTTATACTTAGAAAAGGGATTGGTTTAATATGCACGTTTTTCTTTCTTGCTAATGGTTTTGCACAGACCTCTGCAACTCCAATTATATGTGATCAGGATTATGCGCTTTGCACTTCTGCTCGCTGTATTCCCACACCTGGAAGCTTAACCGATGCAATTTGTGATTGTGTCGTAGAAAAAGGTAAAAGTGCCGGTTATAAAACGTGTGAAGAGAGAAAACCTGTTCGAGATAGGTACAAAGTGATGTCACTCGTTTCAACATTTTCATTTGAACAATTTGCAACTAAAAGACCAATGAATTGTGCAGAGGGATTACCCTGGACGAATTGTGTAGATATGTTGTGTACAGTTGATCCTCAAAATTCAAAACGTGCTTTGTGCAACTGTAAAATAGAGAGCAAGCAAGCGTTTTTTACTTTTGGCGGTGATTGTAACACAGCTACCTGCGCTACCGGTTTTTGGTCTGGAGCAACCGAGGAAGATGGTATCATTCTTCGTAAAGCATTAATGCAAGAAGTACATTCGCTACCTAAGAAACCCCAGGCTTGTCCTGTTAAATCATCAAAAAAAACTGAGAGATAATACATGACTAGACAATCAATGAATCGGTCAAGGGTACCAAAAATAGTTATAATAGTATTTTGGGTGCACTGAATTCTACTCCTAAAGCTCATATTCCGGAAAATAATATGCAACAGGGCATAGAAAATATCCGAAGTGAAAGATTGGCTATTAAACAAGACGTTATCACGCCTATGATGATAGAACACGGCGCACTATGGCAAGAGATCGGGGCAAAACTTCATGATGCTCTTGCAGATAATGTGAAAGACCCAACAAATTCCTCCTATAGGACAAGATTTTAGAAGGCATTAGCAAACGTAGGCTGGGCTGAAAAGCCCAGCAAGTGATTTGATGAATGGAGTGATACTTGAATTAATATGCTGTTTTCGAGTTAATAATCAATTTCTATCAATGATCAAGATTGGTCGCTGGGTTTTATAGCCTATCCTACCCTTGCTGTTACTTGTCATTAAAGATTTTTATCCAGAACATACTTAATAAACTGTTGCGTTTCATTTAATTTATTTAGTTCTGAATCTGGTTCCCACGCGAGAGCTTTTGTAATTAAGTCTTCCCAAATATTATATTTGTTGATTACCCATTTGGCGGCTTCTATCTTTGAGGCGATATCGTTCATTTCTACGGAATAAAGGGTTCGACACATTGTAAGGATTGCAAAAACCTGATAATCACTTCTAGTTAACTTTGCTAGATCAAATACCATTGCTTGCCAATAATCATAAAGATTGTTCTTAATAGCTAACTGTAAATCTTGAGTGGAAATTTCTTGAATTAAATTTTTAATAGGGGGGCCCGATATACTGAATCCTTTGTTTCTAAGCATATATAATTCTATTATAAAATTACTGCCATAAGGGGCGTGATATAATTTTCCTTCATTAAAATAGGGGCGTGAATTTTCTGGATTAAAATTCCAAAGCTCAGATTGTGAAATATACGAAGCTTCAATTTTTCTTGCATAGGGAAGCGGGCTTGAGTATAACTGATTATGCATGATTCCAATTTGAGTAATGGTATTTTCAGAAAGAAGCTCGGTGGTAACAATATAACAATCGATATCACTTGTTTTGGGATCAAAACTATTATTAGCTATTGAGCCGCCAACATAAAGACCCACGAATCGTTCTAACAGAATTGATTGCAGTTGATAATGGAATTCCTGCAAAAGTGTAGTTACTTCACTACTAACCGATAGATTATTAATTTTTTCTTTGAGATTTTTATTCATCAGTTTCAAAAATTGATTATGTAAGCTATGACAATATTGGTCGCTTGCTCTTAACTAGCTATAAGCGCTCTGAATTATAATAAGGGCATTATACCTTAATTTAACAAAGTAAATTGAAAAACATTTGCCTGATTCATTGATCGGATCGAACTGACCTGGACCGGTTGATAGTCGATAATAATGAACGCTGAATTCTGAGGTGTTAATAGATGATCCTTCCCTGGATCGCGGACAGTTTCGCTGGTCATAACAGTCTCCATTCAAGTTATGTGCTCGCGGTCATAGGTCTGCCTATGTAGATCGCGCTTCGAGAGAGTATAGCTATCAGCTATACTATAATCAAATTGTAGCTTCGTCTAAACATGGTAAACGTATCTAAATCTTAAATACTAAACCAGACCTTTTTGCCTATGCAACCTGCTTTATGCTCTACATCCGGGAGATTTGGAATAGCATCAAAGCTAGATTCCTCGCACCGAACGTAGACATTTTGGTTTGATAATATCCGTTTGGATGCGTTAACCCTGTTCCTCTAACTACAAAATGAGCCTGAGAAATAGTAATTCTGTCTCAGGAGATGTCTTTCGTCAGTCAAGCTAAATAACTAAATTGATTGCACTTGTAACCAATACTCGAATTAGTTGCTAAAATATTAATTAGGTATAAATTATTTACTCAAGGAGCATGTTATGAAAAAACACGGAAAAGAGCATCCTGAGGTAACCCATATTGAACATATTTGCGATATAACACCTAACAATCCGCATACAGGAGAGGTTTGTGATAAAGTGAATAAACATAAAGGTTTTAAGCAAAAAATAAAGTCACATCAGAAAACCAAAAAAACTTAAAACCAGGGAAAATTCATCTTTCATCATATTGTTGCTCAAAAAATAATCTTATCCCAAGTTCCATAAGAAGATCGGATTTTTCCTCGTGGAATGGATAAGAAGAATAAAAGAACGCCGCTAATGAAACTTGCAAAAATTCCCCATGCTGATGCATGATAAATAAAGGGTGTAATAAACAAAGCAACTGCTAAAAATAAATTAAGTAGGCGTAGAATACGAACTGTTTCGGCTAATGCGGTTATGGTAATTGTTATGATAAGACAACCAATGAGGTGATCACTATTAGCCATTGTACCCGTTGCGTCCAAAGTGATACGGGTAAACATTAGCCAGACACCGATAAGTATACATCCTATTAAATTCCAAGGTAATGTTATGCCACCGCTCAACATTTTTCGTAGAATTATTTTAGGCGATTGCTCAAAATTATCGTCTTCTTTTCTAGTTTGGACGTTTTCTTCATCACTATCACCAACAAATAAAATTCTCAATAATGGCCTGCCAGCTTTCCATCTTCGCCAAAGAAAAGTACTTGTTGCAATTAATTCATCAAAGGAATAGGGGACTTGAATGAGCATGGCAGCCGCAGCGATTAGACATAAAGTACACCAGGTATTTAAAAGAATAGGTTGAATGACGATAAAGGTAATAGAAACTATTCCTAATGGTACAATCATAATACCAAACAAAAGCACCAACCAGGGCATTGTACGCCACCGATTTGAGCCACCAATAATACCTGTTAAAATTTCTAAAATGTAAACAGCAGCCCCTAATCCTGCATCTGGAACTGGAAACGCTTTAGATATAGAAGACGTAATAATCTCTTCAGTTCCATTTTTTGCATCAGGTAAAGCCCCCATAAAAAAAGGTTCCCAGACATGATCAATGTAACCGAGTTGATAAGCCGTCATATAGCGTGAAATAAAAAAACCAATATAAGCCAAGATGATTATCGGTAACCGCTGGAACCAGCTTGAAGGCGAAAAATCCCATCCAGGAGGAATGACAGGTCCTTCTAAAGCAGCATTAGGTGCTACTCCTATGTCAGGCCGAACTATTACAGAGAAACCAACAATTAGGGTGCCAATAAGAGTATCATTTAAATACGCGGCAGCGGTAGGGGCCCAAAAAATCAAAGGGGCAAATATTAACCAAAGACCGATTAAAGCACAAACCCATCGAGCAGATGATATACGCCAGGACAAGCTTAAAACAGCAAAGAAAATAAGGGCACTGCCACTAATAATATCACTTAATATTAGAGGATAAGATGTATACCCTGAGGATGCAGGCGACGTGATTAGCCACAATCCAAAACCCATATTTAAAAAATGTGCCCATAGGTTTTGCTGATGTTGTTTGCGGAAGCTACTTTCATACAAGGCGCGTATTTTCTCTGGGTTATGCTTAATGGCAACCATCCAGTCGGGTTGGATTAAT
Organism: Legionella stuttgartensis; assembly: GCF_977063405.2. Taxonomy (NCBI): domain Bacteria; kingdom Pseudomonadati; phylum Pseudomonadota; class Gammaproteobacteria; order Legionellales; family Legionellaceae; genus Legionella; species Legionella stuttgartensis. The sequence goes on from NZ_CDRUHA020000060.1 coordinate 235,787, forward strand.
CTATTTTTTTCATACCAAATTTCCGGATCAGTCTTTAAAGAATCGATGATTTTAGGAAGGGTTTCTTCAATTGAATATTGGGGTTCCCAATGAAGATGTTTTTTTGCTTTCGTAATATCTAAAGCATAATGATCTGAAGCAAGGTCTATCATAAATGAACGAATAAATGGTTTTTCGCCTTGATCAAAATCATCAGGTATCAAGGGTTCTGCTTGATGCTCCAGCCAAGCACCTGCTTTAGCGACAGTAGCGGGAACCTTGTAGAGAGAAGATTTTTCACCATGAATTAATTGGGCTATAAGATTTTGTAATTTCCTGTAGCTGAGTGTTTTGGGTTCTCCTGCTAAAATAATTTCATTTTGCGATAATTCATTACGGTAAAAAAGAGCTTTTTTGAAAAGCTCTATCAAGTCTTTCTGATGAATAAATGACTGACCAACATTTAAATCTCCCGCGTATAAATGACTTTTAATCTCTCGTTCATAGGTTCTAGCAATTTGGTTAGCGAGTGTTGGAACGCAGGTCGTGTCTTCATACAAACCTGCCAAGCGAAAAATCAGATAAGGTATTTTTCCATGATATTCTTTAATTACTTTTTCTGCTTCTAATTTGGATTTTGGATACGACCATTTTGGTCGAAGAGGAGCATTTTCATTAATAGTTTCCCCTAAAATACAAGGCTCATGTACGAGCATGGTGCTAGCATAGATAAATCGTTCCACCTCAAAATCTTGTAATGCAAGGAGTAAATTTTTTGTACCATTTACATTTACAGATTGATACAATGAAGACTCTTCGCCTGTAAAATCAAAATAGGCTGCAAGATGAATCACGGCGGCAATTTTATTTCCATATTTTTCTTTAAATAATCGAAAAGAAACAGCTAAAGAGGTAGCTGAGGTAATATCACAGGGAATCTCACAAGCATCTTTATCTTGGTCAAAGCCTACAATTTTATAAGAGTTTCGTAAAGCACGAGCAAGCGCAGTCCCTATTTTGCCACTGGAACCTGTGATAATGACAATGGGTTTGTCGGCTTTCTTAGCCATATAAAAATCCTTTTATAAATTTATCCCGTTTAACGATTAAATAGTTAGTACTATACTCTGAAATAATTTTACATAAATTATATAGGTATACTGCACTATTATTAAAAAAATTAAAAATCTTTATATTTTTTAATCATAAAAATAGATTTTTGATAGGGATGTCGCAAAGAATGTCAAACAACAATGTGTATCGAACCCAACCAGAGAGAAATCATGGAAAATTTTTTAGGGACAGACGAGCTCTTGGATTATGGCTTGTACTTACGAGGTATAGTGATTACCTTATATGCTATTGTGATTTTCAGAATGAACTTGTCTCGACTTTATGGAAATCATAGTGCCTTGGATTTTATTATTTATATAATTTTGGGTGCCATTCTGGGAGAGGCTATTGTTAATAATATTCCTCTATTACCTTCTATAATAGTATGTACACTCATTGTTCTTATGTATAAATTAATGGCTTTTTTAACTTATAAAAGTCATCGAATAGGAAAATATATTAAAGGAGAAAAAATTGTACTTATTAAAAATGGGAAATTAATTAAAAAAAATCTTGAATGCACTCGAATTACGAGAAACGATATAATGCAATCATTAAGATTACAATACGGTCTTTGTAATCTTCAATTAATAAATACGGCTATCCTTGAAAGAGGGGGGCAAATTTCCTTTCAAATGAAGCGTAGCGATTGCAATAAAACAACCTTATAGGCTAAATTAATGGATAAACCTACGCATCTTTTCAGGAAAAACAAGGCATCCATAGAACCAGGGAATAAATCTATCCATTAATATAAATATAATTATGTCCTTTCTACTATAGCTGTTTTGAGAATAGACTCAGATTTTAAAAATAAGTGTTTTAACTCGCTCATTACATGAGGGGAGTCAGACCTAAATAAAAATGACTTCTTTGATGTACTATAATTTTTCTAATAAATTTTTTTCTAGAGAAACAAAATCTAGATAATGGAAGCTCATTTCTAATCTAAAATGGAAACATAGAATTATACTTTTCGTTTAAGAGTTAAAGGGATAAAAAAATGATAAAGGGAATTTTTTCTAATTTAAAATATGACTTTCAGGCTTCGATAGTGGTATTTTTTGTCGCCCTACCATTATGCCTCGGTATCGCCCTGGCATCAGAAGCCCCTTTATTTTCGGGGATTATTGCTGGAGTAGTGGGAGGGGCTGTTGTTGGATTTCTCAGCGGCTCAGCATTGGGAGTCAGTGGTCCAGCTGCGGGTCTTATAGCGATAGTTCTTGCCGCTCAACAATCCTTAGGTTCTTGGAAAGCATTTTTATTAGCCGGGTTTATCGCAGGTATCTTGCAAATTGCAGCGGGGTTTCTACGTGGTGGAATTATTGCTTATTATTTCCCTTCGGCGGTAATTAAGGGCATGTTGAGCGGCATTGGGATTATTATTATTTTAAAGCAAATTCCTCATTTGATTGGATATGATGTTTCCCCTATTTTAACCGATTTAACCAATGGGCGGCTCGAATTTTTTTATATTAATAAAGCGATTGAGAACATTAACTCAGGAGTTGTCATCATTAGCACAATTTCACTGTTAATCATGATATTGTGGCAATGCTTAATTAATAAAGGGTACAAACTATTTGAGATGTTACAAGCTCCTTTAGTGGTGGTTTTGTGCGGATTTATTCTGTCTTTGCTTTATAAAAACGGTGGGCTCCCTTTTCATTTGGAGTCGTCACAGCTCGTACAAATTCCTGAATTTAAAAGTATTACTGATTTCACTCAAGCAATAACTTTACCTGATTTCACTCAACTAGGTAACATGGAGGTCTATCAAGTGGCAGTCATTATTGCTTTAGTCGCAAGCCTGGAAACTTTATTGTGCGTTGAAGCCACTGATAAGCTAGACCCTTATAAACGAGTTACATCCACAGACCGAGAATTAAAAGCTCAAGGGGTAGGTAACATGCTTTCTAGCTTAATTGGTGGATTACCCATCACCCAAGTAATAATACGCAGTTCTACAAATATTACCTTTGGTGCTAAAACCAAGTTATCCACGATTTTGCACGGAGTGTTACTTTTCGTTTGCGTGCTCGCTATCCCGATGATATTAAATCAAATCCCATTAGCATCTTTAGCGGCAATTTTAGTCATGATTGGCTATAAACTAGCCAGCCCATCTGTATTTAAACAAATGTATCAAATGGGGTGGGAGCAATTTCTACCATTTATCGTTACTGTGGTCGGAATTGTAGTGGATGATTTACTATTTGGTATCAGCGTTGGTTTTGTTGTAGCTATTTTCATTATTTTACGCCACCACTATCTAAACGCCCATGATACCAGTATTGTTATGGAAAAAGGGATGGTTTATCACATGGAGCTGGCGGAGGAGGTATCTTTTTTAAATAAAGGGAGCATCATCCATCAGTTTCGAAAAATTCCACCGAAATCGACTGTAATCATTGACAGCAGCAGCTCAAAATACATCGATAATGATGTGCAGGAGGCGATTAACAATTTTTTAGAAAGTGCTAAAACAAAAGACATAGTCGTTGAAATGCGAGGAGTCCACACTTCAAAAATAACCTAATGATGTAATCCATTCTCCAAACGAGATATCATAGAGTGTTTTTCCTAGCATGAATGCTCATAGCAATAACAATGCCTGCAGGAGTTGCATGAACACTAGATTTTAATACAGCGCTATTTTTTAAGGTCCAATCCGAGATCGTCCGTCTCCAGTAATAAATAAATTTCAGTGAGCTCAAAGCTAACTTGCCGATGCCATTTTATTCATTGTTATTTTGGCTCAAATTTAGGCAAATCTACTCCTTCTGATTTTTCTTTAGACGTAAGTTTTTCCTCATCTCCATTGGATTCATTTAAAGACTTTTTGAATGCTTTAAATTTTGAAATAGCCAAAGATGCTAGCGATTTTTTTGTTGTTTCCGTAAGTGCAGATTTTTCTTGCTTTTCCTCTAAAGGCTTGCTTGTTGTTATTGATGAAGGAGCAGGAATGTCCACCTCTTCTTTAGATTGTTTTACAGTTTCCACTTTAGAGGTTTTCTCTACAGTAGCGTGTTGATAGCTTTTTTTGGAAAAAATATCGGGATTATCGCCTACAGTTTTACTTCGTTGTCTTCTTTCTTCATTTTTATCTGTTTGCTCTGGTGTTCCAATGTCATCCACAAGTGTTTTGTTATATCTCCTCGTCTTCCATGTTCGCTGTAGTTCACCTGTTGGTGAGAACTCGTGGGTAATACTTGATCCTTTAGCCAGTGGGTCATGTAGGTAATTTTTACTTCCTAGTTCTCTGGATTCTTTGTACCACTGTTTTCTAGCTTGTTCTGTAGTTTCTTTTACATTAGGCGGTTCAGCTAGTTGTCGTTTTGCTCCTACAACAGTACCACGAACAGAATACTCAATTTCGCCTTCGAAATTTTCTACTGGATGAGTTAGATCCTCTTTACGAAAAACACCTCTCATAACAGTGCCCTTACCTTCTTTATTCGCAAATCGATTTGCTACATCATAAGCAGGTGTCCAAGAAGTGTAAGAAGAGTCAGTGGCGCCATCAATATGGTCTCCAACCGAGATATTTTGATCTAAAGGTTTTTTAGGGCCAATTACTGATTGTTTTTCACGAGTTTGTTCTTCATGGAGGTTAGTTTCATAAGTTTTCCCCTCAAAAAGCTTTCCCTCATGCGGTCTAATTCCTCGATAAAGTACAATTGTACCCTCCATATGTTCATCGTAGTCAGCCCGTATAATTCGATTTCCGGTTTTAGTGGAGTTACTTACGTCACTTTCACTTTTAGATCGAGATCTTGCCATGCTAACACCTACCCTTATTTATTAGTGCTAATGAAGGTGCACTAATAAAGGAGTATAAAAACAAGTCCTTTTATTCAGTTCCTGATGCTTTCTCTTAGTATAGATCTTAATTAGCCAATGTGCTCTTGAAATGACCATGGAAAGTGCATCTTCAAGTTAACTTTGCAACCACATGACGAATAGGATTCATATTCCCAGAAAATATCATTGCATCTAAAATTAGGTTATTGTTTCTGCATAAAAGCGAAGGAACATTTGGATAAGGGCAGTATAGAATCATTTGAAATTTTTTGAAGTATACAATAAGTTAATGATTTTTTTTGATATCAATTCATAAAGTAGTTTTATCTAAAGTTTCCTGAATGGCTTGAAAAGATGCGTGTGTGCCTACCTGGCGTATTATAATATTCCATTAAGCTTTCTTGTCTATAATTAAAACAATTAACCTCCACATTGAACTGAGCTTTTATGGCTTTTAATTGGAAACCTCATCCTATTAAGGTAGAGGATGAATATAAAATACTTGAATCTATCTTTTTGGATTTACACAAAAATCAGGAAAAAATTCCCGATTACACCACCTTTATCCGTGATTGTGCAAAAATTATAACCTTTCTACAAGATGAGAGTATCGTTGCTGAACATCTAAAATATTTAAATACGTTACTTGTTGAAGAAGCAAAAAAACAAGGTCTCTCCCTTGATAATCAAACTCAAGGGACTTATTTAAAACATAAAAAAGTTTTAAGGAATGTTTTAGAAAGAGAGCTCGCCAAAATGGGATTTCAACCAAAATTTGGAAAAGTTCTTCTTCCTATTTACCCGTCTTTATTCTTGGCTACGGTGTCCGAGGGATTTGTTCTTAAAGATCCTGGTGCAGGACTTGCACATGGGGAATTTATTCATGCTATTCAATGGCTTATTATCGGTTGGCAACAAAATCAAACTCAATTTTTAACTAAACCTATCATCCATGTATATAAACAACTTGGATTAGAGGACGAGAAAATGTGGAATTCACTGGTTGATAGGGTGGAAACCAATTGTGAGGATTTTAGAAGCCCTGAACGATTGCAACGATTTATTAGAAGAAGTAATGATCCGGATTTATCCTTATTAAAAGCGCTCTTTGATTCAAGAGTAGAAAAGAGAAAACATCAGGGGAGTTTTTTTAAAAAACAAGATTTATCAAATAAAAGTTATCAAATATATAAAGATAATGAAACGCTTCTTTTACCCATTTTTCGCAAAACAAATTTAGAATGCAAAACGATCTTGATAGCTCTTTATAGAGTTTCAAAAGATAAAGATAATTTTCTCGCCAATTTAAAGGAAATTATTATGTCTTCAAAACCTAAAGATCTAGATAGTGATTCGCTTCAATCAGAAATAAACAATTTTATAATCGGAAAAGCCACAGCAGGTTATGATGAATATAACAATAATCAAAATTCTGATGGTTTTAATAAACTTGTTTTACATTTAGATGCGGCTTTAAGTGATGAACACTTCTCCATTATATTTGCTAAACTTGATAAAAAAATCTCCCTTCTTAAGAGTGAAAATGATGTGGTCAAGCAAATGCCCTCACCAGGTTAATAGTTAAAAAAATCATCATAATGTTTTAAGAAAAGTTGTCGGGCCAAGGCCCCACCTACGCTAATGGTAGTATGATCATTTGTCTTGTAATTGAACGACATTATTCTTGAGGAATTATTTTTTGTTTCGCGCGTTTCTCTGATAGCAAAATTGCAAAAAATATCATTAATGCCCCAATGAAAAATTGGACAGTTAATTGCTCATGCAAATAGATTGCGGCAGTTATTGTTGCAAATACAGGTTCAAGAGAAAAAATAATTGCTGCTTTAGTAGAGCTGACATATTTTTGGAATTGGAGTTGTAGCAAAAAAGCAAAAATTGAAGCAAAGATACTGCAAAATAAAATGGAAATCCAAACATTACGTTGAGAGGGAATAGCAAGTTTTGTAGTAAATAAACTGGCAACTCCAGCTAAAATACAAACAAAAATTGATTGAATGAACGTTAAAGAGATTGGTTGATGAATCTGAGAGGCTTTGCCAGCGAATAAAATATAACTCGCAAAACAAAATGCACACAATAAAACCCAGAGATCACCTTGATTAATTGTTAATCCATCAGAAAGCGTAATGAACCCCACACCAACCAAGGCAGTTATAGCAGCCCCAATTACATAGATGGACGGCCACTGTTTATTAAGGAACGACTCGAAAAGGGCAACTAATATAACTGACAGTCCAGTGATAAAACTCGCTGTCGATGCAGTGGTGTAGCGTAAGCCGATGGTTTGGAATATCACTGTTCCAGCCAAGAAGAGACCTAAAAATGTACCATGAAATAGAGTTTGCCGATCGAACCTTATTTTTTTCAAAAAAATAAGGAATAGTAACAAGCTAGCAATACCAAAACGCCAAAACAAAAAGTTAAAAGGTGTTAGTGTTGCAACCGCATCCTTAATAAATGCAAAGGTCATTCCCCAAAACATTGTGGCTAATAAGATTGCTCCAGCACCCAAAATAGATTTATTTTTATTCATTGCACTTAATACTCTGGTGTTGCCTGCGAAAGCAAGGATAGCTTAGGGAGCGAAGCGGATTATGGGCTACCCTTGCTTAGCAGTCTCAAACTACTTCAATTTCAACAGGAGCAGTGCCTTTTATACCGAGTTTTTTAGCGGCACCAAAGGATAAATCAATTAGTCTGCTCGATAAAAAAGGACCTCGATCGTTAATTCGAACCACAATCGAGCGGCCATTATTCAGGTTTTTGACTCGTACTCGTGTAGCAAATGGGAGTGTTGGATGAGCTGCTGTCATCGCATACATGTTGAAGCGCTCTCCGCTCGATGTTTTTTTATTCCGAGCGTGTGTCCCATACCAGGATGCAACTCCTTTTGCTTTGTAGTGTTTGGCAGACTTCATCACATGATATGTTTTCCCTTTGATCCTATAGTGATCCGGACCATTAGCTTGCTGATGCACACAAGCAACCAGTAGCATTGGGAGTAAGCCTATAATGAGTCGTTTAATGATTAACAAAATCGCATAATAGTTCATAAAGTTATCTTCTACTTCCGTTACAGATTTTTAAAATGATGAATAGATCACAAGAAACAAAGTTATTTCCTGCAAAGAAAATTGTCAATGGTTAACTTATCATTGTCCATCATAAGACAATTTATTCTCCAGTGATTCTAAGCGGTCCTTAAGCGATAAATAGCGCGGTAAAACATAACTTAAAGAAGTTAATTTATTAGTATAAAAGAATGAATTATTATATGTTTTTATACCTTTTAAAATTACCTCTACTTCCTCATCTATGTTCATCTCGGTTTGTAGCCATCCTGATGCATCATGCACCAATAAAGGTAAAGTAATGGCTTTAGTTGACAGAGCTTGATTCAATTGACGACTATATATTCGTAACTGAAATCTTAAAGGGTCCGCTATGCAAGTTTGAACACTATAACCTAATGTAAGTAGTTTATTGGTTTCTCTAGGGGTTATACCTGGGATCGCAAGTTCTTTAAAATCATTAAAAGAAAAACACTGTGGTACTTTCTTTAAATAATTATAAACAACGGTCCCTTCATCGTTCTCAGCCACTCTATTTGGGTTGGATGAAGGAATTTTAGATAAGCCTGCATCATCCAAAAACATAATAATTTTTAAATCGAGATCACCCTTACCAGTTTTTTTTATTAAATCAATCGTAAACGGTCCATCCATGAAAGCAACTTCACGTTTAATAAAGGATAAGTCTGTATCTGTATCAACATGAGTTAAACTAACATTCCCTTTTTTATCCGCAAAAATTATTGCTACACAACCTTCTAATCCCACCGTAGCAGGGAACCCATTTTGCATTGCTGTTTTTCTAATGGTTTCATTTTGACCCGCTATCCACATGACTCTAGGTTCTTGCTCATAGATTTTACTGTTATACATCTTATATTCTTTAAAAAATAATTTAAGAGGTTTTCAATTATAATTGAATAGGGTCTACTAAGTACACCTTCCAGTTCGAATATCCAAAACGAAACTGAGAAATGCAATTCGTGCGAATAATGTTGAGCATACCAAAACTACAAATAAATTTAAGATTCATTGAATGAGTTAAAGACAACCTACTAGCTATGCGACGATATGGATCCATGAGAATCAGGCCTATTCATGATTTTATTTATCTGTGGATCTTTATATAAATTAGCACGAATATTGGCAAAGGTAGTTGAGGTAGGACTATTAAATGCAGCTCTCAACGAATGAACCTGCGTGTTTTCATCAGGGGCAGGGTCCATTTGAGAGATTTTCTTAATTTCAATGATGCTTTTTACAATATTCGATTCATTATTATAATCTATTTGTCTAAGAATATTCCTTAACTCTTTAATATAGAGAGGAGAAGTATTTTCTTCATTATAAAATAATGGGTCAGATAATAAATTGTAAATTGCGTTTATATTTGTGCGTCTATCCAGAGGGTCAATCTTCATAACATTAAGATGTATTCTCGAGGTGTTGGATTCATTAGAAGTAGTGGTTTGACTTAAGCTTCTTATGTATTTTAGACCGTCCAGAAAAGCCATATGTGTTGCATCATATAACTTCAATGATTTGTTTAATTTATTGCAAATCTCAACAGAAGTTAACTCAAGGTGTTCCCCTTTATTGGGATCAAAAAATGAATAGGTATTATCAGAGTTCTTTTTGATTAACATGGAGTGCCCCACCATTCTTCCAAATGATTTACTAAAAGCCATAAATTTTATATAAGTACCAGCTTCAAGTTCATCTAATTTTTTGGTGAATAAGGCAGGATTCAGCTGTTGTCCATCCTTACTTACATCTGATGAAGAAAAGAGCGAGTAAGGATATATATTTAACATGTAGGCTTTTAACTTTTCAAAGTGACTGCTAGTCTCCAAAATATGACTACCTAATACCCAGTTAGTATTTAATTGATATACTCCTGCCAATAACCGAATATCATTTAAATTTGAGGGTAAGATTCTGTTAAAACCACTGTCATCTACAGAGTCACTTTGAGAAGATAACCCCATTAGATCTTCTTTAATAATGTAATTGCAAATTAATTCACAAAGACCTGAAAATCTTAGGCGAGCGCTATTCAGTGATTGATAATTACTATCTTGTTGGAGTTTTGCAATAAAATCAGCTTGGTTATAATATTTTTTTACGGGCGCAGTAGGTGGGGTGGGGCTACTCCCCATTTCTTTTTCATCATAATTGGAAACAATTTTTTGGGTTAAAAAATCCAAAACATTTTTAAAGGATTCCATATTTTCTTCACTTATTGACTCATGCTCTTCCTTATTTTGTTCAAGAAAGTCATATAACTTATGGAGTATTTCAGTTTCGTTTTCTTCAAGAGATGTAGTATTTTTGTAATTTAGTAGTGCAGATAATAGTTGTGGCTTCAATTCATTCAAAAGAGGAGTGGATTTAATATAAGTATCTATAAAATATAATAAATTTTGCTCCGGGCTCGTATTTTTGGCTAACTCTTCTTTTAATCTGAGTTTAACGAGTTCTAGCGAGGAATTATAAATCATTTCAAGTTGAGCGGGCTCCCATATTTGTTCATCTTTTTTATGAAACTCATGCTTCATTTCTTTAAGTACTCTGAGCATTCCAGGGAGATCATTTTTGGATTGCGCGTCACTTAATAAAGTAAGATAGGAACTTTTTATTCGTTGATTTCTTTGTAATAATTTCTCAAGCTCTACCGCGCTGTTGTCTGAAATTTTTTCTCGGTCAAAATCAACTGAAGTAATGCTGATATTATTTTGTAAACTATCACATAAATCTTGGACAGAATTGAAATCATTTTCGATCAAATCAAGATGAACCAGTGTATTATTGTGTGGAAGTGCTTCACTCAAATACTTTAATCCTGTATTACTTATTTGATTTCTTCGTAAAACTAAAGTAGTTAGTGATTTGTTACTTGGAATTCCAGCTGCTAAATGACGAAGCCCTTCGTCGCCCATGGAGTTAGCCGTTACATTTAAAGATTTAATCGAGGAACTGTTTTTAATGATTTCAGTAGCTATAGGATATTGTGTAGGGCCAAACCCATTTGAGGATAAATCCAAATCGGTCAAGGAAGGATGTTTGCCCAAAACTTTAGCTAAATACTGTAATCTCCCAGGAGTAGAGGCATCTAATCCACAGGAGGATAAATTTAATCCTGTTAAATTTTTATTCTTGTTTAAGCCATCGGTTAAGTAATCTAAATCGTAGTGCCCAAAGGTGTTCATGCTCAGGTTTAATTTTTTTAAAGACTTGCTCTCAGTCAAGAGCTGCGATAAACCTGTATCAAGTTGTAAATAGGAGTTGCTTAGGTCAAGTGCTTGAAGCGATTCGTGTGTACTTAATATTTGGAACAAAGCGTTTGTACTTAGTCCAAGATTACTACCAGCAAGTCTTAATAATTTAAGACTTTTATTTTCCTTTAGGGCGAGTATAATTTTATAGAATCCCATATGATCAAAATGAGTATAACTTAAATCAAGTTCTTTTAATGTAGTATTAGACTTTAACATTTCTGCAATAAAAGTAGCCTCTGTATTTTCAATGGGATTATTTCTTAAATCCAAAGTTTTTAAATGTGTATTTTTAGATAAAGCAGAGGCTAATAGCTTTATAAACTCACAAGTTACCTGATTTTCAGGTAAGTTTTTACACCATAAATATTCTACCTTGGAATTATCCGCTAACGTTTGTATCGCCCATTGCCATTCGCGAAAATCCTTCGCAAGAGAAGATAAGTCAAGCACAGAGCTTGTTTTTTGTAAGCTTTTTAGCCTGGGATCCTCATGTAAATAAGAGGAATAATAATGGCGTATGAGTGACTCAAAAAGCGCTATTTGTACAACAAACATGGAGCTCTCAAAAATAATAAGTTTAATATACAGTATAGATGAATCTAATGTTTTTTATTTTGTAGTAATCGATTAGTAGGCTACTTGCTTGCCAGACATGGGCGTTTCTCGCTTGGCGTTATAATCTCAATTCTGATGATATCAATCGACTATACTAAATGATAATGCTATAGGATTTGGAGTTGTACCGATCATGGCAAGAGCAAAAGTTCAATCAAGTAACGATCTCCCATTCCAGATAATGGTCTGTGGAACCAACAATTCTGGTAAAACAAAACTATGTAATGCATTGCGAGGTGGGAGTTCTACGGGGAACGTACATACTTCTTCTATTGATATGTACGACACACTAATTGAAGATGGAGCTAAACTTAGATTGCTTGATTTCGCAGGATCATACGAGGGAGTAGCTCCATACATAAGAAAACATTACGTTGAACAATCACAAATTTGTGTGGTCTGTGTCGATAGACAAAATTCGCATTCATTTGAGGTTGCTAAAAAAGCTGTCGAAGAAATTCGCGAATTCGATCCTGGAATTCCTATCGTTATCGCTCTTACTAAAGAAGATCAAAATTTGGGTTTACATGACTATGAAATACTAGTGAAAGATAGGGAACTTAGAGCGCTTGAAGAAAAATATGGCCTCGAAGGCTCTATCAAAACCAGTGGAATAAATAATAAGGAGGGGACAGTAGAATTGCGAAGTACACTGCTCAAACTTAGAGAGGAGATCATTGTTAAGGAAGAAAAAGAAGTGCCTGATATTGAATCCATAGAAGAATATTTCCCTGAGACCGAATCCTTGGACGAAGTAAAAAAGAGAATGCATAATTTATCTGTACTCGTTAGTAACGCTCGGATTGAGCTGGCGGCGGATGCTGCTTTGGAAAGTAAAAAATCTGCTGCTGATGATCTTGCTGCAAAAAAATCAATGGATGTAGTGTCTGAATTTTCAAAAAAATTAACTGAGATAACAAAAATTCCGGATCAGATGAGGGGGGCATCAGATACAGAGAAGAGGGATGCCATGCTTAAAGCATATGAAGGAGCACTTAAGGAGTTTGCTCGCGAAGTCAAGTCCGACGTATTCACAATCCATCCTCCAAAAAATGTGAAGCATGTCTTAATAAGAATAGTGCGTGCGGTGCTTCTCAGGAAATTGTATACCGATGATGAAAAGGAAGAACTGCAGCGCGTTAAACACCAAACTGACTTCAAAAACCGACTTCAGAAAGAAGAGGGTCGATATAAGGAAAAAGATAGCAGCAAGGAACAACAAGCAGAAAAAAAGGACAATTCTGCATTAGATTCTAATACGCCTTGAATAGTTAACACATAGCTGAGCTATGCGCACATACTATAATTCCATGAGTTATTTCATCACAGAAATGGAAAAATACGATTACATTGTTCTATAAAGTATGTTTTCCATAGGTTCAGGTGTCTTGGTAGAGACTAATTGCGGTGTATTATACTTGGTAGTGAACTCGCTTACCTTAAACATATAACCAGTACCAGTCTCATTTTTCACCATCTCGACTTTTGCTTTTATTTCGGCGATCGGAACTATATTGTTTTCTGTTTCGCCTGTAACTTCTCTACCACATTGCTCCATGGTTTTCGCCAGCTCCTCATCATTAAGCTCTATTAAAGAAATACCATCACTAGCCATCGCAAAAATTCGTTGAGGACTACTTGTGTCAATAGGATCCGCATAAGAACAGGAGAGGATTTTCAAATTAACTGTTGCATAGAGTGAACCGTTACTACTCTTTTTAGACCAATTAATGTGTCCAATAGTACGTCCACGTTCTAAGCCTTGGATATCCCCCTCAACCAACTTAGTTGTATTAGTAAATTCTTGCAAGAGGCTGCCATGTAAAAATTGACCACCAAAATGATAAAGTTTATTCGCTCTTGAATGAGGTGTATCAATCTTATCACCAGCAAAATTTTGTATGGCTTCAATGAGTACCCTGTCTTTATGATCATCCACATTCCCCGGAATAATCGCAGCACCATATATTGTTACCCCTTTTCGGACAATATCTTTAATAACCGTAGACTTATCGCTCGTTTCTTCTTCTTGGGTAGAGGTTTCTATATCATAAAGTACTTGTGATTCCTTAAGCTCACTTTGGCTATAAGTAATTTCGCTGCAGGGGATTTCACCTTGAGCATGAAGATTGGCCAATTCATGATGACTGATTAAGGTATTATGGGTTTTGACAAGTAAACGAAATAAAGCAGAGTTTTCAGGTATTGAACATTGAGCATCTTTTTTCTCTGAGATACTTTCGTTCGCTTTCTTCTGTTCAATACCAATGTTTTGAGAGGTTTGATAACGATTTTCATCTAACCAGTGGGCAAAGGAAACTTTTTTAGAATCTGCGTTAGTAACAGTTAACTGTTCTAAAACGTGCAACGCGTCAGTCAATTCACCAATAGTCATTGGCTGACGATCAAGTGCTATCAGATTAAAAAAGTGATTAACTGCTGTTAAGCCACCGCCGGTTTTAAAAAAACTCTTCTCTTGACCTCTATTAATCAACTCCCTTAAGTTACCCCATTCCTTTGCAATGTGTGCAAGTGCGGTATGCTCTGTTTTCATATCATTGTTTCTCATAAAAATTGATCATTATGCTTATTTTATGATATAAAAATTAAGTCTATATTAAATTGAAGATGTTCATCTCAGGACCTGATATGAAAAAAACTCCTAACCTCATCTAATTTAAGAATATTTTTTTGTCTTCTTGACAGAATTATTCCAAGATTAAATTTAAATTATAAGGAAGTTTGACGATCATTCAGTTGTGTCTGCTCTGAATTTGCTATTTTAAAAGGGAGAATAATATGTTTTTTAACCAAGCACCCAAAAGAACTATCGAAGATGAAAAAGTACATTGTTTTTTCATTCCCATCGTGGAACAAATAAAAGCAAGTGATTACAATAAGACATATGTCTGGAATTTGGCGAAAGAAAACAATATAACACGCAAATTTTATTCTTCACCCGAGGAGCTCGCTCGCAGGGAAGCAGGACGATTGGGGCCAAGCGCTGTCTTATCTTGCTATAAAGTCTTATTGAGCGAAGCGCAACACCAACAATTAAGAGCAGTTAGCGGTAGAGACAATGTCTTTCTGGGTTCTTTGAATTTTAGCTACTCTGATATTGAAAGCATGATCCATTTTATTCAAGGCCAGCAACAGGAACATGCGAACCCTTTCTATGAACAGAATACCATTTTAACGCAACCGGTTTGTGCTGCTTAACTAATAAAACGAAAATTTATTACGAGCCTACAGAAAGTACCAAGTTTGGGGTATCCTCTTCACATCCTGGCTGGATTGTAACTTCATTAATTCGGGCAACCCAGTCAGCCACGGTACGCACTAATAATCCTTCCAAGGTTTTAGCTGGTGAAGTATCCATTTTAAGAATAAGATTATTATTAATCAAAATATAACAAATAAGACGACAGGCTCCGGTGCGAATATCAGGATTTTTGTTTTCCAGCAAGTTTTTATTTTTAACTGA
Source organism: Legionella stuttgartensis (assembly GCF_977063405.2). NCBI lineage: Bacteria > Pseudomonadati > Pseudomonadota > Gammaproteobacteria > Legionellales > Legionellaceae > Legionella > Legionella stuttgartensis. The sequence continues at coordinate 251,152 of NZ_CDRUHA020000060.1, forward strand.
ATCGATAAGTTGATATAGCATGTCCTTATCCATTGCTGAAATAAATTTTAGGAGGCCGTTTAATGCAGAGACGCATGTCATTGGAGATGAGCTAACTAGAGTTTTTTCAAATGGGTATATCAGGGATATCTGAGTTTTTTTATCCATAAAAGGGGAGAGAGCTGCTAAACAATCTAGAGCGTTACTACGGGTTATCTCATTTTGACTATCGAGTTTACTTTGTAGGTCATTAATAAGCTTTTTCAGCGTATTTTTATTTATTTTAGAAGCAAATGCTATTAAACAGTGGCATGCTGCATGCCTGACATCTGAATTGGGTGCATCCAATTTGCTTTGTACGGGTTGTACAAGGTGTTCCAGTATTTTGGGGTCAATTCGAGAAGCTGCTGCTCCTAAAAATTTTAATATAGCTTTAGATTCAATAAATGTACTACCAATTAATTCTTTTACTAAATCAATCAGATTATTCAGTGTTTCTTTTTTCATGCTGGTGGCAAACTTTGCCAAACATTCGAATGCTACTTCGCGGACTCGTTCATTTGCGTCATCCAGTTTGGTTTTTATTATATTTATAATGTCTTCTGGATTTTTCTCACCCTTTGTAGAACATAACGCTACTAAATAATACAAGGTAAAAATTCGAACATTAAAATCGGGATCATTACTCATTTGTTTTATTAGCTCAGTAACAGGGTTTAGCATCTCTGTTTTAATTCGCGGTGCGAACGTTTGGAAACAGTGTAAGGCTGCACTCCGAACAGAAAATTCATGGTCATTAAGTGCATTTTTTATGGAATCAATTAGGTGCCCCTCAATTTCTTTTTCCAATACAAAAATAAGTTGTTTTAAACAATCCAATGCATGAGTTCTTACTTTCGGATTGTCGTCCGTCAGTGTTTGCTCTACTAAATTGATAAGTTCTTCCTGCATCTCTTCATCCATTGCGGGAACAAGTGTGGGTAAATAGCTTAAGGTAATACATTTAATATTCCATTTATCATTTCTAAGTTTATTCTTAATAGAATCGAGAAGGCTGAGGCGTAGCTCCGTGGTCATGCCAGAAGAACATGCTGACAAACATTTGGCTGCCGCTAGTGAACGACTAAATGAAGGAACATCAAGTTGTTTTTTTACTGGCTTGATAAGGAGTTTCAGTGAACTCTTTTCCATGGTAGGGACCAGCTTGGCGAGGCAATTTAATGCCTCTATACACACGTACTCCGGGTTTTCTTTCATTAAATGGGTACCAGCACTATCCATAATGTCTTTAACTAAATTGACCAGAGGTTCAAGAGTTTCCTTTTCTATTTTAGGCGCTAAGGTTGCTAAATAGCGAAACGCGCCTACAAACGGTCCTTTTTTGTCATCCAGGTGTTGCTTAACTGAGTCTAAAAGGGGCGCCAATGTTTGGCTGTCCAATTTGGTGGTCAGTATGGATAGGATTTCATTTATCGCGCCAGTAAGCAAACTATCGTTATAAGGGAGTATACTAATTAGCGGATCAACTAAAAGCGTGAGCGTTTTTTTATCTACCTTGTGGGCTAAGACTGATAAAAATACTATTGGGCTAAAATATAGCTCAGAATCTGAGGATTGCAGTATACTCTTTAAGTCATCAAATAAGGACTCCAGATCGTTTTTAATCACTGTTTCAATTAAAACCTTCCTTAAAACGGATAGCTCAAGGAAATTATGCACAGATAATGTATCGACAATATTTAAAGAGGGTAGTTGGACTTTATTTATCGCTGCTATGAGCTTTATCCCTTGTATTAGTTGCTGGATGCTTAAATTGGGATTATTTAATAGAGTTGCCAATTTTCTACCTAAATAGGATAGATGTCGGGGATCCATTTCTGTTAAGGTATTTTCAGAATCGATCAGGGTGCTTAATATCTTGACTTGGGCAGGATAAAATTTAATGCCCTCTTTGTGAAACAAAGCAAGTTCAATTGCTCGTTGATGTCTTTGAGTCCGTCTCTTTGGAGCATCATTTGCTAACCATACCGCTAAGAAATCCTGTGGAGTATCCATCTGAGAATACAGATATGTGGCTACTTCAAGTGGAGATTTTTTAAAGAATTTAGAACCATAAGACAAAGAGTTACCTCCGGTTGATAGTATGCGATGTAAGGGGTAAATATATATATCGCTGGGCTTTCACCCAGCGGGTCATACCCTCATCAAGAATAACGCTTTGCAGTAAATGAAGCTTGACCGAATATACTAGCGGCCAATTCTTCATCGGATATGCTGGTATCTTCGTTTGATTTATTGACCTTTGTTTCAAAGAGTCCTGGTGAATATGTGGAATTTGAAACGGTTTTGCTCTTTTGCTTACCTTGAGCAAATTTTGATTCAAATAAATCGAGCATTGTTCGTGCGTTGACATCATAGGGGTTACTATCGTTTTGAACTGCATAATTAAACGCTTTATGATTAGGATTGAGCTCAATAATTTTCTTAACTACCGCTATGGATGGGTGCTCAGGATCAGCTCCATGCTTAATTAAAGCACCAATTAGCCTGGAATCACCACCTCGCAATAGTAAGTAAGCAATAGGATTAACCGCGCAATAAATCGGTATGCCTGAATAGGTTTTAATGTAGAAGGTATTGTTAAACTCAACATGATGCTTTTTTAATATTGTTAGATTACGCAATGTTTTTTGGTGGGCGTAACTTTGGTGTATGGCAGCAAATACAGGGGACCAACCTTTCACTGTGGTAATGAAAGATGCCAAACCATCAGTGTTGTTCAACGCTTGTTTCAAGCTATACGTATCTCCTGAAAGCAATGATTCTTGCAATATGGCATAACTTCTTGAACTTAGAATATGGTCCTTTATGAGTTTTGCTGCTGCATGAAACTGTTGGGATAGAGCAAAAAAAAGAGGGGTACTATTTTGAAAGCATGCATTTTTAGTATTAGCCCCATTGTTAAGAAGGCATTGAACAACTGCTACTGCATCTAAAGAGTCACGATTAGAGCTGGATAATTGATTATTTATAGCGCGGTGCAAGGGTAGTTTTTTCATATTGTGATCAGGTATATCGGGGTTGGCACCCATATCAATTAATCTTTGGACTATTTCAACATTTTTACCATATTCGCAAACCAAACCTAACATGGTATGGCCATTGTCATCAAAAGCGTTAGCAGCCATATGAACTAATTTAGAGGGGTATTTTTCTGGGTGAAAAGATTCTAATATTTGTAGCCAATTATTCTTACCGTGATAAGGAAAAAAAGACATGATTTCCTTTAATTGCTCGATTTGCTCTACCGAAAGCTGCTCGTGACTGTCTATATAATTTTTTGAATTATTGAAATAATAACGCTTCATAATAAGTCCCTGTTCTTGTTTTTATTATTTTGCAGTCATTATATACACTAGTTCATAATTTTTGAATTTAAAAAGAGCAAAGGGTCCATCATTTTCAAAGACTGTGACTAATTAACAATCAGGGAACGTTCAGAAGTTCTTTTATTTGGGAAAAACAATAGATAGCGCGGTTGGTATGATTCAAAATGCGACAATCAATATGCATTCATTCGCTTATTTAATACTAATACTCTTTCCCTCTATAAAAGAGTATTAGTTAATAATTCAGTGTCTTAATCTATGCGCAGTATTAAAGCAAATCAAAACGATCTGCGTTCATGACCTTCACCCAGGCAGCAACAAAATCTTTTAGGAATTTTTCTTGGTTATCATCCTGAGCATATACTTCGGCATATGCGCGAAGAATCGAATTGGAACCGAAAACAAGATCTACTCGAGTAGCTGTCCACTTAAGAGCCCCAGTTTTGCGGTCACGAATTTCATACAAATTATTAGCTATTGGATTCCATGTGTTTGCCATGTCAGTAAGATTGACAAAAAAGTCATTGGTTAGAGCTCCTTCGTGTTTGGTAAAAACACCATGCTTCGTATTGCCGTAATTTGTGCCTAACATTCGCATACCGCCAACAAGGACTGTCATCTCAGGAGCGGTGAGTCCCATTAGTTGCGTGCGATCGAGCAAGAGCTCTTCTGCACTGACCGAGTAATCTTTCTTAAGCCAGTTACGATAACCATCATAAAGGGGTTCGAGCATAGCAAAGGAGGCTGCATCAGTCATCGCATCAGTTGCATCACCTCGTCCAGGAGCAAAGGGAACTGTAATATTAAACCCAGCGGCTTTAGCCGCTTTTTCGATACCAACATTACCGGCAAGTACAATCACATCAGCCACACTAACACCGGATTCGGAGGCGATATTTTCGAGAATGCTCAGTACTTTTCCAAGTCGTTGCGGCTCATTACCTTCCCAATCTTTTTGTGGCTTCAATCGGATACGTGCTCCATTTGCCCCTCCTCGCTTATCTGAACCACGGAAGGTTCGCGCACTGTCCCATGCAGTTGAAACCATTTCACTAATACTGAGACTACTAGCGGCTATCTTCTGTTTGACCGCATTTACATCATAATCGCTCTTACCTACAGGCACTGGATCTTGCCAAATTAAATCTTCTTTCGGAACATCAGGGCCAATGTAGCGTGATTTTGGCCCCATATCGCGATGAGTGAGTTTGAACCAGGCTCGAGAGAACACTTCAGCAAAATAATCAGGATCTTTGTAAAAGCGCTCAGCAATCTTTCGGTATATGGGATCCATTTTCATGGCCATGTCCGCATCGGTCATGATTGGATTATAACGAATAGACGGGTCTTCAACATCGACAGGTTTATCTTCTTCCTTGATATTAATCGGCTCCCATTGGTTGGCACCCGTCGGACTTTTCTTTTGTTCCCACTCATAATTAAGAAGTAAATAGAGATATCCGTTATCCCATTTTGTTGGGTGTGTTGTCCATGCACCCTCAATACCGCTTGAAACCGTATTACGACCAATACCTCTACTGATTTTGTTAAGCCAACCAAGACCTTGATCTTCAATATTTGCTGCCTCAGGAGCAGGTCCTAAACACTTTGCGTCACCATTACCATGACATTTGCCAACAGTATGACCTCCAACAGTAAGCGCGACAGTTTCTTCGTCGTTCATTGCCATACGTGCGAAGGTCACGCGAACATCCTGAGCTGTTCGAAGAGGGTCAGGATGTCCATCTACCCCCTCTGGGTTTACATAAATTAATCCCATTTGCACTGCTGCTAGAGGGTTTTCCAGCGATTCACGGTTTTTGTCAGTATAGCGCTTAGCACCCAACCATTCCTTTTCAGAGCCCCAGAAAATGTCTTTTTCGGGATGCCAAATATCTTCGCGACCAAAACCAAAACCAAAAGTTTTAAGCCCCATAGATTCATAAGCGATAGTGCCTGCTAATGCGATCAAATCTGCCCAACTTATCTTGTTGCCATACTTTTTCTTGATAGGCCATAACAAACGACGTGCTTTATCTAAGTTCACATTGTCAGGCCAAGAGTTTAAAGGCGCAAATCGTTGGTTACCCGTACCAGCACCACCACGACCATCCGCCTCACGGTATGAACCCGCTGCATGCCAGGACATCCGAATCATCAAACCACCATAGTGCCCCCAATCAGCAGGCCACCATTCTTGACTATCAGTCATCAATTTATATAAATCGTTCTTAAATGCTGGAAAATCCAGTTTTTTGACTTCTTCACGATAATTGAAGTTCAATCCCATTGGATTAGTTTTGGTATCATGCTGATGCAATATATCGAGGTTCAAGGTATTGGGCCACCAGTCTATATTCGATATGTTTGAGGAAGTAATACCACCATGCATTATTGGACATTTACTCGTTGTATTCACATTGTTCCCATCCATAACTCGTTCCCTCAATACTTTGTTAATCAAAATTTTAACTATAGTCCAAGAGATTAGTCTAAGCAATCAACGCTGCTATGTCTTAAGAAGGACATTAAGTTAAGAATATTTTTCTATATTCTGTCTACGTCCCGCGACGTGTTCGGGGTGATCCTGCTATGAAGCCTACATTCATTGGTTTCCGCGAACACGTCACGGAACGTAAGTTCTAGGTAAACAAGCTTAACTTAGTGCCATTAGACCATGTTTCATCTGCTTCAACCCTTGTGCCACTTTTTCTTTACTTAAGGCATAGCAAAGACGTACAACATGTTTTCCTTTATCCGGATTTAAATAAAAAGAGCGTCCAGGAACCACGGCAACTTTGGCCTGATCCAATAACATGCGTGCCATAGTGGCATCATCTTTAATGCCCATGCGTGAAAAATCAGCCATGATATAATAAGCGCCCTGAGGAACGGTGACTTCAAAACCAATCTCACGTAACTCACGAACTGTATGATCACGTTTTTCTAAATAGGTTTGACACATTTTTTGATAATAAGTTTCTTGTAATTTGAACGCATCGATCGCCGCATATTGTAATGGGGTTGCAGGGCACACATACAATAAATCTTGAATCAAGGCCATTTTTGCAATTATATGTGCTGGACCACTGGCATAACCTAAACGCCATCCCGTCATATTATAGGTTTTTGAGCATCCTGAAATCGTAATCGTGCGTTCTTTAAAATTTTTTAAACTGGCAAACGACACATGTGTATAACCAGGATAAGTAATATATTCATAAATTTCATCAGTAATAACGGCTAAATTATAGTGTTCTGCAATTTCGCCAATCGCTAATAATTCCTGCTCAGAAAAAACTTTGCCACAAGGATTACACGGTGTGCAAATGATAATTGCACGGGTTTTAGGAGTAATCGCTTGTTCAAGGTCAGCGATTTGAATGCTTAAATCATGCAAATTAATAGGGACCGCTTTAACATTAACTTGATACAGCTCCAAAATATTTTTGTGGTAGCCATAGAACGGTTCAAACAAAATAACTTCATCTCCTGGATTAAACAAAGACATCGCCGCACAGACAAATGCGCCAGTAGAACCGTGGGTCGCCAGAATTTCTGTTTCGGCATGAACCGGGATTTTATTAAACGTTTGAATTTTATCGGCAATAGCATGGCGTAAATTGAATACCCCTTCACAAGCAGAGTACACATTTTTTTCCTGTTCAATCGCACGTATAGCCGCTTGTTTGATAATCTCAGGTGTGGGTAAATCACAAATACCCTGACCTAAATTGATGCCGCCAATTTTTTCACACTCCGTGCTCGCCGCACGAATACCCGATTGACGCAAGGTTTCACTCACTTGACTCGTTTTCAGCATGTTGTTAGTTCCTTTTGATTCTTCGTCCTGCAGAAAAAGAAATTCCTGCCTCGTTACTGCTTTTTACTAAATCATTGCAATCGTTTAGTACACTCATTCACAAAAATTGAGGTGGGAAGGCAAGGATACCATTTAAAATTTATACGCCCAAAATATTTAGTTCGATATGAATATGTTATTTGAGTTTCCAAAATTTATTCTATATATTTGTCCTCATTTTGAACTTAGGGGCCAAACAATGTTCTCGAGAAAAGAAATAAAATTAGAAAAAGTTGGGATTAGGTTAACAGAAAATTCCCATTTCCCAGGCAGGCTTGCACCTTATTTTGTGTTCGGTATTGACCACCATGGAATTGGTAATGGAATAGATAATATTCAATGGTTTGCTACGCGTATATTTGCTTACAATGATTTTATAAATTCTGCTGAATGGAAAAACCTGCATCCCAAGGTGATGATGTTAATGTCGTCTTCGAGCGACTGCGAATTCTGTTCTAACGAGCTAAAAAAACCAGAGGATATTCTTCGCGAATTGCACAAAGTATTTGAGTCTCCCGTGCTCGATCAATTTATAGAAACGCTGGATAAGAGGGTTGATATCTCCGAGGCAATCAATTCGGGTATAACGCTTCACAGTAGCCCCAAAGGAAAGCAAGTAGTGGAAGCAAAAAAACAAGCGATGGAACAAGAAAATCCAACCGCTATTGAAAAAGTAACCTTGTCGTAAGAATTTAATGGATTTGGTAAAATCGTTTCTTGTATCTTAAGAAACGATTTTATGGGCTAAAAATCTAACGTCGGGTGTGCATCCAATCTTACTCATACTACTCTAATAACATTAATAGATTAGAAGTCGATATTGGACTCTATTTTCTTTTAGTTAAAGTGGTTGGCGTAATCTTACCAACCTCTTCTAATTCATCCTGACAAACAGTCCCAAGTTTATCCCTAAAAAAGCGCCGTGGAAAATATACTACGGGTTCTGGCCTACTTTCCTTTGTACTGCGTTTCTCTCTCTCAAATTGAAATGGGAAATGTGATTTAACATCAAACATTTTTTTGTCTTTTTCCAATCCTTTAGAAAGTTCTTTGTGTTGTTCCATAGATAATGCTTCTTGGAGCGCAATAGGTAACACTTCAATAGAGTTTTGGAGGTTACCTGGACAGTTTAAATTTTGTAATAACTCCCACTTTTGGGGATCTGTTTCCTTGAGGTTAGGATCTAGATTTTGTGTTAACTCGTTATTCAACGCAATGAGTGATGAATGCGCTAACTTCAGAATAACTGTTTGTCGTTCAACAGGAAGAGTACGAAACAATACAACCATCTTATTTGTATATTCAATGTCTTCGTCATGATGTATCACTTCAACACTTCTGCGCTCTAAATATTCGACTAATTTAATTTCATCAACACTGTTGCATAGCATGAGTTTTAGATATTCAGTATCACCATATGCACTGAACTTCACATTTGGATTTGGAAAATAAGCTCCCAGCGATCCGTCTTCCTTAATTTCCCTAGCTCCAACAATTCTTTCCGGAGCTAAATAAGGTAGCATATATTCCATGGCTGCTTCTGCATTACTTCTTTCAACCCCTTGAGTTTGGCGAACTTTGCCATCATATCCAACACCAAAACTGATGTGACGCGCAATAGAAGCAGCTTCATCACAAGAATAAACATAAATAAGTCCATTTTGTATACCGTAAGTGGCTGCAAAATCAAACGCTGCACAAAATTTTATATTGGCGGAAGTTGAAGTTATCCCACCGGACCAGCCCACTTTTTCGCCTGTGGTCTTGTATACATCATTGACGTAAGGCTTACTAATCACACCAGTTTGGAACGCCCATACACTGACAAATTGAGGCGCCAATCCTTCTTTAAAAGCTACAGCTGGTTTTCCATAATCCCCATCAGGCCGTATTGTTCTAAACTGCATTTGACCGTCCCGTGCAACAAATTCAGCTTGATATTCCGGGCCTTCCAAGGTTTGCTTAATGAAATTAACTCTATTTTTTCTAAACTCTGGTGAACTAACCATTAATGAATTAGCTAAAGTATTTACAATATTTTTTGCATCTTTTATAAATTGTTGTTGGTCTAAAATGTTTTTAGGATGATCAATTTGTTCACCTTTCTTTTTTCGTTGGTTAATATCTTTTGCTTCATCTGAAGCAAAATAGTTTGCTACATTTTTCTCATATTCGTCATATTGTTTAGGATTTCCACTTGCTAAACGAATTGCCTCTTTTGCATCTAGTTCCGCTTCATCAAAATTTGAAATTAAGTTAGTTCCTGCAGATAAAATTTTACTCTTTGCCATTAATAACTTATCAAAATAATCATACAATTCATCCACAAGTTTATTTAGTTTTTTTGTGTCTTCTTCAGAACTTGATTTATTCCAATTATCGATTTCCTCAGGTTTATCATGAATTAATTTAAGTGCTTTAAATTTTATTTCTTCTAATTTTTTATTATCATTTTTGTAGGTAATGGATTCTTGAGCTAATTTTAATAATTCAACCCGTTCTTCAAATTTTAAATTCTTCATAACATACTCAGATTAATTAGATTAGATAATGGTATAATAAAAATATTAAGGATTGATTAAATAATGAGCTCGATGGATAGATAAAGCGCGTTCACTGTCTATTTAAAGGCAACGTCAAGTTTTAATAGGGTGGTGTTGGGGATGGGTTTGAAATCATGAGAATGTTTAAAAAATGGACAATTTACTATTTAGATGGATGGGAGTTGCAATGAACTATCATGATATTAAACGATATTCCGAATACAGTTGACCTGTGACGTAAAATCGACCCTTTTGTCATCTTTATATTTTTGCAACACGACCATTAATTTGATATGGATTACCGCCTGCGGGGGAATGTCATCAATATAGAACAAGTAAGTTGGGCCTAAGCCCAACCTCATTTGTTGTTCTGCAAGAGACAATTTTTATTAGATTAAAGACCGAGAGTCATACGTGCATCCAAATCTTGTTCTATACTGTTTTTAACAAAGTCTCTATCTTCTCTACCGACCCAGAAAAAAGTGTGTTGACGGTTTTTAAGAAAAAATGCATCTTGGTCTTTTCTATATTTAGTCACAAATTCGGGTACCTCTGGAGATAAAGTTCTCGGCCCTTTCTCAGTAATAAATTCCTTTTTAGCATTCCAACTGTTGTCGTTGTTCACAGCTTTTTTAAATTGTTGACGAACCGCTCTGATTACAACTCGATCCTCTGGAGTTATTGGATTGGGTTGAATTAATTCTTGGTCGCGATCTTTTTTCCATAAGTAATAAAAAAGAGGGGAAAATGGAAGCAAAACGACAGAAACAACAGCCACAAATATACCGTTTTGATACCACTTCCTGTTATTTACTTGCTCTTGATAGAGTCTTTGCATATTAGGTTTGATAAGCTCTTCTTCGCTTTGCGTGAGTTCGATTGCGTTTCGACCTATACGAACTCGTAGGAGATTATCCTCTAACACGTTCACGATTTGGGTTCTTCTCTGTTTTTTTAGCTCATCAGGGGATGTATAGATGTTCCCCACAGTAGGATCAATTTGTTTCATCAATCGATTTAAGTCGTTACCTGCATTCACATAAGAATTATGTATGCCTACTCGAAATTTTACTAGAGGATCATCACTTTTCAGTGCCGCTTGATATTCTTTATCCTCTTCGGCCCAAATAATCTCGCATTCTTTTTTCTGCTTTTGGAATTTTAATAGCAGATGATCCAGATATCGCGCTGCATAAATTTTTTTTGAACTTGTATCAAGAGCCTGGTGTATCTTTTTTTCCAATAGCTCTTGAGTATTTTGTTTTAACGCGTCATCGATCTGATCTTTAAGCAAAAAGGGTACAAATTCTTTTGCCATGAATATCACTCCATATTTAGTAAATAAAAACGATTTTTAGTACTGTTCCTGGAGCGCATGATAACTAAATGATCAATAAATTGATACATTGACAAAAACGACGTTTATCAACCTCATGATCCTCTTTATTTTATTCACCAAAAGCCCATAATTGTTTGTTACGATCAATAACATACACCGTACCATCATCAGCAATAGCAGGTGATGAAACGCCACCAAGTACACTGCTGTTTTTATCCACATCATCAAGATTTAAAGAAAATGAATGGAGTCCTTCTTGAGCGTTTACATAAACACGATTCCCGGAGATGGCAGGGGATCCTAGTGCAGCACCAAGTGAATGTTCACTCATTTCAAATTGACGCAGCAATCTTCCTCCCGCATCTAAAGCTACTACCGATGTGCCTGCAGTAAAATAAATTTGACTAAGAAAAGAGGCCGGGGGTGATTGTATGGCTTGTCGCGCTTTATACCATGGTTTTAATAATTCAGAACCTGTTAACAGATCATAAAAAGCTAAAGTACCATCTTGCTGACCTGTTGCGACCATACTGCTTAAAAAAACAGCCGGGGAAGCTCTTAATCGTGGTTTTGCTGAACGCTTACTCCATAAAGGTTGGAATTGTCGATTTTGCCAACGAAATGCTGATAGTTGTTTGTAATTATCATCAACTACAATCACAGGTCTGGAAGAGAACGAACCAAAATCTGCAATAGCAATTGATGGCTCTGCCCACCCAAATAGTTGTTGTAAAGTCGGACCACCCCCGCTTGGTTCAAATTCCATACCATTGAGGAAATCCCAAATACCACCAAAAATACCGCCAAGAGTTACGCCTCCAGTAGTTTCAACAGGTGGGATGGGATATTCTGAAACGAAAACATTACTCACTACTTGACCTGTTTGATCGATAGCTAATAATTCCATTCTTGAGACAATTCTTGTGAACAGCACAGGAATAAAAATTAGTGGCTCTTGTGTATTCCATATTTTAGGTGATGATAAAGTATATCCATCTGTTATATTTCGATTTGGATTGATTGGAAAATTGAAAATCCATCGTAATTGCCCATTGGGAGTTAAGCTGTGTAGTTTACTGTGAGCTACATAAGAATAGACGGTGCTGCCTCCTCGATGATCACGCACTTTGGCTCTATGAGTAGTGATAACATAAATATTGCCATTCTTATCCACTGCTGGGCTTCCAGCAATGGTACAACCCCGTTGATCCAGCATTTTTTTCCATCTTATCGAACCAGTCGGCAAAACAGCCACGAGTTCACCCATTAAATTGCCAATATAAATGGTTCCGTCATTGCCAATGACTGGTGAAGCAAAGGCTACAGGACCTACTTCTACCTGCCATTTTGCAGAGGATACAGGCATATTAAAAAGCGGGGCAAACCCCTGGCTGGCTGCATTTGCTTGAAATTGATTCCAGTATGCCATTTTAGTAACTCCTTTTACTTTGAAACTACAATCTGCTTCGTTGATACTATGTTTAATATAGTACATTTGACTGTCAGTCGGTGTTATTAACTAACAATCGATCTATTTTTATATCAATTTATTTTTTAGAAAATGATATTAATAAATGGTTTTAATAGATCTTTTTAAGAGTCTGAAATTATAATTTACTCGTATAGAAATGAGCATTCATTGGAGGATATGACTCATGTTGATTCCTGAAATATCATTACTGGATCATCTTCCTGGCTACATTGGTTGGAAGGATTTAAACCGACATTATGTAGGCGCAAACAAAGCTTTGCTAGAATTTAAAGGTTGTACTGATGTCGAAGAAGTTGCTGGTAAAACAGATGAAGAACTGTCCCCTTATTCTATTGAAGAGAATCAAATATTCCATCAGCAAGATTTATGCGTATTGAACGGCGAAAAAGTATCTACCGTGCATTTAGATTCAAAAACTAATGACGTGTTTCTTTTAGAAAAAAGTCCTTTAACAGACCAAAACAATAACGTAACTGGATTGATTTATCATTGTCGTCCATGTCCTAAGAATGAGTTGTTTAGGCTGTTAAGTGAGTTCGATGAGCAATTGCATTTAAGTACCCATCATTACACGCTGAAGGGCAACGAAAATAAATATGCATTGTCAAACCGTGAGTGTGAATGTGTTTTTTTATTAATAAGAGGTAAATCCGCCAAAGAAATAGGGGCTTTGCTTTCTCTATCAACACGAACAATAGAGTCTTACATCGAACATATTAAAAATAAAATGGATTGTAAAAATAAAGCGGAACTACTGGTAAAAGCAGTGTTAAATGGTTATCACAATCTTATCCCGGCTCGATTAAATCAGGCTGCTATTATAAAGTCGCTTTAATGCGACGGATCACCGTATAAATACGGTAGTTGAAGCGGCTCAGAATTTTATATTATTTTTACGAATTTAACCGCATCATTTAAGGAAATCCACATGCGCCAGTTATTGATTACAGTGTTTATTTTTGCTTTTTCTCAAACCGCCTCTTGTGCACCCGTCTTCGAAGTTGTTCCTCTTGGAGTTTATGGTGGTATGAAAGATGGAAATTTATCTGCTTATTTGTTAAAGACAATCGAGAGCGAAAATTATGTGGCTCTTGATGGGGGGACTTTGGTGCATGGGCTTGCAGTTGCAGTCGATAAACAATCGATGCGTAATAAAAATGTTGAAGATTTGCTGCAAAACCATATTCCAGCGTACCTCATTTCTCACGCTCATCTTGATCATCTTATGGGGCTTGTGATGGCACAACCCGAACTGCGAGAGCAGCAAACAATTATGGCACGCGAAGAAACTATGCAGGCATTGCAAAAGAATGTTTTTAATTGGTCCGTGTGGGGGAATTTTGGCGATAAAGGAGAAATTCCACACTTGAATTATCAGCACTATCAAACGATGCCATTACTCCAGTGGGTTGCTATTCCTAATACTGAACTGCATGTCAAAGCGTTTCCTTTGAGCCATAGTGGTATGCCATCCAGTGCTTTTTTAATTCGTTATAAGACTGAATACATCTTATATTTTGGTGATACTGGCGCTGATAGTATTGAACAATCGACAAGCATGGAGAGTATTTGGAACGAGATTGCGCTACTCATAAGAAATAAGCAACTGCACGCTATCATGCTCGAGTGCTCATTTTTAAACTCTCAACCCGATAACAAATTATTTGGTCATTTAAAACCAAACTTATTTATGTCTGAGTTACGGCAATTGGCGTCGATTGTTGATCCATTAGACTTAAGAAACTCTCTACGGGGATTGCCAGTTGTGGTTACTCACATCAAACCCAGATTATCAGACTTTTCAAATGCTAAGGACGATGTAGGAATACAGGTTATAAACGAACTGTCCCAGGAAAATGATATTGGCGTAGAATTAATTAAACCTAAGCAAGGTGTAACGTTAAATCTATAATCGATGCAAGTTAGCGACAGTAAGACTGGGCTGATAAGCCCAGCAAACCAATGTGACGAGATAAGGCTATTTGACCTAGGGTACGTCATCTTTTTATGCAAAAGATTTTTTAATGTTCAATATTGATGGCAATAATACATTGCTCCCTAAATTCACGCCATTCCTGCGTGGGCGGGAATCCATCTTACAAACATAGTAAGGAATTACTTTGATGATAGATTCCCCATGCGCGGGAATGACACTATAAACAATTTGTCCATTAAAAACCCGAAAAATTGTTCAAAAAAATACGATATCTTGGATCAGTTGAATCGATTAATAAACCGGTTCCACTAGGGTCAATTGATAATTACTATTCAATTCATCCAGTGCACTCTTTATACATTCTTGGCTTGCAGAGAGTCCGTTTTGGTCGCTTAGAAAACCAAGCATCCTCACTGCGTTCGAATAGAATAAATTCATAATACTCTGGTGTTTGAAGACAGGGTGCAATAAAGCTCGTTGTAAATAATCGCTCTTCGATTCATTATCCCAATCATCTCTCTTCATTACCGTTTCGATGATTTGTTGGGCAACTATTAAGCTTATGACTTCTAATTGTTCTCTACTATATGTATCCATTAAACGATCAAGTTCATTAGTTAAATGATTAACTAACTCGATATGAGCTGGTGTGGGTTGAACTAATGTTATTGGTGATAAATCTAAGAACTTTGCTCCAGTTAATTTGGTATTGTTCAAACGAACATGTGTTAAATTCGCGCCAATAAGAATGGCTCCACTTAAATCAGTACCACTTAAATCAGCTCGAGATAAATTGATTCCCCTCATATCAGCGTATTTTAAGTTGGCATATTTTAAATGGGCGTCACTTGCATCAACACCAATTAATCGCGCGTACTCCATCTTCGCATTCTTACCTTCTAACCAAACATGGGTAAGTGATGCCTGCTCGAGATTTGCTCTTGAAAAATTAATTTGATTTCCTTCTGGGGTGGTTTCATTAACCTTTGAAAAACAAGTCTGATCCAGATTGGCTCGATTAAGTCGGGCATCACCAAAATCAATTTCGCTATTAGGAGTACAATATGCATTACTAAAAATTGTTTCCTCTAAAATCGCGTGATTAAAGCGTACGCGACCAGAGAAAAAGGCTTTTCGCATACTCGTACTGATTAGCGAACTACGAGTGAAATCAACATTCTTTATATGGGAGCTCGATAAATTGCTCTCATTAATAAGTGAATCTGATAGAGATACATTATTTAACATGGATTGCGGTAGTTGGCTATTTGATAATTGTGATGCAATTAAGTTGGCATTTATTATTTTTGCTCTTGCTAAATACAACCCATTCCATTGTGCTCTTGCTAAATTTAGATTCGTAATGTCGAGAAGAGGGCCGTCCAAATAATCAATCGGAAGTAAGGCATAGGGTGCAGTATTATGTCGAGCTAGTTGACTGCACGTCTCTTGATTCAAAAGGCGACTCAATTCAACAGAAAGGTTATTGTCCGCGTCTGATTTTAATAAGTTAATTTTTGCCATGGAGTGTTTAAGCAATAAGTATTGATATCTATCTTTAGGCTGGCTACCTTCTCGTTGGCCAGGGTGCTGTGTGATGGCTTGGGTAATTGTGGTTAAAGTCCTGTTTGGGAGTGCAATGATATCTTTTGCCGAAGCAAATGCTGTATAAAACAAAAATTCATCCAAACTCAACGTAGTTTCTTGTGCTTTTATAGTTAGTTTCTCAATTAATCCCAGTTTATAAAACAAGGCCGAAATCGGCACCAAACTTTTAGATGCTCTTAAAAAGAGTGCAAGTGTATCCAGCGGTACATGAATATTTTCATTCGAAAGGGCAGGTATTTTATACCCTATAAATTCAATCAATTTATTGAGCGTTATATTGATCCCAACCTGTCGCTGGGGAGCGGTGTGGTTGTATTGATTAAGTAATAAGTCCAATATGGATAATCTTTGTAGGGGATTTTGAATTCGATCTTGAATAATATTTAATATAAACGTGTCAACTCCCTTTTGCCTTCGTATGAATTCCCCACACCAATAATTAAATTCAATGAGTGATTCAATCGTGGATAATTTATTTCTTAGCTCGCATTTAATTTCGTCAGGAATCGGTCCATCAGGGCCTACAACAGCATTAAGCATTTTATTAATTTCCTCAATTGATTCAAATTGAGAAACAATTTCTTCAAGAAGGGGCTGTGTAAGTGAATGTGTCATTTATAATATTCTCCAAGCAATATGGGTCACTATTGTGCATTTTGCTGTCGTATTATTCAATGTCTTTACTGATACTTCAAAGCTGCTTTTAGGTTGAGAAGAATGTTGAATGGTACTTGGCTGCGGTCTCTTAAGCTAAAGAGGTGCTCAAGAGGCAACTGCCAAGCAAATAAAGTATGCCTGGTCGCATTAAATGTATACCTGCGACATGTTAGTGGGAGCGGCACTTAAATGACTATCTGTTTGTTGCGTTTCAAGTTTCCAGAACATATCTCTGGATACAGATACAACTTGAAGTTTCTTTAAGGTTTTATTGTCTTCATCAATAAGCAAATCAATTAATTTTTCATTGGAACTCGCTTGCGGGCGGCGCATAGCGGCATATTTTGAAGATAATCTTACTTTTTCATTTAGGGGCTTAATCTCAGTAAGATAGTAATCCAATCGTTCCTCAAGAAGTTCGTTTGCATCGAATGATCTCAAATAGTTACTTAGACACAGATCTGCATCCAGCTCAAGAAACACTTTGATATCCAATTTTGAACGTAATTGTTCATTTAAAAAAATATCAGCCCCAAAAATAATGATATCGCCCTGGGCATTGTCGATAGCAGATAATAGTAAATCGAGCGATTCATAAGCAGAACTATCAATCAATTGAGTCTTCTCTTTATTTAATAGAGAATAACATTGTTCACTGAACGCCTTAAAATCACTACCTATAGGTCCACAAACCGCTAGAATTGTCATTGCAATCACCATGATGGATAAAAAAGCGGCAAGTATACTTTGTTGTTAACCAATTTGAAATCATTAAGTCGAAATAGGTTGGTCCTTTTGACTCAATTTGTGATGATAAAGTTGCACATTTTTAAGAAAAAAGGAAAATGAGAAAAAAGTCTATGAGGTAATCTTATGAAGTTAATTGTTTTTGGTGGTTTACCTGGGACAGGAAAAACGACAATTTCTAAAATTATTGCCAAGCGCTTAAAAGCGGTTTACTTACGAGTAGATACTATTGAGCAGGCCTTAATTAACATAGACGGTTATCCTGAGGAATTGATAGTAGGCTCAGAAGGGTATTTAATCAGTTATGCAGTAGCTCGAGAGAATTTGGACCTGGGTTTAAACGTCGTGGCCGACTCGGTTAATCCAATAGCGATAACACGCCAACAATGGCAGCAGGTAGCAAAACAAACTGAAGCAGATATTATCGAGATTGAACTAATGTGTTCCGATGAGCAAATACATCAAAGTCGAGTAGAAGGACGCGTTGCAGATATAGATGGCCATGAACTGCCCACATGGCAAGCCGTTTTGGATCGTAATTATGAACCGTGGGAAAGCAAGCAAATTATGATTGATACGTCCAAGTACTTAATCGATGAATCGATAGCGATCATTATGAATTTTATCACTTCTAAGCAAGCGTAAAACAAGTGCGATGGGTCATTTTACCCACACAAAATACAAAAAAAATTTTGTTTTTGAAGGTGATTCTCTATTTAATTTATTAGAATCGAATAAATTCGAGCTTTTTTTAGATATAATTAATCCTTCTCTAAGGAAAGTAGTTCTACGCATATGACATTAAAATTAACTATTCAAAATATGACTCATTTGAAAAATTAAATTTTTAGGTGACATAGATGATTTGAACAAAGCAAAAAAAACTTTATCAAACTGTACTATTGAGGAAGGAAAATCCATCGATTGGGAAGATATAGATGCTCCGCAAGTTTTTGCCTCTTTTGATATGAGTATTTTAGATTTATATAAGAACATTCAAGATCAAAGTGTTGCGCAAGTGATTTTAAATTTCATGGATGAAAATCAATTTATTATTTCACCTCGCAATCGTTATTTGCTGCAATATTGGGATTATGAAGCGACAATGATTGTTAGGGGAGAAAGTAATTACAAATCATGGAGGACGTACGAGTGTAGTCATCTTTCGTCGCCTATCTTATTGAATGCCATATTAGATGAATGTGAAAAGAAAAAATATGTACCTGGTTTTCAGCAATTATTTCAATTTCTTGAGCGTTCTGAAAAAATGAAAGGAGACTATTTGAATCCATCGCTCTATATTTGCACACCTTTTAAGCTTGCTTTTGAGGAAGTGCAACAATTTAT
Organism: Legionella stuttgartensis; assembly: GCF_977063405.2. NCBI lineage: Bacteria > Pseudomonadati > Pseudomonadota > Gammaproteobacteria > Legionellales > Legionellaceae > Legionella > Legionella stuttgartensis. The sequence goes on from NZ_CDRUHA020000060.1 coordinate 270,051, forward strand.
CAAAATAAATGAAAATAATTTATTGGGTACTGAAAGTGACAGAAGAATACATGGCAAGTATCACTTATTTTTATTTGATAAAAAATTAACAAAAGTTTTTGAAGATTATGCATCTGAACAAAAAACTCTCCAGATATAATGCAAAAGCAAGCGTAGCCAGGGTGTAATGAAGTGAAACCCGGGTTTCGGTTCATTGATGGTAGGAGCCTTTGGAAACAAAACAAGCGACTACCGGATGAATTTGCTTGTTATAAAACAGGACGGTGATAGCCGCTTTTGCTTCCAAAACTTTATCGAATTATTATTGCAAGCATTGTTGATTTGCAAAAGCCTCTGCTTCAGAGCGAGTTTTATTCATACCCCCACTTGAATAGGCAAACTTGTAATTATCGATATAACATTGCAATGAGTTTTTAGTGTAAAACTTTGAAGCTTCGTAATCACTTATCTTCGTGGCAACGTTCTTCGCGTCCGATCTGGTTTTATTCATGCCATCGCTTGCGTAAGCGAATTTGTAGGAGGGTTTAAAAACGTTTAAGTAGGCTGCAGGGCAGGGTTTACTTATTATTAAGGTGGCAAATTTTTCTGCTCCAGACGATGTTTCATTCAAACCATCAGAGCTATAAGACCATTTGTACGCTTCTTGAAATACATCGCTCTTATTTCCACATGTGACATCATTAGGTGTACTTATGACGGCTTCAATTTGATTGGAGAGCTCTTCCGTCATTTTGCGTTGTTCTGGGCTTAATGAATACTCAGTATAATAAATTTGTTCTGCTAACCTGTATATTTTTTCATATAAACTAGAATTGCTTGTAGATGCCATGGCTGACATAGATAAAGAACCCAGTATTAATAATACTGATTTATTTATAGTTTTCATTATTTCCACCTATGTTTAAATTCAAAAATCCTAGCGCAGCTTAACAGGAAAGGAATGGTTTTTTAACTCAAAGAGTGTCGAAAAGAGAAATAATTTTGTGAAGATTAAACACCCTCATTTTCTTTAAAACGCATCAACGCTCGCTATGGCTTACCCATCTCAGTTGCTTCTCAAGGTGTGCAAATACTGCTACAATTCTAAGTGCTGCTGCAGTTTGTATGACGATTTAAGAAGCATCCTTCTAAATATCGCCCATTTGTCCATTTATCAAGAAGATAAGTATTATGGCATTAAGATCATTTCGGCTATCACTGGTAACCCTCATTATTATTTCATTATTAGGCTGCTGTATGGAAATCGATATTTCCTTACCCAGCTTTCCTAGCATTATGAAGTTCTTCGGTAGTACCGAAGCCCAGGTACAAAGTACATTAAGTCTTAATTTTTTAGCATTCTGTCTTTCTGGGTTGTTATATGGACCATTATCTGAATCTTTAGGGCGGCGTGGTTTAATGATTTTTGGGGCAACTTGTTTCTTAATTGGAGCAGTGGGTTGTGTCTTTTCATTTTCCATATACCAATTAATGTTTTGGCGTTTTATTCAAGGTTTAGGTGCTAGTAGCACGGTAGTGCTCGGCTTTACCATGATATCTGATCGATATAGTGGTGCCGTGGCTGCAAATTATATTGGTAAGATTAACGCCTATGTCACTATTTTTATGGCAGCAGCTCCGATTGTAGGCAGCACGCTCATCAGCTATTTTACTTGGCGAGCTAATTTTACGTTTATTGCAATTATTGCATTGATTTCATGGATTTTTTTGGCATGGCAATTACCGGAAACTAAAAAAGAAAAGCAGCCCTTAAAGCTTTCGACCATATTTAATGACTATCGAACCGTTTGCACGCATAGTAAGTTTTTAATATATGCCAGCATGCCAAATATGTTAGTTACGGCCTATTTAACTTTTGTGGGTAGTGCTTCGTTTTATTATATTAATACGTGTAACTTGTCTTATTTCCAATTTGCGATGCAACAAGGGTTAATCGTATTAATTTTTTCGCTCACCAGTTTTTATGCAGATAAAATAATTAATCAAATTGGCAGTCGAAAAGCGGTCTACTTAGGGATGGTGTGTTGCACCATATCAATAGTACTACTCACTTATTTTGCGTTTAAATATCCAAGTTATCCACGTTTGATTACATTTGCAATGTGCTGGATGGCGTTTGGTTGCGCCTTTCCAATGAGCGTGACCTTTGCAAAATCATTAGAAATTTTACCAGATCTCAAAGGAGTTTGTTCTTCGTTCATTATGTCAACCCGGTTGTTATTTTCTTCTGGGGCCGTAGCGTTAACAGGCGTTTTGTTCGATGGTTCGATGCGTCCTGTTGTTCTAGTTATTGATGGCGTCATCATTTTGGGAATGTGCATGTACATTATAATGGAACGAATGACCATGCAGGATGAAGATCTCTCCAAAGCGACCAGTATAGTCATTTAAATCTCAGATCATATAGCCTGGTTGCTGGCAACCAGGCTATATTTAACCCCTTAAGTGATTAACATCGCATTAATTCACCTTATATAATCACATAATAGAGCATCTGCCTGAATCTTTATTAGTATTAGTTGTCTTAAGCTCTTGTTTCATCTCGACTGTTTTTTGAGATTGCTCCAAAGTGGTACTGACTTCGTTGGTCGTAGTAGTTCTTTATTGCGATTTATTAACCCTGTATGATTGCAAAAAAATTAACAATAGAGTTTTTATGGAATCAGTTTGTGTCTATCTTGGTGCAAGTTTGGGAAATAATAAGTCCTTCGAAGATGCCACGATAAAACTTGCTCATGAACTTGTTAATATGAGACTGACCTTAATCTATGGTGGCTCAAGTTTAGGAATGATGGGCCTTTTGGCAACTACTGTAAAAGAATTAGGCGGTAAAGCAATAGGAGTGACAACCACTCATCTTTTAGATAAAGAAAAACCATTAGAAATCTTAGACCAGCTGCATGTAGTTGATTCAATGCAGCAACGAAAAAAAATGCTTCAAGCGTTGGCCGATGTATTTATAGTCATGCCAGGAGGATTAGGAACTCTAGAAGAGGCAATTGAAACATGGAATGCTATAAAAATAGGCGAGTTCGATAAAAAAATAGGGTTTCTTAATATCGATAATTATTTCGACAAGTTATTAGATTTTATGGATCATTGCAAAGCTAAAGACTTTATGAATGCCCACCATTTGGCAATTCCAATCATTCATAATAATCCTTCTTTATTGCTGGGTAATTTAATTCGACCCGTTGTGGAATTAGATAAAACTTCAACATGATTGCTCGTATCTATTACTTCATTTTCTCTAGAACAAAGTAGTCTGTTTGAATCTTTTTTTATACATCATTTATACTGAGGAACAAGCGCGTTTGTTTTTATTATTGGTTTAATATCTACTATTAATTGTGGTGAAAATAGTTCTAAACTAACTTGATACCGATATTGGGTTTCAAAATTTAATAATGAAATGGGGATCTTAATGTATCAATTTTTGTTAGCACTTTTTCTTTCCCTAAGTTATATCAATTTATCGTATGCTGAAGCCCCTTTGTCAAAACCTTTGGCTCCTGTTTTTGATAATCTGGGTTCGTTTCATTTTGCTGTTTCTACGAAAAATCAATTAGCGCAAAAATTCTTTAATCAAGGCATTGTACTCTTTTATGGTTTTGAATGGGGAGAGTCTGCTCGTTCTTTTAAAGAAGCTATGCGATTGGACCCTCAGTGTGGCATGTGTTATTGGGGATTTGCTTTGGCAACTGGTTCTAAAATTAATGCACCTATGTCGGGTCATGAATATCCGGATGCAAAAAAGGCAATTGAAAAGGCAGTTACGCTCAAACAATTCATGACACCCCGTGAAAACGCTTATATTCTTGCTTTGATAGAACGGTTTAAACACCAACCGCGACAGCAACAAACTGAGTCTTCGGGAACTTTTAGTTGTCATCGTTCAAGCACTAATTTTGATAAATCATCTTCCACTGAAATTGCGGCTTATGCTCAGGCAATGGAAAAAATTGTTGCTGATTATCCTACTGATAATAATGCAAAGGCATTATACGCTTATGCACTTTTTGAAGTGATTGAATGGAAATTTTGGGGAATCGATGGCAAAGAAAATCCCAAAACAGCACTCATAGTTAATGCCTTAAAAAATATACTTGCGAATGAGCCTACGCATATTGGTGCGAATCATTACTTCATCCACGCGATAGAAAGTTCCAAAGAACCACAAAAAGCCATGGATAGTGCAAACAGGTTAACCTTGTTAGTTCCTGGTTCAGAACATCTCGTCCATATGCCGACACATATCTACTTCCTTACTGGAAAATATCATCAAGGAAGTGAGTCTAATCTACAGGCAATTGATGCATTCAATACGTATAATAAAACGTGTAGACAACAAGGATTTACTCCGGAAATTAATTATCTTTATATGCATAATTATGATTTTTTAAGAACTACTGCCACAATGGAGGGGAGACAAAAATTAGCACTCTGGGCAGCACGTACCATGCTTGCACCGCCGTTTAGTGACTGGTTAAAAAATGAAGCTTCTCTGCAGTGGTTTATTCCCATTCCTTACTATGTTGAGGCGCGTTTTGCTTTATGGGATGACCTGCTTAAAGAGCCTAAACCGGCTAAAGAGTATCAATATGCTGAGGGGATGTGGCATTACGCTCAAGGCATGGCTTTATCCCATACCCGTCAAATAAAACGTGCACAAAAGGAATTAACGGAATTAAGAACCATTATTGAACAAGGTCCTATTAATAAAAATTTAGGAAAGAATGGTGTGTCGCTTTTAAAAATTGCTGAGGCTGTTTTAAGTGCTCATTTAGCCGATCTGCAGGGTAATGAGGAAGAAACCATCAATCAATTGAAGATCGCATTAAAAATTCAGCACAATATGGGTTATCATGAACCACCAGATTGGTATGTTCCGGTTAAAGAACTGTTAGGTGATGCTTATTTAAAATGGAACCATCCCTTAGAAGCACTCAAGATGTATGAAGCTGATTTAAAGGACTATCCCAATAATGGTTGGGCCCTTTGGGGATTATCAAACAGCTTTAAAAAAATGGGACGCACAAAAGAGGCAGAACAAGTGGAACAAAAATTTTACCAAGCATGGAATACTGCAGAGGTAAAAACGCCTCCCGCCATATTTTAATTTTGATTATAATTCGTTCCTAAGTTGCTCATTTCTTAGAGGAATTGTGAGTTATGGCCTCGGGAGGCTCTATAATATTTTTGGTGATAGCGCTTACTCGTGTCTTATAATCTTGTGTTACTTTGCCTACAGCACGTTCGTATTTAAACTCAATATCCAGGGCTTCACATAGCTCTGAGATTGCATCCATAACTTTATTATACGCCTGAATCATAAGATCATCGCCTGCCTCATCAAGTTCATTAAAGTGTTGCTCATTGAAACATTGAGAAACTTCAGTAGGTAAATCCGTAAGAAATTTTGAAGCTTCAGCGATTGCTGTATCAAACTCCTGGGAGCCTGGATAAGAGCGCTCAAGATCACTTATTATTACTTTCGCAGATCCTGACAGATTATTTATCTTTCCATTTACTGTTTGTAATAAAGTTTTTTGCTCTTCAGTAATCGCTTCGCTCTGTATAAAAGTTGTATAAATCCCATCATTTAGTTGACTAAGTATTTTTATTGCTGCAGTCAATTTTTGAGGCGACTCACCGACCTTCTCTTTACGTATGTTTTCTAATTGTTGATAATAATCGCGTCCGGCATCCAAAATAAGTTTATTGTCCGTCAACGCCATTAATAAATTTTTATAATCAATATTGGCTTCAAAACCATGTTCTTTTACTTTTTCCAATTGGGCACGATTCGCTCGATATTCTCTTAAATTTTGTTGTACTTGGGGATTATTTATAACAGTGTTGATGTGATCCCATTCATCAACTTGTGTTTGATGAAAACGGGGATTGTAGGTTTTTGATTCACTGGGATAAGCTTTTAATACGTTATCAATCATCATCATCCATTTTTTATGAATTTCAGATAATTTTTCAACCTGTGTGGCACATTGGTTTAATCTGCCAACTAGATTAGAACATCCTTCTACGTTTTGGGGCTCAGTTAAAATAATGCGGTTGATTTCTTCGTTTAAGTTCATCAACCAAGAAGGGTGAGCAACCGCTTGAAGGAATTGTTTATCTTCTTTAGAAATGAGCTGAGCACCTGATTCTCCTAAGGATCCTTGCAACAAGTCAGACCACTTTAAAAAATCCTCACTTTGTTGTATTAGAGAATAAAAATCCTGTGGAAATCCTAGTCTTGTTAATGATGTTGGTGAAGGATCTAAGGAATGACTCTGGATGTTGGCTTTAATTTTTTCCTGAAGTCGACTTAGCTTTTCCGAAGCATCAGTTATGGGTGTCTCTAAATCACCTAATTCCTTAGCTAGTGAATGGCCTAGTGCTATTGTTTGTATTTCATAGAATTGATTAAAACTATTATAAATTTGTTCCTGCTTTAGTTCTTTTAACCGGTTGTCTATAGACGCACTATCCTCAATATTTCTTTTATTCTCTATTTCCCCCGATAAATTATTAGAAAGGAAAGCGTATATGGGGTTTGACAAAACAGACTGTTTTAAGTTGAGTAAATCGTCCATTATTTTAGATTTTGGATCGACAGCTTGTTCTATTTCAATTTGCTTTTGAATTAGAGTGAGCCAATGTACTTTGAGGATGGTGGCAATGAAATCGCGGCTGGACCTTAACGCTGGTAAATCCGAGAAATTATAATGCTCGAACTGCTCACTGCTTGGAATATTCTCGTTCCGATTTGAGTAATAATAAACATCCAATTGTTCACGCAAAAATGCTTCAAGATCGCCCTGATTGTTTACATCCGTCAATATCTGCGCAAGTCGTTCATCGCTAATTTGTCTCAAAATCTCTTCTGAAAATTGTAGTTCTGAAAGAAATGTCGGGGTTGCTTCTATATTAATATCGGGATATTGCTTTTTAAAGTCTCTTTGTAAACCTAAACGGCTCGAATAGACTGATTTAATTGCTCTATCCAGTTCATCTGTATTATCAGACGCAACTGAAATGAATGCAGACATTTGACGGAATTTGGTAAAGGGATTTTCTTGCGAATGTGGGGTAAATGCCATTGCATCTTCAAATGCTGTAACCATTTCTGCATTGTATTGTATTGAATAAGCCTCAATACCTCCTAGGAGTGCAATATCAGCAAATTTGGCAAGTTGTTTGCAGTAAGCGACTAAATCTTCTCGTGACCAAAGGGAGAGATAGTTAATTTTCCATGCCTCAAAGTCTAAATTTTCTTCGGCAATAAGAAAATCGGCTTCCTTGAGTGTTTCTCTGAATCGAGTGTACTCGGAAAAATCCATTGTTAAGCGTATATCTCGATGGTGTGGTGCATCTCTCAACTGTTCCATGGGAGTTAATAAAGGATCCGATCTGGTCCGATACGTGTTACATAAAAATGTAAAGTGCTGCTGAGCAACTCTTGGTGTTACTTTTGCTCTATGTAATATTCCAGTTAAGCGTTCGAGCGTAGAGTTAATGGCCTCTAGCTCTTCTTCGATTTGTTTGATAGGTGCTTGAGTTAAGTCTTCTTCAAAGCGAGGTATTGCCGTATCTAGGAACTTGATTGCATCGAGTTGTACTTCTTGAGCTTTGAATTGAATGTGAGATACACGAAGGGTTTGGTTAATTTCAAGAAGAGTTTCTCTTTTAATCCAAAACTCATCTCTTAACTGATTTTCTCTTTGTTGTTCGGGGATTTTTTCTTCAATCTTTTTGAAAATACTCTTTGCCCTTTCTTCCGCTGTTCTCAATTCAAAAACATGGTTTAATAAATTATTGTAATTTCCCAGATTTGTTTTGGTGTTCTCTTGGATTTTTTTATCTGCAGTGAGGGTCTGTTGAACTAATTGATCCAACTCTTTTTTCAATGCATCAATCTCAGGGCTATTCCTACTCTTTAATTGTAAAAACAGCTTTTGTTCAAAATCAGCAACTTCTTTTAAAAATGGTTCATAGTGCTCATAGAACTCTGCTTTTTTTTCAGCAAATAATTCTTCCTGTTTATCGGAATTGTTGAAGGAAACTAATATCTGATCGATCGCTATTATTTTATTAATTATCGGGTTTACTTTCTCAAGTTGTTCTTTCAACACCTTGTTTTGTACTTCTAATAATTTATTGGCTTCTCGGAGATAGTTTTCACGATTTAATCCTAACGCTTTAAGGTTTTCAGCCTCCTGAGAAAAGTTATCCATATCTTTTTCAAGTTGCAGTAATTGAGCATCTACTTCTGCTTTTAACTGTTTTGCCTCTTGATTTTCCTCACCTAATAGTTCGTTTATTGTGTCACTAATTTTTTCGGTAATTTTAAAAAGATGGTCCGGAATATTTACTCGAGAGCTTCCTTTAGCCGAACGATAAAAACTTTCAAGTTTTGTAATGGCCTTATTTTGTGGTAAGGATTCAAGACTAAGTTCCTTCCATTTGGTTGTTTCTAATAGGCGAATAATTTCTAAATGGCTAAGAATTGTTGAAATGAGTGAGGCGTTTAATTCTGAAAGAAAGTTTGTCTCATCATGAACACCCTCTACGATATTCCCTATTTTAATTTTCTTCTTCCTAGGGATAACTTTTTCGACTTTGTCGGGTTGAGGCGTCATGTTTAGAGGTATTTTTTCCATTTCCTCTAATTGATGAAGTGCATTTAAAAGATTCACATAATCTTGGGTCGTTGGTAGCTCTTTTGGGAATTCTTTGCTGATAATTTCTGCGGCTTCTTGCCATTTTTGGTGTAAGGAATGTGTACGAAATTCGCCTTTTAATTTTTGTTTAATTGAAGTCATCTTTTTCTGTGCAATGGATTGCATCGCACCATATGAATCGCTCTTGCTGTATTCAAAGGATTTTATATCGGTATCAATCTCAATTGCTCTTGCGAACTTAGGACCTATTTGTTTTAAAGCTTCTGTAAAAATAGCTTTTTGTTTGGGGAGACGATCTTTTTCTGGAAGTGATGCAATGGAATTAATATCTAATTCTAATTGGGAAAAGATTTTTCTAAGTTCCTGCCACAAACCATTCGCTTCATCCACCTCTAAATCTGATTTTTGATCTGGCCGTTCAGTGGGTATTAGTGAATTGAGAAAATTATTGGCAGATGAAAAGGGAGAAAATTTTTTGACGAGTCCATTAAATACTATTTCTCCAAACTTAGGTTGTTTGAGTTTATGAAATTGAGTATTTTTTAAGCTACGTAACTCATTGATGAGAAGTCGAACCTCATCAATTATATCGAGTTGCTCTTCCTTCGATTGTGACATATTTTGCAATACCTATAACTGGGTTATTTATAATCATATAGTACAAACATTAAGTGTTTATTAAGATCTATACGTTTAAATAAGCATCGATCTATTATTCCAAGTAAAGGTTTAAGACCAAGCAAACAGTATTAGCATTGCAATAAGGTTTTTGGATGAACCAATTTTAAAAAATCGCTCCCTTTGATTTTTAGGAGTTGATCATGGTTTCCAGCATTAAAGACGAGCCATTCTTGATGCGCAAGACTATCTGCCAGATAGACCTCCATATTATAGAGCTCACCTAAAAGAGGAATCGCGCCCACTTCACATTCTGTAAATTTGTTTTGAAACTCGAACTCTTTAGCAATTTCTGCTCGTTTTGCTCGGGTCTCTTTTTTAAATTGATCTAAATTGAGTCGCGTATTAGCTGGGATAGCAACAAGTACAAATTTACCATCCAATTTAACAACTACAGATTTAGCAAAATGATTTCCTTTAATATGTGCTGCTTGAGCACATTGCGATGCTGTATATGCTCTAGGATGACTGATGGTCTTATAAGGAATATTATGACTGTGCATGTATTTTCTAATTGACTGGCTTAACATGAGGGACTCCCAAGATTGGATATGGTTAATTATAGAACAATTTGTCGGTAATCGGGGTTATATCCTAGGATCTTAACTACCATCAGTTTTAAATTTGTGACACTATATTTAACTTATCCTGCTGGTTTCTTATATGATTTCTGATATTGCTAAGATGACCAGAGGATCGAAAGGTGTGGGCTACAAAACAAGGAATAGTCAATGCGCAATACCGGCCAACAAAATCATAGTCTCTTTGATAATCTGGCTAATGAAATGTTATTAGCCATTCTTAACTCTCAAAATAAAGATAAAAATTATATTCTGAACCCAAAAGATATTTTGTCTATTGCATTAAGCTGCCGACGCTTTAATTGGATAAGCACAAACGCCAATTGCTTTTTTTCTCCTTACAAGTATAAGACTATTCGACAAAAAGCTTCGGATTATCACGAATATAAGGAAAGACGTCTTAATCAATTGAGGGAGATTCAAAGAATACGACATGAAAATAACGGAGCGTTTTATTGGAATAAAACTTTTAGAAATAGAGTAGCCACCGGCTTGGGTTTACTTATAGGAGCTATACTCGCCTTTCAGTTTGATATGGACTATGGACCTTCTTTATTAACTATTTTGGCTTCATCCGTATTGGCTTTAGTTATTAATGATCTTATTTTCACGCATTTAGAGCGTTCCATAAATTCATCGGAAATAAAAAATATTCCTCTTCAGTTTTTTGAAGAGGAAATAGTAGGAGGCCCAACTCCTTGAGTGCGTAATTTGCTTGTATGTGCAAATACTCTTTATCAAATTAAGCGGCATTAGGATTATTATAAATATAAATGCCGCTTTATGAAGGGAGTTAATTGGGTTTTGAAAAAACTATTGCTGCTGTCTTAATATCTGACTCATTTTCTTCAATAACATCCTCATTCTTTCCTGTTAAAGAGGCTATTTTATGCAGAAGCTCTTCAGGTAAAGCACAGAATAAAGAGGTTCTAGTACGAAATGCTTGAGCAAGAGTCCGCGAATTTTTTCGTATTTCTGAGATTCTATTAAACTCAGTTTGTAACGCTTTGGATGTAGGTTCTAAATCTTTCTCAGATAATGCAACTTCTATCTTATATTCCCCAAATTTTTGGTCATCTAGTACTGATTTATTTATAATCTCAGCAGTTAAATCGGCTCCTAATTCAATAAGAGATTTAACCGTTTTAGCTTGTAAAGCATAGATACTATAAGAGGGATCAACCGCACTGCCTCTCGCCCAGGCATCATGAACTGCTTTTTGGGTCACTGCAGCTCGATTGGTGATCATTATATCCAAGCATTTTGTCGTAGGTTTCAAACTTGTTTTCCGCGCATATTCCAAAATATCCTCTATTATCATCCAGTCATAAGTAGCTAATGCTTTTTCTAATAACTCTGGTGTTAAGTCTATTTCTTGTTGGGTAAGGGCTTTAACTTTTGTTCTTCGCTCAAAGAAATTTTTAATTTCTAGTACCTTATCTAATTGTAAGTCTGAATTTACCTCATGTTTCATTTTCATAATTTTAAAACCTTAATATTTAAACGATTAAACTGTTGAACTTTTCTTCAGTTCTTTAGTAAGTTGAATTAATTCACCAATTTCTGAATGAGTCTCGATTTCGCTCAGGATGAAATTAATTCTGGACTTATATTTAACCAATCGATTAAAATAAGTTCAAACTGAATATATTTATATGTCATATCGCGTATTTTTATATCTATATGGATTCAAGCAGTTATATTTTTTGGATTACATGGTTAGTAATTTACGATGGAAGTTTTTGTTGTTAGAGGCAGTGCTTTTTAATAATCTTTATAAGCCATTGCAGCGGTTTGTAATTGTTAAAACGTTTGTGATAAAACATGTTCACTGTAAAGCTCTTTTTTACAAAAGGCAGAGGTTTAATCTCAAAATCGTGCTGTTCATTTAGAAAAATCGCTAAATGTCGCGGTACGATTGCTAGGTAATCCGTGCCGCGAATTACTTCAAGCGCACTAATTAAATTAGATACTGTTACTTTAATATTTCTTTTAAGAGCAGGATCAGTGTATTGTTCATATAATGCATTTTTAATAAATTGGATATCCACATGATCTGCTGTCATCAGCAATTTTTGCGTCAACTGTTTATTGGCAAGCGGATGTGATTTACGCATTGCACAAGCCATTTCTTCTTCAAGTAAAAACTCTTTATTTATAGAGGGGCCGTAGGGTAGAAAATCTGCGCTAATTGCTAGATCCACTGTGGTTCCTAACAATTCATCAAGATTGAAATTCTCCGATACCCAAATAGTTTTTAAAGTAAAATTAGGAGCGTGTTGTGCTAGATAGGCAGATAATTTAGATAAAATGAGCAGCTCTCCATGACTTCCAAGTACTAAATTAAACGTAACTACTTCTGTGCAAGGGTCAAATTCATCTTTTGTAAAAATTTCGTGTGCATTAGTTAAAAAAGTTTTGATCTTGGGGCTCAAAGCTAAGGCTTTGGGCGTAGGTTTAAGCCCATGGGCTTCGCGAACAAATAAAGGATCGTCGAAAATATATCTTAATTGCTTCAAAATCCCACTCATGGCCGCCTGGCTTAGATGAGATTTCTCGGCAGCTTTTGAAACAGAACATTCGTTTAATAACGTATCAAGATATACCAGTAAATTTAAATTTACCTTTTTTAAATCCATGAATTAATAAACCATTCAATACTATATACGTTGTAACTAAAGTATAGTTAATTTTAAATTATCCTTACTTAATTAACTGAACCATCAGAAAAAATAGATTGCCTGTAGTGAACGCGTTGGATAAGTCATTTGTAATAAATCTGTAAAAGAGCGAACCTCAAATAAGTATTGATTAATTTTTAGTCTACAATCAGTCAAAAATAGCTGGAGTATTATTTATGAGTGCAAATCAAGAAGAGCTTAAAAAAGATATTCAACGATTACTTGATTTAAAGAAAAAACAGGAAGAGCTGGGTATTTTAAATCAAAAGGACATGCAAGATAAAATGAGGCTTGAGACGAGGCATAAAGAGTTTTTGCAAATGAGCAGCCAGCAAATGGAAGAAGAATTGAAGAAAAAAGGTATGATGAAAAAAGTTGGAGTTGAGAGTGAGGATTCTAAGCTTATTCTTGAAGACTATAAAAGAAAATACAGCGAGGAAAGCTGGTATAAAGAACCGGAAGAAAAAGATGGAAAAACCACTTTAACTTTTCCTTCTGAGGAAGAAGTAGGTATTTTCTTTGGAGAGCAGGCTAAAGCAAATCGCTCTTTTATTCTTGTTGATCATAAAACAAATATAGTTATCGCTTATTCCAATGGTGATGGTACTTTATACAATGGAAATGGAAGTGTGTATGAAGGTGGAAAATTCCAATCAGCGAATCAAAGTCTTCGCGATTTTATAATGCCTGAAAGAGAGGAACCCTCAATGAGGATGAGCTCCTAAATCAAAAGTTAGAGTGGGATTAAAAGATCGCTGTAATGAATTAAGGATTGTAATACTTGTCATAAAGTGAGGTATAAGTCCCATCTTTTTCTAAACCGATGATCGCTTTATTGATTTCCTCGATTAATGACGTTTTGTCGGGAAGAGCGATAATCCCATAGCCTTCTCCTAAGGGCATGTCTTGCCCTATGAGCTTAATGTCATACAAATTATTGTTTACCAATCGTAACGCAATGATATTATTAAGGACAATTACGTCGATTTTATGCTGTGCTAAATCAGATAAAAGTTCTGACTCTGTATTGTAAGCAACAATCTGATTGTCCTTCTGGTAAGGTGTTTGGACTAAGAGATCATAAAAAGTTATTTTAATTACACCAATTTTTTTATTTCTTATATCAGCTATATCATTGATAGGACTATTCTTAGTAGTAATAAAATGTATTTTGCTGACCGCATAAGGAATGCTGGCGGCATATTGTTTTAGCTCGGAAGATGAATACGGTTTAATTGGAATGAGTACATCAATCTTACTACTATCCAAGAATTCAAATTCATTTTCAAGTGTGATCTCTTGATAGATACATGGTGTTCCAATGCGTTTGCAAATGTTATTCATGAGATCGATAAAAAAGCCAAAGAAATAGGTCCCTTGAGGGGTGTCAACTCTCTCCACAAGGGGAGGGCCTACAATGCTTACGCCCACTTTTATTGGATTGCTTAATGAAAGCGTGCTGATACACAGCATCATGATAAATACTATGGTCGGTATCTTGGGGATTCGAGTTAAGTCCATGTCATTTTGTCGTATTTTTCTTAAAATTTAGAAAGTAATTGATGCTTTGTCAATTTGGGCTGAATGGTTTTATGTCAATGATCTTATTTGTTTTTGACAAACGATTGTGTTAAAAATCAACTACTTGTTTTCATAATAAAAGTTACACTATCTTATTATCTAATAAAGAGATTTTCATGGACGAAAATAACAATAAATCCCTAGCCTTTCATGTTTGGATAGTGTGCGCCCTGGGTTTGTTCATTGATGGTTATGATTTATATATTGCTTCAGTAGCCGAACCGTTTATTAATGCGGTATACCATCCATCCTCCTTCATGATTGGGCTCACTCAGGCTGCAGCACCTTTGGGTGCGGTATTTGGCGCAATCATTGTGGGACGATTGGCAGATATGGTCGGTAGGAAAAGCATGCTCATTATCAATCTTATCTTTTTTGTAGTCATTGCGATTTGTTCCGCATTTGCTTGGAATATAACCTCTCTTTGTGTGTTTCGATTCTTACTTGGTTTTGGGGTCGGTGCGGATTATCCTATCTGTGCAGCCTATTTGGCCGAAATGATCCCGCCACATAAAAATAGCCAATTCATCGCGACGGCGATGTTTATCAATTGTCTTGCTTCACCAGTAGGTGTTATCGTTGCCTGGTTATTATTTAAGCTTCATCCTCAACTGGATGTGTGGCGCTGGATCTTTGCTTCAGGAGCAATTCCTGCCATAGTAGGGTTGTTATTAAGGGCCAAATTACCTGAAAGTTTTTTATGGAAAGTTCATCAACGTTTAAAGCCACGTTCCAAACATACAATTCTTACAAATTACCGATTTATATTTTCTCCACGAATGATAAGGATTTCCGTTTGTCTTTGCCTGTGCTGGTTTTTATTAGATATCTCTTATTACGGCATAGGGTTATTTACTCCCTATGTTTTACAAGCATTTAACTTATCGAGCGAAGCTAATTTTTTAAATGCACAAACCGAAGTACTGAAAAGCACTTTAGTGGTCAATGTTTTTGTTTCGTTAGGGGCTTTTGCAGTCATTTTTTTTGTAAATCACGTGCCTCTGATTAAATTGCAAAAAACGGGATTCTTATTTTCGTTTTTGGGTTTATTAATCCTTAGCATAAGCTATCTATTCCCCAGCAATATTATGATTTTCGCGGGGTTCATCCTCTTCAATTTCTTTATAAATTTTGGCCCTGGAATTTCAACATATCTGCTGCCTGCAAAGCTTTATAATCCTGAATTTAAAGCTACAGGCCATGGCCTTGCGGCCGGGACAGGTAAGTTTGGAGCCTTTATTGGAACCGTATTTTTACCTGTATTTCAAGTTCGATTGGGTATTTATCTGACATTAGCTATCCTGGCCAGTACGCTCCTGCTGGGTTGGTTATTAACAAAATGGTTAGAAGGAGAAGAGGCTAAAATGGCTACTCTATCCGAGCCAATTTCTGAACATACATTGCTAACAACGTCTTAAAAGGGAAATTATGAATTATCAACTGAGTGAAGAACAACACGGTTTTTGGAATGAGCAGGGATTTATAATAGTACGTGATTTCTTATTTATTGAGTTGAAACAACAACTTAAAACCTGGTGTGATGAATTAACATCCTGGCCTGAAACACCAGGAAAATGGATGAAATATTTTGAGCAAAATGCAAAGGGAGAGCGCCAGCTTTGTCGCGTTGAAAATTTTATTGATTATCATCAAGGTATGAATGATGTTGCCAATAGTACACGCACTTTAAACTTAGTCTCCTCATTAATGGGAGAGAAAGCGGCTATTTTCAAAGAAAAAATTAATTATAAATTCCCCGGTGGAGGTGGATTTAAACCGCACCAAGATGCTCCTGCTTTTATTAGTTTTAATCAGCGATATCACATTACCATGATGGTGGCTATAGATGATTGCACTTTAGAAAATGGTTGTTTGCAAGTGGTTAAGGGCGGTGCGAATAAGCCGATAATCCTTCCTCAAGAGGCGGATGGTTCAATTAGTAAAGAGATGGCCGAGACTTTTTCCTGGTCTCCAATCGAATGTAAAACTGGCGACGTTATTTTATTTGATTCCTACTTACCTCATTATTCTGAAGCTAATCGCAGCAATAAACCTCGGCGGGCTCTTTTTATTACCTTTAGCAAATTTGCTGAAGGGGGGATTAAACGAGAAGCTTATTATCAGGATAAAAGAGACAAATTTCCTCCTGACTGTGAACGTGATCCTAATAAAGATTATTCGGCCGGTGCTGCTATTTATAATGTGGCTAATCCTATTACTGCTACTGAAGTCATGTAATGAACACAATGAATCTAATAAACCAAAAAATTGATAGGGCATTTCAGTATTTGTGTTTCGCCGAAGACATGGATTACATAGGAGAGGCTGTTTCGCAATTAGAACATGCCTTACAGTGTGCTTATTTTGCTGAGCAAGCGGGGCATAATCGGGAGGTTATTCTGGCATGCTTATTTCATGATGTGGGGCATTTTATTCCAGATACCAAGCAAAATACGATGGCCGATTTGGGGGTGGTGCATCATGAATGGCTCGGAGCCCAATTGGCATATGCCCTTGGATTTTCTGCAAAAGTTGCTTTGCTCATTGGCCATCATGTGAATGCCAAGCGCTATTTGGCAGCCAAGAAAAAAGATTATTTTACACGATTATCTACGGCAAGTAGGCAAACACTTATCTTTCAAGGTGGCGTAATGTCGGATGAGGAGATGGTTAACTTTGAAAGGAATATGCATTTTAAAGATATATTACGCGTTCGGGTTAATGATGAAAAAGCCAAAAAACTTGATTTTCAGGTCCCTGAGCTCACTTATTATCGCCCCTATTTATATAAGCATTTTGAAGAAACAGGGCGTACTACTGAGCATTTAGTACTACCCGATTTTGTCGATAATGCATGGGTAGAGCAATTTAAAGCGTCGCTTGAAAATGAATGTAATGCAGTAGGCTAATTCCAAGACTGACCATGAGGTCAGTCAGCTTTTCCCACGATATGATTCAATAATTGTGCTTTATGAAAAAATATCGACCTATCAAGAAAAAAAAGATAGAATAATAGTGATCTTTTAAGTCGGTTGCCCGGTTAGTTCAATGGCCAAGAATGAACATGTACACACAAATAACTCAAGAAAAAAGACAACTCTGGATTATTTTACTGATCGTCTTAATCAGTTTTATTGGTTCATCTATTGCTTATCCAATTCTGCCACCTCTGTTTTTACAATCTACTAATCAGTTAATTATCTCTCCCGAATGGACTGAAAACAGCAGGCGTATTTTACTCGGGCTAACCCTTGCAATTTTTCCGCTCGGACAATTCATTGGTTCCCCCATTTTGGGGCGAAGTTCTGATTTGTACGGGCGTAAAAAAATACTGATAATTAGCTTGGCGGGTAGCACGCTGGGTTATCTCTTAACGGTCATATCATTTTGGACAAACTGCTTTTGGCTTTTATTATTCAGCCGCTTTTTAACGGGATTTATGGAGGGTACCTTTGCGGTGGCAAGAGCACTCGCGTCAGAACTAACCACTATTAACAAGTTTGTGAGTTTTGGCAGGATCAACAGCATGGCGGGTATTGGCTACATCATTGGACCAATCGTCGGTGGGTTATTATCCAATTCATACATTGTCCCTTGGTTTTCATGGTCATTCCCTTTTACTTTTGCAGCAATCGCATCAATTACCACACTGGGACTTTCCTGGTGGAAATTGCCGGAACATAAAATTCTGCACCAAGCGGAAAAAGAAAGTATATTGAGCAAACTCAACATTATTAGACAATTCAAATTATTATTTCAAAATCATCCCCACTTAATTCATTTGCTGATTATCAGCACACTGTTTACCTTTGCCGTGGATATCTTTTACGAATTTGGCCCAGTTTATCTAGCCGGAAAATGGGATATGTCTCCGGGGATGATCGCAGCTTATAATGCTGTATTATCAGCCGCACTTGCTTTAGGGGCCGCATGGCTTCCGCAGCATCTTTCAAAACGAATGCCGATTCATAAAATTATTATCTTGGCTATGTTGGCGACTTCTTTGATTTTTGCTGCCATGATTGCTTTTCAATATCCTTCAATCATGTTGCTGTTCTTTGGACTCATTGGATTTAGCATTACGAGTGTCACAACAACCTTGACAATACATATCTCAAATAGGTCTCATACTACCATTCAGGGGGAAGTCATGGGCGCTCAAGTAAGTTTGCGGACATTAGGTGATGCTATTATTTGCTTTACCGGGGGCTTACTGATTGTTGTATCCATTATTTTGCCCATTGTTTTATGTTGTATTACCGCATTGATTGCGAGTATTTTGTGTGTGCTCTATTTAAAACCCACAGCTCATAATTAAAAATTCAGTGTTCTCAAAATTCAAATCGCTGTGGGTTGACCAGTAAAAATGGTGTTTAACGAAGTCTTGGATAATCAGTATATCCTTCTTTTCCACCACCATAATAAGTCCTATTATCAGCCACAGTAAGAGGAGCATTTTCAGTAAACCGTACAGGAAGATCCGGATTTCCAATAAACAAGGAGCCGAAAGATATTGCATCTGCGAGCCCTTGTGAGAGAACCTCTTCAGCTGTTTCTTTAGTGTAGCCCATATTCAAAACGAGAATGCCAGAAAATATTTTTCGTATCTGAGGAGCAAGAGGTTGTATCTCTTTAGGTAGATGGGTAGGCTCCATAAAATGAAGAATTCCCAGTTTTCTTTTTTCCAGTTGCTCTACTACGTATAAATAGGTTTGCTCAGGTGTTGAGTCACTCATACCATTAAAGGGATTCCTCGGCGATAAGCGGACAGAAACGCGTTCAGGTCCCCAAACACTAATGGCCGCATCGGTGACCTCAAGTAAAAATCGCGCTCTATTTTCAAGTGATCCACCATACATATCATCACGATGATTTGAACCATCTTCTAAAAACTGATGGGGTAAATACCCATTGGCACCATGTATTTCTACTCCATCAAATCCTGCCAATTGGGCTGCCTCAGCTGCTTTTCTATACTCTTCAATTGTATTTTTGATTTCATCAAGGAGGAGTGCACGTGGAGTCAGGGTATCTTTAGGCCCTTGCAGAGTAAATGCTTGTCCTTTAAATGAAATCGCAGAGGGGGCAACAGGTAGTTTTCCTCCCTGAAAATCAGGATGAGATACTCTTCCCACATGCCACAATTGAGCAAATATTTGGCCTCCATTTTCATGTACTGCCTGAGTTACTTTTTGCCATCCCTTAATCTGTTCTTCGGTATAAATTCCTGGCGTGAAAATATAACCAATTCCCTCTGGGCTAATTTGTGTTCCTTCCGTAAAGATTAAACCTGCAGAAGCCCTTTGCGCATAATATTCTGCCATAAGATCATTAGGTATTTGGGTAGTGGCTCTAGACCGCGTCATTGGTGCCATAAAGACTCGATTTTTAAATTGAAGATTCAATTTGTTTAGGGGCGATATAAGTTTTAAAGTGTTCATAAAACGATCCTTAAATGTTTCCTTTTATTAAAAGATAGCATGTTTTATCTATGGGATAATCATTTGATTTGGAATTAAACTATTGCAATAATAGAACTATGAAAGTCGATTACGAAAGTATTAAATATTTCAATAAGGTTGCGGAAAAATTAAGTTTTGTGCAGGCGGCCAATGAATTGAATATTCAGAAATCATTACTGAGTAGGCATATTGCTGAGCTTGAAAAACAACTTGGAGTCAGGCTATTTCATCGGACTACACGCAGGGTAGCACTTACAGAGGAAGGTCAGACTTTTTTTCAAGAGATTCGCGATGGGGTTCATATTTTTGATCAGGCCATTGAATCCGTGCAATCAACTCAAAGTACTCCGCATGGGACGGTGAGGATTTCTACACCTGTAGAATTAGGGCTTTATTTGCTTGAGCATGTTATGCCAGGTTTTCTTGAAGCTTATCCGTTAGTTAAAATTGAATGGGATTTTTCTTCTGAGAAAAGAAATTTATTGCAGAATCGACTTGATTTAGTGATTCGTGCGGGTCGTCCACTTGAAGACTCTCTGGTAATTCGAAAGATCGGAAAAGCTTCTTTTAGGGCGTTTGCTTCGCCCGAATTGAAAATTCCTAATCTCGAAAATTGTTCTATTAATATCATTGAACAATTACCTTGGATTTTATTCGAGCCCCATAATAAAAAAGCAGGTAATAAAATTAAAATAAAAAAGGAAGGAAGAGAATTTGAATTTTCACCGAATAAAATAGCATCGTATCAAGTAAATAACATTACTGCAGTAAGAACGCTGATAATGCAAGGTATTGGTATTGGTTTCTTACCTCGTTTAATATTTGAAAATGAAGTTGAGGCTGGCACGATAAAAGAACTTGTTCCAAGAATCGAATTGCAAACTGATACGGAGCTCTTTTTAGTTTTCCCATCTAAAAGCCATATATCGCCTAAAACCAGGGCATTAAGTGAATGGATTCTTTCTCGAATCAAGCTTGATTAAAATGTCCAATCCTAGGCCTCAATGAACTCGACCCGATTTCGTCCTCGCGTTTTTGCACGATACAATGCATCATCAGCAAGATTTAATAGACTGGTTGAATTATTTTCCTTGGGAATGCAAACAGCTACACCAACACTAATCGTTATAAAAGGAGATACATCTGAATCTGGATGGGGGAGCTCCAACTTACAAACGGCTTGTCGTAATGACTCGGCGAATTTGATTGCATCGGCAATTTGAGTATCGGGCAAAATACAGGTAAATTCTTCACCACCATAGCGTGCAAGTAAATCAGTGCTACGGGTAACTCTGTTTTTTAATGCTTGAGCGACATATTTTAAAGCATCATCACCCGCCAGGTGACCAAGACTGTCGTTGTAACGTTTAAAGAAATCAATATCCATCATAATAATTGCTATGGGTTTGGCATACCGCAAGGCACGGCTCCATTCCTGTTGAAGAAAGTCATCGAATCGACGACGATTCGCTATCCCGGTTAATCCATCCAAATATGACATTTCTTGTAGTAAAACTTGGAGCTTCTTTTTTTCAGTAATATCTTCACCTACACCCACAAAATGTTGAATTTCTCCATGAGTATTAAAAACAGGGGCAATGCTCCACGATTGCCAGAGGGTAATGCCATTTTTTCGATGGTAGAGAAGCTCTCCCCTCCAGCACATACCCGATTTAATTGTTTTCCATAAATTAGCTAAGTCATTTCTTGGTGTCATGTTCCCATGAAAAATATCTGTTTTTTGACCGTGCAATTCTTCTCTGGAATAGCCTGTCAATTTGATAATTTGCGGATTGGCGTAAATAATTGTTCTTTGTTTATCAACGATCAGAACTGATGCGGGGCTTTGTTCGATAGCCGCTTGCATTTCACGTAAACGATTTCTCTCCTGCATGGATTGAGTAATATCATGAAATGCGACCACAATCCCGTGGGTATTTTTTTTTAACTTAATTGGCGTTGTAATTAGAGAAACAGGGAAGCAGGTACCATCTTTACGCCAAAAATAATCCTCATCACTCATGTAAGGTTTTTCTGTTTGTATTACTTCCAAATTTTTACAATCTTCGATTGGATAGGGGATGCCACTATGGTAGGAGTAATGAAATAGTTGATGGGCGTTTTGACCAAGCATTTCGGCTTCTTCATAACCTAGGATGTTGCACGCTGCGGCATTCACAAACTCGATCTTAGCTTCTTTATTGATAACTAATAATCCCTCGCCTAGTGCAGATGTAATGTCACGTAAATATTGTTCACTTTGTTCCCCCTGCTTTTTGGCTTGTTGTAAATCACGGGCTATTTTTGCATTTATTTGGAGTGCTTCTTCTAATTCTTGGGTGCGTTTTCTGACTTTATCTTCAAGAATAATAGTATTTTGAAATACTCCAAAATCGGTACGTGGAGCATTCATATCTTGTTCTGCTCTATCAATCAACGCCTTAACAATTTTATTGAGGCGTTCGATTTCCGCCTGCAATTCTTTGTTATTAAGGGTGCTCTTTTCAGGCATCGCGGTTTTCCTGTAATGCACCTATAGCTAGGCCAGTAATGGTTTGATTTATATGAATACCCTTGAATTGTTCTCCATAAGTGCTAAAGCCAACAACGTTATTATTCTGAAAAATCTTTTCTACGTCTTGTTTCAGTCCCTGACGTTGCATCTCCAAATTACGGAGAATGCAATCACAAGCCAGGACCAATTGTGGCTTGCCAATGGATGTTTGAATGTCTTGGAATGTTTGCTCTACATTTTTTATTAGATCAATTCCGTGAGCAGCCATAAACACTAAACCGTTATCGATTGCGCAGTAAAACTTTAAACTGCCATCTGGATTAGCTTTTTGAATCGAGCGCACATAATCAACACCGTTAATGCGTATCACTAAGGGTGTCGCAGAAAACTGCATGGGATCTAGTTTATCCACTTGCGTTTTTACTATGCGAGCATATTCTTCCACTGCCGGATAGCCATTAATTTCATTCACAATACGTTGTTCGGGATCTGCTTGGGTCACGACCATTTTTTCGGTTCCACAAACAAAATGTTGGGCTTTGAATAATTTAAACGGATAGATCGTATTAATCAGGATAAGGGCTACAGAATCAGTGTGGAAAGCACCTTCAGCAAAGACCCATGTTTTCTTAAAACGGAGATCATCGCCGGCGGAACCACCAAAAAGGGCAATTTCTCCTAAGATATCTTGTAATACATTAGTTACTTGTTCTTCGCGTTGAGACAATCCATCCACTAACAAAAAGGCGAAGCTATTTTCAGAATTAGTAGAAGGCGCTCGTGCTTCAAGTCGCTGTAGCAGGTTATTCACAAACACCTGCCCTTTATCGTAATTAATATTTTTTAAATCGCTTAGGTATCCAGCAGCGGCTGTAAATCCATCCGATGCGAAGCTAACCCCTGAAAGAGTATGATCTGTATAACCATGGGGTCCAATTTCACCTGCGGTTGTACATCCAATCACCTTCACATTTGGAAAAAGGGAATTTATTGCATTAGCTATGCCATTAAGATCATAATGACTTGAACAAAAAAATAGAACAAGTTCCATATTAGGCTGACATACTGCGGCATGAAACTCCCTGACTGCGGTATGCGGTTCTTTCGAAGAGGACTGTCCAACACGAATGGATTGCTGAGTGCTCATCTAACCTACTCCATGTTTTAGATGCATGCTTGCAAAACAGGCTCTAAATCTCTTAATTGTTAATTATTCGCAATAACTAAATTAATATAAATATAGCATAGGCCTTTTTCACAATGAAGGTTAATACCAAAGAACTAAGGTCAACCTTAATGATACTAATTTAAGAATACTTTTCTATATCCTGTCTGCCTACGTCCCGCGACTTGTTCGGGGGATCCAGCTAGAAAGCCTACGTTTCGCGAACACGTAGCGGAACGTAGGCTCCAGGAGAATAAGCGGAACTTAGTGTCATTGTGATAACACCTATTTTTCCATATTAATAGATAACGTTTGTAGGGTGGCAGGAGAGAAAATTTTCCAGCCGCTCTAATTGTACGTGCAATGGGCTTCTATATTGGGATTGTTGTCGATAGTATTTGGCTTTGATAAAAAGCCATGTTGAAGCATGCTTGATAAAGGCCATTGTAGTTGCTGATGCTCCATTACTTTACCATTACACGAACTCAAAATAAGTTGTCCATTACGATTAAAAATAGAAAAATTTTTGTCATCCGGTAAATTTTGTATTCTTTCCACAGATAAGGAGGTCATTCTGGGATTGGTGATGAGGGCGGCATACATAGAGTCCATACGGTTTTCTAGCAATTCATTAGACATCGATTCAAAATATTTTTGCGCGCAAAGGGATAATGGGGCTGCGCTGCCTGCAAGAGTTTTTACTAATCCGTACTCTCCTGAGGGTAAAATCCCTTTTTTCAGAAGAAAATCACCTTTATTATCTGCCAAATAGAAACTATTTTGTTCCTTGAAAATATCCAAGGCTCCTAGTTTATAGGCTCCATCTTTACAACCTGTGGGACCTAAAGCATCCGTGACAAGAATAATTTTGTTTTTAATTGTATTTTGTATAAGAGAAATAAATGAATGTGATAAGTGTACTCCATCAACAATGAGCTCCACGCCAGCGGGACAACGATCCGGATTTTCAAGTATCCATTGGACAACGTGACTTTTCGAATCGTTTAAAGTAAGTTCTCGTGTTTCTCGGCTACATGATTCTTGGCAGCCATTACCGAGATGGGTAAATCCGCAGGCACCTGCTGCAACAGCACGCCCAATGACCTCTTTATCACTTGGATTGCAATGCCCAATGAATACTTTTACAAAAATGCCTTCTTGCTCAAGCGCTTTTGTTTGTTTAATAAATTCTTCTGCACCAGGTAAATCGGGGGCAATGGTAATTTTCCATTGTTTTATATTAGGTGCCACGCTAATAATATCTCTAAATTTTTCTAGAGAAATACTGTCTTGGAGCGCATCTTCAGCATGAGCTCCCTTACAACTCTTGGCAATGAAGGGGCCTTCTAGATGCACTCCAACAATTTGAGTGTGTCCTGCGGTAGGGGAAAGGTCTTGTTTCAGAATAAAATCATTAATTTTTATCAGTGATTTTTTTAGGGCGGGAATTGGCATAGATACTAAAGTTGCTAATGCGTAAGAAAGTCCGGTTTTTCCTAGAGCTTTAACGATGCATTCTAATGGTTCGTCACTCATTTCATTGTTTAAGTCAGCGAAATCAATACCACCTTGACCATGAACATGAGCGTCTAACATCCCTGGCATTAAGAAATAGGAGCCTTTAGAATCAATAATTTTTTCCTCTTGCAGAAGCGATAAATCATCCTCTAAATTGAATAATACTTTGACACCCTCATTGGTAACTTGTACATGCTTTAATTCTTTAATCCCTTCATCGTTATAAACATAAATATTTTTAATTAGCATCTAAATACCCTCATAGGGATAAACTCCAGTTAAGGATCTAAAATAATCTAAAATATATCTTTAAGAACTTAACCCCCTCAGGAAATGCCCTAGAGTTCCGCTGCTAAATTAGCTAGAATCGTAAGTCGATAAATCAAGTGTTTTACTATTCATTGGCATCCTGCGCAATCGTAATTGTAACAAAATATAAGAGTGAGATGAATGAATGGTTTGTGTCGCTTTTAGTCAGCCACTCTTTTTTATTCTGAATTCTTGTTTATATCGGATATAACGCCTCGAACTCTCGGAGAAAATATTTATGTTTAGTCGCATTTTTGTTAGGGAAACACCTGAAGGTATGGCAAGTAGGGCTGCTCGAGAAATTCAAAAGAAAATTATAGAAAATAATAAGAAAAATAAACCAACAGTTTTAGGACTCGCAACAGGAAGTACTCCTGAACCTTTATATAAAGAATTAGTTCGTCTGCATAAAGAAGAAAACTTAGATTTTTCATTAGTGATTACATTTAATTTAGATGAGTATTGGGGCTTAGAAGCAAACCATAATCAATCTTATAACTACTACATGCATCATCATTTTTTCAATCATGTGAATATCAAAGAAGAAAATATTCATATGCTTGATGGAACTGTGCCACTTGAGTTAATTGAAGAGCATGCGAAAAAATATGAAGAAATGATTAAAAAGGTTGGTGGCATAGATATTCAAATTTTAGGTGTAGGTTTAAACGGTCATATTGGTTTTAATGAACCACGCTCCCCATTTAATTCGATAACACGATTAATCGAGCTAGATGATAAGACTCGTATAGCGAATCAACGATTTTTTAAAACAATAAACGAGGTTCCGACTCATGCAATAACCATGGGAATTGGAACGATTTTGCAAAACAGCAAAGCCTGTTATTTGCTAGCGACAGGTCCGGCCAAAGCAGATATTATTTCTGCTGTTTATGCTGCCTCTTCACCGAATGAAGAGATTCCTGCAACCGCTTTGTATGCTCATAAAGATGTTACGATAATACTTGATAAAGAAGCAGCATCTAAGTTGCCGGCCTCGCTTCAAACTAGTAAATCATCATTATTATCTGGAAGTATTTATGCTCTTAAAACTCCAGTCGAGCCTCAATTCGTTCCTGTTTCTGAAGCACTTCAGCACAATAGTCTAACCCAGTAAAATAATACCGGTGCTCTATCTTTTGCCGCTTTAAAATGTATTAAATTTTCAAGCGGCAAAAATCGCTTAATCTAACAGAGGATTTTGAATTATCGTAACCTCTGGTGCGGGGGAATGAAACAAATATATAATCAGTACAATGAGAAAAATCACTGTAGAAATATAAAATACAATTTTAGCATTAGCTATGGACCCAGGATCGGTTCCTTTAAATGCAATGTATCCTGAGGCAATCGCTATAACTAAAAAAATAAAAGCTGCGGTTAACATTTTATCGTTCCTTTTTCAGAGTAAAAAGTATTAATTACATTGGTTACAATAGATTTTAAAAGTGGTCATACTTTTTACGTTCTATTCGTTCTAATTATAGATATCTTTGGCAGGGTTAGTATTTGCAGAGGTATTAACAGGTTAGGACCAAGCTCTGGTCCTAACCTACGTTTCGGAATTGGTAATTTTATTAATAACCTACCTGTCAATTTTGAGGAACCATTTGGCTTTTTCTATATGTTCCTTGTGATTGACCAGCCTGATAATTTACCTGTCCTTTTTGATAAGTTCCTTGACTATAATTAAACTGGGTATTTTGCTGGCCTAGCTGATTACTTTGGTAATTAACTTGGGAATGTCTATATCTTTTTTGATAATTGACTTGACCACCTTGATAACCGACCTGGTTCTTTTTATATCCTAAGTGGTGGTTATAATACTTGGTATTACCATATCCAACATAATTATTGTGGTATCCAATATGTCTATTATAGTTTCTATAGCCGGAATAATATCCTATGTTTCCAGTGCTATATCCTAAATTGTTAGAGTAATACCCGACCCCCGAGTAATAGTTAGGTGTATACCTATAAGAAGAAGTATTATAGTAGCGATAAGGACTGCTGTAGTAGCCACTATTCCATCCTACTCCATGATAACCTCTAGTATATCCTGGTGAAACATAGCCAGAAGAATAGGCATAGTTAGTACGGTATCCAGGTGAGTTAACAGACTCCGTTGTAGTACAAGCACCTAGACCCAGCATAGTTGAAGCAATACATACAAAATTGATAGTTTTATTCATTACGACCTCCATGTGATAAATGCAACTTTAGTGTAGTAGCTGATCTTAATTTAATCAAACTGAATTATTATCAAGCATTTATCTTGGTTGGGTCATACTGGGGTTCATTTATATGAATTAACGTTTATTACTTATAAATAATTACCCCATGAATTATGACGAAAAATGAAACAAATTGCGGGTAGATACCTAATTCTATCCTGGAATAAACCCGCAGAAAAAACGAGGGCGCCAATGTATATTATAATTAATGTAGTACATATGGAGTTAGCTACTCGATTCGATGTACCAGATAGGGAGACGCAACATGACTACTCAGGTTGATATTTTGTATGTAGAAGATGATGAGGTGGATATTGAGACGATGCAACGTGAGTTTACCAAAATGAATAAGGCAGTCGGGATTGCTATAGCAAAAAATGGGAAAGAGGCGCTGGATCTGCTATATGGACGTCATGGTAAGAATAAGATTAAGCCAAATGTGATATTACTTGATCTCAACATGCCTCAAATGAACGGCATTGATTTTTTGAAAAAGTTAAGGAAAGGCTTTGATTTTGGCGATATAAAGGTTTTTGTGCTTACTAGCGTATACACTACGGAAGAAAAGCTCATCACCAGGGATTTGCATGTATCTGGTTGTATTATCAAACCTCTGCAGTATACGGATGCGCTAAATATTTTGTGGTGTGCCTCTGCAAGTGATGAAATGTCAAAATTATTTTTTATGCAGTAAGTGACAGTATAGTTTAGTATGATTTCGAATATCTAATCCCCATAATCCTTTCTTTTATAAAGATATCAAAAATATCTACGTTGTTTGTGTATTGATGCTAACTAAAACTTTATTTTTGCGAATCAATAAAAGCTTTAATTTTGATAAAACAATAATGAAGAAATTGTTCATTGAGTTTAATTCGAGAAACTCCTTCTTCCTGATTCTGCAAATTAATTAGTTCAATTAGAGAGGCGTTTGCATCTGAGTTAAGAGAGTTTATGGTCTCTTTGGTATCTACTCCATATCGGTCTGAATCTAATCTTCCATTTCCATGTACGAGGCAATTTCGAACTTTAGAAATATCGATTAATGCGCTCCAGTACTCACTATCAATACGATATCCTAGTTCTCTAAGGGCCATTTCAAATCGCGATATACTTGCGTTTTTCTTAATTAAATGAGCACTGCACTGATGATACAAGGCTGCTTCTAATTGGGAATAAATTTGTAGAAAAGTCGATTCAATCAAGATATTTAAACGTTCTCTAGAACACTCGAGAGTATTTGCTTCATCTCTTGTTTGTTCCTGGTTGTTCTTCGATTCTAAAAGCGATATGTCTCTTTGGATTGATGCGGCTATCAATTCGTAAGTATTTAGTTGATAATTAATTATTTTTATAAATTTAAATTGATTCATTAATCATTATCCAAGATTATAAAAGTCGTTCTATTTTTTAATGGAAAACACAGCTGCAGATTGTAACAAAATAATATTAAATAATTCAGCTAAATAAGGACGAAAATGATTTTAATGAGTTTTTGGAGTTTTTTAAAAGAACTATTTAATAATTGGAGTGACGATAGAGTTTCAAGTAAGGCTGCAGCCCTAGCATATTATATGCTGTTTTCACTTGCTCCAATTTTATTAATTTGTATCTCCATTGTTGGTATGGTATTTGGAGAGGAAGCGTCTCGTGGCCAAATTTTGTCCCAAGCAAGCAGTTTAATAGGAAGAGAACCTGCGTTACAAATTCAAGAAATAATTCAAAATGCGAGCAAGCCCACCAACTCCTTTATTACTAAAATAGTAAGCTTCATTATTCTTTTGTTTAGTGCATCGGGCGTTTTCACGGAAATTCAAGTGGGATTAAATGAGATATGGGGCGTCAAAATTAATCCGAACAGGGGATGGTTTACCAAGATAAAAAATCGTTTTTTTCCTTTTGTAATTGTTTTAGGTGTGGCTTTTTTATTATTAGTCTCATTAATTTTTAGTACTTTTTTAGCACTTTTAGGTAAGTATTTAAATTATATTGTAGGTACAAGTATTTTAATGGATTTTATCATCAGCCATTTGCTCTCGTTTGTTCTAATTACATTATTATTTGCTATGACATTTAAAGTTCTTCCTGATGTGATTTTGCGATGGCGTGATGTGTGGTTAGGCGCATTAATCACTTCGGTATTATTTAGCTGCGGTAAAATTCTCATTGAATATTATCTGATTCAATTTCATAAATTTTCTATATTTGGAGCTGCAGGCTCTTTAATTATTATCTTGATATGGATGTTTTATTCTTCGCAAATTTTCTTCATTGGGGTAGAAATTACAAAAATACTCTTTATAAATGAGGGTAAAAAAATTGTAATTATGAGAAATGCCATTAAAGAAAATTAAGTGAATTAATACCTATTATACTGAGAAGATGAATCAGGCAGAGACTCGACCGTGTTCTGTGCCTCTTTGGGGGTGGTAAACGATGGTATTTGTTTAAATAAAGAACCGAAACAAGGGATATCCTCTAGAGTTTCCAGAACCTCATCTGAATTTTTTGGTAATTTGCTGTAGCTGTGTTTTATCGGCGTTTCGTCATTATTCATATCGAGTGCCGTAAAAAGACGACTTATTGCATCTTTTGCAAGAAGATACGCGCTACTCACGGCTAAGGCGGGGATCAATAAAGTGCAAATAACCCCTGCTGCAAGAACCGCTCCTACAGCAACGGGTGCTGGGAGTAATAAAAGGAAGAGGAGAGTTGTTGATATTGAGCTAATTAGAGGCCCATTTCCTGGATCTAATTCCTTATTTTGGTTTGGGAATAACCATTCCGTAAATTTCTCTGAGAGATACCCTGCGCCTTTGAAAGTACCGCCAAGAACTAGGACGGGAAAAACAAGGGCGAGCATGGCAAGCAACAATGCAACTATTGCAACGCTTGCAAGTGCAGTGAAGGGTAATAAAAGTAGGGTCAATATACCAGCTAGAGCGTTTCTCATTTTTATTGTTACCCCAGAGGTGGTTTGTTTTTTATATTAGCATAGTGATTATTAAGTGATGCTTAAGATGCTGTTTGGAACAGCATATATCGACTTCTTAAGCTATACTTTTGGGTATGGAATATTGCTAGAAAAATGATTATGCAAAGTAAACAAAGTAAATCGGATTCCCAACGATTAATTTCAGAAATAAAACAAAATCTTGAAGATTGGAAGCATTCGTCAATGCCTCCTCAATATCGCCAGGCAAAGGACGAGCTTAGAAAAGCGATTAAATTGCAAGTCAAACAGTTAGAAGAAGATATAGAGGATGTAACTAAGGTCGATCAAGCGCATAAGTCGCTCGAAACCTTGCATAGTAATACTAACAAAGCACAATTGTTAAGTAACGCTGTAATTATGACTTATGAGCGGACTAAAGACGAAAAAATTGATCCTGGTGCAGTTCTTAGTAACGCTAAAAATTCGATGAAAATCGCTTGGAACTTGGCTACTGGTTTTGCTTTCGATGATTCTAAGTCGCTGAAAGAAAAAGCAATCGGTTTTGCAAAGGCTTGCATTCAAGGGACTATTGGTATGTGTCAGGGAGCTTTAAAAGGTTATGAAGAAGGCAAAGGTTTTTTTGATACGGCCGCAAAAATGTGGGCAGGTAGTTTTGACCAAGGCATGAAGGGATATACTAAATCACTTGCGATGAGCACCTTAGATGAGCAAGATAGGGCCAAGAAAATTATAGAGGATATTAGAGCTGAACATAAAAAGGTACTGAATGACCCTGATGATAAAGACTTGATGAAAAATGCGCGAAAAAAAGTCATTGCGGCAGAGGAAGACTATTTAAAAGAACTGGAGGGAAAATTAAGCTCCAGCACTTCTAAAGAAGATCTTTCTAAAACAGTTCGTTCTTTAGAAGTATTACAATTGAGCAATGCAGCTACCTCCTTGCAAAGCACAGGGCTATCGTTCTTGCAACGGGCAGTTCTTGCACAAAATGACACCACTAAAGAATCAAACGAAGCAGAAAAGGATACTTCAAAAGCAGAGAATCCTTCAAAAGTTACCCCACAAGTATTAGAGAAATTAGGTAAAGACACTTTAAATGTCACCAAAAATTTGAATCGGATACTTGACGATGAAAAACAAAGTTTCCCATCAAAATTATGGACTATGACTAAAGCCTATGTTAACGCGGGACTAGAGGGAATAAAGTCATTCTTTCAAAGTTTTGAAGGAAAAGATTTAAAAGAAAAATCCGTTAATGCAGTGGTCGGTGGTTTTTCCAGTTTTATGAGTAAATTTTCTGAATCCCTTGAGAAAAGTAATTCAAAATCTGAATCACTTGAGCAGAGTAAAACGGAATCTCTCTCACTGGAAGAGGATGATGAGCCTATAGATATGACTCCTCTGTCTACGAGTAACATAGGCACGGTTAAAGAGATACCTCTAATCCCCCAAGATTCACCATCCTCTTCCAAAGAAGAGGTAACCAAAGAAGACACGCTAAGCATGACTACCCCACATAATTAGCTCCATCATATCTCACTTAAGGAGTTACTGAGCGCATGATGGGATTTTGTAATGAGATCAAGGTTTCAGTTGATTGTATTTCCTCAATAAGCTGAATTTTGTTAACTAAGAGCTGCTGTAACGTGTCTATTGAATGACACATTACTTTAATGAAGATATTAAAATGATGGCCAATCGTGTAATAAGCTTCAATGACTTCCTCTAAATCTTCCAGTTTTTTTAAGACTGCCTGGTAATCTTTTGCATGATTAAGAGTAATTCCAATGAAACAACAGACATCATAACCTAATCGTTTAGGGTTAACATGCACATGCACCCCTTCAATAATTCCGGCCTGACGCATTTTCTCTACACGTACATGAATCGTAGCTGGGCTTACAGCATACGCTTTAGCTAATTCGGCATAAGCGGTACGCGCATTTTTTATTAAGGCATTAAGTATTTTTTTGTCCAGATCATCGATTTGATAATTTTCAAGGTCTTTCATGGTAGTTTTTTAAATAAATTATAAAAATATTGCCATTTTAATGAATATTTTTTTCTTTATCTATATTTATTTTAAATACACAATAAATATAATCAAAAAAAGCAATATAATGTTAACTTTATTAATTTTGAAGGTTGAATTATGAAACAGGCATTTATCGAAAAACAAAAACAAATAAGCTTTGTTAAGGCTTTTTTTTCTCGTGAATTGGAAGAAAAATTAGGACTGATTGAGGTACAAGGACCATTATTAACGTGTGTCGGGGATGGTGTACAAGATAATTTATCAGGCACAGAACAAGCAGTCTCTGTTAAGGTGAAAGCCATACCGGATCGTTCTTTTGAGATTGTTCATTCATTAGCGAAATGGAAAAGAAAATTATTGGCAGACTTTGGATTTCAAGCAGAAGAGGGTATTTATACTCATATGAGTGCTTTAAGACCTGACGAGGAAGTGTTAAGTGCCACCCATTCAGTTTTTGTAGACCAATGGGATTGGGAGCGTGTCATTGATAATCAAAATCGCGGTTTAAGTTATTTGAAAAAAACGGTTATTGAGCTCTATGGAGCAATAAAGAAAACGGAAAAAATGGTTAGTGGATTATATGGATTAAAACCATTTCTCCCCGAATATATTCATTTTATTTATTCTGAAGAGTTACTCGCCTTGTATCCGCATCTATCACCAAAAGAAAGAGAACGGGCTATTACTAAAAAATATGGGGCAGTGTTTCTAATTGGAATTGGTGGGGCACTATCGGATGGAAAACCCCATGATTTACGAGCCCCGGATTATGACGATTGGAGTACGGTGAATGAAGTAGGATTAACTGGACTAAACGGAGATATTCTAGTTTGGAATCCGATACTTTCAGATGTTTTTGAAATTTCTTCTATGGGTATTCGCGTTAATGAATCCATCTTAAAATACCAACTGGCATTAACAGGGTGCCAACATCGATTGGATTTTGATTGGCACCAGAAATTAATATCCGGTTCTTTACCGCAAACAATTGGGGGCGGTATTGGTCAGTCGCGCTTGGTAATGCTTTTGTTACAGAAAAAACATATTGGGCAGGTTCAATGTGGCGTTTGGCCCCAAGCTGTAGAAATTTGAATAAAGATAGAGTATGGCAACCGTAATCCAAGATACTGCAAAGCACTTGGATTATGCGAGAAGTTCATCCGAAAAACTTTAATTTATTTCCTAAAAATATACTTATTTATAATGCCGAGGTTCATTTAATCAACTATAATTTTTTTATTATAAAGTTCGCTTTTTAATGGATAAGTAAATGAAAAAAGGACGGATTTCATTTTTATTCGGCAGTGTGGGCGGGATTATATTCATATTTCTTAATCTTGTTCAGCCCTCATTTGCCCAAGAAATCCAAGCGAGTAGTCAAATACCTATCAAGATTGGAAGTAGTACGGCCTTAGAGGGACCAGCACAAACCCTGGGACAAGGCATCACTCTTGGTGAAAAATTATATTTTGACAGAATAAACGCTGCCGGAGGGATCAATGGTCGAAAGTTAACATTGATCGTACTTAACGATTCATATGAACCTTCGCTTACGGCGCCTAACATGCGCAAATTAATTACTCACGAGCAGGTACTTGCTATTATAGGCAATGTGGGATCACCTACAGCGGCGGTTTCAGTTCCTATCGCTAAAGAATTAAAGACATTACTCTATGGATGTTACGCTGGGGCGCAAGTACTCCGTAAAACTCCCCCTGATCGATACGTTTTTAATTTTCGGGCAAGTTATGCAGAAGAAACTGCTTCCATGGTAAAAGGGTTACTGAAAGCAGGAATTAAACCGGATGAGATTGCATTTTTCACTCAAAATGATTTATTTGGGGACTCTGGATATTTTGGGGCTATAACCGCATTAAAAGAGGCCGGCTATAAAGATTCAAACAAATTGGCCCATGGCCGCTTCACCAGAAATACACTAAATGTGGAAGAGGGGTTATCAGAGATTCTGGATGCAAAAAAAACTCCTAAAGCCATCATTATCGTTGCTCCTTATCAGCCCGCTGCCCAATTCATTAAGTTGGCGATGAAAGACTTGCCACATACCTTGTTTCTTAATGTTTCTTTTGTAGGAAGTGAAACTTTAGCAAAGGAACTTGGAGCTGCTGGAAATAATCGTGTGATCGTGACCCAAGTGGTCCCGAATTATGCCTCGGATCTCCCCGCCGTCAAAGAGTATCGAGAAAGTCTAAAAAAATATGCAAAGGATGCCGCTCCTGACCACATATCATTGGAAGGTTATCTGGCGACGAAGTTATTTGTGTTGGCATTACAAAGAGCTGCAAATGCGAATAAGTTGACACGAGAAGGGATTGTTGATGTCATGGAACACTTGAATGATGTGGACATAGGAATCGGTATTTCCATTAGTTATGATAAAAACAATCACCAGGCCTTGCATACGGTTTGGCCTACTATATTAAGAAATGGAAAATTTACCTCTTTCGAATGGACTGAATTAAATCCAGTTCAGAATAAATGGAAGGAGCATTAATGTACCGGAAACTAAAATTATCATTGGCCAATGTGTTTCTGTTATTTTTTATTCTTACCCTTATTTTCACACTGATTCTTAGCTCGGCGGCGCTATATCTCAACCATCAACTGATTCAAAATCAGAATCTTTTATTAACCGTTTTTTCAATCGAAAGTGCCCGGTTTAAAATGAGTAATGCTCGCGCGCTATTTTTAGTGAGACAACAAAACATTTTAACAGCACGTGAAGAGCGTGATTTATTGAATTTAGAGCCTCGTCTACCTATAGAGATTCGTTTTATTGAAGGTCAAGAAAAGTTAACTAGGGTGACCAGTCAAGCTGCTTCTGTTTTGCAAGCCCTGAAAAATCTTAAGGTCATCTATCAGGAATTTCTAAAAATCGATGATAGATTATTGATATTGACTCAATCTTTCCTGAAAGTAAAAAAGGAATTAACTATACAAAAACAAATGGTTGATCAAGAAGTTAAAACCATCCACAACCAGTCAGAAAATATCAGTGGTCTTCTGACGTATCAATATAAAAAAAATATCCGCCAACTTCGTGGTTACCTTCAGGAGGGGAAACTGGGACACAGTGACCAGCTTAATAAAACTTTAGAAGATTTGATTTTTAATAATATTTCAGATGCCTTCCGCGTAGATGAAAAAATTAATACCGAACTGGCGCTGCTGATAGGATTAATCGAGCAACTTGCGGAAGAAGAGAATTCAGATGAATTGAATAATTTAGAAGAGAATCAATTGTTACCACTGATACCGTTAATTCATTCTAAGTTGCAGCAATTAATCAATTTATTACAGGATAATCCACAACTCCATCAATCTGCATTAGATTTAAGTCGTCAATTTGATGTGGTTGCTAATCAATTAACTAAAGGTTCTGGAAGTATTATTTCTCTAAGGAAAGAACTCAATAATTTCCATGTGCAATTACAAATAAATCACAGCGAAGTACAAAAAAATCTAGTAGGTCTCTCGAAGCAATTTGACAACTTGGATGCCATAATAAAGAATTTAAAGGAGCAATCATTATTGAGGTTTCAAAAGCTTATTTCCACCAATCGTATGATTATGATCAGTTTACCCATTGGAATTTTGTTTTTAACGATTATTGTGGCGTCCATTTTAATCCATGCTATTTCTAAGGCATTGAACACATTGACTGCGGCAATGCAAAGAATAACTAAAAATAATAGCTTACAACATCGTTTACACATGACTCCCTACGAGGATCTGAACAAGGTCGTGACAACGTTCAATGCAATGTCTGAAAGCCTACAATACACGCAAGAGCATTTACACGAATTGGTCGAGTCAAGAACCATGGAGCTGAAGAATGTAAATCAAAACCTGGAAAAGCTGGTGGTTCAATTAAACGAAGCGAAAAAAGATTCGGAAGTAGCCAATAAAGCAAAATCTGAATTTATTGCTAATACCAGTCACGAATTACGTACCCCGCTTAATGCCATCATAGGGTACTGCGAATTATTAGAAGAAGAGATGGAAGATGAGGGACATGAAAGTTATTTGGACGACCTCAAGAAAATAGAGTCCTCAGCAAAACATCTGTTGTCCCTTATCAACGATATATTGGATTTATCGAAGATGGAAGCGGGCAAGATGGACATTTTTCTGGAAGATGTCAACGTTCCCAATATGATAAAGGAGCTGGAGGCTATTATTGTTCCCTTGGTGAATAAGAATATGAATTCATTTAAATATGAGCTTGATCCTCAAGTGAATATCATGCACACCGATCTCGTCAAAGTCAGGCAATGTCTATTAAATTTAATAAGCAATGCAGCTAAATTTACTAAAGAGGGCACAATCGTTTTATCCGTGAAGCAGATAATGAGTAATGGTAAATCGTACATCCAATTTGCGGTCAGTGACACGGGAATTGGCTTGACCCGTGAGCAATTAGGAACATTATTCAAAGCGTTTTCTCAAGCAGAGTCATCCACATCCCGTCGATTTGGTGGTACTGGATTAGGTCTTTATCTGACCAAAAGCTTCTCTAAAATCTTAGGGGGTGATGTCACTATTGAGAGTGAATATGGTAAAGGCTCGACCTTTACTATTATGTTACCAACGATTAGTACCGTGGGCGTTGAGAAAATGCCCACGGAAAAATTATCAAAACTGACGGTCAAGGATGAGGCTGCAGTTAAAACGGTGTTAGTGGTCGATGATGATCCTGAAATACATAAAATATTGGAAAAAAGTCTGAATCAATCTGGAATTCGTGTATTGCATGCGTTCCATGGTGAAGAATGTCTTTCTTTGGCAAGAAAATATCATCCTGACTTAATTACTCTTGATGTTATTATGCCCATGATGGATGGATGGGCTACTTTATCGGCATTAAAATCTGATGCCAATCTTGTCGATATTCCCGTGATTTTAGTTTCTATGTTGCTAGAAAAAGACCTGGGTTTTGCTTTAGGTGCAGTTGACTATCTTAATAAACCGATTGAGCCAAGAGCACTTATGGATAAAATTGAGCACATCCTGCCTCAGGATGCACTCAAATCCGTATTAATTGTGGATGATGAAGCGGATGCGCGGCAAATCATGCGACGATCCATCAAAAAATCGAATGGGAATGTGCTGGAGGCTAAAAATGGTCGTGATGCTTTAGCTCTTTTGGCTGAACAAACCCCTTCTCTTATCCTCTTGGATTTACTCATGCCCGAGATGGATGGTTTTGCTGTGATTCGCGAATTACAAAAAAATGAAAAATGGGCTCAAATTCCAGTAATTATCGTCACTGCAAAAGAATTAACTCAGGAAGAACGCGATTTTCTAATGAATTCGAGTAAAGTTGTTTTACAAAAAAATTCTTATAATCGCGAGCAACTTATTGCAACGATTACAGAGCAGATTGGGCAAATAATTAAAAAACGGTAGGAGATAGTGCTATGGCGCTAAAGATCTTGATTGTGGAAGATAATGAATTGAATCTTGATATGCTATCAAGACGTTTGCAACGTAAGGGATATGAGGTGCTCAGCGCAATCGATGGAGAAAAAGGAGTCATCATGGCCCGAACTGAACATCCTGACCTTATTTTAATGGACTTAAGTCTACCTGTTTTAGACGGTTATGAGGCGACGCGACAACTCAAGTCAGATCCCAAAACCCAAGTTATCCCTATTATTGCTTTAACGGCCCATGCGATGGTGGGGGATCGGGAAAAAGCGGTCGCTGCAGGGTGTGACGAGTACGAAGTAAAGCCTATAGAGCTTCCGCGTTTACTTGAGAAAATTGAGCGCTTAGTAGAAAAACCTGCAGAGTAAAAAAGGATTAACTCGATTAGGAATAGAATGAGTCTCAATAAAAAAACAAAGCAAGATCGTGACTTAACACGGACACGTGAACGAGAAGCTTTATTTGCCAGTCTTCGGAGTGAGTTCTCTACACCTCTGGATGTTATTATTGGCTATGCTGAGATTTTACTCGATGAACTTGCATTCTATCAACTTGACATGCATGAGGATGATCTTAAAAAGATTTTACAATCAGGAAAACTTTTGCAAAGCCGTGTCGATGAAGTATTAAGCTTTGGGACGATT
This sequence comes from Legionella stuttgartensis, assembly GCF_977063405.2. Lineage (NCBI taxonomy): Bacteria > Pseudomonadati > Pseudomonadota > Gammaproteobacteria > Legionellales > Legionellaceae > Legionella > Legionella stuttgartensis. The sequence continues at coordinate 308,542 of NZ_CDRUHA020000060.1, forward strand.
GCGAGAAAAACTAAAGCATTTAATTTGAAAACATTTAGCAGTGATTTGCAATTTAATTTACTTACACCGCTCAATTCGGTGATTGGCTATTGTGAGTTACTTTTAGATGAAGAGTTCTCAAGAGAGCAAGAACAGTTTGTTCATGATATCGAAAAAATTCTTCTGGCAGCAAAATTCTTTATTGAGTACATTGACGAAATCAATAAACTAGCTGAAGTACAATGGAAGGGTTCTGATTTATTAGCGCAGTTTAAGAAGTCGAACATAATAATTCATGATGTGATTATCTCTATTCCCCCCCTCGAAAAGAAAATTATATATCAACCTAAAGCATACAGAGGCTCTATTCTGGTGGTTGAAGATAATGAAATGGCACGAGACTTATTAATACGCCGTCTCAAGCATTATGGGTTTGATGCCACACCTTGCGGGGATGCTTCCAAAGTACTTGACGAAATCGATATTGGCAATTTCGATTTAATTCTTTTATCCATAATTACATCAGGGATAAGTGGCTTTGAAATTTTAAAAAGAATTAGAGGACACAATCTTTATTACTACCTACCTGTGATTGTCATTTCTCCTCTTAAAGAAATTGATGCAGTTGTACGTTGCCTCGAAATGGGAGCTGATGATTATCTGCTTAAACCATTTAATCCGGTTATTTTTAAAGCACGAATAGAATCGTCCATAGAGAAAAAAATGCTAAGGGATAAAGAAAAACTTTATCTTGCCCAATTAAAAGAAGCAAAGAAAAAATCAGATGATCTATTGTTGAGTATTGTACCAGGTGCTATTGCAGAGCGCTTAAAACAGGGCGAACAAACAATAGTTGAGCGATTTTCCTCGGTCACAGCCGTATTTATTGATATTGTCAATTTTTCGAAATTAGCTGACAAGCTGACTCCCAGTGAGTTAATCGAGATGTTAAATTTCATATTTTCAGCTATGGATGAGCTTACGGATCAATTCGGTCTTGAAAAAATTAAAACGATAGGCGATTGTTATATGGCGGTAGCAGGGGCACCAATCAATAACCGATTTCATGCTGAAAGCGTAGCTAATTTTGCATGCAGTGTCCTGGAAAAGATTAAGACGGTAAATGAAGACTCTCTTTTTCCCATTCATCTTCGCATAGGAATTCATACTGGCGCTGTAGTAGGTGGGGTTATTGGAAAGAAAAAATTTGCATATGATTTGTGGGGAAAAGCCATCAATATAGCCAGCCGCATGGAGTCTCATGGTGAGGCCGATCGAATTCATGTAAGTGAAGAAACTTATCAACTGCTTAAAGATCTCTTTGAGTTTGAAAAAAGAGGAACCATTTTAGTTAAGGGAATAGGGGATATGCCAACCTATTTTTTAGTAAAGCCCAAACCGACTAAGTGATTAGAAGTATATACATTAGGGTAGTTCTAGGGCTCGATTATTGATTTAATAAGGAATTACATACACTGTAGATTCATTTCATATAATTATAAATTAAAGTACTAAAATTAACTTATGGATACACTTTACCTTCACTTATATGGACATAAATTACAAGCTCGCAAGAAGTTCAATTATTTTAAAAGAATACGTGAGCAAGTATGCTTATATAGGATTAAGCATTTCGTTTTGCAGTATTTTAATCGCTTCCCTGGTTGTGTCTTATCAAATAACCGGATTTGTCAATCTGAATGGTTTTGTTAGGGCGCAAACAACAAACCCTGCCATTTGGATTCTCGATTTAACTCCTTTCCTCTTTGCTTATTGGGGACAATCATTTTTCCATGGATTGGTGAATACCACAGAATCACTTGTTGCTGATAAAACTGAAGCTCTTCTATATAAAAGTAGCGATCTTGAATCAAAACTAAAATATAAAAGCGAACATGATTATTTTACACAGTTACCTAATGCCTTTCTGTTTAGTGAGCAAATTAAACAAGCTATTAGTAAAATGGAAGAATTAAATGAATTGGCGGTCATTATATTAAAATTAAACGACTTTAAGGTGATTCACGATAATTTCGGTAATTTTAATGCCAACAGTGTTTTAATTCAGTTTGTTAAAAAATTAAAAGATATGTTAATTAATCCTTTTATGCTCAAGGCTACTATGGGGATAAATATTATTGCTCGGGTAGAAAGCGATGAATTTGCTTTATTATTACCCAGACTAAATAAACATGTTAATTATAATCACCTGTTGGAAACCATTGTTGAAACCACGACTCTTGATTTTATAGTAGATGGTATTCATGTAAATATTGGTACCACTGCCGGAGCTGCCATTTATCCTCGTGATGGAGAAGATGATGTTTCGTTAATCAGTCATGCACGAACAGCAGTTTTTCATGCAAGAAAGAAAGAAAAGCTTTTTGCTATTTATAATGCAAATATGGAAGAGGACTTTACTACCAACCGAATTGTAATGAATGCCTTAAAGAAATCCATAGAAAATCAGGAGATGAAAATCTATTATCAACCTTCTGTGGAACTGAAAACAGGGAGAATCATTGGGGCTGAGGTTATGGTTCGATTTGTGCATGAACAATATGGCTTAATCAGTCTGGAAAAATTTATGCCACTTATTGAGCGATCGACTCTAACCCAACAATTAACCTCGTTCATGTTAATAAATGTTACGAAACAATTAGCGCTTTGGCATCAGGCTGGACATAAAATTTTTGCATCCGTTAACCTTTCCGTTCAGGATGCGATTGATAAAAAATTACCAAAGTTTGTAGAGAAATTACTTAAAGAAAATAAAATTGCTCCTGAGTATCTCACCTTAGAGTTTAATGAGCGCGCTTGTTTATCGGATCAGGAACAATCAATTGAAGTGTTAAATCAATTAAGTAGTTTGGGTGTGAAGCTCTCAATACATGATTTTTGTAGTGGTTATGCTTCGATTCTTTATTTAGTCAATTTCCCAATCAATGAAATAAAAATCGATAAGTCCCTTATTTTAAACATGATTAAAGATCAGAAGAAATCTAAAATTGTTGAAGCCATTATTAAGTTGGCACAAACCTTAGAGCTAGAGGTTTTGGCTGATGGAGTAGAAAATAAGGAAATTAGAGAACAATTGAAACAATATGGTTGTAAATATGGACAAGGAACTTATTTCTCAAACCAACTAAGTCCTTATGAATTTATGGCTTTATTGAATTCTGGTATCAGGTAATTAGTACTTAAGGTGGTGGGAGGTCTTGGTTGTGCCTCCCCTTGATCACTTATTCTACTTCGGTTGAAAAGCCAGGCCTTGGAGAATTATTGGTTTCAGTGGGAGTGGTCTCACTATTTGTAGCATTAAAAATCCCAACTTTACCTAGGGCATCACTTAAAGCATGAGGATCTTTAATATTAACAGATGATCTAGCTAGCGCACCGGACTCTGGTACCGGAACAGATGTTTCTACCAGATTGTTATTGGCATCTAGTGGTGGATAGGTTTTAGATATCCCATCTTTAGTTGCTGTTTTCGTTTGCAAAATTACATTACTTAGTTCTATTGTGTTTGCAAAATCTATTGCACCTTGTACATATTCAACATTAGCTGACTCCAAAATTAACTTAACCTCTTTTCCAGCGAAAAATTTATTTATCGTGCCATCAAATAAAAAGGGCGCCAACTCTTCCTTTTTGTGAGTACATAGATTTAAATCGCCTCTATAAGTTACTTTATCAAAATCTCCACTCTGTTTAATGGTTGTTAATAATTCAAGGAGCTTATTTTTTACATCGTTATTATCATATTGCTCAGGAAGCTCTTTATCTAGTTTTTTTAAGTCTCCTGGTTTTAAGCCATCATTTTTAACTAAAGCGAAGCCATTAACCATGGATTGGACTTTTTCGTGATAGCTTGAGATAAATAGCTCTTTTTTGGGAGTAATTGCGTAAGAGATATAAATTTTAGGGGACATGACCAGAACCTCCCTTATTCATTTAAAATAAGAATCATTTGTAATTATTTATAATATAGACCATTTGTGCTATTTTAGATCAGAAATTGAGCTGTTCGAGCCCGGATCTGAGCTAGCTGCAATAGAATTTGTATAATGTGCAATAAAAAAATCCTTGGCTTGTGGGGGTAGTTCAAATCCCATAGAATTACTGCATTTAAGGCCCCTACCTATACTTGCATTTTGAATGCTGTACTCGCTCTTCTTTAAAATTAACTCTGCATAATCCAGTGCTTCTATAACATGAGCATATTCGGACTTTGCTTCTTCAGTCTTAGAATTATTGAGCAACCAAAAGCAGTAATGAGATATTGCTTCTGCTAAAACCATATAGCCATAACTGCCATAATGTGGAAGCATCAGTTTACTATTGGCGATTAGTTCTTGATAAAGAGCATAAGATTCTTCCGTGCTAGCCTGTTGCAGTTTTAGATAAATATATTCATTGTAACGTTGAATTGCATGAACAGAACCATATCGAATTGCAAATTTGAGCGATTCAAGCTCAGAAAATCCAAAATTGTTCTTTATATTTTTTCTTAGTTCTTGCGAGAGGTGAAAAAAATAGGCTCCCCGTACTAAATCAAATTGATTTAATTGGGGTTGAGAAAAAAACATCATCAAAGGTAAATTATTTTGTTCAGCTAAAGCTATCCCATAGGCACTCCATATTTTCCCCCAGTATTCATCTAATTCTGGATCTTTGCAAAAAACTTCGATAGAAGGAATGTGAGAGGCGATGCGCGCAATTGTTTCAATCTTCTGATTTTTAATCAGCCCCAACTGTTTTTCACGATTTGATTGGTTAAAAAGATAAATAAAAATTCTATCTTGTGCTGTTAATTTTAATGACATACCCAATCTCTTAAAATCAAAAAATCCATACATATTCGTACCTACTTGCTAAGTTTGAACTTGATTGAGAAGAGGGGGACCGTTACATCGTCAGTCTTTATCTCCTTGAACTCTATGTAATGATAGCATATCACTGAGTTTAAAATATGCGCATATAATGAGGAGTCGAGTAAGTTTGAGTTATGAGAAAATTAGATGAGAGTATCTCGTGCGAGGCTCGGAGCCCTTGCTCCGAGCTAAGACTACTATTTTGCAGCAATTTCTTTCCACCAATTTGTTTTGGTTTCTGTTACCCAGTGGCCTGCACGCATACGAGCAACAAATTCCTCAGCTTTTTCAGGAGTTGATGATTTTTGATCTAATTTGATGCACCAATCCCATTCACCTGATGTAGACCACATTTTTTCTACGCCATCCCATTTTGCCATTGCATTCATATCAGACATTGACTTGTTACTTTTTACAAAAATTACACTATTCCATGCATTCATTATTACTATCCTTATAATAAATTGTTTAAGTAATCTCCTTGAGTCGATGACTCAAGTTTATTAAGAATAGAATAATTCTCGAGTTCTTTCCATTTATCTGATAATTTTTTATTGATTGATTTTTATGATGATTTTTTAAATATTAACCATTAGCAATACAATCTAGTCTGGGTGCCCCAAAGCAGAACCCGGGTGTTTAATATCAGCGGCAAAAAACTACCGAATTCTTTTTGCGGTACCCCAGACTCCATAGTGAACACTTAAGTTTAACTGGATCATCAATTATACAATTGGTTTTTTTTGTATCCATACGCTTTTTTTGTTATTATTCGGCTCAAATTCAATATTGTTTAAAAAAATGTTTGAGAAAAAATTCGATATCCTTTCGTGTACCATTGAGCAAGATCAGGTTGCTGTTGCTCAGCAATGGGTTAAAACCTTTATCTATAATCCAAAGAATGATATTGCCGTTAATATGACCCAGTTATTGCTGTCTTGTTTAGCTTCTGGTGATTTCAAGGTACGCCCTTATTTATCCAAATCCTCAGAACTACAAGCCCCCTCGGATCAATTAACCATCGCTGATTATTTATCTCATGCCAGTCGTATTACTCTTGACTATAAAGGGTTAACTTTAGCAAATAGAGAGGAGTTATTAAATTATTTTCCTCCTGATGGAAAAAATGTTTTTTCGCGCTCAGCAACGCATAATGTGCGTCGCGGTAAGGACGACAAAGTTGTCGAAGGGAAGGGATTTTTGCTGGGTTTAATGGGGCAATTACCTGGACTTATCAAAACCCCCCAAGATTTTGGTATTAATATCGCTATGGGCGGTGAGGGGCAAGATAATTTTTACGGAAAAAAAATATCAGCCAATGGTTACAGTGGTCATTTTTATTTTCACCGCAATGACAGTGATTGCTTACTTATGCTTGGTCTTGAGCAAACAGCACCAGCCGCTTCAGCATTAGAATTTTTAATGGGGACAAAGAAGTATCCTGATAATGTCCAGCAAGATCATGATCAATTCGGTCAAGGCCATTCATTAAAGGGGGCCTCTGACACTTATACCGCTGCCGGCTCCTTATATTTTAGTGACCCCATATATCAATCAAAGCTAATGTATGAAAAAAAAGTTTTTCCACCGGATAAATATGGGGCAATGCAAGTCACAATTACCGATAAGAATTGGCCGGAGATCAAAAAAACTTTAGATAAACTCAGATTACTGGCTGACGAAGATCATAAAGAAAATTTACTAGCATTCCTGCTCACCAAACCCGAAAGTGCTGTAGCTATTGAAAATAGTTCCTTAAGTTACATTGCGCTTGATTTTGATAGTTATTTGAAACGTATTTATCAAGTGTTCATTATTGAGTGTCAATTGGATCTTGAGAGTCAACTCATCCTCTCCAATTTACAAGCTAATTTATTAGTGACGATTAAAAATTTACAACAAGGTCATATTGAAAGTTATGAAACGTTGAAACATCAGATTTCAGAAATTATTCAATTAAAAAATATTCCACTTCCTTATCAGAAGGCAATAGATCGTATCCAGAAGTTGTTTGAGTTACAGCTTAAGATTGATCCGAAACTGAATCAAACTCATCAGGAACTTTTACTAAAAAATCAATACGATGATTTACAGGAAGAAAGTAAAGTTGTCTTGGAAAAGTTATTGATTATTCAGAAACATTTTCAAAAACAGCCGATTACCCAAGAGCAAGAAGCACTGCAATTCTTTCTTCAACAGATTGAAAAGCAAATTAAGACTCTGGAAAATCCATTTCCATCTTCTCTTGAAGCGATGTCCGATTTGAGTACGAGCTGGGTGTTGTGCGATGAACCAGTTTCTATCAGCATGGATTCAATTGATAAACTGAGAAAGATCATAGATAAAGCTAAGGTATTGATTCAACCAATTACTTTAACTCCTGAAGAAGAAATTTCCTTTCCTCAACTGATATCAGGAATACAACAAAATCTCTTACCCCATGCTCAAATCAATCTTATTGATTATACGAGATTAGATTTAAATAATCTGGCTAAGCAATTTAATCAATATGTGGATTTTTTAGCACAAAACGCAGAAACACTTAATCTTTGGGAGCATGCTTCTTCGCAGACAGCAAATATTTTCGTTGACTACTGGAATAAAAATGCAGAGCTTAGTCTTGGACATGCTTTTGTACCTCAGTATCGTGAAAGTACTATCTTAAGACGTTTATTTACTCTTGATCTTAAAGATCTTGGTTCTTTGCGTTTTAAACCTTACGAAGATCCTGCCCAGCTATATGAAACATCTCATCCTTCTTCTTATTGGAGCAAGGTCAGTAGACTTCTTACTGCAGGCTCTGATGTGATTGCCATGCTCCGAACTTTAAAAAAACAACAGACGAATAAAGCCTCATGGGATGATATGAGGGATACAGTAGATATGTTTCAAGAAGCCGTAGAGCGATTTAAAGAAGCAAATGAATTGATAGCAAAAAAGCATCTCGGTGCTATAGAAAAACCTTCTGACGAAGTTTTTGAAAGTCCTTTTTTCTATTTCATCAGTGATGAAGCACTACACCAAATGAATGGTGTGCAACTTGTTACTCTATGTTTGGAAGAGTTACATGCAGAAATGCCGAGTGTTTTGGTACAACGTGTCACGAATAATCAAGAATTGTGGCAACGTATGGATAAAGCACTTCAAACTGAAGAGGCTGATTTCAAAAAGCGTAAAGATAATGTTGAACAGAAAATTATTAAATTACGCACAATCCACTATTTTGGAGAGCAAGTTCGTCAGTTTAAAGAACATGCCGATCTAATCTCCAAAGAGAAATTTTTTACAGAATTGCAAAAATTATCCCAAGAATTTTCCTTTATTTTTGAAGCGAGCAAAGCCGTTGAAAATGCTCAGGTAGAGCTCGCAAACCTACGAGAATTCCTAGAGCTCCTGCACAATTTTTCAAAAGAGGAAGATAAAAATGCAGCGCTTAAATTATTGAAACAAAAATATCAGATGCTTCCAGAAAAAGAGCAAGAATATTATGCTGCTCAATTAAGCGAGTGCACAGCACTTGCTTTTAAGACGTATCTTGAAAGAATCAATTCAGCGCAAACGATTACTGAGAGAGGAAGAAATTTTGCTTTCTTAAATCAATTAATTGGAGAGTTACCAGCAGAACCGTTTCAAGTTGAACATAAAATAAAACAAACAGAGGATAGTTTGTATCGATTATATTCTAAGCTAAGAAGAGCAACTTCTGTAAAGGAAAAAAAACTTATATTTGATAATCCATTATTTTCTAGCATCATAATGAATTTTGAACAATTAAATCCTGCAGTAACTGCTGAATGCGCCAAAAAAATTCATAAGCAATTAACGATGATCAAAATTATTTATGAAAAGCTTCTTGAGGCCAAAGTTATTTCACTTGAATCTTCAAACAAGTCTCTAGATTTACTTCTAAAACAACTCGGACCAATACTTGATGGCATTAAAGAGCCTCTTCAAAGTCAATTAATGAACGCCGTGTTGCAGGATAAAATTTTTAAGATAGCAATTCTAAGGCAAGGGAAATATAAAAAAATCACCTCAGTTTTGCTTCAAGATCTATTAACCCTAAAAGAGTTCCGCGATCAAAAAATTGCCCTAAGTAAAGAGAAAGAATATGAAAACGAATACGATCAATCAATTGATCGATTTTATAAAAAAGCGTTGGATATTCGATTGTCAGAGCTTCCCATTAAAAAACAAGCTGATGACATAATGATTGCTGCTCACACTGAGTTTAAACCTCGTCATGACGCTCCCCGTCTAATTGCCGATATAGCTATGATTTTGAGTTTCACTCTTTTTGGCTTAGGTGTTTTTATAGGGTTAGGGCGCTTAGCTGCAGGTAATCCTTTCTTTTTCAGTAGGTTTCTTAATGAGGTAAAAACGGATCGAGAAGTGGATTTAAAAGATCATTGGTTTGCTAAGAAATTATCGGAAGAAGAAGGCGAAACTCGCTTACTGAACGCTCCGGCTGCTTAAGAAGCGGTCAGAGCGTAAGCATCAAGATGGGAGTTTTATAAGTAGTAATTAAGTGCTAGTGCACCAGTTACGAATTTAGCTGCATGGGGTCCTGTTACAGAAAACCAAACACCACCAATAAGGCCGAGATTGGAGTTAAAATTATATTCAATTGCAGGAGCAAGCGATACTTGTTCGTTTGCTTTTCCGCCGATACCTGCAACAGTACCGCCAGGAGTGAATCCTGGATTACCTTCGAAATGACTGCTGGGGTTGTGTACATACAACACTTCAAAAACAGGAACCCAGCTTTGGGTTAACGTATACTCAAACGCTAAGTCAGCAGAATAACTATTATCAAGTTTTACTCTACCTTCGGTCGTAGGACTACCACCAAAAACATTCACACCTTGAACTGTGACATCAGAAAACTTCGCTCCGACCAAGCTCAAACGAGTCCGTAAATAATGGTCATTTTTCAACAGAAACAATCTTTGAAAGTTAAAGCCAAGATAAGTTTGATAAGATCCTAAACCTGTTTGATCGGTGCCCAATCTGTTAGGATCTAAGTTATCAAAGCGTCCTGTAGGGAAGACCTCTTGTACAACTATACGGAGATCTGGCAGCCATGAACCTTCTGTTTGTCGCAAAGCTTGAAATCCTAGAGCCAAGCTGTAATCTCCAACACCATCTCCATGCTGTCCTTTATCCCAACTGAAATCATAAGGAACAGAGGTTTGTAAATCTACAAAACTAAATACTCCGACGCTGAGAATTGGAACCACTTCAAAGTTTCTAAAGCCTTGTGGATAGCCGCTATAAAATGCATAGGGTTCAAAATTTAGATGCCCCCTCGGTATGGTTTTTCCAGCGGGTGCAAGTAATGGTCCTGTGAACCATGGACTTGCAATTGCAGCTTTAGCAAAGAAGAGAAATAAAAATAGAAGTCTTAAGCGCATGGTGAAATAGTTCTTAGTATTAGTAGACGAAAGATAGAATTTAAAGCTTTTTTTGTATTAATGGAATCTATTTTTACACGCTTCTTAGACTTTTTTGTGAAAATTTTTACTCCTCGGGAGTGAAGCGTCAAAAAATTTTCACAGTCTACAGTTTTGTATCCAATACTTAGTTCAGAAAATGGGTAGCAAGAGGGAGAAGCACTACATTTATAAGACCTATTAAAATCATAACTAAGCCCGCAATCGCTCCTTCGGGGTTCCCTATTTTATGGGCTTGTGCTGCCCCTGCTGCGTGTGCTCCCGCACCGAAAAGAGACCCGCGAGCTAAGGTTGAATGGAATGAAAACCGTTTGAGAATGAGATCACCAATAATCGCTCCCGATATTCCTGTAATGATCACGAATATGGCGGTTAATTCAGGGTTACCTCCAATTCTATGTGAGGCTTCAAGAGCAAAGGGTGTACTGATAGAGCGAGGTAACAGACTTAATTGTATGTTTTTATCAAGTCCTACCAGTTTCGCTAATTCCCAACTCGATAATACGGAAGTCAAACTTCCGACAAATACTCCAATTAATAATACAAGCCAATGTTGGCGAATGAGGGCACGTTTCTCATAAATGGGAATTGCGAACGCAACGGTCATCGGTCCAATCAATTGGACTAACCATTGTGTTCCGCGAAAATAATCCTGATAATTTTGATGGAGCAAAAGAACAAGGCTGGCAATAATGATAGGAGCTAATACCAGTGGCATCAACCACCAAAATGGCCAACGTCTATATAATTTTTTGGAAATAAAATACATACTAATGGTTATAAGTGACCAGAAGACGGCTTGTATTATTGGCCCAGAACGAATGTTACTTAACACGGTCAGTCCTCCAATGATAACAGTAATCTACAATAGTCCCGGTGACTAACATAACACAAAGGGTACTAAGTAAAATAACGAAGAGAATTTTAAGGCCCAAAAGACCAATGAACTCGTGATGCTCAAGGAGTGCCAGTACCGCAGGAATAAAAAAAAGCAGCATATCTGCAAGGATTAATTCAGCTCCATGTTTTATGAGGTTGAGGGTTAAGCGTTTTGTTGCTAAAAGTAGTAAAACCATTCCCAAACCAAAAATTCCTCCGGAAAATGGAAGCTTTAAAAAGTGAACAATAAGTTCGCTAGACAACCAGAAGAGACATACTAATCCAACTTGGAGAAATGAATTGTGCTGGATTTTTGATGTTATATATTTATTCATTATGATTATTCCCATTTCAATAAAGTGTACACTTTTTCATAATATGAATAAAATGAATTTATAGACTAATAATCATTCTAAAATGGAATAATCATGGAATTAAAATTACTTCGGGTATTTATTGAGGTTGTTCGACAAGGTGGTTTTTCTAAAGCAGCAGAAACTCTTTTTGCGACGCAGTCAACCGTGAGTAAGGCGATAAAGCAGCTTGAGGAAGAACTTGGTATTCCTCTTATTGAGCGCACTAAAAAGGGTAGTGTACCAACGGTTGCGGGTGAGATTGTTTATCGTCGAGGGATTAAACTTCTCGCCGATCGCGATGATCTTCTTAAAGAATTGGATGAAATTCGTGGTTTGAAGCAAGGACGATTGCGACTTGGTATTGCCCCAGTGGGAAGCAGTACTCTATTTGCTCCTCTTTTTGCTCGTTATAACCAACGCTATCCTGGTATTGAAGTAGAACTTATTGAACACGGAAGCGTAAAGCTGGCCGAATGTTTACGGGCTGGGGAAATTGATTTTGCTGGAACATTATTAACTACTTCTGATGAATTCGATAACCAATTAATCCGTAGTGAGCCATTAGTTGCTCTTCTAGCTGCGAGTCACCCTTTGGCAACTCGGCATTCAATTTCTTTATCCGAGCTTAAAGATACGCCATTTATCTTATTTGGTAGTGGTTTTGCCTTATATCGAATTATACTTGATGCGAGCCATAGGGCGGGTTTTGAACCCAAAGTAGTTTCCCAAAGCAGTCAGATTGATTTTATGTTGGAGCTTGTTGCTGCAGGTCTTGGAGTTGCGTTTTTGCCAAGAATGATTGCTCGTGAAAAGTCAAACCCTCAAATTTCCTTTCCGTTATTGGAAGGAGATGAGTTTCAATGGAATATGGCAATGACCTGGAGACGCGATGCTTATCTTTCTGATGCCGCAAAAGCATGGTTAGCTCTAGTACGCGAAGTACATGTTGAGTCTTAGTTTTTTTCCAATTTTACTAAACATCTAAACTCTTTCGAAAATTCACTAAGGTTGGGTCAATGACCCAACCTTAGGGTTGGTTGTTATGAAATATAAGCGTGTGACAGTTCTGATAACGCCTGATCGAGTGTTTCAAGGATGAAATTGACCTGCTCTCGATTAATTGTTAAAGGTGGCGCTATTCGGAAGACATTACCAAACTGTCCTCCTTTTCCAACTAAGAGCCCTTTGTCCTTGCAAAGATCCATTAATTGAAATGCTTCATCAGAAGCGGGTACTTTTGTTTGGGGATCTTTGACTAATTCAATTCCCAAAAGTAAACCGCGGCCTCGAACATCGCCGATGAGAGGATATTTCTTTTGTAGCTGGCAGAAACCATCTTTTAACAAGTCTCCCATGGCACGTGCATTTTCAACGAGTTGTTCTTCTTTAATAATTTCCAATGTCAGCTTAGATTGGATCATTTGTAGTGGGTCGCCTGCAAACGTATTAAAATATGTTTTGCCAGTCATTGTTTCCGCAACTTCACTTTTCATAAGCACAGCGCCGACTGGAGCACCATTACCTAAGCCTTTAGCCATGGTCACCATATCAGCATCGATATCTAAGGTTTTTGTGAGTAAGAGATCACCTCCCCCACGACCAGCCCCAGTTTGTACTTCATCACTGATGTATTTGCCACCGTAATTATGAACAATACGGGCCACTTCACTAAAATATTCATCGGGAGGAGTAATAAAGCCACCTACACCCATCACTGGTTCCAGAATAAAGGCTGCGATTTTTCCATGGGTTGAATTCTGAATGGTTGTTTCAACATTTTTTGCACATGATAGATCGCAACTATCGGGTTTTTGATTAAACGGACAGCGATAACAGTAGGGTTCAAGCGCAGAAGTTACGCCGGTGACGGGTTGTGCCTTGAATCGCCATATTGAATGGCCACATGAGGCAAGGGCAGCAGAGGTTCCGCCATGGTAAGAATGACGTACATTCACGACCATAGTTTCTCCTGTCGCATGGCGTGCTGCCATGATTGCCAATTCATTGGCTTCTGAACCGGAATTCGTAAAGGATACTCTATCCATACCATATGGGGCCTCTTCCAACAAGCGTTCGGCAGCTTCAATGGGTGCTTGATTTAAATAAAGAAGACTTGTGTGCTGAGGGACATCATTTTCAAGAGCTTCAATCAGTGCTTTTTTGATTTTAGGATGGTTATGTCCGGCTGAGATGCAAACAATTCCGCCTATGGCATCAAGATAACGTTTTCCTTCTGAGTCCCATACATAAGTGTCTTGGGCTTTGACGAGTTGGATTGGTTCTTTGTGGTAAAATCCTGCGGTAGGTAAAAAATGTTTTTTTCTGAAATTAGTTAATTCTTCGTTTGAACGTAATTGTACTGAATCGTTATTTTCATTCATGAGGGTTGCTTCCTTTTATGTTTATAAAGACTCGAACTCGTAAATAAAGAGCTTTTACAGACTCCTTTTACTTCAAATTCTTGCTGAGTTATTTTGAGATTTACATCTTTTCCAAGTGTTTGTTGAACACTATATTCTTCGAAATTCATATCTTTATCCTTCTCCTGTGTCTATTTTCGCTTAAAAAATGAATATAAATTGGCTCGACGTATCTAGGTTGGAGCCCTATTTTTTAACTTGCATAAACGTCAAATAATTTATCAGTGTTGATATCATCTTGAATATGCAAGATGAATAGATGCCACATTTCTTGGAGAATTAAAAGAGTTCTGTTCAATTTAATTTTGATTATTGAATAAGTACAGTAACTTACTAAAAATATTGAATAATTTTTAATTTCTAGACAAATAGCACAATTGGCAATGTGTTTACAGTTGCAAAATGTTGGTAGTCCTGGGCTAGAGCCTAATGTTTTAAACAAAATATATTCAACTTCAACGTCCAGCGGCTTGTCCTCGGGATCTACGGACTCATAGATAGAGATTATGACTACTTTAGTCATTGGTCAGCAGCTGCTTTAAGACTTGCTATATCCAGTTTATTCATTTTCAATAAAGCATTCATTACTTTTCCTGATGTGGCAGGATTTTGCATTAATTGATCCAAAACTGTTGGAGTCACTTGCCAGGAAACACCGAACTTGTCTTTGAGCCAACCACAAGGTCCTTCTTCACCACCTTTAGAAAGATTTTTCCAGAAGTAATCGATTTCTTCTTGAGTATCACAATTCACGATGAATGAAATGGCTTCATTGAATTTAAAGTGAGGACCGCCATTAAGTGCCATATATTTTTGGCCATTGAGATTAAAAATTACCGTCATAACACTGCCGGCAGGTCTTTTGTGGATTTCAAAGCCTTCTTTTCCATAATAAGAAGTTTTTTCAATATTCCCATTCTTAAAAATAGAAATGTAAAAATTAGCCGCTTCTTCAGCTTGGTTATCAAACCAGAGACAGGGTGTTATTTTTTGCATTAGCTTATATCCTTAAGAACTAATAAATAAAATAAGTATAGTAATTTACTGAATCATGACAAGAAGAACATTCGAATACCATGATTTAAGAGTATTTTGCACCTTATCTAACGTTTGAATTCCCAGCAGTACGTAATGCCTCTTCTGCAGTCGGCGCCGAGTCTTGGGTATCAAAAAAAGTATGTTTTAAAGAGGAAAGCATCCGCGTTGATTGGAGACGTGTTGCAACGGATCGCGCATAGGAGGCATCAGGAGTGAGGTGATGAGTTTTTGAACTATAAGGGGTCATCACACTCAATGCCGCCTGATTATTGTGATTCTTTGCGATCTCGTAAGCGGTTTCTCCGTTGAGGTTTGTGAGCTCGATTTCGGCTCCAGCGTCTAAAAGCAACTTAAATAATGCAGGATTTTTTTGTGTGTATGATGATTGACATGCCAGCATTAATGGTGTCATTTCTTCGGAGTCCTTGATATTCACCTTAATATTACTATCCCGAAGCAACAGTTGAACCACGCTTTCATTTCCATACTCGCAGGAAACACCAAGAGGCGAGCTCCCATTATCACAAGGACTGTTGATATCAATTTTTGGAATATTTTTTAGTTGATTCATAATATGCGAGCGATTGCAGGCCGCAGCATAAAAGAATGCATGTTTTAATTCAGATTGGCTAATTACAGGAAATGTATTATGTAATCTCAGTATTTTCGAAACCGTGTTCCTGTCATCATTTTGAACTCCAATGGCCAGTGCACCATAACCGCGACAATTGCTGATTTGAGCGTTCCTTAAATTGATGGGGTACAACGCATCAAGAGACTTTATTTGCTGGGTTAAATTTCGTTGGCCAGGTTTGGCAATAAAGGAACAATGAAATACTAATTGTTTACTGGTCTCAAAAAGAGATTGATATAATACGGGACAAAGTTCTTCACTTGTTAAAAGTTGATAAGGATAATCCTCACTTTGTTCATATAAGTGGTTGATATCCATGAATAACCATTCATTGTTTTTATACTTTTTAAAACCTACAGTGTGTTCTTCGCTACTACAGACTATTACGACATCATTTTTAGTGAAGAGGAGTTCGTTGAGCTGATATAAAAATTGGGTTACATCTCGAGGAGATGCAAAACTCATTGTTTTGCCAAATAAGTTTTTAACTGTATTTTTAGTTCTGCAGAGATGAAGTTGGATCATTTTGTAGATTGCATCGATATTCGATTGTTGGAGTGCCTGAGCATAGAACTCATAGTAATCATTAGGGGACTGAGCCAGGCATATGGCCTCCAAAAAAGGCCTTATTTCATTCCGTTTTTGTTCTTTTTCAGATAGAGTTTGACTTAATTTTATTTTTTCAGTGATGGCGTATAGGCTATTGGGTAAGGTCTGCTTTTCTCGTTTAATCAGATTTAGGCGATTATAAAATTGATAGTCAAAACCCAATGCTGCTTCTTGAGCCCAGGTTAAGGTAAAACCATGGCACACACCGTCATCGTGTTCATAATTAAATTTATCAAAAAGAGTCAACAAATCTTCGTGTTCTAAAGTATTACCTTGGGATGTATAAGAGGATAAAGTTGGGAGTACTCGATTAAATGCTATGAAATGCTTGTGCACCAGAATTAGTAGAAAGATTAAGATAAGCACGAAGAGAGCGTATATCATTTTACTAATTAGTTAATTCCTTTACCAAATCAAATCATAATCTGTAAATGAAAGCAACTTTATAAAAATAAGAAAATATGGACAAAATGGAACATGGAACTACACTTAATGTATCTAAAGTCTCCTGTTTGAATGGCAAAATAAATGATGGAGTTATTTCTCTCTATATGAGGAAAAACTCCAAATAAGTAAAGTATCACGGAGGATATAATGAGAATTTGGCAATCAATTGTGGTTGGAATTGTACTGCTGCTTTCCTTAAGTCAGTCCAATGCGCAAACGAACATCACCCCACTTACGCCTACTAACAATATCACTAGTTTTCTTCAATTAGTGGCAGCGGTTGAGAGTGGTAATGATGTCCGCGCAATTATTCATTTTGATGACTGTGAAGTGACAGGCTCCGCACTTCAGGATCAAATAAGAAGAAAATTAGAAGGAGCTACAACTCGCTTTAATTTTACTCAGTTTTTTCATGGCAAAGTAAAGATTGAAGATCGCACTTTCGATACTGTCACTACGTCCATGAAAATTTTGATAGAGAGTTCTTCAGGGGAGTTCTTAACGCTTTCTGGTCGCTTAAGTGTTTTTGATGATAATACCGCGACACTGCACGTGGATTTCTTCGACCCAATTCTGCATAAGCAAAAATTAGTTGTCGATTGGTTTTGCGCTATAAGTAATGGAGAAGACAATAATGGCTTGGTGTTATTTAATTTCTCTTAGCCATGAAAAAGTCGGAGGTATCCTCTTCATTCATTTCCTACGCCCCGCGGTTTGTCCCTAAGCGATCCACGCGAAATCTTAAACCCCCACATACCGTGCTTTATGCGCGGTATCCAGAACAACGGTCTATCCTAATCAGAACCTTCTGTGCTGCAATAACATCTTTTGGATACCTCGCATAAAGCGCGGCAAGTAGGGAGTTAAATAGATTCCATTGAATGACCCAATTTTTTTATAAAAAAATTATTTGTTAATCAATCCTTAAGCTTAATTGTTTTACACTGATGAAAAGGCAAGAGGAGATTAACATGTCAAACAAAAAACTCACTGAACGTTTGAACTATGAGCTTGATGAACTAGGTGTTCCAGCCTTAATGACAGAACGAGTTCAAGTATGTTCTAAATTATTTGAATTACCTAAATATAAAATAGAAGCGCTGTTATATGGTGTGGTTGCTCTAGATGCTCCCTCTATGCATAAAATTGCTGATGAGCTTGAAGTTAGTTTTGATTGGCTATTCGGTCAAGCAAAAGAAAAAGCACGACACTAATTACAAAAATCCCGTATTACAAAACATAATACGGGATTTTATTTCACCTTTCTCAACATTCTTTTAAACAATTTGCTGTCTGAGCGAACAGGACAGTTCCGGTTTGACCGATAGGTTTTGTCATACTAATCTGTAATTATCTACTTGATCCAAGGTATACCATGACACGGAATCGTTCCTTTAGTAGAGCATTTTACTCTAGCAATGAATCATTCGTTCGTTCTAGAGTATCTCGAAGTAAATTGGTTCTAATTGTTTTTATCGGACTATTGTTATCATATACCACCATAGCGAGGGCTTTGAATGTAGAACTGAGTGAGACAAGTCCGGCATCACCTGCAGTATTACATCAAGACGAAGCGCTGTATGTTCTTATTCATTATCAAAGTGAGCAGCCATTACGTTTCCAGGCTATAGGAACATATCTTGGAAAGGAGATAAAGGATAATATTCATATGAATCCCTCCCAAGCCTACTCTGTAGGTGAGGGGCAAGCTATTGCTTGGGTATCTTATACTAAGGGGGCAAAAATCGATTCCGTAATGGTCACGGTTTATAATGCCAATTGGCAGCCTTTGGAAACCCAATCCATTTCACTTTCAGCAGTCTGGCAGGAGGATAACAGTACTTTATCGAATCCCAAGGCTCCTTGGGTCAATGAGCTGAATCAGCAACAGCAAGCCAGTGTGAGACCCACAGAATCTCTTTCAACTTGGGATATTCTCTTTGTACAATTACTTTTTTTTTCGATACCCATATACTGGATTTTACAGATAAGATTGTTATGGACATGGTCTGGTAGAAGGAGAACGTATGCTTGCATTCCTTTATTAATTAGCCTTCCTTTGCTTGCTTATACTGTTTTTGCGCTCTTCCTGGGTTCGAATCTTTGGCCATTAATGATGCTTTTTATTACCCCAGTGGCTTTATTAATGTTGATAATCATTTGGGTTATAAAAAAATGAGGTCAAAGAGTTGACCGCAGTACCGCTTTCTTATTCAAACTATATTTTTGTTCAAATATGGGAAAGATGCTTAATGTTTTCGTTTTTCTTAACAAACTAAATATTCGTTAATCAGTTCTTAATCAATCGTATTTTATAATGATAAAAAGTGAATGAGTGTAAGAAGCTTCCTTGCTAGGTCAATTATACGCTCATAGTGTTTTATGAAAGAACAAAAAATGGCTTATAATTAGAAAATTAAGAGGTATGTTTTTTATATTTCTATTCGTTGAGTGAGTAAGTATTAGCTTTTAGTGGTACTCCAAGCAAAGAGGAGAAAATAAATGGCTCTTTCTAAACATGAAATTGAACAATTAGATGATGCTCTTATAAAAATGCAACTGCCAAAGGGAGCCTCGCGATTTTTTGAATCATCCTTCTCATCTGTCATGAACAAACTAAAGGATGAGATTATAAAGGGAGATAATCGGGAAAAAAGAGGGGATCAATATGCAGAGCTTATAATAGAGTTTGAGCTAGCCAAGAAAAAATTTGAGGATGCTGCAAAATCAATAAGAGAAGGAGGTTTTAAAGAAAAAAAGGATGCTGCAAAATCAATAAAAGAAGGAGGTTTTAAAGAAAAAAAGGAGGAATTTGAAAAATCAACAATGCAGTACTATGCCGCTTTAAAAGTTTTTAGTGAGTGCCACCTGGGCATACACAACCAATCAATATCAATGGTAAACTTAGAAAAAGAACATAAAACACTTGCAGGCAATATCACTTCATATAAAAACACATTAGAGGAGGTCGCGTTAGCTATAGCCGATCATCAATTAAGAGATATTGAGGAAGGAGAAGAGGTACGGCTTGAAGAAGTGATTCCCCATGTAAAAAAGGTATACGAACAAGCATATCATGATGAACATAAATCATTTTGGCGTTGGATTAAGATAAATGTATTGAGACAGAGCGATAGAGTTCAAGAAATTGATTTTTTAAATTCCATATCTCAACACCCAGATTGTAATGAATTTATTAGGTTACAAGCGGCACGTTTAGTGCATGATAAGATTATTGCAACTGAAAGATTTGGTAAAAACAGCAAGCTTGCTCAACAACTAGGTGAAGTTACTGAAAAAGGACACGTTTCTTTTGATGAAAATAGCCCTACAAAGCTAGTTACATTTCTGTATGACAATCATCTGGATGATAAAATTCCAGATAGTTTAAAGGAATATTTAAAGCAAAACCGAGAAAAATATGATATAGCTCCCAATGAATATATAACTCATACATCTCTTGTTTAATCTTTAACAAGAGATATCTATTAACCAAGGTGAAGCGGATTTTCAAGGACTCAGTGGGGCTCAATACTGTGACCTGCATGTCTATAATATAATAAGGATGTGCTGATAGAGGTCATCATGAGAGCCCGAGTGTTATTTGAATCGAAAAAATTAGATGAAATAGAGGCTATTTCACCGGATGCGAGGCACGTTAGTGCATATGCTGTATTGTTAAGAGATTTAGTTCATCAACTCGAGAACTATTTTGTTAAAAATGAAAAAACTTTAAAGTCATATACGCTGCAATTCTTTGAACCTCAATCAAAAATATTTAATATAGATAAAAAGTCTTTAAGTGTGATCCTTGAACATTTGGCAGGAGTGATGGATCAACACATAGTATCGTTTATTGAACATGACTTAAAACAATATCGGGAACAAGAATATGGAATTCCTGTAGATGCTGATTATAAAACGATAAACAAACTCATGAGGGAAATCGCATTAAATCGTCGGACGGAAAAAAAACCAATGACAGAAAACGAGGAAAATGCGTATTTTGATGCCTTTTTGAGAGATGAACTTAAAAAATATTATGCACAGCGCAAAGATTTTGCTGAATATTTTGCTCATTATCCTCAAATGGAACAATCGCTTCGTCAAATTCAGCAAGATGCGATACGAAATATCGAGAAAATGCTTCAACGTATTGAACATGATTTCCCAGTACTAGAAAAAGGTTTTTTAAGTACGATGAACGAGCCAAAACTAGTTGGTATTACACCAAGCGGTAGCGATATGCATAAGCAAGGCCAACAAGTTTATTTTTTGACATTTAGAGACAAGGATGAAAAAGAACTTAAAATTGTTTATAAGCCAACCTCTGTTCAAGCCGATGCTATGCTCGTCGGTGATGTGAACAGTCTAAAAAAATTAGATGCAAGTTATGAAGGACATGAGAGTTTAGCAGAAATATTTAATAGGCGTGCATTAGAAACTATCCCAACTTATTTAATCTTACCAAGAACTGACGATCCCGCCTCAAAATCTGTTACTCAGCACTATGGTTATATTGAATTTTTACCCTCACAATCGCATTTGGACCATGATATGGCAACAAAAGTAGGGCGGGCTAAGTTTAGCGAAGCATTATCTTTAGCTGCTCAAGATGAGAATTCTTCTTGTATTTTGAGGACAGAAAAGGAAGCTCAACAATTTTCATACATCATGGGAATGACTGTTCTATTAGTTCAGTCTGTTTCTGGCTCTGATTTTCATCATGAAAATTTGATTATTTCTCGAAAAAAACCCACCATTATTGATGCAGAGTGTATTTTTAATCCGCTTGTAACTCCGACATTTTCGGGTTGTTCTTTTCTTTTTCAGCCACTACAAGGCCCTTTAACAGGAGCAATCTCTCCATTTTCAATGAACTGCGAGACCTATTATTATCATAGTGATATTAATAATAAAGTTGAAGGAGCGCGCGAGTTTACGGCAAAAAATCGTGCGTATTATTATGATGCGGATACACAACAATTAACTTCCTATGCTGTAAATCAAGAATCTTTTATGGCCGGTTATCGGCATGGTTTAAATGTTATTACCGAAGATAATGATTTTTTAAAATGGTTTGATCAAGACAAAGTGAGAGAGATGTGTATACGTGTTATTCCTTTTGCAACCCAAGATTTTGGAAGACAAAATATTGAATATTGTAGCCAAAACTTTTCTTATGAATCATTTAAGGAATATGCTGAGAAGAAGTTAAAAGTAGGTTTACAGACCTATCAAGATGATTTAAGTCAGTATGAGAAAATTCAATCTCAAAAAAAAGATAAGGGAGATAGGGAAGAAAAATGTGAAGATAAGATATCAAGATATTTGCCAGTAATGCCTTTACCTAAGGCAGTTATCTATGCTGGTGAGAATAATTATAACCAAGAGCTATTAAACGAAGCGGCCTCTGCTTCAATTCCTTATTATTGTACACGTGCTGATGATCGGCAACTTTATGACTTTAATGGTAAACCAATTTTTATTCCGTTAAATTTCTTTATGGCGAGAGAGGAAGTGTTCAATCAAGAGTATGGTGACGGTACCAGCATCGATCCAAATGCTTTTTTTATGAAATCACCATTAGATTTGGCACGAGAAAGAGCAACTGCAATCGTAAGTAATCCGGAGCTAAGAGAGTTAATGTGTGAAGATGCCCAAAATAATCTGGCTTTATTGCATGCTGGTTTAGAATATCACATCCAATTAGAAGCAGAATATGTAGTTTCGATGACTGTACAACCACAAGTAACTGTGAAAAACTTTTAGTAGGAGGATAATAAATCCTACTGTTAATTTTTAAAAATATTAGCGGAACTGCCCATTTACCTTAATTCTTTTAAGTAAAACCGCCATTGTATAAAAAATACCTAGAATTTAAAATGAATTATCCTGGATTCATAGTCATTTAAACGGACTTAAAACTAGTTTTCATTAAGTATTTTTTCAATAAAAAACCATTGCTTTGAACTGCTAATAATAAAGGAATATGAAATGTCAGAAAAAATAAAAGGAACAGTAAAGTGGTTTAATGAACGCAAAGGTTTTGGATTTATTCAAAGCAATGATCAGGAGTTTTTTGTACATTTTAGTTCCATTCAAGGAGATGGTTTTAAAACACTTCAAGAAGGTGATGCGGTTGTCTTTAAACAAGGTAAAGGACAGAAAGGTCTTTTAGCGGAGGAAGTGCAAGTGGTTTAGTTTATCTATGGCACCTTTATTTTTTTCTTGATAGGCTAAACGTTGTAAAATTAGATAAGTTAATGAAAAACCCACCATTGAAATTCCGCGGGCCATCGTCCGCGGAGCTTCTTGTAAAATCCACATTAATTTTTGTTAAATTGAAACAAAATACATGTATTATCACTGAACTTGCGCTTATGCTTCAATTTCTTCTGGCAAATCAGCATCAACTTTTGCTGAGAATTCGTTTTTCATTGCGTATTTTTTCAAAAGATAAACCACGATTCCATCGATTTGATTGTCTATTTCTTCAAACGTTTCTTTATTTTTACTATCCATAATGACTCCATTCTTTAGGTTACTTCGATGTATTAATCAAGATACAGCGCAACTAAGCTATTATGAAACATTGATACTATACTGGCACATCAGTAAGTCTGTTTGATTATCAAATAAAAATCGATTGAAAATCATTCTAGCGTATTCATTTTCCGGAATAAAGTGTTATTGAATTTCTTAAGCAGCAATTGTTGCCATTTTAAGTTCTATCTACTATTTTTAACATCATTGATCGTACTTATAAAATTAAGGAAAACAGGTATGCGTTGCAAATTGTGAGAAGGGGGCTTGATGTAGAAATGAGCAAGGGTCAACGTGACCGAAGTCCCACTCCTCAGGAGATGCAATTTTATGGTTAGTAGTTTATCTTAAATTTTTGCAACGTTTGTTTTCATATACATCCCTGCTTCAAAATGACCTGGGATATTGCAAGAAAAAACCACTTCATGTTTTGAGCTAGATTGAAACTTCCAAGTCAGTTTTTTGGTTTCGCCTGGGTTAATGGTAATTGTATTTCCATCTTCATGAACCATTCCTGGCATGGCACGCATCATTTTCTGGTGTTCTTTTTGTTCCTCTTCATCCCCTATGGAAAACTCATGGGCGACTTTTCCCGTATTTGTCACTTCAAATGTGATAATCTCACCCTCACGAGGTTCAGGTTTTTCTGAAAACGTAAAGCGCATATCATCTGAAGCCGTTACCTTTATGATTTTGGTTTTTTTTGTTGCCGCCACAGGCTTTCCTATAGAACTTGTTTCATGATGAGTATGTGCATATGCGTTGATATAAATTCCGGTAAGAAGACTCGCCAACGTAATGTTTTTTGCTAATGCTGTTATCATATTTAAGATCCTATATTAATCAATAAATGTCGAATTAAATCCGTTGTGATGATTTAAAGTTGACAGTGTATCATTATGAGGCAATAACGGCATCCCATTTACACAACAAGAAAGCTACTTGGGTAAAGTAAAAACAAACCAGGCCCCTGTTCCATTATGATTTCGTATCGAAAGTTTTCCTTCATGGGCTTCTATGAGATTCTTGCAAATATTAAGACCCAAACCGGTTCCTTGTTTTTTTGTGGTAAAGTAGGAGTTGAAAATTTTACCTATGTGTTCCGGAATTACCCCTTTACCATTATCACGAAAATGAACTTCAACATGCTCTTCTTCATTTTTGGTTTGAATGGTGAGTTCTGGGGTATGATTTGGAATTTCTTGCATTGCTTCAATACTGTTTCGAGTTAAGTTAATAATGATTTGCATTATTTGAATTTTATCCATATTTATCTGAGGCAGATCTTGGTCCAATTCTAAATTGATTTTTAATTTTGAATTAGTTAGTTCATAATCTAAAAAAATGATTGTGTCTTTAATTAGTGAATTCAAATCGGTTAACTCGAGTAAATACACATCTTGATAAATAAAACTTTTCAATCGTTTCATTATCTCACCAGCATGTTTTGCTTGTGTAATAATTTTATTCATTAAGGATAATAAATTAGGATCTAATTGATTTTCTTCAACAAGTTTTTTTATTTGCAAAAGACATGTTTGACTGTATAAAAAAATCGCCGTCAGAGGTTGATTCATTTCATGTGCTAAGGCCGATGCCATTCCCTCCATCGTATTTAATCGAATAGAGTCCACTAATTTTGCTTGTTCCTTCATTTTTAATTTTTTTTGTAAATAAAACTCGGTTAAATCTTTAATTAGCAAAATAATTTCAGTATTTTGGGTAGTGTGGTTGTGGATGGGATTAAAATTTATTTCAAAACAAAAATTAGCTTCAGGTATCCCACAAGGGTTTTCAATTAAAATACTGGTTCCTATTCCTAAAAGCGCTTGATGGCACGCTTGAGTAAACTGCTGTTTATATTCTGTGAAAGCAGAAATAAGCGTTAAGAAATTCATTCCCCGTTCGATTCTTAGGGCAAAAATTTTAGAAAAATAGTTAATAAAAGATGGGGTGACTACTTTAAAATTAAATTCACTGTTTAAAGTAGCTATAGAGTCCGAAACATTTTGCAATAAATTGGTAATGGTCTCAATTGATTGATTTAATTGAACTTGCTGTGACTCTAATTGACGTATATATGTTATATCTCTAAGAAGCAAAAGAATTAACTTATCTTTGGTAAAGAAACATTCGATATTGATATATCTTCGGTTCCCTCCTTTTTGTAATAATTCTACTTCACAAACTTGTTTCACATTTTTTTTGATTAGGCTTTGGACACATTTTTTTAATGTATTTTCGTGAAAAGGATTAATAAAATTTAAGATATTCTGATTTATTAATTGCTTACGGGTGTATTCGAGTAAAAGAGCGCCTTGAAAATTTACAGCATGAATAAGAAAGTTCTCATCGATAGTAAAAAAAGCTGAGGAATTGAAATCATAAAATTCCATAAATTGATTTTTTAATTCATCTATTTCTGTATGGAGGGAGCTTATTTCTTGTTCTTTTTCATTTAACTTATTTCTTTTGAATAGCAGGCGGTCTTGTAAGTGTTTAATTTCTTTTTGAATTTGGGACGACGACTCTTCAATAACCGTTGAATCCATTATAGTTTCCTTTAAAGTCGGATTAAAAAATTCTTCTATTTCCTAGAACACGCGTTCTTAAAAATCCTAAGCTAGTAAGGGAATTCAAATGAATTTGAATTCCACCGATATCTATCTATTTATCTATTTACCCATTTTAAAAAGAACTAATACATAATCCAATAATTTTTGAATTGCTATTTTGCAAGAGAATCATTATCAATCCCTAGCATCCCTTCATAGTAGGTAATTTGTTTGGTGCTAAATTCCTCTAAAAAATGTTTCAATTTATCTTTATCTAACTTTAATTTTGATTTGAAAATATTTTGGGCCAGGATGTTTTCTTTATGTTCATTAAATTTGTTTTTTAAAGTGCTCATTAGCTAAAAGGATCTTAAACTGTTTATCTAAAACCAGGGCGGGAAATGGAGGCGTACTAATGATGTGACCTTCCATTTCTTTAGTAATTTGAAATTCTTTCTCGATTTTTATTTACAGGAATTTTAGAATAACGACTTATTATTTGATCTAATCGACAAATCGAATGAACATGCATTACTATAAGTATTGCTGCAGGAAATTCAGCAGGGAAAGGAGCAATTAAGCTTTGTAAAGCTTGGATCCCGCCAGCAGAACAACCGATTAAAATAGCATAACTTTTATACAATCTGTGCTCCTCCTAAGATGATCCACTATATTTCAAATTTGCTGATTCAAATATAGGGTAAACCTTAGCTCATCGAATGAATTACATAATATTTTTTTTCTTATCAATGTTATATTTTTAAATTGAAAAGCAATTTTGTAACTTATTAAATAACGTGCTTAATTGTTTGATTTAAAATTTTTCCGTTCCTACCTACTCTATAAACTAAATATGGCGACTTATTTCGATGTCTATAAAAAATGGAACAAGTCGCATATGCGCACAAAGAGTAAAATCTTTGAATTACAAGATTTTTTTTAGGGCATGAAATAAATCATTAAGTTCAAAAGGTTTGGGTAAAAAAGTTTCATACGGCATTTTTTCCATTTGTTCCAAATTAGTTTTAGCGGAGGTTATAATTGTTGGGATATTTTTTAGCCGCGGAGATATCTTTTTTTTCTCTCGAAATTCAAAGCCATCGAGAACAGGCATCATAAGATCTAAAAAAATAGCCATCGGCAGAGGATCCTTATCAAGCAGATTTAATGCTTCTTCACCATTTTGAACAGTCATAGTTATGTATCCTGCATATTCTAAAGCCCAAACTAAAGCTTCTTGGACCGCGCAGTTGTCTTCAACCAATAAAATGAATTGCTCTTTTTTTTCTAATTGCATGGATTATAGTAGTAAAGTTAAAAAAATGTGTTGCCGCAGCAATACCTTTAATAAATTAGGTTTGAAGTAAATTATATTCTACTGCAATTGACATATAACTTAGTTCCTCACTTATAGGAGTGCAAAAAAAAATCAATTGAGCTATGTTTTATGTAGGCGAATCGATGATTCTAGCATACATCAGGTTAATTTTTATAAGCTCAGCTAAAGACTTTGATTCCATTTTTCTCATAACATTCGCACGATGGACTTCGACTGTTGATATAGATATATTAAGTTCATAAGCAATCTGTTTATTTAATTTGCCTTCAACAACTAAATCCATAACCTCTTTTTCACGTTTGGTTAAACTATTTATGCGATCGTGAAAATTAGACTGCGATGGAATGGTACTGCTTTTAATTTTTTTAAGACATTTTTGCGTTGTTTCCAATAAACTCTGATGGTTGACCGGTTTTAGAATGAAGTCTTCAGCTCCTGCTTTCATAGCCCGTATTGCCATTGAAATATCACCATAACCCGTGATTACAATCACTGGAAGTGGAGCATTTAATGAGTTCAAATGCTCCAATAATTCTAAACCGCTCATTATTGGCATTCGCACATCGATGATTAAACACCCGGGTTGATTCGTATAATTATCAAGAAAATCCTTAGCATTTTTAAAAGTTTGAACTGAAAGATTAATCGATTCAAATAACCATTGAAATGATTGGCATATCTCAGGATCATCATCAACAATAAAAACAGTTACATTTTTAGAAGGCATATCCATTACCCTTAGTGAGAATTAATTGAAAACAACTTGCATCCATAAACAATTCAGCAAGTAGGTTATCATTATCTTTATTAAGTAAGGTACGACAATAAATTAGTTCGCTTTCAACATCTTCTTCTCTTATTAAAAAATTACTTTTTATTATAATTTTCGCTGCATTTTTTTCTTTATGAGTTTGAATCTCTAATTTTGCTTCAGGAATCTTATTTTTTTCTATGGTATTAATACATTGTTTCAATAAACGAAATAAAACCTGTTTGACCTGAAATTGATTGATATGGAAATCGGAAAAATTTTTTTGGAAGTTCAGGGTTAATTTTATATTGTGTTGTTCTATTTCATAGGAATAAAGAGAAATAATCTCTGTGATAATATTTTGAAGATCAATAGAGTCTTCCAATAATCGTTCTTGCGTTGAAAGCTCTTTCATGAATTCAATTTTACTTTTTAATAACTCAGTATGTTCATTAATTTTTTGCAAGACCCCGAGCATTTGTTTTGGATGTAGGTCATTTTTTTGTAGTCTGAGTTCACAACCGCCAAGATAGGCTTTAATTGCTGTTAATGGTTGATTTAAATCGTGGATCAGGTTTAAAAGCTCTTTCATTTGTGAATTTTTTTGAATTGGTATTTTCATTTTAACTCCCAACAAATATACATTAAATCAAGATAGCTTGATTATCTTGTTTCGATGTGTTGGGAAAACCTAGTTCTTAATCATTTCTTACACAAAGAACGATCATAGTAATCGATGTGATCTTTATAGTTTATTCTGGATAACCCCTAGTGAGATCCATGGCAACGGTTGGATATGAGCGATAACAGGTTTGAAAAGAGGGTCTTTTTAGTGTTTGTGCCTATGATGAATATCTGGAAAATGAGGATGGGAATGATATAAAGGCTTATGTTTATGCCAATGAGTATGAGGTACGCCGGGTGGATCGGTAGGTTGATGTTCATGTTGGTGATGTTCATCGTGAACATGACGATGTTCATGCTCCATTTCTTCATGTTGATGTCCATGAGCGTGAAACTCTGAAACGTGTAACCAAATACCATATCCCATAAAGAGAGACGCAAGAATAAGCTGAATGCTTACTGCTTCGTTTAGAAAGAGAATTGCAAATACTGCTCCAACGAACGGTGCCAGGGAAAAATAAGCCCCTGTTCGCGCAGTACCTATGTAACGTAAGCCTAGGATGAAGAATAATAAACTTAACCCATAACCTAGAAAACCCACTATTCCTGCAAAGAATACAAACACCGATGCAGGAAGAATGGCTCCATAGATCAGAGCAATAGACGTATTAGTCAATCCTGCAACAAGGCATTTAATTATTGCGATTTGCAGAGGATTTGCCGCAGAAATTTTTCGTGTAAAGTTATTATCCATTGCCCAACACAAACAGGCAGCAGCGATCAGTAACGGACCTGAAAAGCTTTGATAATTTAAATTCCCTTTCCAGGACAACATGAAACTTCCAACAACAATCGACAGCATACCTAAAGCGATTTTGCGGTCAACGTGCTCTTTAAAAGCAAACCATGCAATTAAGGCGGTAAATACCGATTCAAGATTTAATAGCAATGAGGCCGATGCAGCAGGAAGTCTCATTAAGCCGATCATCAAAAAAATCGGGCCAAGAATACCCCCAAGGAATACAGCGCTACAAAGCCAAGGTACATCACTATATTTCAGCGATGCCTCTTTTGTTGCTGATTTTGATAAGCAGGATTGAATAAAAAATATAAAGAATAACCCAATAGCAGACCCGAGATAGAGTAATCCCGCTAACAACAATGGATGAATTTTATCTAATAAAAATTTAGCCGCTGGTGTCGCGGCGCCAAATAATACGGCAGAAAGAATGGCATACCAGTATCCTGGATTGGTATTCGTTTTATTGTTCATAATACTAATAATAGCTTATGGTACTTAGCCAATTTTTGTTTCTTAGATTATCTAGGTATCGATATTCCTTTCATTCAAATCCTAATAAAATGCAATGATCTAAAAAGTTTGTGTTTATTGAATCAGTTATAGCAATTAAATGGTATAAAACCAGAGTAAATCAGGTTACACTGAAACAGTATTATGGAATGGAATAATTAAAGGTAAGGGATGCCAGTGGCTATTGGATTACTTGGGGAGGGCAGTTTGAGCAATTGCAATCTGCATCACAACGCTTAGAGCTTGTGGTACCCCGTTACCTTATTAGGTATCTTTTTATTATTATTCATGAGTTTTGGAAATGTTCGTGATGCACTCTTAGTTTTTTCAGGTATTCCTCTTGCGCTCACTGGGGGCGTATTTGCACTATGTATACGAGGGATTCCCTTATCTATTTCTGCCGGGGTGGGGTTTATTGCTTTATCTGGGTGGCTGTTTTAAATGGTCTTGTGATGATTACTTTTATCAATAAGTTGCGGGAGCAGAAAAAGTACTATTTAAAGGATGCAGTATTGGAGGGTTCTTTGGCAAGACTTAGGTCCGTATTAATGACCGCACTGGTTGCCTCCTTGGGGTTTGTACCTATTGCTTTGGCAACGGGCACCGGTTCAGAAGTACAAAGACCTTTAGCAACCGTAGTCATTGGCGGAATTATTTCTTCTACTTTTTTAACACTACTGGTTTTGCCGGGTTTGTATTATGTGTTTCATCAACGCCATAAAAAGAACAAATGAGTTTCACTAGTAAAAGTTCCAGGTCCTTTTTAGCCTGAATTGTGTTTGCAGTTTTTTTTAGGTAATTTATATTTAAATACAATATCTTATCTATGGAAGGTACTATGACCAATCTGATTATTTTGGCAGCGCGCAATCCTACAGTGACTTTTTTTATTTTAGGTTTGTTATTCTCGCTCGCAGGATGGTTGATCCAATCCAGGCCTATGGATAAAGTCAAAATTATTGAAATTATATTTTCCTGGTTTTTGCTGTTTAATATTGGTCTGTCCTTTATATTTAACTTTATCATGCATGTGTTCTTTGGCGATTTTACCGCACAGTTTATTGGCTGGCCACAAAGCCCATTTCAAATGGAGTTGGGGTTTGTAAGCTTGGGAATTGCTATCAATGGGATAATTAGCTTTAGAAGCAACATAGCGTTTCGTGCTGCAACGATTATAGCTCCTGCCGTATTCTTATGGGGGGCTGCAGCTGTGCATCTTTCTCAAATGTTTACTGCCCATAATTTCGAACCAGGTAATGCGGGTACTGTATTTTGGACTGATATTCTAATGCCTGCTCTCGCTTTTCTATTACTCTGGCTGCAATATCGAAATCCTCCTCGTTGGGTGGAGACGAATTGAGCGCAATTCCTCGCTGTTTTTGCTCTATACATTCATTTGACAAAACTACTATATGTACCAAAATTTTATAAATAGCATAGATTATATGGAGGTGCATCATGAGCAAAGTGACACAATTTAAGAAAGGAACCCCAAGTAAAGGTTCGTCCAGTAAAGGATCTTCCGTTCAAATTAATCGCCCACAAAATCCGTTTTTAAGTCTTCAAAATGAAGTGGATAGATTATTTAGCGATTTTAATGATTTTTTTTCTCCATCTCGATTTAATTGGGGAAAATTTGAAAAAATGGATCTTGCTCCTTCAATGGACATTGTTGAAGATAAAGAGCATTTTTGTGTTCAATTAGAAATGCCTGGTATGGATGAAAAAGATATTAAAGTAGCTATATCTGACAACGTGCTCACTATTAGTGGCGAAAAATCCAGTTCGAAAAAAAATGAAGGTAAAAAATATATTTCCCGAGAAATTAGTTTTGGACGATATGAGCGCTCTATTTCTTTACCTTCAACTGTTGATTTGGCTAAAGCGAAGGCAACCTTTAAAAAAGGAATGCTTTGGGTTGATTTACCTAAAAAAACAGAATCTAGAACAGGTTCTCACGATATAAAAGTTGAACAAGCCAAATAGTTTTATAATGGTCCTATAGTAAGGCTATAGGAGCCTAGGTATTATCATCAAGGTAATTATGTCATCCCCGCTTGCGCGGGAATGACAATATAAGGACTTAGGTGACAATAACTTAGGTTGTTTGAGCCATCAAATTTAAACTGTAAACAGTTGAGGAGGCCTAGGGGCCCTGCCTTAACTACTGCAGTTACTCAGGATTTTATCCAAAAAAAACGAACTAAAACGTACAAAATTGTCATGCCTAGAATAGGGATAACGAGAAAGGCAAGAAAGTTATAAAATCCTATTCTATTTTCCGCTGAAGCATTATAAAACTCTTTAAATTTTTTCCAGAGAGACATGAGGCAAAAGACTCCAGTTCTTAATCAGTATATCTTATGAGATTATAGCAAGCATAGCCCGTAAGGAGCAAAGCGGATTACGGGATTACTCAATTAATGATAAGATCTTCCATAGAGAGCAAGATAAAATAAATAAGTATGGGGATGTAATATGATACTTTTTAGCACGGCGTTATTTAACCATAAATTGAAGTTTACTCCGTTATCAGAATGTATGGAGCATTTGTCTCTAGCTGCAACTTGGATAGAAGGTGAGTGGGGATATATTCGCAATAAAGGGGTTGCATTTCGCCAGACGGTTCTTAATGGCTTGAAGGATTATGTATATGTAGGAACCTTGGGTGGTGAACCTGTCGCGCTCTTTGCTATTTTTCCTAAAGAAATGGCGGCGGAGTTTAATAACAAGAAATTTAAAGCGCCTGCTGTGAGTGAGTTAATGTATGTTTATGTGGACAAACCCTATCGCGGATTAGGATTGGGTAAGCAGATAATTGAGGCGGCGCAAGAAATAGCAAAAGCACAGAAAGCAGAATTTATCATGCTGGATACTTTAAAACCTTCATTAAATCGATTTTATGGGATTGCCAAGGAAAATTCCCAGACCGAAGTTATTGCAGAGAATCAATTATATTCTCATCCTACCGATGTATTAGTAATGAAATTGTAGTAACCAAATATTAATCATTAGTTATACCTGGGTAAAGCAGGGATCTCCAGAAGATCGATATGAGTCAAAATCAGGAGATCCTTCGTCGCAAAGTCCTCAGGATGACGTGGTTGTGAATGCCGCTACGATGATTAAAAATTATAATATAACAACTGGCGAGCTACAGCTCAAAAAGTCAAAATCACCAAGATCGGCGCCAAATTTTGCACTTGCTTGAACCAGGGTATCGGTGATCACTGCTTCCATAATGTCTGTGAGTGACATTTCATCTTTATAGCGTCTCATGGATCTAATGCGTTTTTCCAAATTTTGTCCAGCAACTGTTTGTGGATTGGTGCGGTTCAATTGAAATTGTCCTAGACCAATTTCACTGGTTACCTTATTCAATGCATCTTGATAACCGGCAGTCATACTGGATTTCATCGTCTGTACTAAAGGGGCAACTGTAGAACCTTGTTTTATTAACTGCGCGCATATAGTGGCTAATCTATTGATCTCATTGAGATAACTTTGTTGGTTGCGTAACATTAATATCTTCATGGCCGAAGTTGCTGTAGAACCCACATGGTGTATCTCTACAGTTTCCTCAAAGAGCTCTTCTAAAGAGAATAGGGATTGATTGGCTAAATCATTTTTACCTTGCACAGCAGACTCCAAAAAATAGGATTGAGACGAATGGGTTAATATGAGTAAAACAAATATTTGACCATTATGTGGTGAACTTGCTCAACTGTAAAGGCTTTTTAAAGCGAGAATACGCTCATGTTTAAGTATAAATAGGTCAGATGACGTGTATCTTTGGGACACTATATTTCATTTCCTGATATAATAGGTCGTTTTAATTTGAAACTGTTTTAGTGAGTAGTTAAATTGATTACCAATCGTATGGAGCTTCGTTCCTATCATACTGAAAGTTGTAGTCATTCCCATGATTTTGCACAATGGGTTCTTCCTCTTTCTGGCTCTATGGAGTTAGAAGCTGGTTATTATTCTGGGGTTGTGGATAATCATGTTGGCGTATTTATTGCGCCTAATGAACGGCATTGTTTTGCTGGGAGTAGGGAAAATCTTTTTTTAGTGATTGATGTGCCTACCCAAAACCATCTGCTCGAAGAACGCGGATCGCATGCTTTTGATTTAACTGCGAACATTAAAAAACTCATATATTTTACCCATCATTATTTGGCAGATCATGAAGGGGATATTTTTGCTGATTCTTTAATTAATCAACTACTAATTCATTTTGCCACTAAATCGTGCTCTCCTGAGTTGGATCACGTTGCGATTAAGGCAAAAAACTGGATTGATTTAAATTTCGCCAATCCAGTTGATGTAAGTAACGTGGCACAATACTGCTATCTAAGCGTAAGCCAATTGCAACGCCGATTTAAACTTGCTCTAGGATGTAGTATGGGAGAGTATTGGCGATTTAAAAAATTACACCATGCTCAGAAATTACTGTCCTCTAAAGATTGTTCTATTGAGGCCATAGCTTTAGCCGTAGGTTATGAAAATGTGTCTGCGTTTAGTCGACGATTCAGTAACGTATTTGGTGATTCTCCGTCACAATGGAGAATAAAGGCGTTATCAGCACATAAAATGCGTGAAATGGATAATTCAAATTAAGTTCAAAATTGATAAGCTATGAATTCGTTTCATGTGTCCTTCAATGAAGTAATTTATTATGAATAAATCCAGTGCTTCTTTTTTACAGGGTATGTTTTTCCTTATCTTGGCTCAAATTATGGTAGGGGTAAATATTGTTTTTTCCAAGTACGTCCTCTCTTCAATTCCAGTCTTAGTTATATTAACACTTCGCTTTACTTTGGCGGCGATCATTTTATTTCCTTTGCACTGGTTTACAGCAGCTAAAACTAAACCGGTTGGTTATTATTTTTCGCGTTTGACACGCAAAGATTGGTGTTTTATTGCGGCGCAGGCAGTCTCTGCAGGGGTATTGTTTAATTTCCTTATTCTATGGGGATTAAATGCTACGGATGCAAATGTGGCAGGTATTATTACCAGTGCGTTGCCTGCGATAATTGCGATTATGTCCTGGATTATTCTTGGTGAGAAAATTTCTGGTAAGAAAGCCATTTGTGTAGGGTTTGCCACACTGGGATTAATTGTGATTGCATGTGATAAGCTTGCTGGGATGCGAGTGAATCATTCTTTTAAAGGGGATGCACTTGTTTTAATTTCTCTTTTGCCTGAAGCAACCTATTATATTTTAAGTAAAATGCATGCGAATACGTTGCCAGTCTTTTTAATTTCTTCATTGCTGAATGCAATCAATGCCGTTTTATTATTGTTTTGTTTGAGTTTTAGTTCGTGGGTCGATTTAACCATTCATCCTGTAGATTGGCTTATTTTGATCATTTTAGGTTTAAGTTCGGGTTTGTTTTATGTTTTTTGGAATTTTGGTTGTCAAAAAGTAGATGGAGTAATGGCTTCCTTATCTACGGCGGTGATGCCCTTGGCTACAGTACTTATTGCCTGGATGCTGCTTGGTGAGCGTTTGACCTCTGGACAATCTATAGGGATGGGAATGGTTATTCTATCTATTGGGGTATATGCAAAGCGTTAGGCTAGTGAGGGTGATTTACTTTGCAACATCTCCTCCAACCACGTTATGATTTACAATGCTAATTTTTTAAGTTTGATTATTATGCCTCATTTGATTTTAGAATTAAGCAATAATATTAAGTCTCGGCCTTTAAATCAGTTATTTGATAAATTACACCATATGCTTGCAGAAAAACTCCCTACTCAATTATCAAATTGTAGGGGCAGATGTATTATGCATCCCTTGTTTTTTATTGGCGATCAAAGTGCAGAAAATGCATTTGTACATTTAACTCTGAAAATACTTCCGGGAAGAGATGATGCGAAGAAGAAAAACATTGCTAAAAAGCTTTTTGATTTGTTAGAAGATTTTTTTAAAACAGAAGAAAATAAATTAAATATCATGTTTTCGGTAGAAATTTTGGATTTGGATCATCATTATTTCAAAGGTTAAAGTATCTTTCTCCTGAACTAGGGTTCGCTAATTCAGGTCATTCTCAAGCAAATAAGAACGGGATTCTAATGAGTGCGCAAAAAACATGGGAGCATTTCTCTCACGAATCAGATATAGGGGTGAGAGGCTACGGTTCTACTTTATCCTCCGCTTTTGCCATGGGGGCTTTAGCTCTGACCAACGTGATTACTAACGCACAATTGGTCCAACCTGCCAAGACCTTGCATATAACGTGTGAGGCTCCAAGCGAGGAGATTTTATTCGTCGACTGGTTAAATGCCATTATTTATAAAATGGCAGTTCATAATATGCTCTTTAGTCAGTTCGATGTCTCCATTAGGGATTTGCAGTTAACTGCTATAATTGCAGGAGAGTCAGTAGATATCAAACGGCATCAACCTGCAGTAGAAGTCAAAGGTGCTACGTTCACCGAATTAAAAGTGTATCACAGCAATAATTCTTGGGTCGCACAATGTGTAGTTGATGTGTAAAACTTAAATTCATTTTCAATAGGCCCTTAGGAATTAAGGTGGGAAGCTAATGGACTTAAATCTGTTAGAAAAAATAAGTGATGTTGAGTGGCGAATTCCCAAACATGGGAACATGCGTGTGCCTGGGATTATTTTTGCTTCAGAAGAGTTGATCCGCAATATGGATATGAAAGTCTATGAACAAGTTACCAATGTAGCGACTTTACCAGGCATTGTTCGTGGCTCTTATGCGATGCCTGATGCCCATTGGGGGTATGGATTCCCAATTGGGGGTGTTGCAGCATTTGATCCAGATAATGACGGCGTGGTCTCTGCTGGTGGTGTTGGTTTTGATATTTCTTGTGGCGTAAGACTTTTATCTACAGGTCTTAAACGCGAAGAATTTGAACCTTACAAGGAGCAACTGGCCGATGCGCTTTTTGCCCATATTCCTGCAGGTGTAGGTAGCAAAAGTCGTATTAATCTAACGATGAAGCAAATGGATGATATGCTGCGTGGGGGCGCTGTTTGGGCTGTCAAGCAAGGATATGGTGAACGTGAAGATTTGGAACGAATTGAAGATAATGGTCGAGTAGAAGGGGCGTTACCCGAACATGTTTCAGAACATGCCAAAAAGAGACAAAAAAGTGAAATGGGTACTTTAGGCTCAGGAAATCATTATTTAGAAATTCAAGAGGTACGTACCATATATTGTGAAAAAACAGCTGCCGCATTTGGTTTAGCCAAAGGAGACGTGGTAGTAAGTATCCATTGTGGTTCTCGGGGCTTAGGCCATCAAATTGGAACTGATTTTCTGCGTTCCATGTTAATTAATGCACAACAACATGGTATTCAACTCATTGATCGGGAATTAGCCTGCGCGCCAATTCGTTCACCAATGGGTGAGCGTTATTTAGGCGCGATGCGCTCAGCAATTAATTGTGCTCTGGCAAATCGTGAAATTATTACTCATTTTATGCGTGAGGTTTTTCAGAATGAGATGCCAGGAACGAAAATAAAACTCATCTATGATGTATCGCATAACACCTGTAAGGAAGAAATGCATGAGGTAGGGGGTAAAATGATGCGTTTATTTGTTCATCGCAAAGGAGCAACGCGAGCTTTTGGTCCGCAACACCCCCAATTAACCGAGGCCTTTAGCCATGTAGGCCAACCGGTGATTATTGGTGGCAGTATGGGAACTTCATCTTATGTTCTTGTTGGAACAGCAAGTGCTGAACATAAATCGTTCGGGTCTGCTTGTCATGGTGCAGGACGGGCGATGAGTCGACATCAAGCAACCAAACAATGGCGGGGTAGTGAAATCATTGAGCGATTAGCACAACAAGGCATTCTAATTCGCAGTAGTTCTTATCGTGGTGTCGCAGAGGAAGCTCCTGGGGCGTACAAAAATGTTGATTTTGTTGTTGATTCGGCCCAGGCATCGGGATTAACAAAAAAAGTCGCTAAGCTTATACCCATTGTTTGTGTTAAAGGATAGGAACTTATTATTGAATTTTTCTGCACTCATCAAACACTATAAGTTATCGAAAAAAAATCCTTTTGAAAGACAATCTCCATACACAGGGTGTTCAAAAATAAATCAACTATAATAAGGATATTGTAGTAGAGATAAGCTGGAGCATTGTTATGCCTTTGAGTGCCAGATCATATAAAGGTGCAATTAAAAAATTAAGTGGTTCTTCAAATCATAGTAGTTACCAAGGTCGTTCGGATAGTGTTAATGTAGTAGCTTTTGATAGAGAAGATGAGGGATGGGGAATTCTATCTAATTACGCAGAAATCCCCATTAAAATGCAAACTCCGTTTGGAGAAAGAACGTTTCCCACGGTCGAGCATTATTTCCAATATCAAAAAGATCCTAAGGATGAAGAATATCTAAAGAAGATTCTTAAGGGAGACGCGCAGAATGCGAGAAATTTAGGGCAAGATAAACAATGGGCAGATTTTAAATTAGCAGACGAGGCGATGAAAAGGGCAATTCAGGCAAAATTAGAAAATCCCTTAGTCCGAAAAGCACTGAAAGAAACAGAAAATGCTTGTCTTATAGAAGATACAGGGAGTAGAAGCCCTCAAAATCAGGATGGTAATTGGGGTTGGCAAACAGGGGGGCAAATCAAGGCTTATTCTAAAACAGGTAATAAGCTTGGAATTTTATTGATGGAAGAGCGCAATCGTATACATCAACAAGAAGGTCATCCCGCCTTAGTCGTTCAAAATCCCAGAGATTTATCTGAGCGAGCTCGTGGTATTATGACCCGAAATCACAGCAAAACGGATCTTATTCATCTCAGTAAGCATTTGCCTGACGCCATGCCAAAACAGGACAGCTTTCCTTCTTCGCGCGTGAAAAATTCGTTGCACCAACTGACTCACAACCCCCCCACCCCTGATTCCAATAAGGAAGTCAGTACAATGATTCGCACGCTGATGACGACCTCTTCTTCAATTCCAGATATTCCAGTGGTTGGGAAGGGGGCAATGAATGGTACATTCAAAATTGCTTTTGATAACCCTCAAGATGCTGCTGTTTTTAGAAGCTTGCTGCAAAAGCAGGGTTTTGAAACTACTTATTTCGGGAATAATGAGCGTTATCCAATGGAGTCTTCTGGGAAAACTTTGAATCATATTGTTCGATTCGAGAATAAAGGTCCAAACACAGAAATTCCTAAAGAAGCTTTGCGGTTTCTCAAACAAAAATTTAACGATGATGATAGAGTTGCCAATATTATCGAAAAAATGGGATTTGACCGACCTAGCGTTCAGCAATCGATACATCCGTAAAATTAATCGATAGGGGCATGATAAGTCTTCCAGAAAAGACTCAGAATCTTTTCTGGCATGAAGCAATAGTTATTGCGTTTTTTGCGCCAGTAAAAGCCCGAAGAGGCCCTGAATAGGTTTGCCTGATTCATCAAGCTTATGCAGTTTTCCCAGGGTTTCTCTGTATTCTAAAATTGCCCAGCCGCAGTCTTGGTAATAATGGTAGAGTTCTTCGGGATCCGCCAAGTAAGTAAAGAATGAAGGTAATTCAAATTGCTCTGAGCGAATAGGGAAGACCAGAAAATGAAATCCTTGCACTGCGGTTGCTTCATGTAATTCGTGCAAAAGTGATGGAATTCGTTCCGCATTTAAAAATTGTAGCGATACGGTTGCAATGACTAAATCATAAGCTTCTTTTTTAAGCTTTAACGGATGATGAAGATCGTGAAGTACGGGAGTAAGGGTGGTTATTTTTTCATCATGAGCTATTTGACGAATTTTCTCTATTGCCGCCTCATTATGATCCATTCCAGTTACCGCATGTCCTTTGAGTGCGAAGAAAAGAGGGTTTCTTCCTGAACCACAGCCTACATCAAGAACATTTAATTTGTTTTGTTGCTGGAGGTAGGTGGTATAAACATAATATAAATCAGTATGTACATTACCTAATTTGTATTTTTTATCAAAATAGCGATGGGCTTTACAATAAAAGTCTAAAGTTGCATTAAAAACCGGGCTGATGGGTATTATTTTGTGCCACGAAGCGGGGGGAATTATGATTTGTGCATTCTTTTTATTCAAGCGATGGCGAGATAATTCGTCTCCATTTCCATCTAAAAAAACAAAATCAATTTCACCGGTATGAACATGTAACTTACCCCAAGTCCCTTCTTTGGTGCTGTGTTTTTCAAGAAAGAATTTAAGCTTCCCATCATGGGTTATTTGTAATTGTTTATAACAAATCAAATCGTCATTAAAAGCAGCCATGCATTCTCCTCGAGACTAGAATAGGTGAGTAGATCCCCAAGTGGAAATTATAGCGTTATTTGCCTAGTGTATTAAAAGGATTAATTAATATTTTCAACGAAAGGGTAGGTTAATTTGAGATGAACGCCTCTTTTATCTTACATCCGGTGGCGCCATTTAGATTGGATTATACTGTTTTTGCTTTACGCAGAAGAACCAAAAATAATGTGGATCTCTGGGATGGGCAACATTACACAAGACTATTAGTCATAGACAATGTACCTGTCAAAGTGGTTATTGAACAAAAAAAAGGGCTCAATGAGCCGGAGCTGTTGCTTTCTCTAGAAAGCGAATGCCACGAGCTACCTTCAAACCGAATCGTTGATGAACTAGAGATGGTCCTGGGTTTAAAACAAAATCTTGATGATTTTTATCAAATCATCAAAAACGACACTCAATTAAATTCCCTTGTTTGCCAATTTAAGGGCCTTAAACCACCACGATTCCCTTCCATTTTTGAAGCACTGGTTAATGCGATTTCCTGCCAGCAAATATCTTTAGATGCAGGGTTACAAATTCAAAATCGATTGACCGAGTTCTTAAGTATAAGCCTACAGGATAAAGAGCAAGTGCTTTATGCATTTCCAAGACCAGAGGCGGTTGCTAGTTGCACTGTTTCTGAACTTAAAAAAATAGGTTATAGCACTCACAAAAGTGAGACATTAATTCAACTCGCAGCGGCAATCGTGGACGATCCTTCAAGTTTTAGTTCCTTGAAGAATAAATCCAATGATGAGATCATTAACTTTTTAGGTCATTTTAAAGGAATAGGGCGTTGGACTGCTGAATATGCTATATTACGCGGTTTGGGACGAATTGATATTTTTCCTGGTGATGATGTGGGCGCACAAAACAATTTATATCAATTGCTCCATCTGGATAAGAAGCCTGATTATAAAAAAATAGCGGAAATTACTGCAAAACTGTACCCCTATGCAGGGCTCGTTTATTTTCATTTGTTATTAAAAAAGTTATATGAAAAAAGAGCTCTAAAATAATGATTCAAGCTCAAAAATCAATTCGATGAAGGACTTTGTTTTGCAATAAATCTTCTATAAAATTATGAGCTTATTTATGAGCAAACAAGAATATTCACATAAGGAATGTGTCCAATGGATAGTCTACCCTCAAATGCTGAGCCTATAGACTCGAATCAAGTCTCCAACGTATTAAAATGGGTTCTTTTAATTACGGCAATCATTTGTTTTATTGTATTAATTTGGGGCACCTATAAAACCTATCAACTTGTTCCTCCCTTACCGCAGCAATTTCAATCTCC
Source organism: Legionella stuttgartensis (assembly GCF_977063405.2). NCBI lineage: Bacteria > Pseudomonadati > Pseudomonadota > Gammaproteobacteria > Legionellales > Legionellaceae > Legionella > Legionella stuttgartensis. Next base: position 349,930 of record NZ_CDRUHA020000060.1, read on the forward strand.
TTCGGGACAGATCGTGATGACCGCAGATGATATAGTCGCGGGTAAAGCAGGTTTTCAACGTGCAGACCTTATGGATTATGGAAGTCTTTATGGGATGGGCTCTTATTTTGGCGAGGATTATACGGCAAAATATTTAGTAAGCCTTGGTCGAATTACAGAGGATAAAATAGCACAACAACGTTTTGGCAAACCTTTTATGAGTCTGGACGAAGGGAATCAATATGTGGTGCGCCAAACAATGCAACGAGATTTACAGCAGACGGATCTGAGTGAGCCAACCAGCATGCTGTCGCAGCCAGTTGCTGATGCAATATTACAATTACGAAATCAAATTTCACAAACGCTACTCAATCATGATCCAGAAGCAGGTTGGACTAAAGCGTACAGTTTGAATGAGCAAACGGCCTTACAGACGGCTGATTTTCTTATTTATTCTTCGCTCACTACGATTGCCCATAGACCCGGAAAAAATAGTTCATATACCAATAATTGGCCTTATGAACCTACAATGGGTAATACACCTACATCCAATACTTTCTTCTGGACTTGGGTATCGTTTTGTTTCGTATTCTTAGGATTTGGCGCAGTACTTTATATTTATCATCGCTTTTTAAGTGGGCCTGATGATGCATTCAAAACGCCTGTATTTTGGGGATTTGAGCCGTTGACGCCGAGTCAGCGTAAGGTGGGGCAGTATTTTGTAATTGTTGCACTTGTTTTGCTGATTCAAATCGCTGTGGGCGCAATTATGGCACATTATTATGCAGAGCGTACGGGTTTTTATGGAATAAATATTAATGAATTTTTACCCTTTAATTTCTTGCGTGATGTACACATCCAAACCCCGATTGTTTGGATTGCTCTTTCATGGGTGAGCGCTGCAGTTTTTATGGCCCCGCTTATTAGTAAAAAAGAAGCGAAAAGACAAGGTCTTCTTGTCGACATTCTGTTTTGGGTTACTCTGTTTATTGTTGGTGGCGCCATTGTTGGTAATTACTTGGGAATTATGGGGTATGTGAACGAATCCTGGTTTTGGATAGGTAATCAGGGATTATCTTATCTGCAGCTCGGTCGATTATGGCAAATTGGATTCTGTTTGGGGCTTTTCCTCTGGAGCTTTATCGTGTTCCGTGGGATGTGGCCGACGTGGAGTGGCTTAAAAACCGCAACCGTTGAGTTTTGGACAGGGCGTATTCGTTTAGAGCATCTTTTTTGGGCAAGCACGATAAATATCGCTGTATTATATTGTTTTGGCATGATTCCGTTAACCGGAATTGAAAAGTCGTTCACCATCACTGATTTTTGGCGTTGGTGGGTGGTCCATCTTTGGGTGGAGCAGTCATTTGAATTTTTTGCAGCTTGCGCTACTGCTTATCTTTTAATGGGAACAGGACTAGTTTCCCGTGCTCTAGCAGAACGAACAATGTATTTTGAAACAATTTTAGTATTTTTAGGCGGTATTATTGGCACGGGTCATCATTGGTATTGGACCGGTACTCCTGATCTCTGGGTGCCTTTAGGCACTATGTTTTCATTTATTGAAGTATTGCCTTTGGTTCTTCTTATTATTGATTCCATTGAACATCGTCAATTGATTAAACGAGAGCGTGCATTTACTTATAACCTGGCCTACATCTATATATTGGGAGCTTCTTTTTGGAATTTTGTTGGTGCAGGGGTATTTGGTGGCGGTACGCTCAATGCTCCACTTGTAAATTATTATGAGCATGGCACCTTTCTCACTTTAAATCATGCCCATACCGCATTATTTGGCGCATTTGGTTTATTGGGTCTTGGTTTAATTTATTTTTGCTTACGTTATGCCGCAGGAGATCGCTACCCCTGGAGTGATCGTTTAGGAATTTGGGCCTTTTGGTTATATAACCTGGGTCTTGTTTTATGGATTGTATTGAATTTCTTTCCTATTGGTTGGGCGCAGTTGATGGATGTGTATGAACATGGTTTTGCTCATTCACGAAGCCTTGAATTTTATAATACAACCTTGTTATGGCAATGGTTACGATTACCTGGGGATGTTGTATTTGCTCTAGGTGCATTATTGATGGCCTATGATTTTATCAAAAAGCTGGGCCCATTTTTTCCACGTTGGGCTGGAGCGAAGAGTTTAGAACAACAACCTGTTGAGGATATTTAAGGAGCCATGTAAACCCAAATTGCACTGTTCCTTTCTATTCTGCAGCTTGGGTGAAGCGCAGTGAATGTTTAGGCAACCATCTTGGGTTCTGCTGCGCTTCACCCAGGCTACAAAAAGCGGAGAATACGTCATCCCCAACGCAACGAGGGAACTCCAGAAGATTGTTATGTGTCAAAATCAGGAGATCCTTCGTCGCAAACTCCTTAGGATGACGTGGCCGTGAAAGTGGATTACCATCCCCCCTGATAGGGTCTATGTTTCTTCATTTGGCTTTCATTTTCACCGCGATGATAATGTAATTTCCAAACCGATTGATTGGCTTTTTTATCCCAAAACGGATGATAGTCAATGGCAAAACAGCGTCTTAATTTGCCATTTCCCAGTTCCTTATAAATATTGAAGCCACCTCCACCGCTTTTCTCATACAAAAGAAAAGCTGCTCTGTAATTGCCTTTGCGAAGTAGGGCATAAAGCGCTAAAGAGCTGGTTAAAAAACCAACTGTTCGATTTAATGTTTTTTGACTTTCTGGGGATATGTTTACCTCTGGGGATATTTTTTCGTTTTTATTCATCATTTTTATATTGTGACTAAGTACAAGGGCATTATAGAGCTGGATTTTATATTATTTTCGATGCTCTTGCTCAAAATTTTAAACCACCATAAAATCAATAAGTTAGTTGAAATAGTTCACAGTGCGGATGTTTTGATATACTTTGAATTAATCTAATATTCAATTTTGCCAAAATGTATATTAAATCCAGTCAATTAGTTTTTTCACCATCGGATCTCACTCAGTTTATGGAGAGTCCTTTCGTCTCTTGGATAGAGCATCTTGCCGTGGTGCACCCTAACTTATTACCTCCGCCTGATGAGAAAGATGATTTAATTGATGTATTGCAGCATTTAGGTCATCAACATGAATTAGAGCTCTTGGCCTTTTTTGAAAAACAAGGATTATCTGTTGCGAATTTGCATCAACAGACCAATTCATATGAAGCAACATTAACGGCCATGAATGATGGGGTCGATGTGATCTATCAGGCTCATTTGCAATTGCTTCCCTTTCAAGGTTATGCAGATTTTTTAATAAAAACTGCAGGGAAAAGTCGATTTGGTGAGTACAGTTATGAGGTTTGGGATACCAAACTTGCCCGCTCGGTGAAACCTAGTTTTCTGTTGCAATTATGTTGCTATGCGGAAATGCTCGAAGCCATGCAGAGTTGTCGAACAGAATACATCACCGTCGTTTTAGGAAATAAGGAGCAGAGACGCTTCCGTACTGCCGATTATTTTTATTTTTATCAGAATTTGAAACACCAGTTTTTATTGGCGCAGCAAAATTTTGATCCTACTGCATGTCCTGATCCTGCGGCATCTAAAAGTTGGGGAAGATGGAGCACTTATGCTGAGGAATTATTAGTCAATGCAGATCATCTAATTCAGGTTGCAACCATTACGGCAGGACAAATCAAAAAGCTGTATCAGGCGGATATTAAGACCATGACTGCATTAGCTCATGCAGATTGTTCCTGGGTAAAAGGAATTAAACCGGATCGTTTTGCGCGTTTGCAAGAACAAGCTAAAATCCAAAAAGAAAGTAGTGGCAAGGACATTCCTTTATATAAAATGATCCATCATGTTCCAGGTCACAAGCAAGGCTTGGCGCTTTTACCTTTTGGATCATCCCAAGATGTATTTTTTGATATTGAAGGGTTTCCTCTTGAAGAAGGAGGACTGGAGTATCTTTGGGGGATTGCTTATTTTGATGAGCAAGGTCAACGCCAGTATAAGGATTTTTGGGCTCATAATTCAGAACAAGAGAAAGAAAGTTTTCAAGCGTTTATAAAGTGGGTTTATCAGCGTTGGCAAGAAAATCCGCAAATGCATATATATCATTATGCCAACTATGAAATTTCTGCATGTCGCCGACTCATGGGGCGATATGGTGTGTGCGAAGAGGAGGTGGACCAGCTTTTACGTAATGAAGTATTTGTTGACTTATATAAAATCGTCAAAGCGTCTCTAATTATTGGTGAGCCGCGTTATTCCATTAAAAATATAGAGCATTTATATCGAGCCAAACGGGATACGAAGGTGGGATCTGGGGGGGATTCAGTCGTTGTTTACGAACATTGGCGAGAAAATCCAGATGGAGAAAATTGGCAAACGTCAAAAATATTAAATGATATTCGCGCTTACAATATTGATGATTGTTATTCCACTCAGGAGTTGGTTGATTGGTTAAGAGCGCGACAACAAGAACAAGGTATTAGTTATTTAGGTAAAACGGAACCTGTTGAACTCAAGGTCAAGGAAGAATTGAGTGAGCGTATTCTATTACGCGATCGATTACTGGCTAAGGCAGAAACCTTAAAAGCAGAGGGTAATTTACCCTTAGCCCAAATCAATTTGATTTTAGCATGGTCAATTGAGTTTCATCGACGTGAAGCCAAACCCGTGTTCTGGCGTATGTTTGAACGTCTGGGTCTGACTGGAGAAGAACTACTAGATGACATTGATTGCTTGGCCTATTGCCGACGAACTCCTAAACCACCGTATAAGCCTTCACCAAAATCGCGCAATATGGCTTATGAGTATTTTTTTGATCCAGAACAGGAGTTTAAAGGAGGAGCCCAGCAATATTTTATTTTAGGTCAGGAAACAGCAGAGGGGAAAACAGTTACTGCCAATTATTATGAAAAAGACAGTGATTTAGAACATGGGATTATTGTCTTACAAATGAAAAATAAAGTAGATGATCCCGTTACCTTGATTCCAAATGAATATGTAGATCCTCATTCGATTCCTGATGCAATTGCCAAACAGGCTGCTTTATTTGAACAAGGCTTACTTGAAAATACTGCGATATTGGATTTTCTGAACAAATCTTACCCGCGAATTAAGGATCATCCTGAAGGATTCGCGATAGCCCCAAGTCATCATCCCGAGGAACGATTAGATGAAATTATTCGTGCTGTTTTAAATTTAAATAATAGTTATTTAACACTTCAAGGACCTCCAGGTGCGGGGAAAACCTATACCGGGAAACATTTGATCGCCGAGCTTATTCAGAGAGGAAAAAAAGTAGGCATTTCATCAAATAGCCATAAAGCAATCAATAATTTGTTATTGAGTACCGCCGATTATTGCCACAAAAAAGGAATAAAAGGACACTTTGCTTGTATACGTAATACCGATGGCAAAATTGACGCTTTGGATATTGCTATACTGGAGAATAAAGATATTGTTAATTTCATTCAACCTGGGTGTGTTGTAGGCACTACCGCTTGGGGGTTGAGTAGAGAGGAATTAGCTGGTGCTTTTGATTATCTGTTTATTGATGAAGCTGGACAGGTGAGTGTGGCGAATTTAATTGCCATGAGTCGTTCAACGCACAATATTATATTAATGGGCGACCAAATGCAGTTGGGACAACCTTCCCAAGGAAGTCATCCTGAAGAAAGTGGTTTATCCATATTAGAGTACTTGTTACACACCACCCCAACAATTCCAGATTCTATGGGAGTTTTTCTGGGTACTACCTATAGAATGCATCCTGCAGTAAATCAATTTATCAGTGATGCGATTTATGAAAGCAAACTGGAAACTGCCCCTGAAAATGAACATCAATTAGTCATCGTTCCTCAGGGATATCAGGGGTTGCTGAATAAAGAAGCAGGAATTATCCCTGTACCCGTCACTCATGAGGGAAATACTCAAGCCAGTGATGAAGAGGTCCAGCAGATTGTATTGTTAAGCAAAGAACTGTTAGGCAGAACTTTTAAGGATAAAAATGGCACACAAAAAGTAATCGATTGGGAGGATATCCTTTTTGTGGCCCCATACAATCATCAGGTGAATAAATTAAGGATTGCACTTGGTGAACAGGCTAAAGTAGGAAGCGTCGATAAATTTCAAGGACAAGAAGCGCCAATCGTTTTTTTGAGTATGTGTGCGAGCAATGCAGATGAATCGCCTCGGGGACTTAATTTTCTTTTTGATAAAAACAGAATAAACGTTGCCATCTCTCGAGCCCAGAGTTTGGCGATTGTTGTCTATTCGCCTTCATTGCTTGATGCGATCCCAACGAACGTCGAGCAAATTGCGATGATGAATGTATTTTGTCAATTGGTAAAACATTAATTAACGTTTACGCTCTCTTCACTGAGCGGCTGTATTTAGCCTATCTTTCGCGAAAATATTACTTCGGAAGCTTCGCATACTCTGTATGCTCTGATGGCACTTTGTTAAGAATATTTTTCTATATTTGTTTTCTGTCTACGTACCGCGAACACGTCGCGGAACGTAGGCTCTAGGAATAATAAGCTTAACTTAGTGCCTTTAATGTATGCTACGTTTCCTCAGCATTTTCGTGCAAATCCACAGCTACAAAATTAGATGATCTTAGCAAGCAGTGAGGCCGTAATTAATTGAAGCCCAATGATTTCTAATAAACGCGGCGGGGCTTTAATTTATGAGCAATAATGGCAAGTATACTTACAATAGGCAATATAATTGGAAATAAAATACATTCAATTATTTTCATCAGATATTTTTTTACGCCTGTCGCTAAAGCATAACGTTCACTAAACTTTTTAACGATTGGCCAATTACTAATTAAAAAACCAGTTGGCTCTTTAAATCCGAGGAAAAAATATCCTGTAAAATATCCATAAATATGCAGTATTTTTTTAGGATAAAAAATATAACACGCAGAAGAAGAAGGCTCGAGATATTCAGTATAATGCCAACAATTTCTTGGCATAAATAACATATCACCTTTTTCAAGCGTAACTCGATACCCTTTAGCTTGGTTTGTTCTTGGATATTGTTGACTAATTTCCTCCAAGGGTTGGCTAAAGTCAATCAAGCTATCGCTCACAAAAGGAAGTTTATAGAGCGCATCGCTCTGATCTTGAGTAAATAATAAGAACCTCTTTCTTCCACTTAAACATACATGAAGATTGCTACAATGCTCTCTGTCATAATGCATATAGGTATGAGTGTTCTGGCCACCAAAAAAATAGATTACTTTTAAAGTCTTATTAAAGTATCTTGGTCTTAAAGGAATATGTTGCCAAAGGGGTATATGCTTTTCAATCTCAGCTGACTGTTTTTCAGTAAGAATTTGGCCAAAGATTCGATAGGGCATATTTTGTTTTATTTTAGCTATGATTGTTCCAAAATCAGCAGGTTGATGTGCGACCCGACGATTATTTTCAAAGGTAGCATAAGTTGTATCTGCCTGAATGTGTTTTTCAAAATAATCTAAAGTAAAGTTACCCCTAAAGTTTTTTATTTTTATGAGCAGAGGTTCGGTTGAATTGTATAGAATTTTTTTGATTTTCTCTTCATCGCCATAAGAATAATCTATGGTCTTAACATCCATGATCTTCATTGATTTACCTTTTGAATTAAATAATAAAAATAAAGTTTTTTACCATAGATAAGGTTTTTTTTACGTTCCTTTTTTGCAATACGGCTAAGAGATGACTTTTTAAACAAAAATACCCACCAGGGAAGGAATGCTAATCCCATAGAACCAACGAAATCTGAAAGCTCTGAACTCATTCCCTCTTCATCATCATCGAGCATCGAATGAATATAAGGTAATATTTTTTTCTCATTTACAACCAAGCGATGAAAAATAGCCGATTGAACCATTCGAGTTATATCTACCTTTTGAATTACTTTTAACGTTTTGCTTGTCTTAAGATATTCGTCTAATTTTTGTGCTTGTAATTTATCTTTAATATTAAGATCAGAATAACAAAAAAAACCATTAGGAGATAAAATCCGTTCTACTTCGGAAAAAAACAGCTCAATTTGTGGGTAAAGATGAGAGCTTTCAAGGTTTGTTATAATATCAAAACTGTTATTTGCAAAAGGTAAATACTCAGCATCGGATTGTATGTAATTGATTTTGTTTTCTTGGTAGAAATTATGGTGTGCATGTTTTACTAATTCGTTTGTTAAATCAACACCTAAAGCATATTTTGTTTTTAGTAATTCGGAACTAACTCTTAAACCAATCCCATTACCAGACCCAACTTCAAGCAGTTTTTTATCAAAAAATTGCCTTTGTATTAATGGTCTTATTAGATAAAAGACCAGTAAGGGAGAATAAATATCTTGTATCGTACATATTTTTGAAAAATCAAAGTTCAATGCAGCGTATTCTTTATATACGTGTTTATTCCATAAGCCCCAATTCAAAAAGGATTTATCAAAAATAATATGTGCGAAACTTTTATAGCTCTCTTGAATTTGATTTTTAATTAATTTTACTTCGGAGGAATGAAGCATCGTTCGTCTCAATAAGGAACGAATTTGCTTTAAAGCCTGGCCATACGTTTTAATGTTATTTTCCGAGATTAAATTACGCATTAAATAACCTATCATGGAGCGTTGTATTAATCAAATACAACTCCTTTTCAACTGCGACAAAGAAGTATTCTTGCTCTGTTTTTTTGTTCTATTGAATCTTTTGTGCTATTAAATAAGTATGAGTGTCGAGATGTTCATTTTCAAGGCACTTTATGAATAAATTTTTGAGCTATAACGTTATTGTGTTCAGATGGAATAAAGGTAGTGGGGATATGTTGTAGAAGCATATAAAAGAAACTGATATTCAACAATAAATAGAATTAAGGTGTGTTTATCCTATCGCGCAAAGATTCAGTGTCTTGTTATAAGTCCTTATTATTGCTATTTTTTATTTTTATTTTGTGTACTACCTCTGGTGGTCACCGCCATTAAATTTAATGGCATTGTCTCTGGTGGTATGGGAGTATTTTAAAGTGGTGAAAAAAAACCAGGAACTTAATCTAAAAGACATTCTTAATGAACCTCTTGCAATCATTGGAATGAATTGCCAATTTCCTGGTGTTGATTCGGATATAGAAGATGTTGAGGCATTTTATGCGATGCTGCTCAAAGGGCTTTCGCCTATTAAAGAAATGCCAAAAGATCGTTGGGATGTTGATGAATATTATGATCCTGATCGTGAGAAAGCCGATAAAATAATTGGTCGTAAAGGAGGTTTTCTTAATAATCCTCAATTATTTGATGCGTCTTTTTTTAAAATATCTGCAGTCGAAGCCAAACAAATGGATCCGCAACATCGTCTTTTTTTAGAGGTGGCAATTCGTGCTTTAAATCATGCCAATATTTCACTGGACTCATTAAATAATTCAAATGCAGGGGTATTTTATGGCGCTTCTACTCAGGATTACAGTCAACTCAATTATAAAGACAATATTGAATTTAATGCTTATACCCAGATTGGTGCCGCCAGTAGTGCTGCTGCAGGACGACTTTCGCACTTTCTCAATTTAAAAGGACCCAGCATGGCTGTGGATACAGCCTGTTCTTCTTCATTAGCAGCGCTATATGTTGCTGCAAATTCGTTGCGAATGAATCAATGTTCTATGGCAATTGTTGGTGGAATTCATCTCAGTCTTTGTCCTGAAAGTTTTATAAGTGTTACTAAAGCCAACATGTTATCTGCACAGGATCAGTGCAGCAGTTTTGATATCAATGCAGATGGTTATGTCCGAGGCGAAGGGTGTGGTGTTGTGATTGTAAAACGCTTAAGTGATGCGATTAAAGACCAAGACACAATCCATGCAGTACTCAAAAGTATTGCCATGAATCAGGATGGTGATGATGGGACGATTTTGGTGGCTCCAAATATTAAGTCACAGATTGCAATGCACCATGAAGTGCTGGCACAAGCTCATTTAACTCCCAGTGATATTGATTATATTGAGGCTCATGGAACAGGTACAATTGTTGGTGATTCAGTTGAGTTTAATGCAATCCAACAGATCCATAAAGGTTATCATACTCAAGATAAACCTCTAATTATTGGCGCAGTGAAGAGTAATATAGGCCACAGTATTGCATCATCTGGGGTCGCATCACTGATTAAAGCAATTGGTGCTTTGAAGCATGAAACAATTCCAGCCAATTTACATTATACAAAACCGAACAAAACTATAGATCCTGAAAGTATACCGGCGCTTTTACCGGTACAAGCAATTGCTTTTAAGAAACAAAAAAATAAAAAAAGACATGTACAAATATCTAATTTCGGCTTCAGTGGTACTAATGTAAGTGCCATCATTGAAGAAGCAGACAATGATACCGTACCCTCTGCATCATTAGATGATGGACAAGCAAAATGTTTTGTTGTTTCAGCAAATAGTGAGTATTCATTAAAGCAAATGTTAGAAAGCTATTCGCGATATCTTAGAGAGACCTCGACGAGTTTGCATGATATTTGTTTTACACTCATCAACTGTCGCGATCATTATAAATATCGTTGTGCCATTGTGATTCAAAATAAAGGAACATTGATCCAAAAGATTGAGTCTGGTGATTATGAGTTGCACAAGATTACTGTAAAAAAAGAAATACAAAAAATAACTCCTGATGCACATCAGATTCATGAGGCGTATCTTGCAGGATTTAATATAAAGATTGATCCAAATAATGTTCAATATAATAAAGCTGATTTACCACTTTATTATTTTGATAGAAAACCCTATTGGCATGAGTCTAGGAAGAATGGGCTAAATACTTTATCGCTGCAACCCAAAGAACAACAAGTCGAATCGATCAAAGAGAAGCTTGCCTCTCACATCCAATTTCTTTTAAAAAAAGGACACATTGGAGAACATCAGGATTTCGGTTCTTTAGGGTTCAACCAGGAATCATTAACCGAACTCGAGCAGAGTGTTTATGAACTGTTTTCCTATAAAATGTCCATTCCTGCTTTTCTAACTTTGGATAAGTTGGCCAGACACATACAACAAGTCCAGATGCCAGAACCCGTTTATCGACAGCCTACAGTCAATGTACTCAGTAATGAACCGATTGCTATCATAGGAATGAGTTGCCGTTTTCCCAAGGCAGAAACTATTGATGCGTTCTTATCCCTATTGGATCGTGGCGAAACTGGGATGGCGGATATACCTTTGGAGCGATGGGATAATGAGAAGTTTTATGATCCGGACGTGAATGCTTTAGGTCGACTCTATATTAAACAACTTGGCTTAATTGAAAATATAAAAAATTTTGATGCGGATTTCTTTAATATTAGCCCACGCGAAGCCAAACTCATGTCGCCACAATTACGCGTGTTTCTGGAGACGAGTTACCATGCTTTGGAAGATGCAAACTTATCCCTAGCTACGATTAAAGACAGTAAAACGGGAGTTTTTGTGGGATGTGGTACGAATGAGTATCCACGATTATTAGCAGGCCTTGGTGTAGGTTTAGAAGATCTAAATATTTATTTTGCGACGGGGAATGTTTTAAATGCGATACCTGGCCGAGTGGCTTATGCATTTGATTTTCATGGACCAATACAAGCAATTGATACAGCTTGTTCCTCATCAATGACCGCCATTCATGATGCGTGTTTGAGTTTGCAAAACGGTGATTGTGATATGGCGCTCGCTGGTGGTGTGAATATTTTGCTGGCTCCCGATTCAAATATCACTCTTTCAAAAGCCAGAATGTTATCCCCCGAAAGCCGTTGCAAGACATTCAGTGAGGATGCAGATGGTTATGCGCGTAGTGAGGGATGTGGTGTCATCGTTTTAAAGCGATTAAGTACGGCTCTAAAAGATAATGATAATATTCTTGCGGTAATTAAAGGAACTTCCATAAATAGCGATGGCAAGAGTGGTGGTTTTACTGTCCCTAATGGTATTGCTCAAGAAGAGGTAATTCGCAGTGCTCTTGCCAAATCACAATTATCACCAAAAGATATTGATTACATAGAAGCACACGGTACGGGTACGCCTTTGGCCGACCCAATCGAAGTGAATGCACTGAGCAAAATTTTTAGTGAGTCCCATAGCGCAGAAAATCCACTTTATATCAGCTCGGTAAAAACGAATATAGGTCATTCGGAAAGTGCTTCTGGAGTGGCTGGGGTTATTAAGACGGTTTTAAGTCTACACGCTCATAAGATATTCAAACACCTCAACTTCAAGAAATTAAATCCTGAAATTAAGTTAAAAAATACAGTCATTCCATTAGAAACCATGGATTGGGTTAAGGAAGATGGATTGCGATGTGCCGGTGTGAGCTCGTTTGGATTTAGTGGTGCGAACGCACATATTGTGCTGCAAGAGGCCCCTGTACCAACCATAGAAGTACGCACATTGCCGCAAGAGTCCTTATTAGTCATTTCAGCTAAAAGTAAAACTGCCCTTGAATTGCTTTTAACAAGTTATCAAAAGTATTTAGCTAATACAAAAGATGAATTTGCGGATATATGCTATACCGCTGCAACATGTCGAAGTCATTTCTTATTTCGGGTCGCTATTAAAGCACGTACAGCGAAAGAAGCGGCTGAAATGATTGAAAAAAATGAGTACACGCTCGCTCAGATTAAAAGAGAAAAAAGCAATCCAGCTTCTTTGCTACAACCAAGGTCATTGACGCAATTACAGGCTGATTATCAAGCAGGGCTAATTATTCATTGGGTTGAGTTTTATCAGTCACTCAATACCAAGTTTATAAAAGTTAAACTTCCTTTATACGAATTTGCTCGTGAAGAACATTGGTTTGAAACCAAAGACAAATTAAAAGATGCACCTTTACCTCAAGATTGGTGTTTTCAATTGCAATGGCTGCCTCAACTTTGTACTCGCAATAATCGCAAAATGCAGGGAAATAATTGGCTTTTAATCGGCGCACAAGAACTCGCTCCACGTTTAATTGCTCAGGGATTAGATATTCTGAGGGAGGAGGAAAACCCGCCTTTGGAACAATTGGATGGAATTATTTTTGCGGCAGGTTTAGATGCTCCTTCAACAGCAGATATTGAGTCCAGCATCGACTTTCAAAAAAACACCCTTAAAAAGTTATTAGGGCTTGTTAAAGAGCTCGATGATAAAGCTATTAAATTGCAACTCATTGTGCTTACCACCAATGCAATTGCTGAACTTGCATCAGGAGCGCTGAATCTGAGCGATAGCCCACTGATTGGATTTTGCCGAACTTTGGTATTAGAGCTGCCGCAATTGAATACCATTTTGATTGATACCGAAAAAACCGAAGATGAAAATTATGCGGGACAAATTGTAGATGAAATCAGGCATAATTTTGAAGAATGCTATGAACACATCGTCGCGTATCGTGAAAGCAAACGTTTTATTGCGCGATTGCAAAAAACCAAATTAGTTGATAAGCGAAGATCGCTTTATGGAGAAGGTCGTTATCTAATTACCGGCGGTTGTGGCGGTTTAGGCCTGATCACCGCGCAAGCTTTGCTTTCAGCAGGTGCAAGAGAGGTTATCCTTAGTTCGCGAAATGTGGATAAACCCGCAGTAAAAGAAGCCATTAAAAAAATTCAATACAGTTATACCGGGCGAATTATTCGTCCTGTGAGTTTGGATGTTACAGATAAAGAAAAAGTACGTGATTTGCTTCTTGAATTGAATGCAGATGGATTGTTAAAAGGCATTGTTCACGCAGCCGGTGTGGCAATTAAAGCTCCTTTATTGGCACATAACAATGAGGATATAGATTATTTATTTTCTGCCAAGGTACAAGGCAGTTGGTATTTGCATGAGTTAACTAAAAACCTCGATCTGGATTTCTTTGTTGTCTATTCTTCGATTTCCTCAGTATTTGGCAGCAATAAAGAGTCCGTTTACAGTGGTACTAATAGTTTCGTAGACGCTTTGATTGCGGAACGTCGACGTTTGGGATTGGTCGGAAGCGCCATTGAATGGGGGCCTTGGGGCGAGGTGGGGATGGCTAAAAAACGATCTCAAGACCAAGGGTTGAAACAGTCTTTAATCAGTAATGAACAAGGTCATACGTTCATTAAAATTCTTATTAATGACCTGTTGAGCCATGCAGTTATTATTTCCCCGGATTATCTCAAATTTATGCTTGATTTTGTTCCTAAGCCGGTACCTGGTTTCCACAAATATTTAGCTGATAATCTGCATGTCTCAGAGCAATTTGCAAATAAGAATTTATCCTCATGGCTTAATGATTATTTGGAAATTAACCCAGAGAATCGACTCCAAGTCTGTACCGAGTTGGTGCGTTTTATTTGTAAGGAAATTCTTGAGCTAACTGAGGTGGATGAGCTGGATGAAGATGAGGGATTTTTTGAGCTTGGTTTCGATTCATTGATGATCACCGAGCTGGCTACGAAGCTCAAAGAAAAACTAGCACCAACCCTTAAAGTGACTGCGACAATAGGTTTTGATTATCCATCAATTAATAAATTGGCTCAGCATATAGAGTCGGAATTGGGGAAACATTTAGTTATTAAACAAGCCCCCAAACCCATGGTAGAGAAAGCCTATGATGCAGTTGCAATTATTGGCATGAGTTGTACCTTTCCCAATGCCAGCGATATTGAGGCCTTTGAAACGCTCCTTGAAGAGGGCAAAAGTGGGATGAAGGATATCCCCCTGGAGCGTTGGGATAATCGAAAATATTATGATCCCAATATGGATGCACCAGGGAAGTCTTATGTCAATAAACTAGGGTTAATCGAAAACATTAAATGTTTTGATGCAAACTTCTTTGGCATTAGTCCTCGTGAGGCAAAGTTAATGGAGCCTCAACAACGAATCTTTTTAGAGTGCTCGTACAAGGCCATAGAAAATGCAAATTATTTGCCAGAGTCATTACGGGGTAGTTTAACGGGCGTCTTTGCAGGGGTAGGTCCGAATGAATACTATGCCCAGCTGGAGAAATCAGGCTTTTCTAACGAAGAACTCAGTGTTTACTCGATAACGGGGAATGTATCTAATCTAATTCCAGGACGGGTAGCGTATACTTTTGATTTGAAAGGCCCATCCATCAGTGTGGATACAGCCTGTTCATCATCATTAGTCGCCATTCATTACGCGTGTCAAAGTTTAAAAAACCAAGAAATTGATTATGCGCTTGCGGGTGGTGTCAATGTGCTTTTATTGCCTGAAGCAAATATTACTTTATGCAAAGCCAAAGCGTTAGCCCCTGATGGTCACTGTAAAACTTTTGATGAACATGCAGATGGATATGCGAGAGCAGAGGGTTGTGGTGTCCTGCTACTGAAAAGATTATCTGATGCATTACGTGATAAAGACACCATTTTAGCTGTTATAAAAGCTTCGGCAGTAAATAGTGATGGACGCTCTGCTGGATTGACTGTTCCTAATGGCAAAAGCCAGGAAGAAGTGATGCTAAAAGCATTGAGTCAAACGGATTTATCCAGTGGTGATATCAGTTATATTGAAGCGCATGGAACAGGTACACCCTTGGGCGATCCCATAGAAGTCCATGCAATCAATCAGGTTTATGGAACGGGACACGCTCCCAATAATCCCTTATACCTTGGTACTGTAAAAACCAATATTGGCCATCTTGAAAGTGCTGCTGGTGTAGCGAGTGTTATAAAAACCGTGATTAGTCTGCAAAAGAAGAAAATTTATAAGTTGCTCCATTTTAAAAAATTAAATCCCCATATTCATCTCGGAGATACTCGTCTCGCCTTGCAAAACATAGAATGGGAAACAAACTCAAAACTAAGAAGTGCTGGCGTTAGTGCATTTGGTTTTAGCGGAACAAATGCTCACCTTATCTTACAAGAGTTTCCTAAAACTGCAGAGCAGGAGGCAGTTCAATCCACTAAAGCCCAACTTTTGGTCCTCTCGGCGAGTTCGCAAACCGCTCTAGAACATTTGACTCAAAGTTATCAGCGCTATCTGGCAAAAACATCAGATGATTTTAGCGATATTTGTTTTACAGCATCTACCTGTCGTCCGCATTATACTTATCGATTGGCGTTGGTTGCTCATACCGCTCAAGAGGCCAGTCAATTGTTGAAATTAGGTCAGTTTGCTCTATCTCACGGAAAAAGCATTACTCTTGATTTACAAAATGAGCCTACACTCAAGTCCATTGTGACAAGTTACATGCAAGATAAATCAGTCGACTGGAATCTATATTATAAAAATAGTAGTAATGAATTTAACAAAGTTAATTTACCTCATTATGTATTTGATGCGACTGAATTTTGGGTTGATAAAAAAAACTCGACTCAGTCACCTCCAGATGTCGTGCATCCTCTTTTAGGACAAATGTTGTCGCTGCCTGGAAATGAGTTTTTATTTAGTAACAAGCTGGACTTAGAACATTTAACCTACATCAATCAGAATTTCGTTTTTGATAAAGTTGTTTTTCCGGCAACCGCTTTTATTGAGTCGGGTTTGGCGGCCGCCAAACTTGTATTGCAACGCAATGCTTTTTCTATTGAAAAATTTCATATTGAACGTCCATTATACCCAAAGCAGGCTCAAGAGTTTCAGTTGCAAGTCAAACCGAAAAGCGACGAACAATACAAAATTAATATTTTTGCGAAGCAAGATGATAATTGGCAATTATTTTCTGAAATGGAAATCAATTCGCGGTCGCCGGCGCTTTCTGAATCGGCTGATATAAATGAATTAAAATTATCTTTTGAGCGTCGTTTTGATTTATCGAAAATTTATGAGTATTTTAAAAATCATGCGCTTTTTTATCGAGATGAACTCCAGGTTCTGCAAGAAAGTTACCTACATCATGACCGCATTCTTTCCAAAATAGCACTAACTAAAAGCAGCCAAGGCCTCAACTATTATTATCCGCCTATTTTGCTTGATGGGGTGATGCAAAGTATTTTATTACTCAGAATGAATCAGTTTGAGCATTCCACCTATGTGCCTTATACGTTTGCACGAATGACTACAATACAGGAAGTTCCTCGAAGTGTGTGGACCTGTGTAACCCAAAGAACCTCAGAGCATGATAATGAACTGTGTTTTGATGTTAAATTTTATGATAATTCAGGTTTGCTGATTGGTGATATTGAACAGTTTAAATTAAGAAGAGTGACACAAAGTCATTTTATTCCTTATGAATCCTATCTACAGAATCTGTACCAAACTCGATGGATTCCATTCAAGTTTAATGGACTGACGCAAAAGCAGACTCCCATGTTATTGGTGATATCCAATGAGCCAGAAAAAGCAAAAACGCTATTGGGTGATCTGGATTATCAATTAATATCTAGTCTGGATGAGTTGGGACCTATTGAGAATAAAGATATAGTGTTCTTATACAATCAAAGCCAATTCAATGATTTATTTCATTGTTGTCAAAAAATGTTTAGGTCGCGGCCTCATAGCTTCATACTTGTTACAGAAAATGCATATGCGATTCATGAAACAGATAAGGTTAATCCTTACCATACTATGGCATGTGCTTTTTGGAAAACCTTTAGTAATGAACTGGAACTTGTTAACAATTATTCAATCGACTTGGATACCAAGAGTACCTTGTCAGAGCTATTAAAGTATTTATTGGCTACCAACAGCCTTGAAAATCAGTTTGCAATCCGCGACGCATTCTATATTCCCCGACTAAAGAAAGCATCGGTTTCTGCAAATCTTGTGCAACAAGAGCTATTTAAGAGTGATGCAACCTATCTGATCACAGGTGGGACCGGGGGGGTGGCACCAACATTAATTGAATACCTTATTCGTAGAGGGGCGCATCACATTGTCATCACCAGTAGATCTGAATGTTCTGAGGATACCAAAACGTTTATCGAACGGGCCCGCCAAAAACAAGTATTTATTAAACATCATCAGGCAGATGCGAGTAATTATCAGCAAATGGAACAGATCATTAAAGAGATCGAACAGAGCTCCAAACCACTACAAGGCGTCTTTCATCTCGCGGGCATTGTGCAAGATGGTTTATTGGTTAACTTAAGCGATGATGAGATGCAAAATGTATTAAGTGCAAAAATGGATAGTGCTTTGATTTTGCATCAATTAACCAAAGATATCCCACTGGATCTATTCGTTTTGTTTTCATCCTTAGCTTCAGTATTAGGTGCCAGAGGTCAGGCAAATTATGTGGCAGCGAATGGATTTCTCGATGGATTGGCTTATTTAAGACAACAACAAGGATTGCCCGGAATTTCAATTAACTGGGGACCTTTTCATGCAACGGGAATGACTGCAAACTTAAGCCAGGCAATCCAACAACGTGGCTTTAATTTATTAGATAAGGACATTATCGACGTTCTTGATGTTTTATTAACCGCTCACTTGGCGCAAATTGCTGTATGTCCTATCAACTGGGACATTTATTTTAAATATTCACCAAAACAGGCATGGTTGGTTGAGCTTATGAAGCATACGCATCCAGCCGATCAGCATTTCTTAAACTCTCTTCGTCAACATACTAAGGAAGAGTCTATTGCCATATTGAGTCAAGTTTTACGAGAAATTACTGTGGATGTTTTAGGGTTAGATGATATAGAACAAATTGAAGTGGGCGATGGTTTGTTTTCATTAGGTTTAGACTCGTTAATGGCCATAGAAATTCGCAATCGTATTCATGACAAATTACAAAGTCCTACCCTGAACTTATCCATAGAATACTTTATTAATGAGCCAAGTATTAGCAAGATTGCTAAAAATATTGCGAATGAATTACAAAGTTTATTTAACTTTGATAATAAAGCAGCACCTCATGCCGCTATAAACTTCGTTGGCGAAGAAGTGCCTTTATGTGATTTTCAATACGTTTTTTGGGTCCTTAATAGACAAGGCTATTCTTATAATGTTGGAACGCAATTACAAATTCAAGGCAAGCTGAATAAGGATTATGTTGCTCAAGCATTCGATGCTGTGGTGAAACAAAACAGTACTTTTTGGTTGAACTTCAATACCGAAGTGCCAACCCAAGTGTTAAAGAAAAAAGGAAAATTTGAATTAATCTATAAAGACATCTCCCTAGACAATGAAGAGACAGTACTCGATCAAGAATTCCAAAATAATATGAGATGTGGGATTTTGCTAACACATCAACCGCTGATTAGAGTCTTTCTTTATAAGATAAATAGTGATCTGCATGAACTACACATGATAATCCCTCATATCATAGTTGATGGTCCTTCATGCGATCTGGTATTGAGTCAATTTAAAAAATATTATGAAATGCTCGCACAAGGAAAACCGTTGATTCTGGAGGCAGAAAAGGATTCGTTTCTTAATTTTGTCAAAAAAAATAATCATCTTTATGAGGCGAATTTAAATCATAAAATTAATTTTTGGCAGAATTATAATAAAGGGTTCAAAATGCTGTATCTTGGACCTGAATACTTTATGCCTATAGACAGTCAGAAAAAGTATTTATTCCATTATCCTATTGATTCGCATCAGGCTGAACAATTTATTGAGTGGCATCGAGCTAAAAATATGAATGTTAGCACCGGATTAATTGCTGCATGCCATCTTGTTTTTTATAAGCTAAGCCGGCAAAAGAAAATACCCTTTATCCAGATTCATAGTGGTAGAGAGGGCAGTCAATATAATTGGGTTGTCGGTTTGTTTTCAGAATATAAACGAGTAAATATTGCTGTAGAGGATCAATACACGTTCATTGATTTTATTAAGGCTATTGAGGAGCAACAGTTAAAAACTGCTTCTTTTCAAAAGTGCTCTCATGTGATTAAAAACAGTGAGTTTAAAGATTCGGGATTAACAATGAGCCATTATTTATTTTATAGATGGAATAAACTCTGGTTAACCAAGCAATTTAAGAAAAGTAAACTTCATTCGGGTATTATTGATTTTTACCTTAAATATTTAAGTTGGGCGGAGACAATTAGTTTCAATACCTTACTTAAAAGAAAAGTTAATAAATTATTTAAATTAAATGTCCCCCTGAAAAAACCAGAACGATTAAGAGTTTTAGTGAATATTACCCCTTCGTTTTTTAGTAAAGCAGCTCCAGAATCGAGTAATACATCGATTAAATTTCAATATGCAAACCATTTTGGAAGTGAGGATCGTCCTGTAAGTAATCGATCTTTATGGATTTTGTTTTCCAGGAATCAGGAAGGTGAGTATTTAATTTCGATTAATGGGCCCGTAACCACTCATTGCAAAGAGTTAATTGCCCATGAATTTAATAAGGTGATCGCGAGGGTAATAGAACGAGAGGAATATATCGTGGAAGATTTGGTTCGATAATCTTAACTAACACAAGTCTACTGTTTATGAAAGATTTAAATCTGTGTTAAGGATAAATATAACCACGACAACTTGATTCAATAAAATACCGAATGCCCAATAAATAGACATATTTTGGTTGGTTCTGTATAATTAATATACTTATTGTTTTTTTTGTATAATCATTATGCCTAAGTTCCTTATCAAAACTGCCGATATTTTATTGCTTGATGTCCCTCGAGGTAAACGTTATGTCGGTGAGCCGGCAGTGCTTAGAGAACAGCATGCACAAAAGGGAGGTACTTGCGCCCTATATGCATTAAATCCATTGCGTTTTCGTTTTGGTAAAAAGGATAATCAACATCAAAAAGAACGATTTAGTGAGTTAGTTTTCTCTGATTATCGTCGTGGATTAAATAAAATTGAATCTGATAAACAAATTGCAAAAACATTATTAGAAGAATTTGATGATTTTATTCAAGAAACAAAAGATACAAGTAGCCCTCCGGAATTGGTAAAAAATTTCATTAAAAAGTGGGAGGAGGAGCTGGAGAGCCTTAAGTCGCTTTCAACGGATACCCGGCAAATGAAAAAAGAGATAGAAACTTATCTCGAACTGAGTGCTGATTATCTCAAGAAGCAAGATGAATATATTGATTTTGAAGAATACCTCAATAAAAAAGAATATGCGGACTGTGTCGCATTAGCAAAAAAAACGCTTACCAGTTTACACTATATCACTGGACTTGATCCCGAAAATGTAATGCAAAGTTATTTACAATCCTGTGTGAAATCAGTGGTCAATTCTCATGAGCACTATAGTGAGAATATAGAATTAACTAAAGATAATCCCGAGTTTATGGCACCATTTTATCATCAGGCAGTGGTCAATCAGGCTGCCTACTGCTATCAATTAGAGGGCTCCGGGTGGGATCCTTCCCAACCAATTGATGAGCTCATGGATGTCCTTATAGGGGATGGCCCTATGGTTATTTATACCCAACCTTGTGTGGTATTTGTTCCTGGGAAATGTACCATCGAGCGTGCTACTGAGAAATACCAAATTTATACTGAGAAGCAGGGGCCCCAGGAAACTATTGAGGGCAGTCATTCGCTTTTAATTGTTGGGGCAGAACGAGGAAAAGAAGCGAATTATGTTTATTTAATGGACCCTAATGTTCCGGCCCCACTAAACGGTCCCTGTCAATTCTATAAAATTCCCTATGAGGAACTGGTTAATAGGCTTGTCAATATTTATGGTGTATCGTTACATGAAAATGCTGATAAAATTCAGGGACCTTTTGCTTTTCAAGCGAAAAAAGGGAGTTTTGATCGGTTATGCCAATTTGTTGAGGGCTCTGTAGCGTATGAGAAAGTAGCGAATCCCAAAAAAGTTTCTATTGATCTTTTTTTAGAGGATTTTGTGCAACCCGACGAAAAATGGGGTAAAAAAGAATAGCGATATTGAAATGATGCATTTCCCTTTGCCCCAAGCTAGAGGACGTGCTCTTAAAGTTAAGGGAAGGTAAATTATGAAACACGGACATTGTGAACATGAGCATAAGCATCAGAAAAATTCATCAGAACAAGGAAGCGTGCCTCCGTCATGTCATCAACATCATGCGACAAAACAGCAACACCTCCCTGAACATATAATCGCAACAGGAATTTACACGTGTCCTATGCACCCAGAGGTTCGTCAGTCTGGCCCTGGGAATTGTCCTATTTGTGGGATGGCCTTAGAACCGGAAGCCGTTTCTGCAGAACAAGAAAATCCTGAATACAAAAGCATGAAGCATCGGTTTTGGCTTGCGCTTGTTTTGAGTATCCCGGTAGTTGTATTAGAAATGGGTGGCCATCTATTCCAGCACTTTATCGCCGCTAATCAATCTGCCTGGATTCAGTTTGTATTGGCTACACCTGTAGTTTTATGGTGTGGTTTTCCTTTTTTTCAGCGCGGTTTTATTTCCCTGAAAACACGCCAACTGAACATGTTTACGCTTATTGCTATGGGGATAGGTGTTGCATGGGTTTACAGTACCATCGCACTACTGTTTCCCGATCTTTTTCCTGCAGCTTTGCATAATCAAGGAGTAATCAATGTTTATTTTGAAGCAGCTGCAGTCATCACCACTTTGGTTTTACTCGGGCAGGTGCTGGAGTTAAAAGCACGAGAGCAAACAGGTGGTGCTATTCGTGCTTTATTAAACTTAGCTCCCGAAAGTGCCCACCGAATTGATCTGAAGGGCAATGAAGAAGAAGTAACTTTAGATCAAGTCCAGGTTGGAGACAAACTTCGTGTTCGACCTGGCGAAAAAATTCCTGTAGATGGTGAAGTGCTCGAAGGACGCAGTAATGTAGATGAATCTATGATTACTGGGGAATCGATGCCAATAAGTAAAGATGTGGGCTCAAAAGTGATTGGAGCTACGATAAACCAAAATGGCAGTTTTATAATGAAAGCAGAGCATGTTGGCAGCGATACCATGCTCTCACACATTGTACATATGGTAAGTGAGGCACAACGCAGTCGGGCTCCTATTCAACGACTGGCCGATACAGTTTCAGGTTGGTTTGTTCCAATTGTTATTTTAATCGCAGTACTTGCTTTCTTCGTTTGGTTCTTCTTAGGCCCGCAACCTGCGTTTAGCTATGGTTTACTTGCTGCGGTTTCGGTTCTGATTATTGCTTGTCCTTGTGCGCTCGGTTTAGCAACACCTATGTCCATTATGGTTGGTGTGGGCAAAGGTGCGCAGAACGGTGTCTTAGTTAAAAATGCAGTGGCTCTGGAGCAAATGGAGAAAGTTAAAATACTCGTTGTTGATAAAACGGGTACTTTAACGCTTGGACACCCCAAATTAACTCAAATAATTACGGAAAAAAAGTTTGAGGCTGATGAAATACTGGCTTTAGCGGCTGCACTCGAACATCAAAGTGAACATCCACTTGCCAATGCAATCATGACAGCAGCAAAAGAGAAACAATTATCACTTACCAAAGTATCGGATTTTGAAGCAATTTCAGGAAAAGGTGTTATTGGCAAGGTCGATGGTTTAAACATTGCGCTTGGTAATCTGCAATTGATGCAAGAATATGGAACAAATAACACCTCACTTATTGATAGCGCAGATGAGTTACGTGCTGCAGGAGCAACTGTGATGTTTCTGGCCATCTCTGGTGAAACGGTTGCGATTCTGGCAGTAGAGGATCCTATCAAGCCGAGCACACCTGATGCCATACTTGAGTTGCAAAAAAATGGGATTGAGGTCTATATGCTCACTGGAGACAGTCAAACAACTGCCGAGGCAGTGGCGAGTCGGTTAGGTATTAATAATGTAATTGCTGAAATTATGCCTGAAGATAAGCGCCGTATCGTAAGTGAGCTCAAAGAGAAAGGTTCTATTGTAGCAATGGCAGGGGATGGAGTGAATGATGCACCTGCTTTGGCTGTTGCAGATATTGGTATTGCGATGGGTACAGGGACTGATGTTGCAATTGAGAGTGCCGGAATTACTTTGCTCCATGGTGATCTGAATGGAATTGTTAAAGCCCACCATCTGTCTCGAGCAACAATGAGCAACATACGTCAGAATTTATTTTTTGCTTTTATTTATAACGGATTAGGAGTTCCCTTAGCAGCAGGAGTGTTGTATCCAGTAACAGGATTACTGCTAAATCCCATTATCGCCGCAACTGCAATGGCATTAAGTTCTGTTTCGGTGATTATTAACGCGCTCAGATTACGAAGAGTCGAACTGTAAATAGCCTTGTTTCAACGCATGCTATAAACTATAGTTTCGTTATCGGTGTGCTTTAATTGATACAAAAGTTTTTATGCCTAAAATACTCCTGAGTGCCTGTCTTCTTGGCCAAAAAGTTCGTTATGATGGGGGCGATTGTTTGCAAAATCATCCACTGTTACAGCAATGGTTTAAAGAAGGAAAAATAATTACCCTTTGCCCGGAAATGGCTGGTGGATTACCTACACCAAGACCTCCAGCTGAGATTCAGGGTAAAAAGTCAGGTGCAGATGTATTAAAGAACAATGCTTTAGTCAAAACAAAAAACAATCAGGATGTGACTGATTATTTTCTTCAAGGTGCACAAAAAGCACTCGAGCTCGTAAAGAAATATCACATACGTGTTGCGATTTTGAAGGCCAGAAGTCCTTCTTGCGGTGCAAGTGGGATTTACGATGGATCTTTTACACGCACATTAATGCATGGCGAAGGCGTTACGGCCGCATTATTAATTGAGCACGGTGTGCAGGTATTCGATGAAAACCATATTGATGAGGCATTACATGCTGCATTAAGGTAAACCCCAAAAAGGCTAATCTGTAATTTACAAGTCCATTATATTGTGTCTATATTTAACCTAGAAAAAGTGATGAGACCTATTGCACAAGCTATAGGTACTAACTCTGCGAGATTTTCGTGTTGAAAAAAATTTATTTTGACAAGGAGAATTGTAATGGAATACAAATGTCATAAATGTGGAATGGGTGTGAAAAACTTAACGTGCAGCAAGTGCAATTCCCTATTAGTTAGTGATGTTGTAAAAACGGACCATGGCAAGGTTCAGGTATCAAAATGTCCTCATGGGTGTGGGCAAATTAAATCACCAACATGTTGTGGTCATGACATGGTATGTTCTGATTAAATTAGGATATGTCATCCCAAAGGTAGTGAGGGATCTCCAGGGTAAAACGGGGAGATCCTTCGTCGTAGATTCTTGAGGATTACGTGATTTTGAGGCACGGCTTGCGCAATTTACTCATGCTACAAACGTATTCAGGCCTTAACATCTAAGGTAGGCTTGCAAACAGGTGGATTTGTAAATTAAGAATGAATCCATATTTCATGCAATACTCTGCTGCATATTCGTGATTACGTTGATTTTTTTCCAGATCTAAAAGATCCGGCTCCCAAAAGCTCACCACCTCATTGATTTCAGAGCGTTCTGCCAAAGTCAAATTGTGGCCTTTATCACGGATGGCACGAACACGCTGAGGTTCTTTTTGATATATATTCATGGGACTTACAAAAACCTGTTTATTTGTTTTTTCTGCCCACTCATGTGCCCATGCAGGTATTTCACTATAGGCTTTGTATTGTTCCTCTTCGGGGGCTGACATGACAAATTTCAAATAATCAGCTCGTTCCAGCATTTTGGTATTGGGCTCCAAGTATCTAATCGTTTTTCCATTTTTTTCCAAGCATTTGGGACTCACTACTAATATGGTGCTTTTAGGAAGGTCAGATAAAATAGAAATACCATTTGATTCAATTTGGGTATATTGGAAATATGTTTTGGCTTCCTCTAAAAATGCTGATAAATTTTGTTGTAGTGAGGGTTCTCCACCGGTAATGACTAAAACTATTTTTTTTGCTGGTCCCTGCGCCCAGGATGGAGTAGGGAGGCTGCGATTCTGAAAAAAAGCATCAATTAGAGCGTCGGCCTCTTCTAATAAAGAAGTAAAACTTCTCCATTCACCCACATCAAAGTAAGTATCACAAAAAGAACATGCTAAATTACATTTGGCTAGACGGATAAAATAGGCTGGATGACCTCGAAAAGGTCCTTCTCCTTGTAAAGTAAAAAAACGACTGGTAACAAAGAGCTCTCCTGGATTTGCCGCTTTAAAAAAGGATTTTCCTACTTTTTCGTTCAGGCCGAACATTGATTTACCTTGGTATGTATAAAATTTTTACATATTATACTCTATTGCATTCAAAATGTTAGCACCTGCCATTTATTTTTATTTATAAGTTATTAGACATCCTAACCTGGTGCACACGCTGTAGGACGGTGTTCCAATAGGAGATCACTCGTTGCATTCGGGATGACCGGGTTTGCTAAGCTCTGCCCAGGCTACAAGCCATCCATATTCATGATTACTTTTGACTTGCCATGGATTGGATCGAGGAGAAACGCTCAATTAAATGGATGTTTTCTGAGGCCAATTGATAAATTCTCGAGATGGTATTCTGGCCAATTTGATTGAAAATAAGTCTTATTTCATTTTGTTGGGCCTGCGAAATAGGTAAATATCGATGCGAATGCAGAATTTTTTTCATTGAATTCAAATCGATAGCATCAAAAGCATAAAAATTATTACGAGTATAAATTTTAAAGGGAAATGATGCCTTCTTTATTTGGGTATTAAAATCCAATTTACTAAAAGGGAGTTTATTGAAGCAGGAGCAATTCAATTCTTTATATCGTTTTATAAAGTTTATTCGATTTAAATAGAAAAAATCCTGAGAAATGCCGCTTAGTTTTCTATTCACAAAAGAGCAGTTAATTAAGGGAAGGCCAAAGCCTACATAATTAATAAAAAGCAATTCAAATATTTTTTCGATGTAGAGTTCTATTTTATGCTCATGATGACTTAACAATGCTTCGTGAATAAAATGAAAATCTAGTCCTTTCCATGGTGTTGTACCAGAATGTAAATACCAAAGCAGGTAGTAAACTCCATCCCAGGGTTTGGCGTAGTACTGCTCTGCTATTTTATTTTGCAGCTTACGAATCTCATGTACCAGAGACGGTGTAATAATATAAGGAATTTTAGGCTTTAAACAAACCGCCATGCCATTTGTTTTATGATCACGAATGGCGAGTAACTCAATATTATGCACAGCAATCCTTATTAAATAAAAATAAAGAATATCTAAATAAGGGAACAACCTATAAAAGTGTAGTAAAGAAAATAGAGTATTTCAAAAAAAGCTAATTTTATTATTTTTGAGTGTTAGTAACTAATCGTACATCTATTAAATTGGGAATATTTTTTAATAGGTCACAAAGTTGAGTTAATGAGTCTTTAGGTCCAGATATATCAATCAGATTCACAGCAATTTCTCCACGGGATTTATTTTCCATTTGTTCAATGTTGTATTTTAGTTTAGATATATTTTGGGTGATTTTACCCATAGCTCCTGGGGTATTTTTGTTGATCACTAAGATACGGTAACAATTGGGTACTTGGGTTGCAGAGAGGGATATATTAGGGAAATTAACAGAATATTCGATAATGCCATGTTCTAAATAATTACAAATATTGCTAATGACCATCTCTGCAGCACTCTGTTCTGCTTCCTGAGTGCTTGCTCCTAAATGGGGGAAGGACAAAACATTGGGGTGATCGGCCAAATTAATTGTTGGAAAATCGGTGATATATCCCATGATTTGCTGGTTATTTAATTGTTGCAAAATCGCCGCTTCGCTTACTATTTGTTCGCGTGAAAAATTAAGTAACAGCAGATGGGGTTTAACTAAGGCAATATTTTCTTCATTAATTAAATGGGTGGTCGCTGCATTTAAAGGGATATGTAGGGTAATAATATCTGCGTGAGCAAGCAATGTATTCATTTCCATAACTTTTTCAACGCCCGGCATCAATGCCAGAGCATTAGTTAACGTCATATTCGTATCAAAACCCAATACCTTCATCCCTAAAGCCAGTCCTGCATTAGCAACTTTAACGCCTATATTCCCTAAGCCTATAACGCCCAAAGTTTTACCTGAAATTTCATGCCCAATAAATTTCTTTTTTTTAGTTTCGATTTCTCGATTGAATAAATGATTATCCTCTTTTGACAGTTCAGTAATAAATGAGCGCGTTTCGTCTAAATGTCTATAACCCATTATCATGGCTGCCATCACCAATTCTTTTACTGCATTGGCATTTGCTCCAGGAGCATAAAATACCGGAACCCCCATATTCGTAAGTACTTCAATAGGGATATTATCAGTACCAGTTCCGGCTCGTGCTACCGCCTTTAAGCTTTTTGAAAATTGATGGTTATGTAATTTATGGGAACGTACCAGTATGGCATCGGGATCAACAGGGTTAAGACCTAATTGATAAATATCAGGATGGAACAAACTCAAACCCTGTGGCGATATATTATCAAGAATTTGAATGATAAACATGATTATCTCCCTTGATCAGAACACTAGAGTTGTAAATTTCTGTAAGTCCCTGTTCATAATAAGCATAATATTGGGAAGGCAATTTTTTCAACTCATCCTGAGTTAACCCTAAAGGTATTATTGGGTAAAAGCTTGCATTACTGATATAAAAATCAGAATGATTTTTCACCCATTCTTTAGGGCTTAGGCCTGCAAAACCAACAAATCGTGTTACTGCTTCTCGAGCTTCCCAATCACTTACGCCATCACCTACTAATAAGGAGTGCTCACCAGGTTTAAGTACGGAGGCAATTTCTATCGTTTTACCATTTCCTTGGGTCATATTGCTTTGTTCATCAAATCCTAGATAGTTACCTTGCTCATCAAAATATACTTCCACTGCGAGTACATTACTCGCAGGAATTCCCAAACTCTTGGCAAACTGAACTACTGCAAGCCTAATCCCTGCGGAAATAATATAGATTTTTTTATTCAAACGTTGTAATAGTTGAATGAGTTCTTGTGCTCCAGGAGCAATATGTTGTCTATAGCTCTTTGCCAACTCTTCTATTTGTTTTCGGGTGGGTTGTACATAATCCAAGCGCTGACGATAATCACTGGGTGTCATGCCGGTTTTACCCATACATCGTGCAGTAATCTGATGTACTTTTTCTGCAACCCCATTGGTTGTTGCTAAGACATTAATACCCTCAATAAGAGAGAGGGTACCATCACAATCAAAGAAAAAACTATCAATGGGTGTATTTAAAGCCCAGGGATTTTGATTAGGCATGAATAATAGCTCTTATTTTTAAACTAAGGATCATAGAACAGGTGTTCCTGAGTTATGGTTAAACTCTTCTTTGGTCATTAATAAGTGCAATTGT
This sequence comes from Legionella stuttgartensis, assembly GCF_977063405.2. Classification (NCBI taxonomy): domain Bacteria; kingdom Pseudomonadati; phylum Pseudomonadota; class Gammaproteobacteria; order Legionellales; family Legionellaceae; genus Legionella; species Legionella stuttgartensis. The sequence goes on from NZ_CDRUHA020000060.1 coordinate 378,928, forward strand.
GCCGCAATTGTATGCCAATAGTTTTTATCATAAATTATCTCTGGTTGAGGCTTATATTCATGGCGCTCTAACAGGCGATCGAATTTTTCAAATAAATAAGAGGCAAAAGAGTGGTTCTCATAGCGAGTAGAAGGCTCTTCGAAAAATCGCTCCATCTGTATCATAATTTTATTAGTATCCTCACTTGCCAGTGCCTCATCATTGATTCTCTCTGCTCTTTTTTGCCCATCATCAGAATGGCGCCACCAACTAAACCAACCATTAGGTTGGCGATTATTGATACCTAGTTTATAGTAATTACTATAAGCAACCCATGCATCCGATATCGTATTTTTCAATTCTTTAAGCCAGTCTACAGTTACGTCCATATCCGTTGCTTCATCTGCTATTTGCTCATTTGTTTTAAAAAAATCATGCATTGATGTGGAGTTTCGCTGTGAACGTGAAGGTTTTTTATGCTTTATTTGGGGCCTAAATTTAGTAAGATGAGTGAGCATTCTCGGATTAGTATTATTCTCATCCGTATTAATGGAGGCCATCTCTTTTAATCTTAATTGCTCTTTAGCGGCGATTAACTCTGCTCTTCTTTGAGCAACTAATCCTGTAGGAATATCAAAATTCTTTTTTCTTATAAACGAAGTTGTCTGTTTATTGTTTTTGCCCATTATAATTCCTTATCCCTAAGTTATTAATTAGAGCACTTCTATCTCTTTGTTTCTGAGGTGCTCCTTTACTCCATATATATTCTAATGGCAAGTTATGAGTATTTTTCCATATTTTCTCACCTAAGAGCCTCCATTCCTTAGTTTCCGCGAAACAAGTCCCAAAACGTAGGTTCTAAGACAAAGATACCTTGTACCATCTATATTTATGGAATAGCTCTATATACATCATATTGATATGACTCTATGGCAACTTAATCATATAGGCTCTTTTTTTACTATGCAATAATTCTAGTCCTAAATTCATGTTTCCTGGATGTTAGATAAATTAAGGCTTAACGTCGCACCGGAAGGAATCAGTCTATACTTTGGAATAATATTGGTTCAGGTAAAGGAATGCCCATGAACGCTTATACTGTAGACATCCAACATCCAGTAACTATTCCCAGTAAAAATGTTTATCTCAACGGGTTTTTATTTATCCCTGAAGAGGCGAAAGGAATGGTGATTTTTGTACACGGGAGTGGGAGCAGTCGATTCAGTAGTCGAAATCAATATGTGGCAAGTATCTTAAACGAAGGAAAATATGCAACCTTGCTTTTTGATCTCCTTACCTCACAAGAAGATGTCATTGATAATGTCACTCGTGAGTTTCGTTTTGATATTCATTTATTAGCTTCTCGGCTTCTTGATGTCATTCATTGGTGTACTAGAGAATTTGCAGCATATCATTTTCCAATTGGTTTGTTTGGATCGAGCACCGGAGGAGGTGCAGCACTTGTAGCCGCTGCACAGGGGCCTAATTTAGTTAAAACGATTGTCTCACGTGGTGGAAGGCCTGATTTAGCCGGAGCCTATTTACCTCGAGTCAAAACCCCTACGTTACTTATTGTTGGTGGCAATGATGAGGTAGTTATTGGGCTTAATCAGCAAGCGATGAACCAAATGAGCTGTATCACTCAATTGGAACTAGTCGCTGGGGCAACTCATTTGTTTGAGGAGCCTGGAACATTACAGGAGGTTTCAAACTTAGCCAAAAAATGGTTTGACCAATATTGTATTGAATAATGTTTGTGACCGAGGAGGCTTTATGAATAAGGATGCTCTGCACAAGCTAGTCGATGAATTGAATAATACCATTGTACCTTTGGATGCCCAAGATGAAGAGTACGATGCGGTACTTGAACAAATAGGAGATGCTCGCTTTGTGATGATTGGCGAAGCATCCCATGGAACGCATGAATTTTATCAGACTCGTATCAAAATATCCCAGCGTCTTATTAAAGAGCGTGGATTTATGGCGGTTGCAATTGAAGGGGATTGGCCTGATGCTTATCGTGTCCATCGTTTTTTACGAGGAGAAGGATCTATAGCTCATAGTGAGCGCTCGTTGGATGCTTTTGAACGATTTCCAACCTGGATGTGGCGTAATACGACGCTTCCGCCATTTCTTCATTGGTTACGTCTCTATAATGACAGTTTGCCTGCAGCACAAAAAATTGGATTTTATGGACTTGATTTGTATAGTTTAAATTCCTCTATGCAAGCTGTAATTGATTTTTTAAATAAAGTCGATCCTGAAGCGGCACAACGTGCCAAACAGCGTTATGCGTGTTTTGATCATCTTAATCAAGATCCTCAAATGTATGGTTATTTAATTAACGCCGGCGTTAAAAAATCCTGTATTAATGAGGCTGTGGCTCAATTAGTGGATTTGCAACACCGTGCTTTTGAGTATGTGCATCGTGATGGAATTGCTGCTGAAGATGAGTATTTTTTTGCAACTCAAAATGCTCGATTGGTAAAAAATGCAGAAAATTATTATCGCTCCATGCTCGAAGGTAGGGTTTCTACATGGAATATTCGAGACACTCATATGGCAGAAACACTGAATGTGTTAGCAGATCATTTGGAAACACGATTTAATAAACCGGCTAAAATAATCATTTGGGCACATAATTCTCATGTGGGCGATTCGCGTGCGACTGAAATGGGTGAACGTGACGAACTTAATCTAGGTCGGTTAGTGCGAGAGCAATATGGCATACATGCTTATTCTTTGGGTTTTTCAACTTATGAAGGCACTGTTATGGCCGCATCCGATTGGGGAAGACCTGGAGAGAAAAAGCAAGTAAGACCTGGTTTGCAAGGAAGTTTTGAGGAACTTTTTCATCAATTAAAATGCAAAAATTTTTTCTTAAATTTACTAAATAATGAGAAATTGGAGCACTATTTAAATATTCCTCGCTTGCAGCGGGCAATAGGCGTGATCTATCTTCCAGATACCGAGCGCTTTAGTCATTACTTTTTTACCCGACTTCCTTATCAGTTTGACGGGCTAATTCATTTTGATAAAACGAGTGCTTTACACCCATTAAGTCAAAAGCAGGTTATGGGTAATCAATGAAACAAAAAGAAGTTGTTTTTCGGAGTGTAGATCCTACTGCGTCATCCTGAGGAGTTTACAAAGAAGGAACTCCTCAGTTTATTCATACCCATCTTCTGGTGAGCCCTCTCTACATTTGGGATGACGGGTGGCTAATTGAAGTATCCCAGGAATCCTGGGTTTCGCTGCAGTGCCCCTGGGCTACTTACTTATATTTAATGTCGTTAAATCTTCTTCATTCAGTGTTTCTTTTTTCAATAACAATGCTGCACCTTTTTCTAAAATTTTAATGTGCTTTTTTATAACTTCTACGGCATCGTCAAATGCAGTTTGGATAATTTTTCGGACTGCTGCATCAATCTCACGGGCAGTTTCTTCACTAAATTCTCGATCGTGGTGTACCATAGGAGATTCTAAAAATGGTGAGTTTTCTTTCTGGTAGGTTACAGGGCCTAGTTTTTTATCCATGCCATAGCGCATGACCATGTTTCGTGCAATATCTGTTGCTTTGGCGAGATCGTCTGCTGCTCCCGTCGAAAATCGACCCAAGACAACAAATTCTGCGGCCCTACCTCCGAGCAGCACCATCATTTTACTTTTTAATTCTTCCTCAGTCATCAGATAGCGGTCTTCAGTAGGGCGTTGAATGGTATAACCCAAACTCCCTATACCGCGTGGAATAATGGAAACTTTGTGGACCTGGTCTACATTAGGTAAAGAGAGAGCTATCAAAGTATGTCCCATTTCGTGATAGGCCACTGCTTTTCGCTCTTCGGGGTTGAGTAAGCGATTCTTTTTCTCCAAACCTGCTACAATTCGTTCAACAGCGTTGGTAAAGTCATCCATGCTAACAGAGTCAGCATCATGGCGCGTAGCAAGCAGAGCGGCTTCATTGACTAGATTTGCCAAATCCGCACCAGAAAAACCTGGGGTTAAGGCTGCAATTTTTTCAGGATCAACATCAGCGGCTTGTTTTATTTTTTTCAGATGGACATTTAAAATATCTACTCGGCCTTTTTTATCGGGTCGATCTACGAGTACATGACGATCAAAGCGTCCAGCACGTAATAATGCGGGATCAAGAATTTCTGGTCGATTCGTCGCGGCGAGTAAGATTAATCCTTCACTGGGGTCGAAGCCATCCATTTCTGAAAGTAACTGATTTAAAGTCTGTTCCTTCTCATCATGTCCACCGCCAATAGGATAAGCACCACGTGCTCTCCCTAGAGCATCAAGTTCATCAATAAATATAATTGCCGGAGCCGTTTCGCGTGCATGGACAAAGAGATCGCGTACACGAGCTGCCCCAACACCAACAAACATTTCTACGAATTCTGAACCATTAATTGAAAAAAATGGTACTCCTGCCTCACCGGCTACCGCTCTTGCGAGCAATGTTTTACCGGTTCCAGGCGGTCCAACTAAAAGTACTCCTTTAGGTATGTGAGCTCCGATACGAGTATAATGCTGCGGATTTTTGAGGAATTCGACTACTTCCATAAGCTCGGTTTTTGCTTCATCTACTCCGGCAACATCTTGAAATGATACATGGGTTTCTTTTTCCATGTAGATTTTGGCTTTACTCTTCCCGACATCTAAAACTCCGCCAGCCGCTGAGCCTATGCGTCTTATAAAAAAACTCCACAAAGCAAAAAAAAGCAATGCCGGAATAATCCAAGAGAGCAGCATGGTTAGCCATTTGTTTTCAGCCTTTCCCTTAAATTTGACTTTCGCTGCTTCTAGGGTGGAAACAAGAGAGGGATCATTAATGCGAACTGTAGTGACCTGAGGGTCTTTGCCACCGTATTCTTTGATTTCAGTGAGTTTATCTTCTGGAAGTAATTCTGTTAAACCTTCAGGCTTTAAGTTTGCGGTAATGTAGTCTTCCGTAAGTACGACATTGTCTATTTTTTCTGCTTTTAAAAGTTTGATGAAATCGCTATAAGCTATATCTACAGGATGTGATGCGAAAAAAAAATTCTGGAATAAGAGGATCATCCAGAAAATTATCAGAACATACCAGAGCGAAAACTGCCATTGTTTATTTTCCACCACTCCCCCCAATTTAAGACAATTATCTTATTAGTAGAAAAACGAACTGGTTTTATACAGTATATACCAAGGGATGAATGATGAAGTGTTATAAAAAGACTATTTCTCAGGCTTTTGTGAATTTAGAATCAAAATTAAACCTCAATAATCAAAATTTATCTTGGCCTGATATAAGAGTAAGAAGCGATTCAGTTATTTAGAGTTAGGTAAAATTTCTACATCAATTATTTATTTCTGTCGTTGAGTACCAGCCCTTTATAAAAGCCTTTACATTGATCACTATACCAAACCCCTTGAGTGATTCCTGCTTCACTGTATTTGTATAAAAAATAATCAATTCGATCGTGCCAGGCAGTTTTTGCTGTTTTTCCAGATGCAATCAGACTCCCATTAATAAGATAAATGCCGTCAACTTTATCCATGTTAAACGATATCTGCTTCAGATTGATGCCTTTATTGGTGATAATAGGGCGAGCAATTCCATCCTTTATGGTGTGAATAAAAGTACCCGGACTATGTTCCTTACAGTATTTTTTTGTAACCCCCTTTTTATGCGGGACTGCTTTATAATAAATTCCTTTCCAAGTAATTAAATCAAGATTGGCCAAAGAAGCATTGGAAAAAAATAAGGTATATAAAAAAACTAATGCATATTTCATCATGATTTATCCTTATCTGCATGGGTTCTGCTGTGCTTAACCCAAGCTACAACTACTTAAGTTCATAGTAGTGATTTGTAAAAAGTGGTTGAAAACCAATATGTTTGTAGAGATTAAGCCCTGAACTGGATGCTTCTAAAAAGCAGGTTTGAACTTTTAAATCCAATGCTTTTTTTAAGGCATAAATCATCATTGCATGAGCAAAACCACGCTTTTGAAAGTGCGGCATTGTGGCTAAATCATCGATGCGGGCAAGGTGCTCTTTTACCGTTAATGTCATAGATACAACGACTTCCCCCGAAAAAAAACCAGAAAAATGATAAATCCCTTGGGATTTTTTCAATGCTTCATCGTGTCTTTGTATATAAACCTGGTTAATTTCGGGAGTGGATTGAAAAGCATAAGTCATAGGGATTCCCCAGGTATGTAGCTCATCATTCATCTCTCTGAATTCAAGTTGATTATCTAAGCCTTGTAGTGGGCTTGATAAAAGATCGAATATCATGCCTACACCATTATCGGTTAATTCATAATCGTGTAGAAATTGACTCTTTTGTTGGGAACCAATTTGTGTATGCTCTGAAATTACAATGGTCCATGGTAAATTCTTTTGAACGAAGTAGGATCTGCAATGTGCGAGGTCGGTTGAAAATTCCTTGTCTGTTTGGGTTACAAAAGCAGGATTAAGTCCGGCTGCGAGAACTCCGGTTTCAAAAGCAGTTATGGTCGGATGATTCAGGCAATTTAAGCTAATGAGTGAGAAAAAATGCCGCTCCAACTCATGAAAATCATTAATCAGTTTTTGCATAAAATAAATCCAAAGCGATTTTTGCTTGCATTATAACAAACCCATGAGAGGATACTATGCTTTATTAAAAGTCAGTTAAGAAATACTCCACGAGAACGGATTTTTTTCAACAATAATTGCTTGTGTTAATTGCTATCAAAGCAAGACAGCGAAAGAATTCTCCATTCTTAGCACGCTCGCATATGGATAATCCTTCGCTAACAAATTATTGCAATCAACTCTTTTAGGACTGTTTGCCGCGGATAAGAAGAACTGGTATGGGTGCATTGCGAATAACTCCTTCGGCGACGCTACCCAGTAATAAATGCTGATAACCTCGACGACCATGAGTTCCTATGACAATCAAATCAGCAGGCCAATTTTTTGCTGCTTCAAGGATTTTTTCTGGAACTTTTTCCTTGGACGGATTTATTTCAAGGAGTTGCGCTTCACAATCGGCATATTGTTTTTTTGCCATGGTTTGCATTTTATCCAAAAATTGTTGGCCATATTCTTTGAATGAAGCCTCTAACTTCTCATAATCAACTCCAGTTCCAACATAAGGAGCATAAAATTCATTCGCAATGTGTACAATTCGTAATTTTGCCTTATGCATTTTACTCAGCTTAATGGCTTCCTGGAAGGCTTGCATTGATGTATCACTCTCATCAATCGCAACTAAAATATTTTGATACATTTCTATTTCCTTATAAAGGTAACGATTTCCACTTATGGGGAATATCTTACCTATAATCTAGAATGAAACATAGATAGAATGGTTAATTAAGCTAAAACAAATAAATGAATTATTTTTGATGAACAACCGCATGAGGCAAAATACTATGAACCATGAAACTTTATTTAGTCCCTTCAATTTAAGAGGGCTCCCGCTTAAAAATCGCATTGTTATGGCCCCACTAACGCGAAATCGTTCAATCCATGGAATTGATACTCCTTCAGAGCTTAATGCAGAGTATTATGCGCAGCGTGCAGATGCAGGCTTAATCATCGCGGAGGCAACCCAAATTTCGCCGACAGGAAAGGGATATGCTTGGACTCCGGGAATCTATTCCTCAGAACAAATTGCGGGATGGAAATTAGTTACGGATGCAGTTCATGCCAAAGGAGGTGCTATTTATTTACAGCTCTGGCATGTAGGACGAATTTCACATCCTTCCTTGCAACCCGGAGGTATTGCTCCTGTGGCTCCTTCTGCCATCCCGGCAACAGGACAGCGCACCTTTATTGAAAACGGTACTTTTGTCGAAGTCGGAGCGCCGCGCGCATTAAAGCTTAGTGAAATTCCTCGTATTATTGAAGATTATCGATCTGCTGCCAGAAATGCGGTTTTAGCGGGATTTGATGGGGTGGAAATTCATGCCGCAAATGGATATCTAATCCACCAATTTTTGTGTGATGGGACAAATCAACGAACGGATCAATATGGTGGTTCAATTACAAATCGATTGCGCTTTGCGCTGGAAGTGACCGATGCTATTGTCGCTGAAATTGGCGCAAATCGAACAGGAATCCGTCTTGCTCCTGTAAGTCATGCCAATGGAGTCACAGATACTTCACCTGCAGCTGTTTTTTTTCCACTTGTACAAGAACTGAGCCGACTTGAATTGGCTTATGTTCATGTTATTGAAGGAGAAACTCAAGGACCTCGCGAGTATTACGGTTTTGATTTCCAGGCATTACGCAAAGAATTTAATGGCCCCTGGATGGTAAATAATGGTTATACATTGGAAATGGCCGACGAAGCAGTAACTAGTGGTTATGCTGATCTTGTTGCTTTTGGAAGATATTTTATTTCCAATCCCGATCTGGTCATGCGATTTAGAAAAAATGCACCATTGAATGAATTAGAGCGTGCAACTTTATACGGTGGTAGTATAAAAGGTTATACGGATTATCCTTTTTTAAAATCAAATCAATGATGTGGATGGAATGAAACGATGCTAAAGCAATGGTTGCTGGGTCTCTTTCTTGTTATTTTAATTGTTACCGTAGCGTATTTTTGGCAACGTTATTTCATTTATTTCCCATCTGCTGAAGAACCTAAGCTGCAAGATTTTCAGGCAGAAGATATGCAAATTATTAAAATCCCTGTTGCGGATGGTTTGACTTTAAGCTCTTGGTATAAACCCCCACTGGATACGAAACCAATAATTGTCTATTTACATGGGAATGCAGGACATATTGGTTACCGTATGCCCCTTGTTCGACAGTTCCTCTCACAAGGTTTTGGCGTGTTATTACTTGAATATCGAGGATATGGAGGAAATCCAGGTAAGCCCACTGAATCAGGATTATATAAAGATGCACGAGCTGCAATGCAATTTTTGCAACGACAGGGGATTAAGGGAAATAATATCGTTCTCTATGGGGAATCCTTAGGAACCGGGGTTGCCACACAAATGGCGACAGAATTCCCAGTTTGCGCCTTAGTTCTGCAATCACCATATACCTCATTAACGGCATTGGCTCGCTATCATTACTCCTGGATACCCATGCCTATGATTGATAAGTATGATTCTTTATCACGGATTCAAAAAATTCATGTTCCCATCTTAATGTTGCATGGGAAACTGGATGGGGTGGTACCTTACAATCAAGGTTTAACTTTATTTCATCAAGCCAACCAACCTAAGGAATGGATTGAGTTTTCGGATAAAGGACATCAGAACTTATGGAATGATCAATTTGCAGAGACGGTCATTCATTTTATTCATGCTTATTGTGGCGCGGATTCCAAACATGTCCTTGAACGATATCCTCGGGGTAGCCTGGGTGAGACCTAAGCCGTAATCCGAGAATCCTTTATCTCAACAGCGGATACTTAAGAGCAAAACGCATAAAATATTTACAAAACTCCATTCATCAAGTACTATGAATATAGGCTTCATGGGACGCCTATACCCACAAAAGAGGATCTCACCCTGGTTAGTAATTGATTTATTAATTATTCATTAACCTTTTTGTTGCTAGAGAAGTGGGTGTCTGGCGATAGCAAAGGGGATTCACATGAATAAGCTGCACCCATCATTTAGCGTTGAAGAATGTAAAGTTCAAGCTTCTATTTTATTAAAATCGTTACGCGCTACCAATCAGACAACAGTACAAAACGCCGCAAAACGTTTTCAAAATTTACCTGAGTTTAGAAATTGTTCTCTTGAAGAAATAATTCACGCCGATATTAAGCGTAAACATGCACTTGCTGTTATCGCCCTTGGAAAAGGTTTTAGTTCTTGGAGCGATTTAAAATGTCAATTGCCATTCATTCGTGGCGGATTTCTTAATGTATGGTTTGCACATTATACCGAAGCTAAATCGCATCAGCACGCACAAGGGGGCTTCTTATTACCCTATAAAAATCAATTTTTTATTTGTGATGCGGACTATATTCGTAATCTTGGCTTTAATCCTGAGGATCAGGATTGGAAGTTAATAGGATATGATTGGGTTAATCCAGAAAGCAAAGAGGCTTGGAAAAGACTGTATAAAAAATGGATGGAAATCCAAAGACAATAATAAATTTGATAAATTTTGAACCAATACTCTTGCAGTAGGAAAAAAAATTAACATAGAATGGTTTATGTTTCTTGTTAAGGGGTTATGGATGACCTATTTGAAGCACATTACCATTCTTGTTAATACTTTATTGTTAACTCAGGGATTATGTTTTGCGAAAACACATATAGAAACGAGGATATGCGATGCGAGTATTTATAATCCCTGTATTGTGCAAGACACTGAATTTTCATCTTCTTCATTAAAATGGTTACGTGATGCCTCAATGATTGCTAATGTGTATCAAGGGAATACAATAGGCATTAACGAATTGACCATTTCTGGTAGTGAAGAGCCAAGCGAAAAGGGATGGAAAGATATTTCTGATTATATAGTCAGACATGGGCATTTAAAGGGTAAACCAGTCGTGGTGTTGGACCTTCGTCAGGAAAGCCATGGCTATCTTAACGGCAGAGCGATTACCTTAGTAAGTGAATACGATTGGATCAATCGCGGAAAAACAAATGATCAAAGTCTCACAGATCAAGAAAATTGGTTGAATTCATTAAAAACTCAGAAAAAGATAAGCGGAATTTTATCTTCACAACAGTTTGCTGCTAAGGATTTTTCCAGTGGTAAAAACATCTCGGTAAAAAAGATAAAAAATGAAGCGGAATTAGTTTCAAGATTGGGTTTTGAATATCATCGCGTATACGTTACAGATCATAGTGCACCGTCCGATTCAGAAGTGGATACATTTCTAACCATAATAAAAAATGCGCCTAAAGATACATGGTTTCACATCCATTGTAGAGGAGGAAAAGGGCGGACAACGAGCTTTTTTGTGATGTACGATATGTTAAAAAATGCAGACAAAGTGAGTTTCGAAGAAATTATCGCGCGACACGCTTCAATACCGCCTTATTATAATTTGTTTGAAGTCAATCGAGCAGAGCCTTCCCTTACACCTTATTATAAGCAGAGAGTTTTATTCCTTGCTCATTTTTATCGGTTTGCTCAACAGCGTTTGAAGGGGTATCAAGGAACGTGGAGGCAATGGAATATGAGTAATTCTGAAGGGTTTGATAAGGTTTAATTTGTCCCTCACCCTCTCCCAAAAAAGAGATAGAGGATTTTTTTAGAAGTTCCGTTTTCCCCGGCTAGGAGAGCAAATAGAAATCTCCCTTCTCTCTATGGGGGAGAAGGTGTCCGTAAGGACGGATGAGGGCTAGAGGTTTATAAAAAATAATTGATGCCTTACCAGAGAGAATAATATTGAACAATAATGCAATAAACCTCAGCCGCAAATTGATAAGATATGGCGTTTTTTTATTTTTATTAGGATTAATAACCGGCTTTATATTACCTTTAATGCATAATCCTAGAATGGGGCTTTCCAGCCATCTTGAAGGAGTACTCAATGGTATTTTCTTAATTCTATTAGGATTAATCTGGCCTCAATTAAACTTATCAACATATATACAAAGTTATGGATTCATTCTCTCCCTATTTGGTACCTATACCAATTGGGCAACCACTTTGTTAGCGGGCATCTGGGGGGCAGGTGCAGGAATGATGCCAATTGCTGGAGGTGGTTTTCATGGGATAGGCTGGCAAGAAGTGCTCATTAAATTGGGATTAATTTCTTTGTCGTTTGCAATGCTTATTGTCTGTGGCATAGTACTTTGGGGTCTGAGAGACCCAGTTTGCAAAAAAAGCGAAGAAGAGTTCTAACACGATACTCTTCTGCTATTAGTTTTATAATTTGATACCCTGACAAGGAGCTATCAGCTCCATATGAGTTCCTTCAAGTTATTTTTGTGTGGAGGTAGTCGTATACCATTTATCCCCACGGATGACTTGTTCCCACCAAGAGGGCATTGTTGACTCATTCATTTCTTGCCATTGTACAGGGTGTAACACCAAAGCATCAGCCATTCGTTTTGATAAATCATACATGGCAATTCGTTTAGGAAGAGAGTCTGTCTCCCATTCAATAATTGCTTGCTGAAAATCATCATATTTCCTGAGATGTTCGCTAAGGCTAAATGCATCCTGAATGGCTAAGGAAGCACCATTTCCGACATGGGGGCGTAATATGGTACTTGCGTCCCCCAATAACAGAGCTCCGTGAGTCACAAGACGATGAACACAGACATCAACAATTTTCTGCATAAAAGGAGATTGGGTATCAAGGATTATTTGTGCTGCCGCCTGAGGTAATTTTTCATGTGCTAATTGATAAAGATGTTCTTTTGCTTTTACAGAGAAGTCGATTAAAGAGGTTGAACCCAAGTCTTGTAGATCTTCAAGTGTTATTTTTTCGTAAAAAACCCAGTTTAATTTATTTGTTTGGTGATGATATACCGGATAAGTTAATAAATGTCCTTTATTAAAACAGTAATAAAGTCCTTGCTCATTAAAAAGCGCTTGATTTTTTATTCGTTCAAATTCTAGGGTACCCCGCCAAGCAACATAACCTGAATATTCTGGTTTAACATTGGATATCAATGATCTACCTACAGATTGAATCCCATCTGCAAAAACAATTAAATCAAATTGCAGTGTTTCGCCAGATTCTAAAGTAATTTGTCCAGGACCCTTATCCTTGAGTTGTACGTCCACGACTTTAACGCCAGAGCGGTATATCGGCTCGGGTATCCTTTTTCTTAAATTAGTAAATAAAGTATCCCAGTGCAGGCTTGCCATAGAAATTCCCTGCTGCCATAAAAATTTTCCATAAACAGATTCATTATCTGCTTGGCAATAAAAACTGCGTGCGGTACATGTATGAGATAATGTGTCTTGATCAATAAGATTTTTGGCGAGTAGAGCGTTCAGCAATTCGATAGAAATCGTAATTCCCGCTCCACGCGAATGTAAATTATCTACTTGCTCAAAAACCGTAACTTGGAATTGATCTTTTAATAATAAGGCCAGGGCGCAACCTGCTATAGAACCACCAATAATACCGACTTTCAATGTAATTTCTTCCTGGAAATTGAATGAATACAGTGGATTATATAAAGTAATCAAACAAAATCAATAAAGACCAATTAAACGCACAGGAGCTTCAGTTAAACCAGCAATTTTCATAGGCAAAACCATGCTGAAAGCTCCTGAAGCAGGTAATTTGTTTGCATTAAAAATATTTTCAACAATGTATTTTTTGTTTTCGAGCATAATTTGGTGAACGATATAGTCATTTTCTGGTCTATCTGGGGATAAGGTATCAATACCAATACCTGCGCAATTTCGTTCTACTAATAATTGAGCGGCTTCTTTGCTAACGCAGGGAAAAATTAAATTATTCCTATATTGCTTCGCATCATGCCAATGTCTTTCCCATCCAGTATAAAAAATAACGAAAGTATGTTCTGCTATTGCGCCATGGATTTTCTCGAAATTCAGAATGTCGTTCAGAGCAATGCTATAGCACTCATGTGATTGATGACTTACATCAATCACCACACATTGAGTAATCAAATGATGGTCAACAAGATTTAGCTCCGCAACATGAAGCCCATTTTTGATGCAATGTGCAGGGGCATCAATATGAGTGCCAATTCCTGCGGGCATGCTGATTTCTTGTACCTTAAATTGAACAGTAGTAGAACATTCTTCGTAATTCAGAATTGTTTTATGGTTAAACCCACAGCCAACGTCCCATGAGGGACTCTCGATAGTAAGAGTATGTGTTAAGTCAATGATCTTAAATGGAAGAGTCATTAGATTCTCAGGAAAGCAATATATTCATATGTTTTGCCATAATTTCAGGAAAAGGAAAATAGTTATTCATTTTTCTTATGAATAGTTTCTTGTGATTAAAACACCTGGATGCTGGGGTAGGGGCATAACTTAATGTTATTAAATAAAATATACTCAAGTTCTGATTGCCGCGCGCTTTATGCGCGGCTCATAGGCAAGGTATGGGCTCATTAAATATGAGCCACAAAGCGCAGAATTCCATTTGTACCTTGAGGACGATTTCTGGCATCTTGTTCAGAGTAGACATTAAAAAAGATAAAATGGTTTTTGCTAAGACTATAGACCATACCAGGACCAATCGCCCAAACACTTTCTTTACGACCTGGGAAGCCAACCCCATTAACCAAGGTGTCTGTAATCTGATTAAAAAAGTAGCCATTAACGCCCACAGTAAACTTCTCTATTATTGCGTAACCTACAGCAATGTCTGCAAAAATAGCCTGTCCTGCTTGGATAGATGAAACATTTGGTCCAAAGGCAACATTAGGAGTATGATTGACATCATTCCACAGATAATGAAATCGCGCAGACGTAGATAATTTAGGGGTCATCCAAAAGGTAAAAGCCCAATAGGGATTTATAGACCAGAAGCGGCTGCTGGCATTAATTGCATTAATGCTACTGTATCGTCCTATTGGAGCGACAATATCCAGTTCGAGGCGCGAAACAAATAAAGGTCCTTTGCCATCTTTTCGCATAATCGGAGCAAATTGCAGTGCAGGCCCAATCCACAAATCACCTGGGCCATTTTCTGCTTTTAATACTGTATTCCCCAATCCATCATCTACACGGTCATTAACTACCCAAGGTAATAGCGTAGAAAAACCTAAATTAGCTCCGAAAATTTTTATTGTTGTAACATAAATAAGCTGGGTTATATTTGCAACCACATCAAGATCAGTACGGGGCAGGGGAAGTTTGTTACCCTTGTTGTCGTTAAAGCGATTGGAGGTGTAGTATTGTAAATAATCTTGGAAGTAAAAGCCTGGTCCAGAAGGCGGACTTCCATCATAAAAACTTGTATAACCGAGATTCACAACCGGTTCATCGTAAGCTAGTGCTGATGATGCCAACAATAAGATTACTAAACTAAAACAAGAATGCAGTATCCCTTTCCATTGCATAAAAAATTGTCCTTTCTAAATCAGTCTCTTTTCGAGACTTGCTCGGTTGCTATGTTCTATTATATTGGTGCGGTGCTGAAATTGAAGAAATATTAGCTTGCTCGCTTCTCAGTGTTTTGCTGTGGAAGATCCCGATCATTCTTTTTGTATGTTTATTTTGCATAATTAAGTCATAATTCTATGATGCATCATGAAATTATGTCTGATTTATACAAGAAGAACAATATGAAAAAAAATTGATTTTTTCATATGAATCAATGAGTAAACGTAATGAGAGAATTTAATAAAATGAGTCCCATAGTTTTTATAGAAAATCCAAGTGAAGAAGATCATGGCGCTATATGCAAGGGAATTGATCAGTATGCAGCTCAACTCGGCCTTGCTGGAACAGGCGGTTATTTTTATGTGGCGTACGATGATGAGAACAACATAATTGCCGCAATCTCTGGTTTTGATAACTTTGGACCAGCGGAAATAGGTGGTTTATGGGTCGATGAACGGTATCGAGAGCAAGGCTATGGAAAAGCCCTACTTGCTAAAGCAGAAGAGTGGGCGAAACATAAAGGATGCAAGATGATGAGCGTATTTACATTAAAAGATTGGCCAGCATGTTCTTGGTATCAAAAGTTGGGTTTTGTTATCGAGTATGAGCGGCCTGGTCATGCAAATGACTCCATAGGGTGTTATTTGATAAAAAAACTCTAATTTTTTATTGATATTGGTACTCGAGGAGGTAAATATGATGCGTACCGCATTTATAGGTCTGGATTATATTATTGATATTATGCATCCACAAGGCAAGATTGCGCGTTCGGCAGCGCATGCCCAGCAACGTGATATAATTAAAAAGGTAAATAAAGCTCTTGAAATTGCAAAGTTAAAAAATTGGTTAACCATAATGGTAAAAGTTGGTTTTAGTGCACATTATACGGAACAACCAAAGAACTCACCTATCTTTGGTAAGGTTCATGAATTGGACGCACTAAAGCTTGGCTCCAAAGGAACCGAATTTCATCCAGAATTACAGATTGGTAATAGTTTAATAATAGTCAAACCAAGAGTTAGCGCATTTTATGGAACGGCTCTTGATTCAGCGTTACGAGCAAATCAAATTGAACGAGTGATACTAGGGGGTGTAAGTACTTCCTGGGCAGTTCAAAGCACGGCTCGCGATGCTCATGATCGGGATTATAAAGTGTGTATCGTTGAGGATATTTGTGCGGCAGCAAATCAGGAGGAACATCAAGGCTCCATCCAATTAATGGAAAAAATAGCGCAAATTGTCACCGTAAATGAATTAAAAGGTATCTAATGCATGTTATTTCTAAGACAATACAAGCACTAAAAGATGAAATTCAGATTGGATCTTTGCTGCGAGGGATCATTGTATTGTTGCCCTTTGCCCTTCTTTATTTGACTACCAATAATCCGATTTGGCTTCAATCTTCTGTTTTAACTATGTCGACCCTTATTGTAGAAGAACGACTTGAGTTGACTGCATTAGGGGTGTTACTTCATGGTTGTATGATCATTGTAATGTTTTATTTACTTTTTCTAACTCAACTTATGCCAGTGCTGTATATTGTCTCATGTACCCTCGCGGCTACGACAGTAATTTTGGTGACGATGAAGGGGGAGAAATTGCGTCCTTTAGGGAGTTGGACTTTTATTCCGGCCATAATTCTTGCTACAGAGTTTGCTGCGGAAACTAATCCTACAGAAATGTTACATCGGGCTCCTCAATTTTTACCTTATTTATTGATCGCATTAGTCCCTACTTTATTGCTTGCTCAATTTGATGAAATAAGCGCATATTACAAAAAACGAGAGATTCATTACCATCCATTGCGATTGGGAGGTTTAAATGATTTTGGAGCGCAAAATCCTTATGTTGAAAGTATGATCGCTATGGCAATCGCCGTTTGTATTTCAGCATTTCTGGTTGAATATTTTCACATGCAAAACGGTCAGTGGATGATTTGGGGGACTGCCAGTGTGGTTACTGGTAACGTAACGACCTCACCACAAAAATTGAGTCAACGCGTTATCGGGGTATCATTAGGTGTCCCCTTAGGCATTATATTCGGACTGATTCTACCCAGTACGCCTTTTGATTTGACCCTTGCCATTTGTGGCATTTTCTTAACTTTGGTTGCCTTCCGTCGTTATGTCATTGCATATTTTTTCCGCTGTTTCTTTGTTGCAACAACAGTGATGTTAGTCACTCATTCAGCCAGTGTCGCATCAGAACGCTTGACGCATGTTATATTGGGTGGACTCATAGGGTTCGGCTCAGTGATATTTTGTCATCTCGCTCAAACGTATTTGGTGAAAAAATAAAATCAAAACGTAAACTTAGCTGAGTTTTTACGATCATTTGTCTTTGTGTCGCCGCTGTATTTTAGCAAATTTCTTCTGTATTATTTTAAAGATCATCTGCAATACACCTTACAGGAGGTACCCATGCGTAGAATTGGTTTTTCAAAGTCTCTTAGTGCTGCTTTATTGACTTTTTTTATTCTTCCGACGCCCTCATTGGCAGCACAAAAATCTCATCTACGTGGAGAACGTTATTGTGAGATTATTATTTCTAAAAGCCTCAGTGAGTACGCGGTATACAATACAATCGGTCTTAATGATTGCCCACAAAAAATTTGGGAAAAAATAACCACTGAAGATGTAAAAAAAGAAACGAGATCTACTCACGTACATTTAAATGGTCCTCGCTACTGGATGATAGATGGGATGCAAAACTCCAATTTAGTGAACTCTAATGTCAAAACATTTAACGGGTTAGCTATGCGAGAGGCGGGTATACTCCATATTCCTTTAAAAGATTTATTATTAGATGCTCCTTATCGGCCTCTGGATGTTGCGCGTAAAACCACATGGATCTATGAAGGTGGAAAACCTGTTTATGAACTTATTGACCCTGATGGTAATGTGTTTGTAATGCAATCCTATAGTGTTCAAAAAATCCCACAAACCAAGCAATCTCTGTCGCAATTGGGCTCAAAATTGAAGTTGCCTGCTAATTGGCAATTTAAAACCGGAGTTCTTAAAAAAACGGATACTGTGCAAGCGATTAATGATATGGCGGTGGTTGTTCAAGACAACTTTTTAAACACCTATCAAAAAGCGACTCATGATTTGCTTGCAGACAAGTAAGTTCATGAGAGCTATCAACTTTAAAGTTGATGCGTATTATCTAAATATTCGTATTTTGGAACGATCTAGAGTTTAATGCTCATTGTTTGATAATGAGCCTTTCTGCGCTTGTTACAATAACCCAAATCCTTTATTTCCAAGCTAGAATTTCTGGGGATTTACGTGAAACCTCAGATGGTTCACCAGCTGGAATCCCTACAATAATTGGGGCAATTGCTGTGATATCAGAGGGAAGATTGAGTTTCATTTTCCACTCTGGAGTATTCAAAGTTGAAACAGCAAGGCCAATAACACAAGTACCTAGTCCTTGAGCACAAGCAGTCAACATTAGGTTTTCAGCCGCTAACCAACAATCAGCAGCTACAAAAGGACCATGTAATTTGCTGTAAATAACAATAAGGGTACTTGCATTATAAAACGCATGAAAATCAGGATTATTAACCAGTTCTTGCAGATATTTCATTTGCATTTTGGAATAATTATGGGCTTCAGTATAAATCAAGGCTTTCACGCTGTCTGATAAGCGATTTAAGATATCCTGATCTTGAATTATCACAAAGGACCAGGGTTCTTCATGCATCGCAGTAGGTGCTTGTACTGCAGCATCAAGCAATGAATGAATGAGCGCTTGATCCAGTTTTTGCGGTTTATAATTACGTACAGCGCGACGTTTATAGATTGCGTCAATTTCACTCATTAGGGCCGTTTCTTCCTTAACTTTTTTTGAAGTAGCCATAATTCTCTCCACATAAACCCCGTGACTTATATAGTTTTTTCATAACATCTTCTGGTTCTTAAATTCTGGTTCATCTTCCTACTTTGTCAAGTTTAATACTTAGAATTTCTGATGCACACAGTTCTTATCAAATAGATTATTTGCTTGTATAATAAATGGATATTTTGTTTATTTATAAGATTAAGAATGTCTTTTAAAGAATTAATGGAAATTGAGCGGTTAAAACTGAATGAGATCAGCGAACCAAAACAACGCGTTGAGCTTTTGACAACGATTCACCAAGTCTATATAAAAGAAATTAATTGTCTCATAGAACAATTAAACCAAAGCCAAGAGGATGAACGCAGCAAACTATTAAAGCAAATTAAAGAAACAGACCAACTCTATCTTGAATTAAAAGGGATTCAAATTACTGGTCATTTCTTATTTAGTCGTCATGGAAAATGCAGCGGTTGGGAACAAAAGAAATTTGGTTTAAGCCCCAATGCTGCTCTTTCTGAAGAAGCTGAACGAAACATGGAACAAACCAGTCAATCCACTAGTGACTTATTATTTTATTCAACAAGTGAGCGGCCTTTGTCAATTGCCATTTCACCGATGAATCGAGCACTGCAAACCGCTGGATGGGTGATTCCTAAGGAAATTAAAAATGCAAGAATCGCTGTTCTGCCTTTTTTGGCAGAAAACAGTAATGCACCCTCCGGCTATGATGTTCGTTCAATTGCTGATATGCAGAAATTATATGACAAGCTCTCTTTTTGGACATCCCCTATCAAAAAGCTTCTTTTAAAACTGTCCTTATGGATTTATAGTGAGGAAGACTTTGTTAGGCTTTATGAAAAGAGAAAACATGCGGCTGAAAAAATACAGGAGCATGGTAATAAGATTCTTCTCGAGGAACATGATGATGTGTACCAAGATTTGGATTACGCGGCTGACAAAATAGAAGAGACTAATATTTTTATTAGAAACCTGGAACAGCAAGATTGTTGGTTGTTTGGACATGGAAAAAATTTCAAAGCCTTTTTTCAAACAGTTTTAGGTATCACATTAGATTTTGATTATGGTGAAACACGCCGTGTTTATAAGATAGAAGATGAGGATCATAAATCGTCATTATTTGCTCCTCCCTATGTGATGCTCATTGATCAAGAAACGGGAAAAATAAAAGGAAAATATACTGGGGAAATTGGCACCTCCCTACAACTGGAGTCTGTAACTTCATCAGTTTCATCCAAGGAAGAGGCATACCCCAATGTATCAACGGCTATAGCCAATTTAGGGATGCCTATTCCAACAGCAGAAAACGAAATAGAACAATCGATTACCCCTTCAATTAGTATTGAGAGACCTACCGAATCAAAAACACAACATCAGGAGAGTCAGCCTCTAATCGTGAAAAATTTCTAATAGGGACACACAGATTTGATAGCAACTTTATAATCAGATTTATGTAATTATAAAATGATGCTAAAGTTTCTATGAAACTCAGCTTAATAAGGTACTTGGGAATATCATGTATGATGCGATTATCTTTGATTTTGACGGTGTTATTTTAGATAGTGAGCCCATTCATTATGACGCCTGTTGTTATGTTCTTAAGCCCCTAGGAATAAGCATAA
Organism: Legionella stuttgartensis; assembly: GCF_977063405.2. Classification (NCBI taxonomy): domain Bacteria; kingdom Pseudomonadati; phylum Pseudomonadota; class Gammaproteobacteria; order Legionellales; family Legionellaceae; genus Legionella; species Legionella stuttgartensis. The sequence continues at coordinate 399,405 of NZ_CDRUHA020000060.1, forward strand.
GTTATTCTGAATATATGGAAAACTATTTAGGTCTAGCCGATAAAGATCTGTTCCCTAAGCTATTGCACAATAAGGGTGTTAGTAGTTCTGATACGGAAACTAAACGTTTGATTCAACAGAAATCCGAGGTCTACGTTCATATTATTAATACCTGCAACCCGTTGCCGCTGATTGTAGACTTTGAACAATTTATTTTTAAAATAGCTTCTAAAGTAAATAAAATTGCCATTTGTAGTGGATCCAGCCGTAGTGAAATATCGGCAGTACTTTCTAGAGTCAGACAGGGTAAATTGCAGGCTTATTTTGATGCAATTGTGACAACCGAGGACGTACAAAGCGGAAAGCCATCTCCTGAAGGGTATTTATTAGCGGCGACACGTCTCAATGTGATCCCAGGACGTTGTTTAGTCATCGAAGATACACTGCATGGAATAAAGGCAGCTAAAGCGGCCGGAATGCAGGTAATTGGTTTGACCACAACATATGGTCGAAATCAGTTTTTGCTTGCAGATCAAGTCATTACAGGTTATCGACAATTATTAAGCAGGGTGTGGTAAATTTCGTTATTGATTGGCTAACCAATCCTCGTAGGTGAGAGCAAAACGAAAATGATCACACCATATGCCATTAATTTTTAAGTATCTTGGTGAAAACCCTTCCTTGAGAAAACCATTTTGGGTGGCTAGGTGGATGGATGCAGTATTGGTTGGTTGAATGTTTGCTTCAATCCGATGCAGTTTTAGTTCTAAGAAAATTTCTTTTAAAACCAGCTTTAATGCCTGACTCATTAAGCCTTGGCCCGCATAAGTTACTGATGCAAAATATCCCATATAGGCGCTTTGAAATACGCCTTGAATTATTTCATTAATATTGAAGACACCGATAATGTGATCGTGTTGATTTAATGCCAAAAAGCATCGACGATCCTCGTGCTCGAATTTTTGTATATAGGCTTGGAATTCTTCACGAGTTTGGGGTGCAGTAACAAAAGGGTAGTGGAAGTTCCGGCTTTTTTGCATGGTCAAGAGAAAATTCGCTTCATCATATTGATTTAATTGGCGCAGGTATATCTTGTTTGTACTGTGCATGGGCGATAGGCATCTTGAGAAATAGGAAATTCTACCACAGTTCTTATTGTCAAGAATTAAGGGTAACTCTTAATTTGAAACACTCTATTTTTTGGAGTAAGATTGCGCGAAAAAATAACAGCTTATAATAATCATGCCAATCATTGTCAATTTATCATCCATACATGCTTTGCATCATATAAGTACATGTATACAATCATTTGAAGATATTTGCGATGATTAATCTACAGACTATTTTTAGTTCATGCTCGAGTTTCTTTCAGTCATGGACAGATTATGCTTAGGCATTATGCTATTTTTATTCTTAATCGGGAATTCAATGAGTATGATTATGGATATAGTAACTATAGAACAGCCTGAATACCGTCAGGTTCTAAAAAGTAACGCCCAAGAGGTTCAGTTTCCTTTAAGTCAAGCAGATAAAGATTTAATCACTGCTATGAAAAGTAAATTGTATGAGTTAGGTGGTGTTGGTTTGGCGGCTCCCCAGGTTAATTTTCCAAGAAGAATCATTACCGTATACATTCCTGAAGAGGCAACTTTATTAAGGGATAATGTTAAAAAATTCTATTCTATGCATGCGATGATTAATCCAAGCTATGAGCCAGTGTCAGGTTCTGTCATGCATCATGATTTCGAAGGGTGTTATTCTGTTTCCAGCAAATCAGGAAAGGTCCCTCGATATGAGCAAATTACAGTGAGCTATTATGATGAGTCAGGCCAGTTTCATCAGAATATGGAGGAAGGATTTTATGCTCGGGTTTTACAGCATGAAATTGATCATTTAAATGGCTTTTTAATTCTCGATCGTCTTACTCCAGATTGCATCCAAGGTTCTCTTGAAGAAATGATGGCTTTGCGGCGAGAGTCCTTGCCTCCAGAAAAAAGAGCTATCTTTGATCAGGTGATGGCGCGTAAGGCAAAAAAATAGGTTTGAATTTAAAGCTCAAATTACATTGCATTGCTCGTAGGATACGAAGGGTTTCTCTTTAATAACTCAGCTAAATTTTGAGCGGTAAGTTGAGCTTTTGCTTGTTCATAGCCTGCTTCGGTAATTTCTTTGTATTTTTTAAAATCCAAAATACCGAACTGGTCTACTTTTAAAGTAATACCATAGTCTGCCATGGCCATCATTTTTGCCGTATTTTGATGGGAGCTGATGGTTAATAATCGCAACACCAACTCACCTAAATTAATGGGCAATATTGATTCTTTCCCCATGAATTTGTTGTAAAGCAACTTCCAACCTGAAAGTGAATAAGGTATTGGCGTTAATTTGAAGAGGCTACTATTATTATTCACATTCGAAGCAATAATTTTACTACTGTGAGAATACCGTCTCATGACATCAGTAGGTATGTTATTCAATACTCCACCATCAATAAGCAGTTTGTCATTAAATGATACCGGTGGGTAGATAAAGGGTAAGGATATACTCGAGCGAATTGATTCCCATAACCGTCCTCTATCATGAATATATAAATTTTTGCTGATTAAGTCCGTTGAGACACAAAAGTAGTTCAGCCACAAATCTTCAATTTGACTGTCCTCACCATAGAGTTCAATTAAGCTGTCTGTGGCTCTTCTGCCGGTAGCAATTGCAATATATGGGAAGGTAAAATCAATTTTCGCTCCTTTGATTAAATATTCTTCTACATATTTTAAGAGCTCACTCGAAGAATATCCCTTCGCTAAAACAGCGGCAAGCATTGCACCCATACTTGTTCCGGCAATGTAATCTACCGGTATTCCCCGTTCTTCTAATAAGCGATAAACACCGATGTGCGCAAGACCGCGTGCTCCACCACCGCTGAGAACTAAAGAAATGGTATTGTCAGTGAAGATTCGCATCATGCGAGAAATACCTTCATCTGTATTGCTTCGAACATGAAAATGGCCATTTACGGCTCGTTTTTCTAGCCAGTTTTTAGTATTTCTAGGTGGGTTTGCAGTTTGGTGAAGAAGTACTAATACATTTCGTTTAATAAAATTATGTTGCATATTTAACATGTAATGCTCTACTTCAGATAAGTCAGCTTCATGTTCTTCGGCAAGCGCTAAATAGGCGAGCGAATCTGCTTGACGGGCACAAAATTTAGTCCAATTTGTTATTGTTTCATCGGCTAGATAAAAAATAAAAGAGTACTCTTTTTCGAGCTGGTTAATCCATAAAATTCCCTCATTACTCATATTCCCATTGTCATCTAAGAGGTCTTGTCTTTTCTCTAAGCAACTACTGGTTAATAAAAGAATTTTTTCCCCATAAGAAAAACGAAAAATCATTTCTTGTAATTGAAATTCGAGGTCTTTTATGGGTTGTATAGGAATTAAAGCAATTGATTTATTCCGTGAGGAGGCAGCATGCATTCCCTGTAGTGAATCGGTTAATCGCTTAATTGTGAATTGAGTTATTTTATTAAGTAGTTCTGGATAGGATCTACATAATTTTAAAAAATTTTTCTTCGATAATTTCAAGATGATGCTGTCGCGTAATGTATAGACATTAGCAGAGCGGGGCAAATCAGATAAAAGAGCCATTTCACCGATGATTGCGCCCTCATGTAACTCGCCTTGAAACGTCACATTCCCTTCGGAATCTGTTACCTGATAGTAAAGGCGGCCTTTAATTAGAATGTAAAGATCATTCATGTTTTCCCCTTTTTGAATCAAAAGGGAATCAGCAGTTCGAGATTCTATCTCCAAAACACGGGAAAGTTTTGAAAGACATGCTTCGCTCATGAAACTAAAAGGCTCATGTTGCTGAATGAATTCAAAAATCTCTTTTGGTGTGAATAGGGGTTGATTCATATTTTATTATTAATAGTCCGCTAATTATCCTTAATTATAGACATGTTTTTAATTAAGGGTGCCTTGCAAGGATAAAGCCTTTAAATAATAATCTTTAATTTATAAGTTATTCTTTTTACCAGGGAAAAGGAGAAAGGGAGCGTGTCACATAATTACAGTGAGTTTGATGCTGATGAACGAACTGGAACAGACTTGCGTATCGCGGTTCTGGGTATCTGTCTGCTTGCTTGTGCCTTATTTGCCCTAACCATGTTTCTTGATGTCCAGGCTCATAAGGGTAATATCAAATACCCAGGCTGGATTTCAATAGGTGATGTTGATGATGCCAGAGTGATGCTTGTTGCAATTATTGGTGCAGTGAGTACCGTTCTGGGCCTTGTTTTTTCTGTTGTACTTCTGGTGTTATCCATGGCATCAACTCAGTTTGGCCCTCGTCTTTTACGTCGATTTATCATTGAGCAGAATGGACAAGGAACAATAGGCCTATTCTCATCTACGTTTCTTTTTAGTTTATTTACCTTAGTCGTCGTTCGGTATCAGGATGGACATGAATTTGTACCTCATTTGACTACGTTAACTGCTGTTTTGATGATGATTCTCTCATTTGCAGCACTGATTAATTTTAGCCAAAATATCCGCAAAGAGATTCAAACCGGAAATTTGATTGCTAAAGTTGATGAAGATTTGTCTCGGGTAATTACTAACTATGTCGCATTGAGGAAGGAGCGCACCAAGGAAAGTGCAAATATCGCAGCAGAGGAGCATCCTGAGGTATTACGTAAACGCTCATTGGATGAGGGATATTCAGTTCTTGCTAGTAATCCAGGCTATTTACAGTCAATCAATTATAGTAAGTTAATCAAAGCTGCTACACGTGAAGATGCGGTGATTATTTTAAAAGTTCGCCCAGGTCATTTTGTCATTACTGATACAACCCTGGCTGAGATTATCCCCAAGGAAAAAGGTCATATTTTAATAAAAACCATCCATGACACTTTGCGCATAGGACCAAATCGAACATTATCACAAGATCCGGAATTTGCTATTGCCCAAATTGTTGAAATTGGGACTCGTGCTTTGGGAGATGCAATTAATGATACTTTTACCGGGGTTGCGTGTGTTGATTGGCTTACTAACAATATTAGTGTTTTAGTTGATCTGCCTGAAACTGGGGAATCTTGGCAAGATGAAGCAGGGCGTACTCGACTTATTGAAGTGCCTGTACAATTTTCCCGTCTCGTTGGTGCCGCATTTGATATGATTCGAGAGTCAGGGGGAAGTAATCCGGCAATTCTAATACGGATGTTGCAAAACTTTACCCGCATCGCACCTCATTTGCGCAGCGATAAGCAACGTGTTGCGATTCTGCGTCAGGTAACAGCAATTAGAGAGTTTGTCGATTTACACCCATTTACGCGCACCGACATGAAGGACATGATCGAAATTTATGATAAAGCGTGTGCTGCATTGAAGATTACACTTTAAGGAAAACCATTATTTTTCAAAGGTGAACTTGACAAAATTAAATTTTACTTCCTAAAATGCAAGTGGCTAAATTATATTTTGCCTATAGCTTATTTAACTAACTCTAAAAGGAATTAAGTAAATGAACAAATTACAATTAACTGGCGTTGCTTTAGCAATTGGTGCTGCTTCTATGTTTGCTATTGCTCCTGCTTTTGCAGCAGATGATGCTGCTGCTGGTATGGTAAAATGCCAAGGTGGTAACACTTGTAAAGGACAAGGCGCTTGCAAAACTGCTGACAATGCTTGCAAAGGCCAAAATGCTTGCAAAGGCAAGGGAATCGCTGAAATGACTAAAGAAGACTGCCAAAAAGCTGGTGGTACTGTAGCTCAATAATTTCAATTGAGTTTCGCATTATTCCAGGTATGCAAATGCATGCCTGGTTTTATCTATTCCTCGGATTTAATGTATGGAAAGCCCAAAATATAAAGTGACTAAAAAAATGCCTTTCTTAGGGTTTGGATTGGGATTACGACCCGATTATTATGAAGAAATCTTGCAGCAAAAGCCTAATTTAGATTGGTTTGAGATACTCACTGAAAATTATATGGTTCCGGGCGGAAAGCCACTTTATTATCTTGACCAAATACGATCCCATTATCCCATCGTAATGCATGGTGTATCCCTTTCATTAGGAAGTACTGATCCACTGGATAGTGATTATTTAAAGCAATTAAAGAAACTCGCAACTCGAATTGAACCCGTATGGATTTCTGATCATTTATGCTGGACAGGTGTTAACGGAATTAATGCACATGATTTGTTACCTATACCCTATACACGCGAAGCTGTAAGTCACATTGTATCGAGAATCCAACAAGTACAAGATTTTTTAGGACGGCCCATTTTAATTGAAAACGTTTCCAGTTATCTAACATACAAACAATCTGAAATGTCGGAGTGGGAATTTATCCTGGAAATTGTAAAACAAGCGGATTGTTATATTTTATTAGACGTGAATAACGTTTATGTCAGTTCGGTCAACCATCAGTTTAATCCAATGGATTATATTTTTGCCATGCCTCCTGAGCGTGTCGCCCAAATCCATTTAGCAGGACATTCGAATCATGGGAATTACATTATTGATACGCATGATGCACCCGTAATTCAACCCGTTTGGGATCTTTACGCTGCAACATTACAGCGTTTGGGGCCAATATCGTCAATGATTGAACGGGATGATAACATGCCTCCTTTTGCAGAGTTGCTTGCGGAAATCAATCATGCAAGGCGGATTGCTGAATCAATTTTGATTGAGGAGGTGCATGTATGAGTGGACTTTTACAGTTAGAAGATCAATTTCAAAAATTTCTATTATCAGGTCAGGCAGCAATTCGTGAGTCCATTGTGCAAACTGAATTGGTTTCGGTAGATACTCGTTTAAGCATATATCGTGATGCGTACAAACTTCGACTTATTGAAAGTTTGAGTATTAATTTTCCTGCCCTATATGCTTATTTAGGGACTGAGGAATTTAACACGTTAGCAACTTATTATATTGACGCCCACCCTTCTTCTTATCGTTCAATTCGCTGGTATGGTGATTTATTATCTGATTTCATTAAACACAATTACTCGCAATATCCTTATTTAGCAGAACTCGCTGATTTTGAATGGAAAATGAACTGGGCTTTTGATGCTGCTGATGACCAGGTTGTACGGGTTGAGGATATGGCTACTATTCCTCCTGAGGCGTGGGCGAATTTACAATTTGTGCTTCATCCATCCCTACAAAAAATCAATTACTCATGGAACATCATTCCCCTTTGGCAGGCTTTAGTTCATGATCGGGAACTGCCTGAATTGCAACAAAGTTCGGAGTCCACTGCTTGGGTCGTCTGGCGTGCACCAGAATATAAAATTCAATTTTACAGTTTATCTCAAGAAGAAGCTTGGGCTTTGGATGGCTTATCGCAAGGACTATCGTTTGGTGCTCTTTGTGAAGGATTATGTCAATGGATACAACCTGAAGAAGTGGGTATGACGGCTGCTTCTTATTTAAAGGGCTGGATTCAAAAGGGCATGCTATCGCAATTGCTCATTGTAAATTAGCCTACTTGTTCTTAAAACAGAATACTTACTATTGCGAGTTAACCTCTCTCGTAGCATAATATGTGAGCATCTTGTATTCCTAGATGTGAAATCGGGGGGGGAGCAAAAATCAATGTCTATGAGTAAAACTGAAAGTAGCAAGGAACAATCCACGGCTAATCTCAGCCCCGAAGATAACCTTATTATAGAGTTGCAAGAAAGAATAATCGATAATCCTGCCAAAGGTAATTGTGGTTATTATGCCTTCGCAATTGGTTTAATTAATATTATTCAACAAGAAGGAAATGGAATAACTTTTTACAAATGGACTCAATTGGACCCCTCAATAACAGATTATTATGAGGCCATTTGCAAATTTGATTTTGACAAACCTGATAACAAATTACTCGAAGTATTGCAAAGAGCATTAAGATTAATGACTTATAATTTGCAGATCGACGAATTACGCTGGGCATGCACATCGGCGCAAAAAAATGATGAATATAGAGCATTAGTAGCAATAAGTACCTATAGAAAATTTGCTGAAATGTATCATGGAACTGATTTAGATCCCCGTTTCAACCAATTTCTTTCATCCGCTGCCATTAAAGAAGCGTTTAAAAAAATTAATCATTCCAGCATTGTGGAGGAACACGAAGCATTGGTGTTGGTACCATTATTTATCTCATTAATTTATGGTGAAGAGGTCGCTCCAGGGACTATTACACTCTTGACCGAACCTAAATTTAATTCCCCAGTAATTCAGGCATTACAAAACATTACTCAAGATTCTGTTTGGGCAACTCATTTGGAACTGGATTATTTAGCTAATGCATTTGAGGTGAATCTGCATACGTTGGAAAATGGGATGCAGCGATATGAATACCAGGATATACCTTCGCAACATACTATTACGCTAAATAACCAGAATAATATTCATTGGACTACAAAAGTAGCAATAACTAAATCCCGAAAAGCTTCCGCTCAATCTCACGATTCCTCTGGAGTTACTTCGCTCGGTTTAAACAGAAAGAACATAAAAAGTTTGGACTCGGAACCTCATGTCCAAAATCAAACTGGGAAAGAGAAAGATACGGTTACATTAACTGTTCTAGATGTAGACTCACAGAAAAAGAAACCGGGTGTTCAAGGTAAAATTCAGCCTGTACGAATGAATGTTGCAAAAGGGCATAACAAAAAGCCGAGTAGACCCCAAGATTTTTCTGATAAACGCAATTTTTTCAGTCAACGTGAAGAGATACCCTTGGAGTTGATGACTTCAAAAGCAGAGCAAAGAGAATTGAATCGGTTAATCCGAATAGTAAATAGAGCGGTCCTGGACTATTGTTCTTACAGTGAAGGAATTTTTTTTTCAATTTTTCATAGACATAGTAATTCCGGTAGGGTACGAGCTCGGAATTTTAATGGTGAGTTCACTAAGTTTAATGATGGGTTATCTAAGACTGGTGGAGAATTTGTTGCTGAAACATCTCTTACTCAAGCCAAAAAAATGCTAATTGATTATCTACGCGATAGTAAAAACGGTAACACTCATCCGCATTCATTTAGGACGATGCTCTTACAGGGTTTATTAAAAGATATATTAAAAAGAGAAATGAATCTTAAAGATATTTCTAAAAATTATTCTGATATATTGGCCGAATTTCAAGAGTTGTTAATTCCAGATGCGGCGTACCAATATAGTTGATTAGGGTTTGTAACCTGAATGTAAAATTCAGGTTACTTTCTATTTGCCCAAAGTTCGCTTTCGATTTAGTAAAGTAAGAACAGGAGGTAATAGAGAGATGAAAATAATGCCGTAAATTACTATCGAGAAATTTTCTTTAACTATGGGAATTGAACCTAGGAAGTAACCTAAACTCAATAGGCTTAGGATCCATATTAAGGCGCTTACTAAATTGTAAAGGGTAAAATGAAGAACACGCATCGAGCCTATACCCGCAACAAAAGGAGCGAAAGTACGTATGATTGGAAGGAAACGGGCAAAAATGATCGTTTTACCTCCGTGTTTTTCATAAAATGCATGAGTTTCTTGTAAGTGTTTTTTATTAAGTAACCAGGACTTATCAGCAGAAAAAATTCTTGGTCCGAGTAAGCGTCCAATCATAAAATTGATTTGATTTCCTAAAACTGAAGCAAGAAAAAGTAGGAAAAATAAAATCGAAATATTTAATGGGTTTCCAGCTTGGGCTGAAATACTCCCTGCAGCAAAAAGCAAGGAATCACCTGGTAAAAATGGGGTCACTATTAGCCCTGTTTCACAGAAAATCACCGCAAATAAAAGCAAATAGGTCCAAAAACCATAAGTTGAAACGATGGTATTTAAATAGACATCAATATGAATTATGTAATCAAAAATAGAGTTCAAATGCATTTTATGTAACATTGGATTAAATAGAGTAAATATTTTTACACACTTATTTGTTAATTAATATAAATTTTATATCTTAAGGGGAATTTGCTTTGCTATTCTTTTATAAAATACTATTACAAGGAGTATGATGAAGACTTTATTTCATCTTGCGTTTCCAGTGCATGATCTCGCCTTAGCGAAACAGTTTTATCATCATCAATTAGGTTTTTCATTAGGACGTGAATCCGAACATGCATTGATTTTAGAATTTGGTAATCATCAAGTTGTTGCCCATAAAATTGACACTATTCTTCCCCCACAAGAGGGCATCTATCCGAGACATTTTGGTTTAATTTTTCTTGAGCGAGATGAGTTTGATGCCTTTGTGGAACATCTTAAAAAGGAACAGATTTCTTTTGAGATTCCATTGAAAATACGTTTTAAAGATACTCGAATTGAACATGAATCTTTTTTCTTGAAAGATCCCAGCAATAATTTGCTGGAATTTAAATATTACCAATTTGGATCAGCCATTTTTGGTGAAAAAGATTATAAAAGAATTGGCGAGTCATCTTCTCAGGAATGAGGGTAATGACAGAAAATCGTTGTCTGGTGAAACGAAGCGGGACCCTGGGCTTTATTTTTAAACGGTAGACCAAAAAACCGAGGATATGTTAATCCCGAACGCAGTGAGAGATTTCCAGAAGATGGGTAGAAATAAAAATCAGGAGATTTTTCGTCGTAAACTCCTCAGGATAACGTGGTCGTGAATGCATCGTAGAAACTGTCTTTAAAAGCACGTTAGTTTTCATTTGCTTGGCGTTTTTGAAAGCTTAAAAATAATAACCTAAAACATGATAAGTTGAATAACAGTTTTTGAAACTTTACAATGTTCTTTATGAGAGGTTTTCGAGTCAAGGATGCTTTGGTGCGTTTTTTATTCCCCATCACCTTATTCTTAAGTGCCATTCTTTTATTTAGCATACAGCCCATGGTGGCTAAATCTTTATTGCCCGTTTATGGAGGAACACCGGCAGTTTGGACCATTTGCATGCTTTTTTTTCAGGTATTGTTGCTTCTCGCCTATGGATATGCTGTTGTGCTTGGTTTTTTTTATAAACCTATAATATGGCGAACGATACATAGTGTTTTCATTCTTTTGAGTTTCACTGCCTTGCCTCTTTTATTTCAGCCCTTGATTATGAGTGGATCTCCTGAATGGAATATTTTATCTAATTTGGTAACCCAACTGGGATTTCCCTTACTTGTTATTGGCGCTTCAGCTCCATTGTTGCAATTTGCTTACAGCCAGAGCAAAGAAAAGGACGCCGGAGATCCTTATTTTTTATATGTTGCTTCTAATCTGGGGAGTCTCTTATCTTTATTAATTTATCCTTTGGTAATTGAGCGTTTTATCGGAATAAAAAATCAATTTTATTTATGGAGCATAGGGTATGGAATTTATGTCGCTCTATTGTTCTTTATTCTCTATGCTAATCGTTATCAATCATTGAAAAAAAAGAATGAGATTATTATCTCCTTGCCTTGGGAAAACATGCTGTATTGGATTTTTTTAAGTTTTGTCCCATGCAGTTTAATGCTTGGAGTGACCTTGTATATTACTACGGATATTGCAGCAACCCCTTTATTTTGGGTGCTACCCCTGGCTCTATACCTGCTCACTTTTGTGCTTGTATTCACTAATAAACCCTTGATTTCATTTCCATGGATCGCAAGAAATAGTATTTTTTTCCTTATTTTTCCAATTATTGGATTTATTTTAAATGCAGGGCAAATAAATATTTGGCAAAGTATTTTGTTTCATTTGTTGAATTTTTTCATTTTGGCCTTACTTTGTCATCGCCAGCTATTTTTAGATAGGCCTAAACCCCAAATGCTGACATTGTTTTATTTTTGTTTGGCTCTTGGTGGTGTATTAGCGGGAGTATTTAATGGGATTTTGGCGCCCCATTGGTTCAACGGGATTTATGAATATCCTTTAGCAATTTTACTGAGCTTATTTGCTTTGCCGCAATTGCCCAAGAAGAATGGTTGGTGGGTTCCTATTGTAGTTCTGATTACTTTGTTGCTTCACTACTGCCTCCCTGGTGTTCATTGGCCTGGAGGTTTTTCTTCTTTTCAAGTGTGTGCCCTATTGACGTTAATTATTATAGTTGTCTGGCAAAAAAGTAAAATTAGTTTGATTTTATCTTTATTGATTTTATTTGGATTTATTTTTTCACCATTATCACAAAATGACACTATTTTGATGCAGGCACGTGATTTTTATGGGGTAAAAAAAGTAGTAGATAAACAAGAGACCCATGTCTTAATTAATCAATCAACGATACATGGACTGCAAGTTATAGGAGAAAAGCCGAATGGGATGACTTCTTATTATGGAGCAATTAACCCCATCGTGGTTGCCATGCAACACCAAAGGAGCTCTTTATCAGTAATAATTATTGGTTTAGGTATTGGTACAATGGTCTGTCAATTTCGAGAAGAGGACCGGGTGAAAGTTATTGAAATTGATGATCAAGTCATTGATCTCGCAAAGAATCCCCAGTTATTTACTTATTTACGCGATTGCCCAGGTGTGACCATCATAAAAAATGATGGCCGTCTAGGAGTGGAGCAATTACCTGCACACTCCCAAAATTTAGTTATTGTGGATGCTTTTAATTCAGATGCAATCCCAATACATTTATTAACTCTTGAAGCATTCACTTTATACCAACAGAAAATTACAAAAGACGGGGGCATATTGATTCATTTAAGTAATCGACATTTGCAATTATTGCCAGTAATCAATGCGGCAGGAAAGTTTTTACAGCTGAAGATGCTTTATATAAATAACAAAGGTAGTCTGTCCTTGAATCAATTTGATTCGGAATGGGCTTTTTTGACTGCGAATGAACATTTGGCGTTTCAATTGGCGAAAGAGACGAATTGGCAGTTTTTTAAAGGTGATGAACAAATCTTATGGACTGATGATTATTCTAACATTATCCCGTTATTAAAATGGTGACATCTATGGTAGGACGGGGAAGGTGTAACTTGAAATAAGGTAAGGATTCTAGGCTGCCATTAAGTTAAGGAATGTCATTCCTACAAAGGCAGGAACCCATTTCTAGCAAGACGTAGTGCCAATCTAAGATAGATTCTCGCTTTCGCGGGAATGACAAAAAATTCTTAACTTAATGGAAGTGAATCCCCGGTATCACTTAGCTTCATTGCTATCGATAGGATGTTTGAATCCAAACAGCAAGTAGTCATTAAAGATTAAACCTCAGCTAAGTTACCTTTAGTTTCTAACCAAACTTTTCTATCGCTTGCCCGTTTTTTATTTAACATCATATCCATAATTGCTTCAGCCCCTTCCTCATCTTCCATCGTGAGTTGAACCAATCGTCGGGTATTGGGATCCATAGTTGTTTCACGTAGTTGTATGGGATTCATTTCACCTAGACCTTTAAAGCGTTGCACATTGGGTTTCGCTCGAGTTGTTAAATGGTTAAGGATACGAGTCTTTTCTTCATCGTCCAGGGCATAATAAACCTCTTTACCTGCATCGATTCGATAAAGTGGCGGCATCGCGACGAATACATGGCCGGCTTGAACCAGTGGTTTAAAGTGGCGTAAAAATAAAGCACAAATCAAAGTAGCAATGTGGGCACCATCTGAGTCTGCGTCTGCGAGAATACATAGTTTACCGTAACGAAGCCCGCTTAGATCAGAAGAGCCTGGATCTACTCCTATAGCGACGGAAATATCATGAATTTCCTGAGATGCTAAGACTTGGGAGGAATCCACTTCCCATGAATTAAGAATCTTTCCGCGCAACGGTAAAATCGCTTGGAAATCTTTATTGCGCGCTTGTTTTGCTGATCCGCCTGCGGAATCACCTTCCACTAAAAATAATTCAGCTTGGCTAAGATCAGTCAGCAAACAATCAGCTAACTTACCTGGGAGAGCGGGGCCTTGGCTCACGCGTTTACGTGCTACTTGTTTCGCTTGTCTTAAACGTTTCTGTGCGCGATCGATTGCCAAAGAAGCGATAGCTTCACCTTGGTTACGATGTTGATTGAGCCATAGTGCAAAAGCATCTTTAACTACATTACTGACAAAGGCAGAGATTTGGCGGGAGCTTAAGCGTTCTTTGGTTTGACCTGCAAATTGCGGTTCTTTCATTTTAACCGATAATACATATTGGCAGGGTTCCCATAGGTCATCTGCTGTAAGTTTTATTCCTCTGGGAAGTAGATTTCTTAGCTCACAAAATTCTGCCATCGCATCAAATAAACCGGAGCGTAAGCCATTGACATGAGTACCACCTTGGATGGTTGGAATTAAATTTACATAGCTCTCACTAAAACCACTATTTGACCCATTAGACCAAACCAAGGCCCAGTCAACAGTGGCTTCATCGCTTTTGAATTCACCGGTAAAGGGTTCTTCAGGTAAATAATCTCCATCGGACAATGATTGATTTAAATAATCAATAAGTCCTTGTTCATAACACCAATGCATTTCCTCATTAGTTGCCTTATTAATAAAAGTCATAGATAAACCCGTGCAAAGCACGGCTTTTGCTCTCAATACATGGGTTAAATGTTTTACGGAGATACGTGTCGTATCAAAATACTTAGGATTGGGCCAAAAGCGGATAATTGTGCCGGTATCTCTTTTTTTAGTGATACCTGTTTCATTTAATTCGCATAATTTATCACCATTTGCAAAAGACATTTGGTACACAATGCCATTGCGTTTGATGGTTACATCAAGACGGTCAGAAAGGGCATTTACCACAGAAACACCCACTCCATGCAATCCACCTGAAAAGCTGTAATTTTTATCAGAAAATTTACCTCCGGCATGTAATCGAGTCATAATGACTTCGACACCACTTAAGCCTAATTGTGGATGTAAATCCACAGGCATGCCGCGACCATCATCTTCCACTTCAATAGAGCCGTCTTCATGAAGTGTGACGCGGATATGACTTGCAAAGCCAGCCAGCACCTCATCCACACTGTTATCAATCACTTCTTGGGCCAAGTGGTTTGGACGCGTCGTATCGGTATACATGCCAGGGCGTCGTTGAACAGGTTCGAGTCCACTTAAGACTTCAATTGCTTGGGCAGTATAGTTTTCTGACATGGGTATTTCTCAAATAAAAGTTAGGTTTATTTTACCATATATTATGATACAGTAGACGAAAGACGAATAGTTCCTTTGTAAATCTATTATAAAGATCCCCTGTTCTGCAAGCGGGAGAAATCAGGATGAGTTATTGCAGCCTGGATTTGGCGAGCCTTAATCTGGGAAATGAATCAAGATGATTTCCTGATGCACGCTTTGATTAGGCCAGGCAAAATAGAAGACATATGCAAAAAAACAGTGCTGAAATTCACCAATTATCTGTAGCTTTTCAACAACACCATAAAACGGTGCCTGCTTTGGATGAAGTCAGCTTTAATTTATGTCCTGGTGAAACCTTAGTTTTATTGGGTGAATCAGGTTGTGGCAAATCCCTCACTTCTTTGGCGTTAATGCGCTTGTTACCTAAATCCGGTGTTTATGGCATTGATAGTTTAATCCATGTGGATGGACAAGATATTTTGGATTTACCAGAACACATGATGCGCCAATTAAGAGGTCGTAAGATGGCTATGATTTTTCAAGAGCCAATGACTGCACTTAATCCAGTAATGACAATAGGAGAACAGTTAACAGAGGCCTTAGTAAAATGTAACTCATTTAATGCTAAAGAGTTGCAAGAAGCATTATTATCTTTGCTTCATGAAGTGGAAATGCCTCAACCAGAAATTAAAATCCATCAATATCCGCATCAATTGTCCGGTGGACAGAAACAGCGGGTAGTTATTGCTATGGCTTTAGCCTGTAAGCCTGATATTTTAATTGCTGATGAACCAACAACCGCTTTGGACGTTACAATTCAAGCTCAAATCCTTGCTTTATTAAAAAAAGTACAAAGAACCCATCAGATGAGTTTATTATTGATTACTCATGATCTAGGAGTGGTGAGAGCCATGGCATCACGGGTCTGTGTGATGTATGCAGGACAGGTGGTAGCTCAATCTTCTGTAGAAGAATTTTTTTCGCGAGTTAAACAACATCCTTATGTCCAGCAGTTACTGGCTTCTATACCTTCTTTGGCAAAACGCGAAGAACGTTTGTCAGTAATTCGTGGATTGGTACCTGCTTTGGATGAAATGCCGACGGGGTGTCGTTTTCATCCTCGTTGTATTTATGCTTTTGAACGCTGTCCCGTGGAGGAGCCGCAATTACAAGAACAAGAGGGCCGATTGGTACGATGTCATCTCTACCCTGACTTTGAAGAGTTACCTCCTTTGCAAAAAAACAAAATAGTTTGGGATGTGGCGACTACGGAGGCAAAAACAATACTCACGGTGAATGATTTATCCGTTGGTTTTATCCAGAAAAAAGGTCTATTTAGTCGTCATAAAGTTTTATTTAAAGCTGTAGATGGTCTTTCATTTCGTTTGTTGCAAGGAAAAACGTTGGCTTTGGTGGGTGAGTCAGGGTGTGGTAAAACCACAGCAAGTCGTGCTTTGTTGCGTTTATTACCCATTAGCGGTGGTGAAATACACTATAAAGAACAGGATGTGTTGGCATTAAAAGGGCGTTCATTAAGAGAATACCGAAAAAAAGTACAAATTATTTTCCAAGATCCGTTTTCTTCTATGAACCCGCGCATGACAGTAGGTGAAATAATCGCCGAAGGCATGCATGCCCAAGGGATGAAACGTTCATTAATTAGTGCAAGACAAAAGGAACTACTCAATCAGGTGAATTTACCAAGCGGTAGCTTGCACCGTTATCCTCATCAATTTTCAGGTGGGCAAAGACAACGAATTTGCATTGCTCGTGCTTTAGCTACAGGACCAGATATCTTGATTTGTGATGAACCAACCAGTGCTTTGGATGTTTCAGTGCAGGCACAGATCCTTAATTTATTAAAGGAGTTACAGCAAGAAACAGGCATTTCTTATTTATTTATCACGCATAATATGGGGGTGGTTTCCTATATTGCCGATGAAGTATTAGTCATGAAGAATGGAGTTGGCGTCGAGTTTGGGAGTTGTGAATCTCTTTTTAAATGTCCTAAAGAAGCCTATACACAACAGCTTTTGAATGCTGTTTTGGATGTTTTTTAATTCACCTATTTAAGTCAGTAATGTTCTTCTTTCATATTTTATTCATTAAAAATGTGATATATTTGCGCACTATATGGATAATAAAGTCTTAGTATTTATTATTTGGGGGACATGGCTGCATGAGAATCACTCTGGGCGAATATATCTTTGATGAGATCGATAATTTTACTGCCTATTTAGAAACTACCTACGAGCAAGATAAGTTGGGTTCTGGAGAAGTCACTTTACTATTGACGTGTGATGCATTTAACCAAGAAGACTTTAACAAGTTGGTTGATTTTCTTTCAAAACCAGGACGTAGACCTTATAAATTTGAAATTGCCCCTCCGCTGACTCGATATCAATTAGCTTTTGATAATGCATATCTTATCAGTAAACGACAAAAATTTTCTTTCGAATTCCAACAACAAGTAGAAGAGTTTTCTAACTCAGCAATCGCTTTTCATCCCCATACGAATAGAGTACGAAAAGCTAAAAAAAATTGGGTTGAAGGTATAAAAACTCCCAGTATGGGTTTACAACTCCAATATCAAATTCCCTCGCAACATGAAGCTCTGCATCAAGAACGAAAAGCGACGCTGCGTAAGCGTAAAAATAATGAGGAACCACCATATCAACATCCAGAACAAGGGACTCCTTTGACGCAAGTTCCTGAGTTTGCTCAAGAAAATCCACGTAATATCGTGGGTTCTTACCGCCAATTCAGTTTCTTGAAAAATGACTTGGAAGACCGAGCTCGTTATAGAAAAGAGTTTAATGATTTACTGAGTGAAAGCAGCTCGCCGGAACAACGGCAAGAGGCTTTTATTTTATTTTTGTCTGACGTGACAGAACCTGATGCACCAAAATTAAAGAAGATAAAACGACTACTCCAGATAGTACCTTTAGCTGATCTTAATTATAAAGGTCTGGCTCAAGTGTTAATTCATACTGGAACTGATGGCGTTTTACTTTTATTGCAACATCTTAAGGAATTACATGATAAGGAGTTGTTTCAAGACTTTGATAAGTTATTTCTTGATCAACCCGAAAACTATCTTGCATTAATGTCATCCCAAGGTTTGGCAAATCTTAAAAAGTTGAGTGAATTAAGCCCTGAACAGAAAATATGGTGGATTGCTTTGGTTTCTCAACATAAAGCAACAAGTGTTCATACTGAATTTAATGATTTATTTGAAGCTTATAATTATTTTCTTGGGGAACTGGAGAAGAAAAATCTGACCTTGCCATTCTCCTGTACATTAGAAAATATCGGTCCTATGAAGCCCACATTAGATCGCTTATTGTTCATTATAAATAACAGCAGTGATCCAGAAGAGCAGTTGACTTATTTAGATGGATTAGATCTTAATGGAGCCTATCATGCCAGTCGTAATAACAATTACAAACTGGTATCAAGGCAAATGAATTTAAAATCCAATGTTGATGCAGAAACTCTTGATTATTCAACCCCTACAATGCCGGAGGAGCTGGGTATATGGTTATGCCCCATGAACCTTCCCTACGAGGAGGTTGTAACTCGTTTCTATCGTTTTATTGGCACGCAAGAGTGGGCATATAGTCTGGATGTATATCAAAAGATTGAGCGGGAAATTAGTAACAATTCAAAGTGGAGTGTCGACAATAAAGTATTATTACTCAATATCGCTGCGTTGATGACTACGGGGGAGCAGGCATGTACTAAAACAGAAGACCCTTATACCAGCTTTACATGTTTGCTTAACAGGTTTACGGCCATAGCCAATCGTTTTGATGAGCACATGAGTGACCAGTTATCAAAGGTGCTTCCTGTTTTTTTAACTGCTCTAAGGTATTCAAGTTGGGAGTTAATGCCTAGCATTAATGAGTTAATAAGACTTATTGATTTCTTGTCGCTCATGCAAAAAACGAACGTCCCAATCTCACAACAAGACCAGAGTGATTTTTATGAAGCATGTTCTCTGGCCTTGAGTCTCATGATACAACATGGTGATGCGGCTTCATCTATTATCAACAATTACGAACTGCGTTCGGGTATAGAACAGGCTCAAACGGTCCCCATTCAGAAATTTCCTTTTTCTTCATTGCTTCAACATTTAGTTCTTCCTTCTAAATTAGCCACTTCTTTATCTGAGCTTTTTCATGATCAAACTGAGTCATTATCTCCGTTTTTGGTGCTCCTCTCTTTGGTAAGTGATGAAGTAACCAAAGCATCACAACATGAACAAGACGAAAGTGAATTTGAAATAAAAATAAAAGCATTGGCAGAAGCCATAAATGCTATGCGGGCTGAGCGTAGAGAACAGTTATTAGCAATTCTCACTGATATTAATATAGAGGCTTCTTATCGTTTGCCTTCTCTTGAGCAACTTATAAAAATTGTTAACTCAGTTACCGAGGCAGAAAAGGAATTAGATACCTTTGCTAGCGTTGAAAATCAAAATAAAGCGCTTCTTGCTATGGTTCGTGCTGAATTGCCTGAGGTAAAAATAGGAAAAGATGGGATTACCGAAACAGAAATTAACCTCTTTAGCGTGCTTGAACAAACTTATGATGATTGGAAAATCCAAAGTAAGTTTGAAGATTTTCCAGAAAAACTCGAGGGATATTTGGAATCCTGGATAGGCTCCCATCAATCTGTTTTGTGGTATTTGAGACAACGTCCCGTGAATGCCCGAAGAGTGCACGAGGCTTTGGCTGAGGAAGAACAAGACGCAAAGAATTTGTTAAGCAGTAGGTGGTTTTTTTGGACTTTATCTGGATTTCCAGAAGAAAGAAAACAAATGGATCAGGTTTTGGGCAACGAGTTTTTTACACAGAAATCCTTCCTGGCAGTACTGAGACCCAGAATAGACGCTGGTTGCCAAGCCAGTTTAAGAACCGCTATAAATACATTACAAACATCAAATAAAGATTTTGACCGTATTTTATTTAAGCAGGTTAAAGAATTAGATACTGATCTACCTATTGATGAAGCCTTGTTGAAATTGGAAGAGCAATTAAATGCAGTGAATGGATTAATTAATTCATTAATTCGCATTAAAAACCAAAATAACATTGAGTTTCACCGCTCTATTCCATTATTAACAAATGTAATTAAGTCCACAGTACTTGGAAAAAATTCTCAAACAGTAGTTCAGATAAAGAATTTACTGGATGATTTAAGTCAAGTAAAAACTTGTACAGTGGCGTCCCCCTTAGCCATTTTATGCAAGATATTAAAAGAAACACCGGATTTCTCAACAGACCAGCTACAAAATGCTTTGAGCGAGGTTACTTATTTAACAAAATACCGAGAAATGCTTGGGGAAGAGGCATATGAAATCCTATTGCGTTGTTCATTTAGTCATAATTTAACTCAGCAATCCTTATTTCCATTAAAAAACATGATTGAATTGAAATCTTTAGAAGGTGTGGACAAACAACTTTCAGAAAATTTGCTCCATGCGTTAATCAATGGAATAAAAAAAGCAGGTCCGAAAGTTGATGAGAACTTACTAAATAAAGTTATTAATAAAACCGTATCGGTTATTCAGTCGAAGGCAGAGGTGCGTTCACTAGTCCCATTGCTTACTTTATTAATGCAATCATGCACTAAATGCGATGAGGATGAATTAAGTCGTTACTATAACTTAGTCTGCACGTTAGAAGGTACTAATAATTCTGATTTAAGTAATTGGGCTAAAATATTACTTGTGTTGGGTAAGCATACAACGGATGCAAATCTTCATCGCTTGTTGGCGGTTCAAGCAGGACTGGAGTTAAATCCGTTGAACCTTTCAGAACTTGCGGGATTATTTACTTATCCTCCTTATCCAGAGATGGAGCCGTTTATTAATGTGCTAAATGGATATGTTAACGATCTTAGGGATTATGTTGATGCATTTGATAAGGACCCTAAATCGGGACGTGCCCCACAAAAAAATGCATTTGATGTTATTATAAAACATGCAGACCAAGTTCTGAAGGAGCAATTTGAGACCGCAAGCGTTGCTCAAGTTATTGCTGATATTAAAAATATTGTTGAAGGAACCGCGTTAAGTAGTCAGGATCAATATGATTTAGCTCAACAAATTATCTATATCAATGCAGTAGGAAGACCAACAACATACCAAATTAAAAACCACCATGATTTAACGCAAGTCAGTCGTGCGCAACTTCGTGAATTATCAGATACACTGATTGCCGAAATAAGAGCACCGCATCTGGATGCCCACGATAAACTAAAAAATCAGTTGAGATTGCTTGCTGTGCTACGAGAACAGTATTTCCGGGCTACAGGTAAATTTGTTGATACCACACAGCTCATTGCCGTTTTAATGGCAATAAAAAATCAGCAAAACAATATGCTGATGGAGCTCAATACGGACGAAGGTAGCATTGCCACTGCACTGTTTTCTGTAATGCAATGGGTTGAAGCTGATGGTGGATCTGTTGATGTATGTGCCCCCAATCGCGATTTGATGATTCAGAGTTCTCAACATGATGAAGATTTTTTTGCTTCTCTAGGTATTCATTTCAGGCGTGTTGAGGTGGGTTCACCGAAAGGAACTTATCAGGTTGGTGGGATAAATTATTCTACTATAGGTGATCTGGCTGCATATAGTTCTCGGGCCAGGCTCGAAAATGAAGACATGACAGCGTATAAGGATGGTCATCCTCTATCGAGTAATCTAATTCTTTATGGAGCTGATTTCTCTGAATTAGATGAAAAGACTTTGTTTAATCTCGCTCTTAAGGGAGATGGAAATGATGAGGATAGTTCTTATGCCTGGGTTTATCCTTTAATTAATGAATTCATTAATCACAAAGGATTTAGAATTCTCGACAAAGGCTGGAGCGAAACTCGGGATATAACCCAGTTAAAAGAGCTTTTGGACCGGCATGCACCAACAGGTTCGCATAAAGCGCAGTTAAACGCCTTACCTGATAAGAAATTTAGTCTATGGATTAATGCCGCTATAGAGGCGCGACGTTTCGTTGAAGGGGTAGATTTTATTATTCCACCGTCTAAAACAACACGTCATGCAGCCATTCCCTTAAATCAAAAAGCCTCTCAAGATGAGTTAAGCTTTATGGTGCATCAATTTCTGCATGCTCGATTACAAAAGAAATACCCTGATTGGGAATTCGTTATTGAGCCTGAGATGCATTGTATTGATTCTGTTTCAACCATGGATTTTATTGATCACTATAAAAAACCGGGGCGGATTATTAGCCTCTCGAATACTTTAGGTCGAAAAGAGAGGTTAGTTGAACTATGCAATAAGTTCGATATGGATATCGCATGTACAATATCATCGCATAGAAGAATTAAACGTGAGGAACTGGCTACAACAGTTATTGCAAATAAAAACGCTCATGTACGCGTTATAACAGCAGCGATTAATCAAGCACAAGACGGGCAACCTATTGTCCTATTTGCGAAAGATGTTAATGAAGTCAAACTTCTTGAAGAAGAACTAAAAACACGATTCAGGGAAAGCCATATTGCAGCATTTACGGGTACTGAATCAGTAGATGAACGAAAAAAATGGATTAACAATCAGTCTGGAAAACAAAATACCATAACGATTACTACTGCAACACTAGCACAAGATGCTCATTTTAAGACACAACATCCGAAGGGATTTTTAGGGATTCAAACATATTTGGATGTTCGTGCAGCACAACGTGTCACACGGTGTCTTGGTGGAAAAGATAGGCCAGCTAATTACGTTGTACTCTATAAAACACAAGGTGCATCCGTTTTACAATCTGGGTTCTACAAGACCCAAAGTGAACGGAAAGAACTACTTGCTTCTTTAGCAGAATTGCAACGTCAGCAAAATGAGGAAGTTGCTGTTACCCGTCATTACATGCAAACAGTAAGTAATATACAACAAGTTGTTCTGCAACAATTCCAAGATTGGAAAGAGTTTTTACATCTTGTCTATCCAAAAACCGAGTGGCGCACACTAGATGCAGGCTTAGTACTACAAAGAGAAGATTTGATTCGTTCCTTGAGTGAACATTGGGATGAATGTCTAGAAAATTCTAAACCACAAAAAAAATATCCTAATCCATATATTCGCCATACTGCAAATAAGAAGTTACAGACTATTGCATTAGATAAATCACTAGCCGATTATGAAGTCGCTGCACGCTATGTTTGGGATCAGCATCGGGCGCTTCTTAAAGAAAAAGCTGAGACTTTTCTAGTAGAGGGTTCAATTAATGCATTACGTTGTCAGTATCTGGATGAGGTCTCCTTAGATGAACAATTAAAAGTTAATCGATTGGCTCTACGTACAAGCAAGAAAGAAATGCTTGCTCAGAAGAAAAAAACACGTCGTTATGTTGAATCCGGATTAGATATAAACGGAGCAATGTTACGATTTGCTGATAGTAATTTAGAAAGCTATCGTGAAGCTTTTGCTACAAGCCAAGTGAAATTATTTGTTAAGGACATTAGTGGTCTTATAGAAAATAATCCTCATTTAAAGAGCATTGTGCGATCCCTATTGGTTCAACAAGTGAAGGATGCAAGAAATTTAGATAATCTCATTGATCACTTATTGGAGTATGCCAATAGATTGCCTGAAGATCGATTTACTGATAAATACGCTATGCAACCAGTAATTCAAGAGTTGTTCCGGGTATATAAAGAAGCTGGCCTTGAAGCGCCAAGCGAGCTGGGGGATTTAAAAGCAGTTTATTTTGATGGAGTAATAGCCGAACTGGTTGATGAGTTGCAAACCAGTCTTTCCTGGGCTAGCGATAAACATCGTGGTTTAGGATATTTGCTTGAGCGTACCGCTGTAACGGATGCAGCTAGAGACATATTAAACGCTGCAAATTTGTTAGGTGAAGCCAATAAACTAAACGAAGATGATACACTAGACGAAGAAGAAAAAATTCTTTCGCAACAAAGTGCAATGAAGAATTTGTATCGAGTATTGGCAGAGCATGAAGCGAAACTTGAAGATTTATGGATATTTCCCTGGGGACATAAGAATACACGCACTCTAATTAAAGAAACATTAGCTACCCTTGATGGACTAACAGCTATTGGCACAAAGAGAAATAAACTAGACGCTGATTTCATCCATGATTGTAAAGAAGAGTCTATTTGTGCAGTAACAAAAGGAAAATTGAATTCTGCGATCCAAGCCATAGAAGAGGCGGAAATAGGTTTACAGAAAAACAGAGATTGGATTTCAATCAAGAATACATTAAATGCAATACGAGCCGAGAGCAATTCGATCTATGCTTTTCATGAGATGTACTTTGTCCTCTCGAATAAAATGGAAGAGCTCGCTAGAAAAAATTCTAAATTGCAGGGACCTCTAGCTCGACTACGAGGAGAGGTGCGACATCTTTGTGAATCATTAAGCCAGGAACATAAAGAATTACTTAATACAAGTAAGTATTTGAGATGTAAGGCTGAAAATCTCCAAGAAAAACTTAATGGACTAAACGGGTTTAGTGTCCGCGAGGTTAAGCTCAAGGAGGGGAGTAATGGCTTTAGCGATTATTTTGATTTGGTGATTGAAGGCACCGGTTTTCATCCACTATTGCAACATTTTACTCATTATAATTCACGTACTCAGGATTTAAGGGAGCAACAAGATTCTTTAGAAAAAAGTTTAATGCAAACTCAAGAAAAGATGAGGGCTTTAGATCAATTGATTAAAGAATACGTACCGCTACTTAAATGGAAAGAACAAACTCAGGAAAATGTGGCTAAGTTTCCTGAGCAATTTCAGGAGCAGGTCAAAGAAATTCTTGGTTTAAAAGGATTGATCGCTGAGAAAATGCCGGAAAATTTGGATTCTTTTCCTGAACCAGTTCGCAAGCATTTTCGTGACAGAGAGTTAATCAAAACATTTGATTTTCCTGATTTAGAGGAAGAAAAAATTGAACAAATTGAAAATATAATGCTAAGAATCGGATTCAGGGACTTGCATGAACGAATCGTAGAGGGGATGAAGCCCAAAACTTTATGGGGTAATATTTATGCTTACGTATTTACCCCCGAAAATATGGAAGATTGGCGTCTGGAGTTTGATGAATTGATGGGAAGACCTGTAAGACATTTGAATGATGCATTTCGTCTGGATATTGAAAAAAAACAGAATGCATTAGCGGGTCAACTCGACCAGTTACGTCAACAAATGGGAGAGCAAGCTGAGTCGCTGCAACAACAAGTTGCATTCTTGTATGAGAAAATTGATGAGGAAGAGAAAAAAGAAGGGATTTATGCCCTGCGAATTACCGATGTAGCAGAGCTTTTTAAATTTGAAAATGAACTAATGGCTGTTAAAGCGAAAGAAGCAGCTAAACCGTCTCGCCGAGAGATTCCAAAATCTAATGTATTACCATCACGTGTACCTATTGATATTCCTGACACAAAACTTGAATCAGTAACATTGGTCATGTAATTACCTGTAGCGCGGGAAACCGCGCTTCCCAATTATAAAGCTGATTCAACTACGTATTAAAAATAAGTAATCTTCCGAACAAAATTGTCTTTTTTGTTTAAATATTGAACTATACTCAAGTTTAGGTGATGTTGAAATTTTGGAATGGCAATGTTATCTCAAGATGTAATAAAAGTTATTGATACTATAAGCGAAAAAATCGAAACAAGTAATTTTGAGTCATTAACTTTTGAAGATATAAAAAATGCATGTTTTATGGTGATGGGACATATCGAGCATATAAAAACCAGCAACCAATTTCCTACAGAAGATCATTCTAAAGAAAAGGAACTCATTGCCTATAAGCGTATTGTGCTGCACTTAGTTGAATGGCAAGCAAGATTTATAGAAATGAAGAAAAGTAATGTGTTAGGGAATTATATTGCAGATTTAAATTTCTTACGTGATATGGTCCATTCAATTCCGGAGGTAGTAGGTGATGTTTATAAAGAAAAGATAGAGAAAATTAATTTCTACATTTCCAACATTCTTACCAATATAAATAGGCTGAAAGCTAAATTACTTGAAGCAAATTGTTTTGATGTTTCTCTAATGGCGCATACACAATGTGCTTATGAAGTTACTTTTTTATATTCTAAATTACTCGAAATGCACTACACCGAAAAAATGCGTTATTCAGTTGTCATTAAAGGTTATTTTGAAGCAATTCAAGAGACGTTCGATTTTTATTTAAAAGAAATAACCTATTTTCGTGACCTTGAGATTACCAATGCAAAATGTTTGAGCTACTGCGTGATGAATTATCTACCTAAAAATGTACGGCATTGAACACAGATTTGCTCGATTTATTCCTCTTTAAAATTGGAAAACCATTACTCGATTGCCCATAATTAGATCGTATAGAATAAAAAATACTATACTTTATTGAAATATGAGCAATAAAGCGGGTAATCACTGATGGGAATTCTTCATATATCACCAGATGAGCATTTAAAGCGTGTAATGGGCGATCCCAGCGATGCCATCTTAAAACAACGTGAGTTATCTGAAGCAACCTACCCTCTTTTAATTTCTTATTTAGAATGGCTTAGAAGGCTAAATTCGATCAAAAATAAAAATGATGTGATTCGTCAAAATGAACAATTTTTAAGTGAATTTATTCATTTGTGTGAGCACAATTTACTCTTTTTTCTTACGGTGACTGGCCAGTTTGATATTATCCGCTCGCTTTTTGAAGATAAAGATTTATTGGCAATAGAAATTGCCTTGCTTGAGGAAATAGAAAAAGAACAAGCTCAGGCTGCAGCAGCACAGCTACAGGATTTTGTGTTTGTTCCCCGAAAAAAAGAATCATCAACACCACAAACTGAAACACATAAATCATTTCCACCCCCCACTTCTGAATGGGAAAAATCGCTTTATGGTTTAACTAATATGGAGTTGTATCGATATTATGAAGATGAAATGAAACGAATTACTCATATCTACCATGGAAAGCAAATAAAACAAATCGATACATCTTATGAGCAACATCTTAAACTAATGCGAGAGACCTTAAATATAATTAATAAAGATGAAAATATTAATGAAGAAACAAAACAAAAAGCGCTATCACTTTATAAGAAGTTAGTAGTAATAAAAGAGGAAATGGATGCACAATGTCTGGAGATAACTTCAGTAGATGGAGAAGCTCCTTTAGAAATACAGGTTCTTGAAAAACAGCATCAAATCAAAGAAGAAAAATTTAAAGAAGCGCAAGGAGCTCTGGA
The DNA here is from genome assembly GCF_977063405.2 of Legionella stuttgartensis. Taxonomy (NCBI): domain Bacteria; kingdom Pseudomonadati; phylum Pseudomonadota; class Gammaproteobacteria; order Legionellales; family Legionellaceae; genus Legionella; species Legionella stuttgartensis. The sequence goes on from NZ_CDRUHA020000060.1 coordinate 426,607, forward strand.
AGCATTTTTTGAAGAAGTTCGTCATGAGTCACCACAATTACAAAAGATTTATGAAGAACACCAAACAATTACCATGAATTTTCAGAAGGAAAGTCAAGCGATTCAAAGCGAATGGAAACAGGCGATGGAGGAGCTTACTGTTCATTATGAAACTGCACGTGTTCATGCTTTAGAGGATGTAGATAGTAGTTTGAGTTTAATCATAGAGGAATTAAAAAAATGTCCTGTTCATGAATTGAATGAGGAGCAGATTAACAAACTTGATATGAGCGTTATGCAATTAGAAAAATATAAAGAAGAATTAAAAACAGTTAAAGATTATGATTCTACTCAGATTTTATTAAATAAATGTAATCAAGAATTAGAAAATATAGTGAGTATTGTTGAACCAATATTAGCAGAAGATGCAAAAAAACGTTTTGATGTTAATGTAAATTTAATAAAAACAATGTTTATCTTAACTCCAAAAAATTCTTCTATAGCTCCAGAATCTCTCAATGTGGATTCCAAAACATCTCCTCAAATGCCTACTAACCTTGAATTTGAAGAACAAAATTTGGATTTGAAATCAAGTATACCGGTTGTTGAACCTGTGAGTGAAGAATCGCTTGATTCTCTAGTACTCAATGAAATCCACTCTGCTTCCATACCTGAAGAGCAAGACCTTGACCTGAAATCAAGTACCCTTACTGTTGAGCCCATGAGTGAAGAACCGCATGATTCTACGGTCCTTAATGAACATACTTCCATTCCTTTTATGTCTACTGAGCGAGACGTTGACCTAAAATCGAGCAGCTCTACTGTTGAGGTGATGAATGGAGCGTCTAAGGATAGCCTTGATGAAAAACCTCATAGTGTTCCTATTCCAGATGCGCAAAATATTGATACGAAACCAAATACGTCTGTTATTGAACTTGCCAGTCCTAAAAAAGAGGGGTCTGAAGTTATTCCTAGTGAAGAACCACGTAATTCAGTACACGTTCAACGATATCGATTCTTTATGAATACCATCAGGGATGGTACTGAGCTCATTGAGTTTGATCCGGAAAAACAGCGTAATTATGAATCAATGATCGAAGAGTTATCCATTGTTTTAAGTGAATTGAATGAAGAAGCCGAACCAGAAATCGCAGAAAAAATAAAAAGAATCGAAAATCTCATTGAAGATGTAAAATCCATTGGCTTTGATAAAGGAAGCCCATCCCACATTCAAAAAATTTGTGAGGCATGTAATTTAGGCATTGATTATGAACCATTAAATCAAGTAAAAGATAACCTTGCCTCTATGTTTCAGCTCAAAAATAGCCCACAAAGTGGTGTGGGAATGTAAATGATTTTTGTATCATAATTGAAATTTTATACCACAGCATGCCTCTTTTTTGCTATAATGTGTCTAATTTTTTATAAAAGGGAGAGAAAAATGACGCCACATGAAGAAGCACTATGGCAAGCTGTAACTAAAAAAGAATATGAACAAGTTAAAAATTTGATTAATGATCATCCAGAGTTAATCAATGCAGTAAATACCAGTGGAAGAAGTCTTCTGATGCGAGTCGTTCTTCTCTTAACACCTCCGTTAGATTTGATAGAGTTTATTGCACAACACCCTGATCTTAGCTTTGAAAATCCTAAAGCCACTAAAACGACTATGAGTGTTATTTTATCCACAGGTCGTCCAGAAATTTTAGAAATATTTGCAAAAGATCCTCACATTATTTTTGATGGTGAGAATTTAGCTTATACAGCCGCCAAGAAGCTCGTAGAAGGTGCAGCACAAGAGAAGGTTGAAAAATACACAAAAATGCTGACAATCATTCGTGACGCGACTATACGCCATGCAATTAAAACAAATGATCCTTCTTTATTGGAGCGTTTAGAAAAAGCAGGGGATAACTTGGCTCAACCATTAAGCGATGGCAAACTTCCCGTGCGCCTAATCACTAAAGAGTGTCCTGCTCCTCGTGTTACATCATGGTTTCAATCTCAAATTGGGAAAAACCAAATAAGCATTGCAAGTACGGTCGATTCGTTCTTTTCTAATACACGTAAAATGCAAGATGCTCAAAAGGAGATGGAGGAAGCTAATCGACGTATGTTAGAGAGTGATATCCGATTACTTGGAAAAAATTATAGTAGTATGGAACAAGTAGCGTCTTCTATTAGTCTTACTAACTAAATCAATTGGATCATCTGGGTGAATGCGAAGCTGTAGCCCAGGATCTGATCTTCTCTAAGCTAATTTATCTTGTAACCCATTAATAAATCCTTTAACTTGGGTTATTTAAAACGCCAAAGGGTGATGGGATAAGTGTGGTATCAACACGATGCTGAAGGGTTAACCCTTCGTTTATATGTTCAGCCAGGTGCAAAAAAAACAGAGATTGTCGGTCTTCATGAGGGTGAGCTTAAAATTCGCTTAAATACACCACCTATTGAAGGTCGCGCTAATAAAGCACTTTTGAGATATATTGCAGAGATATTTAAAGTACCAATAAGACAAATAACCTTGCAACGAGGAGATAAATCCAGACATAAAGTACTGTCTATTATTGGTTCTATGGTAGATCCTGATGATTTGCTTTGAATCGTAACGTGAATTTTGCGATAGTAAATGGACTAATAACGTAATCGACAATCTTATGAAAATTGAACAATTCCCCATAGCCTTTAATACTTCAGGTCGAGGTACTCAGGATATTACTGCTAACGTAAAGACTGTGCAATCAAAAGCCGCAATCCAAAAAGGCTTATGTCATTTATTTCTCAAGCATACAAGCGCTTCTTTGATGCTTTGTGAAAACTATGACCCTCAAGTTCGCAAGGATTTGGAACAGTTTCTGGTTCGATTAATTCCCGATGGGGATCCACTTTTTAAACATGTGATTGAAGGGCAAGATGATATGCCCGCACATATTCGTACTGTATTAACTCAAACCAGCTTAACCCTACCTATACAAAATGGGCAATTAGCTTTAGGTACGTGGCAGGGGATTTATCTCTATGAGCATCGCTATCAAGCGCAAGAACGGCACCTGCTTATTACCGTTGTAGGAGACTAATCGAGTTTTTGCTATACTATTATTCTTTTTGAATGGAACAAACTATGTCCTCTCTACCTCAATGCCCTAAATGTAGTTCAGAATATACTTATGAAGATGGTAATCAATTAATTTGTCCTGAATGTTCCTATGAATGGGCAAAAGATGGAGCAGAAGAACAGATTCACGATGATCTACGCGTGATTAAAGATGCAAATGGTCAGATTCTGCAAGATGGAGATACGGTTACTGTAATCAAAGATTTAAAAATAAAAGGATCGTCTCAAGTAGTAAAAGTTGGTACCAAAGTAAAAAATATTCGTTTGGTTGAAGGGGATCATGATATTGATTGTAAAATTGATGGAATTGGTGCCATGAAATTAAAATCTCAATTTGTTAAAAAAGGATAACAGAGATGCATAAACCACTGCACATTACTTTCTTATTCTATGAAGGGATGACCGCTCTGGACGCTATTGGTCCCTATGAGGTACTTAGTCGTTTGCCAGAAGTAATTGTGCAACGGGTTGCTTTAAAGAGTGGACCGGTACGTACTTGTTCCGGACTCACACTCATTGCTGAGCATGCATTAACGGATATCTCCCATACTGATATTGTGTTGATTCCAGGTGCTGGTAATGCAACTGCATTACGTGAATGTCCTGAAATCCTTAAATGGATCAAAGAGATTCATGAGCATACTTTATGGACTACCTCAGTATGTACTGGAAGTTTGATCCTAGGTGCTGCAGGAATTTTATCTGGGGTGAAGGCAACCACGCATTGGGCGGTAATGAATCGATTAGAAAATTGGGGTGCCATACCGATGCATAAACGCTTTGTAACCGATGGAAAAATCATTACTGCAGCTGGGGTTTCAGCGGGTATCGATATGGCCTTGTTTCTTGCTGCAAAACTGACAGACGAAAACGTAGCGCAAAGTTTACAGCTCGGTTTGGAATATGATCCCGAACCACCTTTTGATTCAGGATCACCAGATAAAGCATCAAAAATATTGCTTCAATCGCTTCGTGAACGTTTGAAAAATAAGTTTGAACCGGAATAATTAGGGTAATACATAGAATATCAAAGAAACTAATCCGGCAAGACCCATTATAGGATGAACGAGTACTGCCAATTTAGGAATTTGTTTTCCTTTCTTAGCAAGTGCAACCAAGCTTAATCCACCCAATGCAGCAATAATTAAAAGAATTAAGCTCGCGACAAGTAGTGTCGCTTTACCTGTCATGAATGCAGACGTGTGAACAATGACGATGAGCAAACCTAAGGCTGCAAAAACTGCATGTAAATTCCTCACCGTTCTATTTACAGGTCTGTCTTGTAGTATTGCTGTAAAAAGAAAAAAGCCACACACTATTGCAAGAAGAAAAAAAACAATAGCAATTATTAACATATAATCTCCTGTACTGATTTACTTGTTCACATTGTATACCTGGGTGCAGCGAAGAGGACCCCGGGGACTGCTTAAGAAATACCTGGGCTCCATTTCGCCGCACCCAGGTAGTAAACGAATTTACTCAGGTGTTACATAATTTTCTTTTGGCTTTGGAAAACTCAAGAATTCGCTTTCCAGTTGCTCCCCAAGGGTATCTTTTTTCATAGAGGGAGAGAAATTAATGATTGGTGCTGGATTTTTCAGCGCCTCAGCTAAGCTAATAAACTTATATCCATTTTTTTGATACATTTCTAAAATATCCCCTAATAAATAGCTATTAAGAAGGTTGGCATGAATTAATAATATTTGCTTGCTGTTTTCACCCTTAGCATTTTTTTCCGCTCTTAAGGTTTGTTTCCATATATAAGCTAAATATCGTGGTTTTATTTTTTGAACATATTTTTCTCGGGAACGAAATGGGACTTTATAAAGCATTTCATTAAAGTCAAAATCTTTACTATCAATGGTTACCGGGGCAATGGTGTAATTATGTTCTTTTAAATAATCAAATACTTTTTGCTTTTTATCTTTATTGCCTTCTGCGAGATAGGGATAGCGAAAATATTTTGGTTGGGTCATTATTGGCGTAAGAATCTTATCGGCACGAGCCACATCAGCAATATATTTATCAGCACTGATCTGATTCAGGTTATAATGTGAATAAGTATGATTTCCCAACATAAAGCCTGCTTTCTGGAATTGCTCTAAGAAATCCCATTGCCCTTTTTCAATCGCTCCTGCAATCACAAATCCCGTGACTGGAACTTTATATTTTTGGAATGTTTGCACGATTTGGCTAAAACGTTCGGTGGAGCGTTGGCGATTTCCTGGAGTGTCCATTCTTGAAGCGACAAGGGGCAAATCATCTATAGTGATGGCAATTTCTTTTTCATCAGCAAAACATACTGAAGAAATCAGTGTAATAAAAAGAAAGAGTAATTTAAGCATCGATAGTCCTTATCAAGATCTAATAACAGGGATGGTATCATAATTCGTTAAATACGTTAAAAAAAGATTAGTCAACTGTGACGCCCTACATCATCAACGAGAGATCTTCTAGCGAAACATAGAGCTACAGAGGGCTATCTCTCGTTGCACTCAGGCGGACCTGCTCGGCTGAGCCTTCACTCAGGCTATACTGAATTCTTAAAAGTTCTGGCATTTATAAACATTCAGTGCATATTCCTTATGCTTAAAAGGAAATATATGTGTTGGTATTTTTTGACATTGATCAAAATATTGTGCCAAGCAATTCTGACGATCATACTGATCAATATACACTATTTCTTTCAATGTCTTATTTGCAATTTTTTTATTAATGTCAGTATTCCATAATGCATATTGGTTTTGCTCAGTGCCACAACCCAGAGTATAGATGATAGGCTTGTTTTGGAGAAAAAAGAGCATGCGTGCTGCAAACCAACCAGAAGTAAAAATCGTATCGGGTAATTTTGGATTTGTCGCATTCAATTGTTGTATTAAATGATAGAAAATAAGTTTTTTTGATTTGATAAGATTAAATTTAGAGGTGTTATCTATGAGAATGAACAAGCTAATTAGTACGTACAATATAGGCAATAAAATAGCGAATTTACGATAAGGAAAAGTGGTCAGCCAATATCCCAATAAAATCACACTGCTAATTAGATAAGGCGTTAGCCAGAACTCTCTTATCCCAGCTTGGCTTGCGGTATATAAGTAAAAACAGAGAAAAGTAATACAAATGATACGACACAATCTAATAATTAATGCACTTTTTTCATCCAGTTTTTGATTTCGTACTAAAAATGGAGGAAGCAGCATAATATTTAATGAAGGAACAAATAAGGTAAAAAATGTTTCTATCGTATGATAAAAAGGGTTTACTCCAGAATTAAGTTTATGAGTAGTTAACTGATAGATAAATGATTGCCACTGATTTTGATAGTTCCAGAGCATCACTGGACTAAAAATAATAATGGCTAGAAGCGTAGCAAAATAAAAATGTTTCGATTTCAAGATTGAGCGATAAGTACTAAAAATTAAAAAAATAAGCAGAGAAAGGATTAAAACGATGCCGCTATATTTGGATAACATCATCAAGCCTGCACTAATCCCTATTAAGTAGAGTTCTTTTATTTTATTGGTTTTAATAAATTTTATAGTGTAATACAGAGTTAATGACCAAAATAAAGTAAGGGGCGAATCATAGGTTGTTTGTTTTAAAATATCTAAGGTGACCAGTGGAGATAATAGCCACGATAACATTGCAATACAACTCGCTTCGCGGGATAAAAAAAATCGAGCACTTTTATAAATAATCCCACTCGTTAATGCAATGCAGATAATGCCTATAAAGCTCAATGCAAATAAGTTATCTCCGAATAATGAAGTTGCTAACCTAATGAAATAGGCAATCATAGGAGAGCCATCATAGTAGGATAATGCCAAGTGGCGACTCCAATCCCAATAATAGTACGTATCAAGCGATAATACATTAATAGGTGCTAACAGGAGTAAAATGATAAAATACAGAGTTAAAAACAGATAAACGCTTCGTGAGCTAAAAAATTCCCACGAAATAAGCCTATAGTGTGCTCTTTTCCCTGATGGATATCCATTTCCCGATTGATTCATTCTTGTGACAATTGTTATCTTTAATTACTAGAGACATATTTTTCTGCCCATATATGACGTGAATAAGTATAGTAATTTAAAAGAGATATTAAACCGATGCCGATACCCATGATTATATTTTCACGTAAGGGGCCGGCGCCAAAACAAACAACTCCTAGGCGTAACCAATAACTTTGTAAGTTTATTATAAATATGGAATAAATAGAAAAAAACAATAAACGCCTTATTTTCAATGGCCATGGTGATTTCTTTTGAACGCTAAATGTAATTTTGCTATTCAAAACGAAATTATTTATGATTGCTGCGCATACCGCAATTTGGGACGCGTCAAAAGGTGAGAATTGAAAATATTCACGCAACACATTGTAGATAATAAATTGTACAAAAATACCCAACGAGCCAACAAGACACATTTTTAAATAACGTTTAATTTCATGATAACGCAAAGTAAAAACGACACGCAGCGAGTCGACAATGCTGTTTTTAGGTAATTTGCTGTATCCTTTATTCCGATCGATGAAATCAATGGGATATTCACGAATTTTTGCTTTATTTTTATGTAAAAGCCACAACAACTGCATTTTATATGCATAGTGATTTGTAAGAAATTGATGAGGTAGAATTTTTAAAAGTTGCTGCCGGCGAGTGGCACGAAAACCACTGGTAAAATCCTTATATTTAGGTGTGAGTACTGCTCGAGCAACGTAATTACCTAAAACGGAGAATAATTTGCGATGTAATTCCCAATTATCCGGAATACTCCCTCCCTCGACGTAACGACTTCCCAGCACACAATCACACGTTTGTAACATATCTAACATGGGTTGAATATATTTGGGTTGGTGGGAAAGATCTGCATCAAACTCAAAAACAATATCTGCATTCAGAGCAGTTAATGCATAGTTCATGGCTTGCAAGTACGCAGACCCAAGGCCAGATTTAGTGGGCTCATTTTGTAAATGTAATTTGGGATAATTATTCTGTAACGAAGTAACAATATTTTTGGTGTTATCTGTAGAGGCGCTATCAAAAATTAAAACATGCACATCATGTTGCTCAATTTGTTCTACTGATGCAAATACTTGTTCTATTGTTGATTGAATGACCAATGCTTCATTATGCGTTGGAATAATAATAACCACTGTCTCTTTTTCTAAAGAATTTTTTTCAATGGAATCAGAGGAATTATTTGCATCAAAAGTCAACTTTATTTCTCGGGATTATAGATTATTTGGGGTGTGAGTTTATCAATTAGTCTTTATAAAAAAAAGAGGGGGGCTTTGTACTTAAATCATCCGTTTAATTTTTATTTTGATCATTTCTTTATTTTTAACTGTTTTTTTGCAGAAAATTAACAGTATTGATTTAATCTGTTTTTAATGACCCATAGTACAATTGAGCAATTCTTCACAATTCATCTCAAAGAGTTCTTTTATGGGAAAATCAAATATTGGTCTCATAAAGCATACTTTTTTTAATAATTCATTTAAACAAAATGATTTTTCCTTTAAAGAAGACGAGTTTCATTTAGATCGATTAAAGGATGAGTTCTTATCGTTAAATCAAGTGATTATATCGAATAAGTCTTCTTGGACCGAAGAGAGTGCCACAGTACATTATTTATACTTTTTATGTGATTTACTGATTTCTTACTATCAACTCGATTTTGTTGATTCTGATTTGAAAAAATTAAAACAACTTCGAAAAAATATAGAAGCATTTTATAAAATAGATCTTGCACAAGACAAGCGAGGATCAATTGATAGTTTCCCTGGGTACATTGCAGAGGAATTTCAAACAAGTATTTTAGATTATCTGTCCTCCTTCATTAGTATTTCCAAGCTACGTCAAAAGATCGGTACACTAAATACTAGGCGTTCTCAATTTTCCTACAGTCGTGGTCTTGCAAATTATGTAATTATTTATCTGCAAAAGAGTTCTTTATCCGACTTGATTCAAGAGATCAATAAGGTTCTTGGTAATCAATACAGTTTTATCGAAGGTCTTAATTTCCTGAATAACTCACGTGAAGCCATTACTGATCTGGGTATTTTGCTCTATATGTTCCGGTTTATGATTAATTTAATCTTGATGCTCAAGCATATTCTCCAGTCTGCAATAAGTGAGGAATTATCAACAAAGAAAGTACTGCAACAAGAAATGGAAAAGCGCGGTTTTATCATGGCTAGTGACTTAGTTTGGGGGGTAGTAGGTTTGTTAACTACTTATAATAACTTTTTTCATATAGCGGATTCTGTTGTTCCACTAATCACGGTTGTGTTCCTTACGTTTGATACATTATTGTTTCTAGCGCAGTGGCTTTTTGAAGCCAGCCAATACCAGGAGCATATGCACGAATTGCAGGCACAATTAAAGGATGCAACCCCCTTCGAAAAAGCAGTCATACAACGTCAAATTGATGTACTCAATGATGAATGGGGGGCTCAATGCACTTATTTTGCAATTAACATAGTAGGAGCCAATATAATTGCCACCTGTTTTGCAATCAGTATGTTATGTAGCGGTCCACTTGCTTTAGCCGGACTAGCCTTATTTAGTATGCTAGGGAATGCTCTGTATAACACCTCAGAGGAATATAAACAGTACCAAAGATCCTCTATTGCAGTACGACGTGAGTTGACAAATGGTACAATCTTGGACGATGAACATCATCGGCAAATCCTAAAAAAACTCAATGAGGAATGCAGCAAAAATTATCTCGAATTTTTGAAAAACTTGGCATTCAATGTTGGGGGAATTGCATTTCTTATTACTGCGGCCGTAGCTTCTTGGCCAGTCGCGTTGGGGGTAACCCTTATCTTTATAGGGTATCGATTAAATGATGCTTATCAAAAACAACTCCATCCTAAGGAGGAAACTCCTCAAGAGGTTTATCGTATTTTAGATCTTGATTCAGAGCAATCAGAGACCTCTTTAGAGTTTGCCTATAATTAATTTGCTACTACATCATATATTGTCTACATCAACTGTCTCTTGTGTTAGCTGCAGCGCATTCTTATAACAATGACAAAATCCCATCTACACTATGTATATAAAAGGATAATTTTTAAGGAATAGATTATGGCCGTAACCACAGGATTATCTGGAAACGAACTATTTTGTTTGCAACTTAAAAATTATTCTCCGGGTGTTATTGTGGTGGGAAACAGTGTTCATTCCTTAGGAATTATAGGCAGTGTTGGCTCGGGTTTTAAAGCAATGTTAGGTGGTGAATTAAACCAGATTACATCACTTATTGCGGAAGGAAGAGAAACTGCTTATAAGCGCTTGTTAGAAGAAGCTGTAAGCAAAAATGCAACTGGAATCACTGGAGTTACAAGTCAATTGATTTTACATGGTGCTAATGTTGAATTTTTATCAATAGGCTCAGTGATTTATGCTGAAAGTAACACGGATAAGGAAACATTCTCAACTTCGGCGGATGGACAAGAGTTATATGCACAACTTGATGCGGGTTATAAACCAATTTGTTTTTCTTTTGGTAATGTCGCCTATTCTATGGGGTTAGGTCGGGGATTAATCGGTAGTTTAAAAACTTTAGGACGTGGTGAAATCAAGGAGTACTCCGATATTTTTAATAAAACCAGGCACCTGGCTTTAAATCGTATTATTGATCATGCACGACAATACAAAGCAAATGCGGTATTGGGTATTAAAACAACAGTGTTGCCGTTTGGAGGAGTGAATGAAATGCTCATGATAGGCACCGCTTCTCAAAATCCTCAATTAATAACCAATGTTGATAATGATGTCGTAACGAGTGATATGACGAATATTGAGATGTGGAATATGGCTCGTTTAGGGTATGCTCCTGTGAAATTATTATTAGGTACATCGGTTTACTCTCTCGGTTTGGTTGGAGGAATTACTTCAGCAATAAAAGCATTTGTGCGCGGTGAAATTAATGAACTGACGCGCATGATTTATCATGCACGTGAGAATGCATTAGCAATTATCAATGACGAAGCGCAGGCCATAGGTGCCGATGATGTCGTAGGGGTTAAAACCTATGTGTATCAGTTAGGTAATGGTCTTATCGAGTTTCTGGCTATAGGTACAGCTGTTAAAAAGAACAATCGTATCAGAACAGAATCAGAACAATTACCACCCCAGGCAATTGTTGTTGATAAAGATACTTTTTATGATTCAACCAACTCAGACAGTATGAATGTCAACGTCAATAGCGGAGCAAAACCGATTAATAAAGGAAATTTAGCCTTATTTGTCCCTGTATTCATTATTATATTTTTTGTACTCCTTCAATTCTTTTTCACGCATATTCAATCTCTTTTTAGATAGATCTAGTGCTGAACTTCATATTTCAAATTTATAAACAAATTTTCTAAAAATTTACATTATTAGTTAATAATTACTTAATGTGGGTAATTTATAATCACCCGGTGTGGGGGCAAATAAACAAGAGTATCTTATATGAAAGATAACAAAACGAAACAGAAACAAAGAAAAAATCGGACACCTATAATTGAATCGTTTTCACCTGATCTGGAGTACAAAGAAGAAAAACATTTAACGGACGAAGCTGAAGCATTGGCCCAAGTAGTAACTACTCAGCAAAAAACCTACCGCTGTGTGGAAATCAATCAAGATGCAAAAGCCTTAGTATCGAAATTCAATAGTTGTACCGTTCATTTACTGGAGCAAATAAAGGCGATCGAAGAGCGTCTTGAAGAGCGTATGCCCAGAAGTGCGCGCATTATTTTACTTCAGAATCATAATAAACTGATGAAAGCAGCAATTGCAGAGAGAGGCCAGATTGAAACGGCTCTTGTTGCTATTGAAGAGGATTTATACCCTACACTTGATCCTCAAAAACATGGTGCTCTTTTTTTAAAAAACAAAAGCGCTGTTGCTTCACTTTATGCCCGATTAAAACAACGCAGTTTTGAAATCCAATTTAAACTAGAAAATATTGATCCTAGTTTACAGAACGCAATTCGGGCAGATCTGGAACGTTTGCAAAAACTTCTTGAGGAAATAGAGCAAATTACGGAGAAAACAAGCGAAATTTACGAGAATTTAAAAGGGGGAAGAATAACTTCCAACTTATATGCGGACATGGCTAATAAAGTATATGAGATTAATAAGAAAAAATTTGATTTCGAACAAGTCTGTAAACTAATTGAAGACAAATTAGAGATATCCAAATCATTAGATGCAGAGATTAGGAAACAGATTAAAGAGCTTAAAACCCGACAGCAAGGGTTATCTGCTGTGAAAGGGATTATTGATTCTGTTTATCATAATACAAATAGAGGTACGAAGGATTTAGCCACAGATTTAGGATCGGTTAATTTAAGTTTTAATGCTACGGACTATGAAGCAAAACTACTTACTTCCTCAATGCAATGGGATGATGATCTAGACACCAGAGAAAAAATTATAAAAGAGCGACAAAATATACTTGCTCAATTAGCTGAGAAAAGAAAATATATTGCCCAAGTTACTAGCATTATCGTAACTCATCAGCACATTATTAAAAATTTAATTGCCGAGGATTTAGAGTTTTGTGCAAAAAGGACCAGTCTTTATGAAGCATTTACCAATGCTCCTCATGAGTTTTACCAACGGTTTCAGAATTACCAAAAAGTGTTGGACTATAATTTTGAACAAGGAATAGATGATGAGAAGTCACAATGGTATTTACATAGACTATTAACTTATACTTTAGGTTTCTCACCCGATTCCCCTGAAGACTGTATTATTGTTCGCCATGTTAGAAATACAAGCAGAGACATTAAGAAATTAAAAGAGCAATTTGAAAAAGATTTTCCACTCCTAACAGAAAAAAGAAAATTTTTTGATTACGATAACAAGTCTTATTATATCTCCGATACGATTAGAAAAAATATAGAGCATTATACTTTAGCACATGCAAAGATTGTTGATGCTTTTGAGACGGGAGAGAAATCGGTCAGTTATACTGATAATATTGATTTTAAACAAGAATTAAAGACTCTTAGAGAAAGTAAAACTGAAATTGAACAGTATATTGTTGCGTATAAAAAAGAGAAAAAAAATAACAGACTGGATCTTTTAGAGGTAAAAAGCAAACTTTCAAAATCTGTTCTTAAATTCACTTTGCAGAATGACTCATTAGAATATCAAGGAGGAACTTATGTTCTGGATATTCAAACTAAAAGATTGGTTGAAGAATATAATCTTGCTCATAAACTATTATCCGAAGACTTAAATGGCGAAAAATTTTCAGTAGATCCAATTTCATTTAGGGATAAAAAAGAGCGGTTCGCTGCATTACAAGAAAATCAAAAAATCATTATTGCGTTTCTTGAAGAGCAAAGAAAAAACAGGCTAGAGTTTTTAGAAATAAAAGAAAAGTTATCAAATTTACAGAAAATTATCTTAAAGGAAAACGCTCTACCTTTTGAAGGTGCTAATTATGTTCTGGATTATACTACGCAACAAATGGTGGTGGTGCATAATTACCAATATGAACAGTTGGCTAAGATTTTTAATGAGTTTTCGTTGGTGTCCCAACCTTTAAATGCCGAATTCTTACAGAAGATAAAAGAACGGTTTACCCGGTTAGAGGAAAATCAAAATAATATCAATGCTTATCTTGAGGAGCAAAGAAACCGAAGACAAGAGCTTTTGGAGATACAAAAAGAGCTTTCAGGATTTTCCCTGTTTACTGTAAATGGAACCTCTCTACGGATTCAAGAAAGGAGTTATCCTTTAGATGACATTACCGAACAAAGAGTTGATAGGTATAATCATCTTCATGAGACCTTAACTAATACTTTACGCGATGAGCTCTCTTCGAAGTCAATCTCTTCAAAAGAGATAGATTTAGAGTCTTTACAGAAGATAAGATCAAATTTTACTCGATTATTAGATAATCATCGTAATATTGTTCAATTTATTGAAAAGCAAGTAGAGTTTGGCGCTTTAATACGTGATTTTTCAAAATACTCACATCTTACTTTAAATGAGTCAGGAAATTTGATTTATAAGGAGAAAACTTATCTTCTAAATGCGGGGCTTAAAAAACAAGTCCAAGAGTATAACAAAACTTATGATCAACTCATGCTAGCTTTTCAGAGCAGCGAGAATGTAGAGACTATAAAAGTATTACTTTCAGAGCTGCCGCAAAAAAGTCCTCTTAACAAAATTGATGAATTTAGCGAATTAATGGAGTCACTTCAAAAACAAAGTGCGCTTATACAAAAGAGAGCGGACATGGTGGGGCAAGTTTTGCAGAAGATAAATCAAGAAATATTCCAGTTAGGACAACTATATTTATCAGACACAGAAGAAAATGCAAAGTTCACGATATTGGATAATTTACGGAAAACATTTACAGAGCACAACGCAGAAATAGACCAATTGGCAGCAAGCGTTCATGAAACTCAGGAAGCTCTGCGTCTGGACAATCTGGAAGATTCAAAAAAACAATTAAGAAGTGTTGCAGTGAATAATAAAGGGAAAGTGGATACTTTAGTTCAGGACCTCACGAACAGATTTAATGAAGATCTTCCAAAACTTTCTTCAGGTAGTTATCTCAATCAATTTATGGAATGGATAGATAAAAATATTGTTGCTCCTGTCTATGAGGCATATTATAAAGAGGAAAAACCTTATAAGCCTGGATTTTTTGCTGCATCCACTGAAGCAAATCTCTTTACATTCCGCAAAAATCTTCTTCCAGGTCTAGAGGAATTTCAAAAAGAAGCCGCTAAAGCTGCACCAGCTGCTTAGAAGGCATATTTTTTATTTCCAGCTCATAGTTTCTAACATCTTTTGTGATTATGAGCTATCATTCAAGCACCTCTAATAAAATAAGGAAATGATTATGTCACAAAATTCTATGGGTCAATTCTGTTGGAATGAATTAGCTACTGCGGATGTGAACAAAGCGAAAGAGTTTTATAGCAAAGTACTGGGGTGGCAATTTAAAGAAATACATTCTGGTGAAATGACATACACTCTGATTCAAGCCAACGATAAAGAATTTGCAGGCATATGGCAAATTCCTAAAAATCAACAAAATGAAATTCCACCCCATTGGATGGCTTATATTTTGGTGAATAATGTTGCCGATACTCTAGCAAAAGCAAAACAAAACGGAGCTCAAGAAATTAAAGAAGTTACCCATGTTGGAGATATGGGGCTTTTTGCGATTATTAAAGATCCTACAGGGGCTCATATTGCATTCTGGGAAACAAAGTAAATGATTTTTAGTTAGTCTGATTGGATCCTACGTCCCTAGGTTTGTCCGCGGGATCTAGAGATCGACCTGGGTCCTGCGGACAAGCCGCAGGATATAGGCAAGACAGTACAACGCAATCGCCGTGCCTGGCCACGAATCTCTGAATCTTATGACTCGTTGTTCTTCTTTTGATTGAGTTCTTGCCAAAGCTCATATACTTTGATTCCTTCAGGATGGGCATGATAGGTCATTGGTAAACTTCTTTCTTGCCAAGGCTTAGCAAATTCATCATAAAAATTGTCTAAGGTAAAATATTTGCGATCATCAATATAATATTTTTTATAATCATCCCTTAAAGTAATAAATGTTACTTTTAGCGGACTGCAATAATACATCGCAGCCAAACACATAGGGCATGGATGGGCTAAAATATAAAACTCACAGTTATGAAGGTGTTCGGTATGCAGTTTTGCGGTAGCTTTTCTTATCGCTACAATTTCTGCATGTGCGGTAGGGTCGTTTGTTTGGGCAACCAGATTGGTTCCTTCAGCAATGATTTTACCGTTTTCTACAATTAAACAAGCAAAAGGTCTGCCGCCTTGTTTTACATTCTCTTTGGCCAGTTCAATGGTCTTTTTAATAAAATCCATTTTAAGTCCCTTTTAATTCAAGATACTTAAAAGTATAGACCCGTTTTTTAGAGTACTGCTCTAATATTGAACCCAATCTTGTTCGGGTGAGTTATCTATAGGCAATAGTTCATAAGTTTTGAAGATATCTCCGTCTTGGGATAAAAGAATCGCTATAGGTCTGGTCTTTTCAAAGTGGGCAAAGATAATCATCATCATGACGGTGATGGGTACTGAGAGAAACATGCCTAATATGCCCCATATCGCGCCCCAAACGGCTAATGCAATTAAGATAATTAATGGGCTTAAATTCAATGAATTACTTAAGAAACGTGGTTCAATCAAATTTCCTACAATAAATTGGATGGTTCCTAAAGCCAGAATGATTTCAGTAAAAGGAAGCCAACTAGCGAATTGAACTAGAGCCAGAGAGGCTGGAAAGGCAATAGCAATAATGGCACCAATATTGGGAATAAAATTGAGAAAAAAGATAAGGAGTGCCCAAAATTCTGCAAAATCTAATCTTACCCATTTCATGATTATCCAGCTTGAAAGTGCAGTAATAATGCTCAAAATAGATTTAATTCCCAGATAGGTCTGTGTGTTATTCGCGATATGGCTGATGATATTGTTTACTAAAAGACGACTTTCCAAAGAGGGAAACAGCGCATCAATTTTTTTGAGAAAGAAATGTTGTTCGACAAATAAAAAGGCAACATACAATAAAATGAGTACTGTAGAGCTGGCAAGGGTTGAGAATACTCCATAGACACTCGTAAAAATCGTTTGAAAATTTAGACTTTTGATCATGCTATTCATACTTGCTAATATTTGAATGTGAAATTTTTGATCAATATTGTTAAAAATTGTTAATAGGTTTTCTTGATAGCGATTGGATGCTGTTATGACATTAGTGACATTATTGGTAATAATATTGATAAAAATTAAAAAGGACACCCCAAGTATTGCAAAGGCACAGATCATACTTAGCCAATTAGGTATCGCGGGTATTCGTTGAATGATGTTACTTATCGTATTAAGAAGATACCAAATGAACACTGCAATCACAAAAGGAATCAATACATGGCTTCCTATTACCAAAAAATAACCAACTATCCATATAATTATTAAACCAGATGTAAACAGAATCATGCGGCTCATAAACTAGCTCCTGAAAAATGGGATGGCCGAGCAGAAAACTATAAATTATTTTAGGTATCTCGCGGAACATAATACACATTCTTTGATTTGAGATCACAATAGTAGCATTGATTGGTGAGGATAAGAATTAAAAATAAGGATGGTGAAATTTATTCATTGAAAATGAATTTTGAGGTTATGAATTTGTAGCCTGGGTTACGTTTTGCTGCCCCCCAGGCTACAAGTAAGAATCGGACTGTATAACAGCCAGGTCACACGAAAATAGGTAACTTAGAATCCAGGCATGCAGCTACATGGATCTTCACAATCATCCTGCGGGGGCATAAGATCAGTTTTTGCTTTGTTAAATGGATCTCTAAAGTTCTTCTCGAGCCCAAGTGTACTTTTCGTAACTTCAAAATCGGTGACCAACCCGAAATATTCTTCTAAAAATGCTTTGAAGTATGCTTTGAACTTATTTCCCCAACCAGGCGCTGCCATTAATGTTGGTTCGTACTTATACAAAGCAGAGCGACATTCTTCGGCAAAATTTCGACAGACCAACCCAAATTGCAAGACAGTCATTTTTTTATTGGTCTCATTGTCAAATTTCTCTCTTGCTTCATCTAATTTAGCTTCCAGTTGCACTAATGCCTCTCTAATATCGTGAGAGTGCTTTGATTTTCCTTTTTCTTGTTTGATTTCGATCATTAGCTTCCCAATCGTTCCATAAATATCGGGCTTATCAAATGATTTGAGTGCATTTGTAACTTGATCAAATTTCTTTTCACCCCAAGTCCAACCAAAAAATCCCGCCATTTTACCACCCCTTACTTTCATTATAAAAAAATCAAATTTTCTCTAACAGAAGAGAAGCCCGCGGCATTTTAGCACAACTAGATCACAAATTAATAGTCATGGAAAAAATAGCATCTAACTGGCTAAAAACAGTGCTTATCATATAAAAAATCAGAGATGATTTTTGCCACTAATATTGGATCTTCCATGTGGACATGATGTCCTCCGTCAATCTCATAAAGACCACAATTTTTTATTGTTTTCATACGTTCTTGAAAAATTTCATTTGGATAGAGCAGTCCTTGTTTTGCCCGTATAAGGCATACAGGTGTTTCAATTGCTGCAAACATCGCCCTTAGTTCATCTTCAAAAGGAAGCGTAGACCCAACACAATGTAAACGTTTATCAAAAGTCCAATGCCAACCTTCTTTACTTTGTACAACACCTCGAGATACCAATGCTTCGGCTGCTTGATAGCTGATCGGACCAATTTTCATACGATCCTGAATGGCGGAAACGCGATCATTAAACATGGTTCTTTGCTGCGGATTATAGGATAAATAAGTTGCTGCATCGCGTTGTAAATTGACTTTTGCTTGTTCTATAAAATTAATTTTTGGTCCTAAAATATCTAGAAAAATCAAAGATCTAACCTGTTGCGGTTGCATGATTGCTATGGTTGTTGCCAGTAACGAGCCCAATGAGTGCGCAATGATATCAAAATGCTCCCATTTGAGTTCTTTGATTAAATGCAACATAAGTAGTGCGTCATTTTTCCAATGCGGTAAGACTCCTGGTGGGTAATGACTTGAAAATCCAGTACCCGGATAATCAACAGCTACAAGTTGTCGATCAGGTATTAACGGAGCTAATAAATCAAAACTTGCTGCGTTATCCAGTTTTCCATGCAAACATAAAATAGGGTCCGGTTTTTCAGGGTGCCAAATTTTTAGGGCAAGAGTAAAACCTGGAATATGGATACGTCGTTCTTCATAGTTCTTCATAGTGCTCATAAAAACATCTTTGAACGTGAGGAGCTGATTCTATATTTTGCATGCGCAGGTTTATAGAGCAATGTGTGTAAAAAAATCGTAATAAAATCGTTAAGTATTAGCCCGCGTAAGACAAGTTTCTATAGCTTGAAAAACCTCACTACAAATCTGATGAATATTCATTTGTTCAGTATTAATACATAATTCACAGTGATCCTGAAAATCGAATCGTTTTAACCAATGAAGAGCAGAGCCTTTTAATCGGTCGCCTCGCGCCTCCTCTCTTTGCGCGATTACTGTTTCGGAGGCATAAAGATAAACAAATAAAATTCCATAGGGTTCTAATGTTTTTTTGTAGCTATTAAACTCATCCATGGTAGTAATAAATGAGTCAACAATAATATTAAATCCTTGTTCAGCCAGGAGTTTCAAGACATTAGGTATCGTTAAATAGAGTTTTGAACAGAGCCCTCCCGGCATAATTTCATAAGTTCCATCAGTATGTTTTCGTGCATAACAAATATCATTAGGGACACATACCTCAGGATTATCAGGATGCAATCCCTCAAATTTATCTCCGAGCATACCCAAATACCCATCAGTACTAAAACTGAGCCAGCCTTCATCAAGTCGGCTTTGCAACTCTAGACAAAGAGTCGATTTCCCTGAGGATGAAGTACCACAAACAATAATAATCATTCTTTACCTTGAAATAATAAAAACACTGCGTTTTAATTGTGATCAAACAATACCAAATTCAGTTGTTATTTAATAAATAGGGTGATTTTAATGCTAAAAATGTATATGCGACAGGGGATTAATTTTAAAAGAACTCAAGAAACGTTAAATGCAGGAACAGAAGTAATAGAGAAGGCGGGTAAAGATTCTACCCTTGATATAGTGCAACAAACAAAAAAAAATGTTGAGAATATTATTTCTGAGCACAAAGAAATTCATGCTGCATCGTCATTATGGGCAGACAATCAAATGAACGTAATGCAAGAGTTAAGGGAAAGCAGGGGGGACGACGCTCAATTAGAGGAGGAAACTGCATTTACCTTAAGTTTCTGATAACAAGAAAGTTTTGTCATTAAAAATAAGGAGGAAAAGGTGTCAAATCATAATTCAATTCGCCCGCAAGATATATTACCCGATGGAGTGGATAACACATCCATCAACGGCACAATTGTAAGAAAAGGTACTATTGCTGCTTTTTTAGCAAATGCAGAGATTCTTGAACAACACAATAGTACAGAAATACAAAAAGAAGACGCAATTAAGACTATGAAAGAGTTGGCACCCGCTGTAATTGCGACAGGCTTGCATCAACATGCAGTATTTAAAAATAAAGAAATTGAGCAAATTCTGATAGATGCTGAGTAATACATAATCGATAAAAAGTAAGGTATGAGCGATCCTATATTCTAGTAATATCGCCTATACTATGTATTGAATTTGCTCATTTACCATTATTCTTATGAATTCACCAAACTATCAGAGCCTTGCTTGGGCCCATCCGCTCGTTCAGGATTGGTTTATTCAGAACGTAGGAAAACCTACTGAGCCACAGAAGCAAGGATGGCCATTTATTTTGGCGGGGAACGATACGCTGATTTCCTCACCAACAGGCTCGGGAAAAACTCTGGCTGCATTTTTAGCATGCTTGGATGGTTTGGTGCGTCAAGCTGTATCCGGAAATTTACAGGATATGACTGAGGTCTTGTATGTTTCACCCCTCAAGGCACTCAGTAACGATGTACAAAAAAACTTACTCGTACCGCTCGAAGAAATTACTGAATTAGCCAGGGAACGAGGAATGCATATGCAGGAAATTCGGGTTGCAGTGAGAACTGGGGATACCCCCAGCAGTGAGCGCCAAAAAATGCTTAAGCAACCACCGCATATTCTTATAACTACTCCTGAATCTTTTTATATTTTATTAACTGCTGAAAAAAGTCGTATCAATTTGGCAAGTATTCATACGGTAATTGTTGATGAAATTCATGCTTTGGCCAACAACAAACGAGGTACGCACCTCGCTTTATCTCTTGAACGTTTGGAGGCGCTCGCTTTAAAACCATTTATTCGTATTGGATTATCGGCGACCCAAAAACCCTTGGAAAAAGTGGCCCATTTTTTAACGGGTGCTAAGAAAACTAGAGCGAAGCTTGTAAACATAGGCCATGCGCGCCAATTGGATTTACACGTTGTGGTGCCAGACAGTGAGTTAGCCGCTGTTGCTTCCAATGAGATGTGGGATGAAATTTATGAAAAAATTGCTGCTTACGCCCGAGAGCATCGTTCTACGTTGGTATTTGTCAATACTCGAAAATTGGCAGAACGGGTTGCTCATCATTTAGAGCAACGTTTAGGGGAGCATAAAGTTTTAGCGCATCATGGTAGTTTATCGCGAAAATTAAGACTCGAGGCAGAAACAAAATTAAAAAATGGAACGCTCCAAGTATTAGTTGCTACAGCCTCTTTGGAGTTGGGTATCGATATTGGAAGTATTGATCTGGTATGCCAAATAGGTTCACCACGTGCTATTGCCACCGCATTACAGCGCATTGGGAGGGCGGGGCACTGGCATGCCGCGATTTCTAAGGGACGTATTTTTGCAACCACGCGCGATGAATTATTAGAATGTGCAGCATTAGTCTATGCAATACGGCAAGGAGATTTGGATCAACTCATTATTCCCCAAGAGCCGCTTGATATCTTGGCACAACAAATTGTGGCCGCATGTGCTACTCAGGATTGGGAAGAAAAATCGCTCTTTAATTATTTTAAAAATGCTTATCCATATCATCATTTAACTTGGGAAAAGTTTGATGAAATTCTTATGATGTTATCAGAAGGAATCGCTGGCTCGCGAGGACGCTATGGTGCATATATTCATAGAGATCAGGTGAATCATGTGATTAAAGCCCGGCGAGGCAGCCGCCTTGCAGCGATTACAAGTGGCGGAGCTATTCCAGATAATGGGTTATTTACTGTTATTGCGATGCCTGATAATGCCATGGTAGGGACGTTGGATGAAGATTTTGCCGTAGAAAGCAATCGTGGTGACATTTTTTTATTAGGGACTAACTCGTGGAAAGTACTCCGCATTGAAAATGGACGCGTACTTGTGGAAGATGCACATGGTGCTCCACCAAGTGTACCTTTTTGGCTAGGAGAAGCACCGGCACGCAGCATCGAGTTATCACTACAGGTTTCGCAGATGCGCGAAAAAATAAGTGAATTGTTACCAGAAAAATGCCCTCAACTTGTTGATATAAAACATTATCCTGAAATTAAAACCGCGATCCAATGGTTAATAAGTCATTGTGGACTGGATAGTTCGGCTGCAGAGCAATTACTGGAATATGTTCGATTAGGTCGACAAATTTTGGGGGCTGTCCCGACCCAAAAAACAGTGATTGCAGAGCGATTTTTTGATGAAAGTGGCGGTATGCAACTGATTATTCATGCACCTTTTGGTGCGCGTATCAATAAAGCTTGGGGATTGGCTCTACGTAAGAAATTTTGTCGATCATTTAATTTTGAATTACAGGCTGCTGCAACTGATAATGGGTTAAATATTTCTTTGGCAGAACAACATAGTTTTCCTTTAGCTGATGTGTTCCATTTTTTGCATACCAACACGTTAAAAGAAGTAGTCACTCAAGCAGTATTGCAATCTCCTTTATTAGGTGTGCGATTTCGTGCAGTGGCCTCACGTTCATTATCTCTATTACGTTTTCGGGGCGGTAAAAAAACTCCTCCAAATATTCAACGGATGTTGGCAGAAGATTTATTGGCTGCTGTTTTTCCAGATGCGGCGGCATGTCAGGATAATTTGGGTGGACGTGATGTCATCTTGCCCCAGCATCCACTGATTGAAGAGACCATGAAAGATATTCTAAAGGAAGCTTTAGATATTGATGGATTTGCTGAGGTTATCCAGGCAATTGAGTCCAAGCGTATTACGTATCTTGCAGTGGATACTCCAGTTCCCTCGGTATTTTCCCATGAAATTTTAAATGCTAATCCCTACGCTTTTTTAGATGATGCACCTTTAGAAGAGCGACGCTCACGAGCAGTCGAAATGCGTCGAGTACTTCCCGAAGCACTTTTGGAGGAGGTGGGTAAACTGGATCCTAAAGCAATTTCTGAAGTACAAGAACAAGCTTGGCCCGATATTCGTTCTGCAGATGAATTACATGATGTCTTACAGACGGTAATTGTTTTTCCTGAAACAATACAATTGTCTGAGTATCAATCTACTTTGCCTACATGGGAACATTATTTTATTGAGTTACAGCAAGAGGGAAGGGCTGTTTTAGCTTCAGTTGCAGGAAAAAACTATTATGTGCCGGCTGAAAAGAAGAAAACTTTTCATTGCATTTTCCCACAAGCAACTTTTGCTAACGAAATTGCTGATATTGAGAATAAACCCAGCTCACAAGATGAGAGTATTCTGAATGCGTTACGTGGTTGGCTTTTACATACAGGTCCAATTACCCAAAATATACTCAGTGAGTGTTTGCAGCTTTCCTCTTTGGATGTGGAGCATGCTTTACTCAAACTGGAAGCCAGTGGGTATATATTACGCGGGAATTTTCGTGCAGAGCATGTCGGAGAAATCGAGTGGTGTGAGCGTCGTTTACTCGCACGTATCCATCGTTATACTACAGAATCCTTGCGTAAACAGATAAAACCCGTTACTCGGGCGCAATTTATGGCTTGGTTACTTAAATGGCAACATGTGGCAAAAGGAAATCAAATGCGCGGTGAGGCTGGGTTGTTGGAGGTTATTAAACAACTACAGGGTTTTGAACTCGCTGCAAATGCCTGGGAATCCGAGATTTTTCCTGCACGCGTGCATGATTATGATCTGTTAATGCTTGATAAGTTGTGTATGAGTGGTCTTGTGGGATGGGGACGGATGTCTCCTCATCCTTCTATAGTGGTTAGTGAAGAGGAAAGAACAAAATCAAGGCGTATAGCACCAACTCGAAATGCACCGATTACATTTTTTGTCCGAGAAGAAGCCGATTGGATTCCTCCTCATGAACTTGTGGATAATATCGAAGAGGTGGATAGCTTGAGTCATCCTGCACGTAATATTTATCAATTCTTACAAAAATACGGTGCCTCCTTTTATGCAGATATTGTCCGTGGCACGGGAAATTTAAAAGTTGAAGTAGAAAACGGTTTATGGGAGTTGGTTGCAGCAGGTATGGTCACCGCAGATAGCTTTGATAATGTGCGTACTTTGATTAGTACAAAACGTAAAAGCAGCAGTAGACATCGTCGCAGACCATTATTCCCACTTAGTACAGGACGTTGGTCTTTGTTGCATGTTCACGCACAAGCTGATTATGAAAAACGTGTTGAAGCTGCATGTTGGATGCTGTTGAAGCGCTATGGCGTAGTATTTCGTGATTTGCTCGTGCGTGAGAAAAATATTCCTCGCTGGCGTGATCTATTGATTTTTTTGCGACGTCTCGAATTACGTGGTGAGGTGCGCGGGGGGCGTTTTGTTGACGGATTCTTAGGCGAACAATTTGCATTACCTTATGCTGTGGACTCCTTACGGGCTATGCGAAATGAGGAGCTTGATGAGGTACCACAAATTATTTCCTCTGTAGATCCCCTTAATTTGGTAGGAATTGTGTTGCCAGGAGAGCGGGTCTCTGCAGCGATAAAGTCAGCGATACAGTTGGTTTCTGGTCAAGTTTCTTCGCAAGTGTAGATATACCCCCTCTCCCTTTTAGGGAGAGGGGCAGGGGTGAGGGTTTAACAGCAAGCCCTTCACGACTCAATGTCACTGCTACGTACGAATTTGACGCCTTGCCCTAGAAGTTCCAGTTTGATTTTTTTAAAAGCCTCTTCGTTCAAAGGTAGGGTACCATCTTCAATCAAATAGCATTTGAATCCTTCTTCCAATGCATCTTTTATAGTGAAATACACACAAATATCGGCGCATAATCCACAGAAATAAAGTTCTTTAGCTCCTTGGGCATTAAGATAACCCGCCAAGCCGATGTTTTTTTTATGGCCGCTATCATAAAAGGCACTATAAGTGTCGATTTCAGGATCCATGGCCTTACGAAAAATAGCTGCTACTGGCCTTGTTTCAAGCTGGGGATAAAATTCTGCGCCCAAGGTTCCCTGGACACAATGATCAGGCCATAATACGTGCTCTACTCCATGCCGCATAATTTTTTCAAACGGTTTTTTTCCAGGATAATTGGAGGCAAAACTCTTATGTTCTGAAGGATGCCAATCCTGAGTAGCAACAATCAATTCAAACTTGGGAAGTATTTGATTAATGATTGGAACAATAGAATCGGCGTGGGGTACTGCCAGGGAGCCACCCGGCATAAAATCATTTTGTACATCAATAACAATTAAGGTTTTCATTTGCTCGGTTTATTTTTTATATTGTTAATTAACACATCGCGTTTTATCTTAAGCTGTTTGCTTAATCCAACCTGATAGGTATTTGGTTTATCAAGTCGCTTGTATTCTTCGGGTAGTTGACTCAAGCGCATCCTGCTAAATTCTGCAATTTGTTGCGGTGTTTTCGAGGGTATTAACTGTTTGCCGTTTTCCATGACTTTTTGCAGCAAAGGCTCTTGCTGCTCAGAAACAACAGACATTAATTTTTCAGATGCAAAGGGCGCATAAACTCCATCAAAATCGGTCTCATCCATAAAACCAATAACATCAACACCTAGAAATGTGTTTTGATTTAATAGCCTGAAAACCTGTTTTTTATAAGGTAACGTAATTTTACTCATTGATTCAGAAAGTTTAAGTCTCGGTTTTTCATCAGCAAAAGCCAGTTTATATACTCCATCCAAGGCGGCATCGGGGGCGCCAATAACTAAATTTGTGCCTACACCAAAAATGTCGATAGGGGCTTTTTGTGTCCGGAGCGTTTTTATCCTGGTCTCATCGAGTTGATTGGAGACTACAATTTTAACATAATGCAATCCTGCCTCATCGAGCAGTTGACGGGATCGTTTTGCTAACTCAACCAAATCACCGCTGTCTAAACGAATGGCTTGCAATCGTTGACCACGTTGCTCCATCTCTTTGCCTATGCGAATAGCATTAGGTACGCCACTGTCCAGCGTGCTGTACGTATCCACGAGAAGGGTGCAATTCTCAGGCCATATCTCAGCAAAATCACGAAATGCAGCTAATTCATCGTCATAACTTTGGATAAATGAATGGGCCATAGTTCCAGAAACTGGGATCCCATAATCACGTCCTGCACATACATTGCTGGTCGCATTAAATCCTCCGATAATTGCAGCACGACTCGCGTAATACCCCCCAGGTCCTTGGGCTCTACGTAAACCAAAATCAACTAATGTACAATCACCTGCAGCGTTTCGTATGCGACTTGCTTTTGTTGCAATAAGTGTTTGAAAATTCAATACATTCAGTAGTATTGTTTCAATCAATTGTGCTTCAATCATGTTGGCTTCGATGGTCAAAATTGGACAATTAGGGAAAACCAAATCTCCCTCAGACGAAGCATAAACAGTTCCATTAAAGCGAAAGCTTTTTAAATATTTGAGAAAATCTGAATGCATTCCTTTACTTTGTAAAAAATCGAGATCATGTTCATTAAAACGATAGGTTTTTAATATCTCTAATAAATCGTCTAGCCCTGCAAAGACTGCATATCCGGAATCAAAAGGAAGTTTTCTGAAAAAGTAATCAAATATGGCAGTATGATTTTTGTGTCCCTTTAGAAAATAAACTTGTGCCATAGTCAGTTGATATAGATCAGTATAACTTCCGGTAAAATCAAACATTTTGAATAAGTATCCTTCTTGCCACAATAAAGTCTATGTAATAGTAGAGGCTGATTATATTGCCATAATAATGCACTTCCAGGAATTGTTGATGGAGAATAATTACCAGTTGTTGCGGTAGATTTGTGAAAAATTGACTTCATTAGGAGTTAAAGTGGCTTGTTTTATGTAATAAAAAACAGCATATTGCTATAGATTTAAAATAAATCTTTTGTTATATATTTAGATAAAATGTCAATAATTTGAAACAGTTGTCAGTGTAAGTTTGCTTGTGTTATTTCATAAAATTTTCCCCGTATAGCCTTCACTCAATCAGACATGGAGTAAAAAATGAAAGTCAGTGAGTTAAAAATACGAATTGGTGAACTTAAAAGTAATATTGAATTATTAGGAGCTCCTAAAGACATCGTTGAATTACTCTCAAGAAAGACTGAGATGATTGCCTTACTCGAGGACGAAAAAGATGTCGATTCGAATGAGATGTTTCCTGTTAAAGAACTCATCAAGCAATTCTGGTTATGGGTTATTAATAATGTTCCTTATGACCAATGGCAAACTGGTACGCTCGTTACGCATTGGCTTTTATTCCAAAAGTCATTGGTTAAAGCAAATTTGTTAGAAGCTGACATCCATCATCCTATTTTATATGAAGAGTTATGCAATCATTTTAATCATCTAGCAGGGAATCGCTTGATGATAACCGAACTCATGCAGGTAATTATTTCCGCTAGTCGACTGTTAGGTTATAAAGAGGTCAATGAGCAGGATTATCCTCTCCTAAGATTGGAGGTAGGGACAATTTCAGAAAAGCCTCAGGTGATTGCAAAAATAAAAGATGAAATGTTTTTGTTAAGAACACTTCTTTATTTAATTTATAGATACTGCACCGTTGAACAATGTTCTTTAATACCAACCCTGATTTATTTTCGTTCCCATACAACAGATGAAGAACGACGTTCCGAGCTGGCAATTTTTAATTGGTTAACCCAAAATACAATTGAATGCATCAAGTTTTTCAATGAACATGATGAATTCATAGATACCCGCTCAATTAAGCTCATTGATGCTTTGCAAAAGGTCGCTCATTTAATTCCACCCTCACGTGTTGATTTTTTATGTGCTACGAACCAAAGTCGTTGGCTTTATCCCTTTGTTCAGCAAAGAAGACTTGAGCAGAGCGAGGCAGAAGAGAACTTAATAGAAAAAACATTTGATTTGTTAGAGCTAGATTTTGCAACTCGAAAAGATAAATCTCTTGCTGCAAGCTTAAGCTTTGCGTCCGTAGTTAATCGGCAAGCACGAATTCTAACAAGCCAAGAAGCAAAAATAGTTCGTTCAGCAACTCGTTTGTTTTGTTTGGAAGAATATAAGAAAAATCGAGAAGAGGATTCGCGCGACAAATATTCTGTATGGTCACTTTCCGGAGACACGAAATGCCAAGCTGCTGAAAAAAGAAAGTTAGCAATTCTTGGCAAACCCGTCAGGCTGGGATTTTTTGAAAATTTAGCCATCAATCAAGGGCGTTTGAAAAAAGTAGATAATTTTCTTGATGAGGAGCAAACCTTAGATTTGGAAGATTACACTTCTTATCTATCTAATTAACTTTTATATCGAATTAAAACGATTGTTTTATATAAAAATTATTCCATTTGAAATTTGCTTTTCCATTTTGCGTAACATATATTTATTATTAGCTTAGGTATCTTAAAATAATTTTTAAGTTATTAAGAAAAGGAGTTCTTATGCGTGTCATCAATAAACTTTCCCTAGCAACCATGTTAGGTATTTTAGCAGTGTCACCCAGTATCTACTCTGCAGATACATCTGATATTTCTGGCTCATATAAATGTTCGTATCACGATCCTTTTACAACGCCCAATGACGGGACTGAAACCGTAGTGTTCAAAAAAAATGGTGATGTTTATAAAATTTCAGGTATTCCTACTGGAAGCGTATTTCCATATTACATTGGTAAAGGCATCTTTAATAAAAATGTCAATAATGCGATTGGCTACATATTTTGGCAACCCAAGTCCCCATCTGTAACAACAATCCAAATTTTTACTGTGAAGCCTGATGGTTCTTTGGATGGTGTTTTTGCAGAAAGTAACAAGGATAAAGGTGGTACTGAAACATGTACTAAGTCAACCCAATAGTAGATTTATTCGCATAAAGGTGAGAAAAGGAATTTATTATGAAAACTGTAATGAAAAGTATTTACTTAGTTACTGCATTATCCCTACCCACTCTAACAGCTTATGCAGATACAGATAATGCGAGCACAACTACTCCGAGTACTCCTAGTAGTAGTTCGAGTACGCCAAGCAACTCAAGCACTCCTACAAGTACCCCTGCGTCAAGTGATGCTTCGACAGGTAAGGCTGGGGCTTCTACTTTTTTAGGGGATTATCAATGTCAACGTGTTGATGGGGCAAATAATACTGCTGCTTATCCTCTTACAGTATCCAAAACAGGAGATACTTATACTTTAGAATGGGATAATAGTAACGGGGATCCAGTTCTTTACGGTACCGGTGTTATGCATCCAAATCAAACTAATGTGGTTGCTTCTTCATTTTGGGATCCAAGGAAACCAGACGTAATTGGTATTCAAATGATAGAAATCAAACCAGATGGTTCATTACAATCCAATTGGGTTTTGCAATCAGACAATCAACTTGGAACAGAGACTTGTACTAAAAGTAAATAATCAAGTTAATTCAAAAAAGCATAAAGGGTTACCTTGAGGGTAACCCTTTTCATTACTAAGTTTCTGACTAAATCATATTGTTGATCATAACGTTCAATAATCACACAACACGAAGAGCAAATAGGCTCATAACCTATTTTTTATTTTATAAAAAATTATTGCAAGCGGTTCTTTGAAAAAGTAACGCGAATATTTGTTCTTTATCCAGCATGTACTCGTTACTGCAGGAGAACTGAATACTTCAAGTCCCAGTTTTTGAGCTACGAGAATGGCTCTGGGGGCATGAAAAGGTTCAGTTACTAAGATAATGGATTTTAATTGTTTTGCTTGTAATAACTTTTTAGAAAAAAGAAGATTTTCAAATGTGGAGGTTGAGGCAGATTCAAGCAGAATGTCTTTGGCAGGTACACCCAAGGATACAGCAATTTTCTTCATGGTTTGTGCTTCATTGACGCCATCTTCCATATCTGTACCGCCTGAAAAAAGAAGTTTTGGGGCATAGTTCTCTTTATATAAATCAACAGCATGTTTTACGCGGGCCACGAGGCAAAGGTTGTAGGCATTATCGCGATAGGCTTTGGCTCCAAGAACTAAAATAACATCGGCCTGTCTTTTTTCGTCTTTTTCCGCATTTTTCATAACATACACTGCCACAAAAGAATAAATAGCAATGGCTGTGAGCACGAGAAAAATACCGATTTCCATGAACAGCTTCATGTTGCTCTCAAAATAATTGACGTAATCATTAGGAAAAGTTTAGCAGATCTTTGTGGAGGCTGAACAAAAAGAGTGGGCTATAAGTGAAAATTTTATCTCTTAATTCTTAAGAATGGGCCAATTTGGCCATTCCTAAGAAAACGTTTTTTTATAATCAATAGTGTTGATGGTATCTAGGGTAGGGTGCACCATTTTCCACTACAATATAATCTCTTGGTGGTGTCCAGCGATGAGCATTTCTCCATCTTGAATGATGATGGTGATGGCGGAAATTTTTAAATCGTGGATAATAATCATGAGTATGATAAAAAGCAAAGGATGCAGTGGAAAATAAAGTAGCCGCGCCTAACATCCCACACAGCAATAATTTTTTGAGCATCATTCGTATATTCCCCTCTTTAATTGTTATCTGCTGCCTAGTCTAAATAATGAATGTAACAGGGATATAACAAGATGATCTGAATTTGTAACAAAGTTGTTACAAAGTGATTAACAATCTATAAAATGAATCGGATTTGTGCATTTTATCGCCAGTTCATTTTCGCTTGTTGTTCTAATTCTTTCTGTGCAGCTATTTCAGTTTCCTTCTGAGTAACTACTTCAGTTAAATCAACTACTCCATCAGGAACCTTAGGCGTGCTGCAATGTGCTATAAGTTTTGATAATAAAATAGAGGCACAGGGACTGAAACATCCTGTAACTATTACCGTGGCAGGTATTGTAGCAAGGAACGTCATAGTCGTTGAATAAGGTGTTCCGGTTGCGCGAAGAATATAATAAATACCAAGATGAACTCCAGAACCCAGTGCCATCGAAGCAAGGGTTGAGCATTTTCTATAACAACAATTGTCGTTAAGTTTTGAAGATCGTTCATTAATCGTTTCTTTTCGTTCTTTTACATTTGCTAAATAAATTCGCTCCTCTTGGCTCACGAGCTTTTGTACTGAAGGATTAATATATTGATTTTCCAGTTCAGGAGGCAATTTTTTATTCTTGTAAAAAGTAAAAAAAAGATGAGGATTTGTTTTTTCGAGCTTCTGTGCTGCTAGAGTTATTAGCTTGGGTATTTGCGTTGGCATAATTAGGTCCCTTTGTAAAAATCTAATGAGGTATTAATGAGTAATTATTTATTATTTTGTATCTATTATTAGGATCTGTTTCGATCTACTCACTTGGTCAAACTATCCGGATGTTTGTTTTTTACCCGTGCACGTTGTGCTTCAATACTCAAAAAAACAGGTAATTTTAGCCCAAGCGCGTGAAATGTAAACAGCCCCTAAAAAATATGTGCTTTTGACAAAATGATTTATGCTATACGATTAATGGTTCTTATGGATTCGTTGTATCGCATTACCCACTATATTTTATAAGACATTGCAAGTTCACTCGGCTTCAGTCATATACATTCTCTTGCGCTTCTCTAAAACATAGTGGGTAATGCTATATTGCATCGAGATGATTTTGATTGAGGATAAAAATGTGGGATTTTTTTCACGGTATGAGCTTTTTGGTTCGAGGGGTTCGTAATCTTTCTACTCGAGGCTTGAGACGTTTTGTTCTATTACCTTTAGCAATTAATTTTATAATGTTCGCCGGTTTATTTTATCTGATATATCATTATGTGTTGCCTTATGCTTATCATTATCTTGATAAGTTGCCTTCTTGGCTCAGTTTTCTTAGCAGCATATTTTTTATCATTTTTATCCTGAGTTTTTTCTTAATGTTTTTGTCTCTTTTTACCGTGTTTTTTAATCTAATCGCAGCTCCGTTTAACGGATTATTAGCTGAGAAAACACAAAAAGTGCTTTTTGGAAGTGCAATTCCTTCCTTATCATTTTATCAAGTCGTACTTCGCAGTATAAAGCGTCAAGGTCAGTTTCTTGGCTATTTTCTGCCCCGGTTTTTCATTATAGGTATTTTATTTTTTGTACCCTTTATCCAGCCTATTTATCCTTTCTTATGGTTTATCTTTAATGCCTGGATACTCAGTATCCAATACCAGGATTTTGCGATGGATAATAACCTTATTAGTTTCAAAGAAGCTCGCAGAACACTTTCTCGTAATAAAATGTGTTCACTTGGATTGGGTTTTTCTATAAATCTGACCAGTTTTATACCCATTTTAAATTTCTTGACCATGCCTGCCGCGGTAATAGCAAGTACTATTCTCTACTGTGAACACAATAAGAATTTGCTTCAGCCTATAAAGCATGAGTTAGAGGTATAGCTTGGGTGTAGCGAGTGGAAACCGGGTTTAGTTAGTTGGATTCCCGGGGTTCGCTGCGCTACACCCGGGTTACGGTATCAATAAGCCTGGACTACAATTTTTCCTACTGCTTTTCCTGATTCGAGCAATGCATGGGCTTTATCAATATTCTCGAAATAAAAAAGATGGGGATCGATAAGCGGCTTTAAAGAACCCTCATCCGCTAATGTCGCGATCTCTTTTAGAATTTTGCCATGACGTTCACGTTCAATGTTACGTAATAATGGCAATAACATAAATACTGCATGTAAACTGGCCGATTTACTATGTAAGGGTGAAAGATCATGATTCGAAGCAGCTTGAATGCTGATCACATTTCCATATAAGGCAACCGCAGCTAATGATTTATCGAGATTCTCTCCACCGATTGTATCAAATACGATGTCAAACCCTTTGCCATGAGTTAGTCGATTAACATAATCTTGCACAGATTCAAGCCGATAATTAATTGTCTCTTTGGCTCCGAGCGATTTTGCTATATCTGCTTTATCTGGAGAAGATACCGTTGCATATACTTCAGCGCCAGCCCATTTGGCAAGCTGAATCGCAATATGTCCAACTCCTCCAGTACCGGCATGAATTAATACCTTTTGTCCGGATTTAATTTTAACTTTTTCAAATAATGCTTCCCAGGCGGTGATTACTACCAGAGGTAATGCAGCGGCTTCAACCATACTCAATGTTTTAGGTTTTTTTGCGATTAATCGGGCATCAGCAAGCATAAATTCAGCTAAAGCACCCGCTTCATTGAGGAATCCCCCTGCACATCCATAAACTTCATCACCTACAGCAAACTCAGTAACGTACTCACCAACTTGTTCAACAATACCTGCTACATCACTATGTAAAACGGCAGGAAATGGAGGGGAAATTTGGCTGTATTTCCCAGAGCGAACTTTGCAATCGACAGGATTTACGCTAGTTGCCACAACTCGAATGAGCACATAGCCGGGTTTAATTTGGGGAGTGGGGAGTTCAATCGTTTCAAAGATTGAAGAGTCACCAAAAGATGATATTGCTTGTGCTTTCATAGCGTCCTCCTAACTTGATGCACCAGACGTTTATTAAAAAATTGAAGAGAGCAGAAAAATCTATCTTCCTTAATGCAAAATAACATTCTAAAAAAAACGCAGAACATTTTCCAGCGACCCTTAGCTTTCTATGGGTTTTTTGGGGTATTAACTTTGCAATTGAGCACTTAGAATAGCAGTTGTAAAAGCAAATTGGCATAGTTGATTTTTACTTCACTATAGTGTTCATTAAACATCAAGTCTATGATTAATAAAAAGTTAAAAAAGGATGAGCAATTATGTGGCAGACAAGATTGGCTAAAAAAATAGATTTAAAATTTCCAATTATCCAGGCCCCTATGGCAGGTGGTGCCACTACCCCAGAATTAGTCGCAGCAGTATGCAATGCGGGTGGTTTAGGTTCATTAGGTGCGGGATATATGCCTCCAACGGAAATAAAAAGTGCGATCAAAACAATTCGAAAATTAACGAATAAACCCTTTGCAGTGAACCTTTTTATTCCCGAGAACCATTATGCCTCTGCAGAGCAAATTCGAAAATCGTGTATTGATATCAAACAATCTTGCCATGAGTTAAATATAGAGATTGAGGCCGTTTCAGAACCTTATGCACAATCTTTTGAGGAACAAATAAACGTTTTAATTGAAGAAAAAATCCCTGTTTTTAGTTACGCGTTTGGTTTGTTGGATTCGAAATGGATAGCCGAGTTTAAAAGAAATCACACTATTTTAGTGGGTACAGCAACCACTTTAGCTGAGGGACATGTACTTGCAGAATGTGGAATCGATGCGATTGTTGCTCAAGGAAGTGAAGCGGGCGGGCATAGAGGAACTTTTATAGGTCCAGCGGAGGATGGATTGATCGGTCTATTTAGCTTGATACCTCAACTAGTAGATCAAATCGACCTTCCTATTATTGCTGCTGGTGGAATTATGGATGGCAGAGGAATTACGGCAGCACTGAGTTTAGGTGCTGAAGGCATACAAATGGGAACTGCATTTTTAAGTTGTTTGGAAGCAGGGATTCCTGAGGTGTATAAACACGCTTTACTATCACAAAAGCAGGATAATACCGTACTTACACGAGCGTTCTCTGGTAAATTAGCACGAGGAATACGCAATCAATTTATCGAGCGCATGAATGCAAAAAAAACAAATATTCTTGATTACCCTATTCAAAATACCTTAACGACTGGGATGCGAAAAAAAGCAAAAGAGCAAAACAATCTCGATTTTATGTCCATGTGGGCAGGTCAATCGGCTCAGTTATGCAGAAACACGAGTGCAAAAGAGTTAATGAGTGCATTAGTGCAGGAAACCGAGGCATTAAACTGAAAGAACCTATTTTTTATTATTCTTTTTTATCTTTTGGGCGAGGAACTTGTAAAATGTGGCAGAGCAGCTTCCAATAAGGGGGGAGGGGCCTGCTTGGTCATTTCCTTGCTCATAAAGTCCTTTGCGGCCCTGATGTATTTTGAAGCATATTTCTTCGTCTTCTTGCGCTGCTTCTAAATAAGCTGCCTGCGCTGCTGCGCATAAGTCTGGATTAGATAACCAAATATCTTTTGGATGAAAAAACTCTACAATATTGATGCATGGATAAGATCTCCTTATCGCATTATATTAAATATCCTCAAAGTATCATCAACGCATATAATAATACTATGAGTTTACGTTTAATCGAAAATGAGAAGATGTGCGTGAATTGGTATTTTAAAAGATTCCGAGAGTATTGCTGCACCTGTGATTACTGAGCGGGTTCTACCAATGTCCCCCAATAAGCCTGGGGACGTTGGTTAGAGATATTTGGATTATAGTAACTATTTTTTTATTATTCTACTGCAATTAGGGTAGATAATTCACGTAGTGCAACAAAGAAAATCGTATAATCAATGCTTGAACTGCCAAGTAACATTTCCAGCAATTTTTCCCATCGCTGTTGAATAAAAGGATTTTTTGAGAACCAGTAGGAAATTAGCTCCTCCGAATTTAGTCCTTTTTGATTGTTCATTAAAATGACAATGGTGAGGCGACGTTGCAAGTTGTCCAATTCATCACGCAAAGATAAGCGTGCCAGGCTATTCCAATGTCCTTCTCGAGAATCATTACCAATTTGGTCACGGAACCAGACCAAACTAAATCTG
The DNA here is from genome assembly GCF_977063405.2 of Legionella stuttgartensis. Taxonomy (NCBI): domain Bacteria; kingdom Pseudomonadati; phylum Pseudomonadota; class Gammaproteobacteria; order Legionellales; family Legionellaceae; genus Legionella; species Legionella stuttgartensis. The sequence continues at coordinate 462,172 of NZ_CDRUHA020000060.1, forward strand.
CTGCCTACTTTAAAATAAACTTCAGCAGTTCTTCCCAAGTCAAATTTATTTTGTGTCGCTACTTCCACTACGTTTAATACGGTATACATAGCACGAGTAGCGGCGATTTTTTTTGCGGCTTGTTCGGGCAAACCAATGTCTACAAACTGAATGACAATTTTATCAAGATATTCTTTGGTAACCCCAGCCATTAAACTGGGAATGGATTGTTCAAGTTTGGCTATAGATCGACTGTAATGGGCAATATTATTGGTAATTCCGCCAGCAAGACGTTTATGGTGCAAGAACCATCGAGTTGCCAAATTCATCAATTGTCTGACGTGATGAAGTAACTCATACTGAGTTTGTACTGTTACTTTATAATTAAGCGAATCAATTAATTGATGTAATTCATCTATCCCATATGCTTTGGCAGCGATAATATAAGCACGTGCAATGTCTGCGACTGATTGTCCCGTTTCCATTTGTAAGCGATACATAAAGGTAATACCCATACTATTCACAATCTGATTACTGAGTTGCGTGGAAATTATTTCACGTCGCAAACGATGCCTCTGCATCGATTTGGCATAGGATTTCATCAACATTGCTGGGAAACCAGTTTCCAGTATGGTTGCAAAGTAGGGATCATCAGGTAAATCAGATTTTAATAATTCACTCGTGATATAAATTTTTGTATAGGCCATTATAATCGAGAGCTCTGGACGCGTTAGGCCTTGGCCAGCAGCTTTACGTTCCAAAAGATGTTTATCATCTGGAAGAAATTCGACGGTTCTATCTAAATGGACCATGCTCTCCAATTCCTTAATATAAACCTGATATAAACCGCTGTAAGCGAGTGCGTTTATCGCAGAAAAGCTTAATACCAGCGCTTGGTTGTAATTATCTTGTAAAACCAGTTGAGCAACTTGTTCCGTCATTTTTGTAAGCAGTTGGTTGCGTTTCTTTTCGGTAAGCTTTCCTTGACTCATTTCTTTATTGAGGAGAATTTTAATATTCACCTCGTGGTCTGAGCAATTTACCCCGGCGGAATTATCAATTGAATCGGTATTAATCAGACCACCGGTAAGTGCAAACTCAACTCTTCCAAGTTGAGTAAATCCAAGATTACCGCCTTCGCCCACAATTTTGCAGCGCAGCTCATTACCGTTAATACGTAAGAATTCATTTGTTTTATCCCCTACATCAGCATTGGATTCAGTGGATGCTTTTACATAGGTACCAATACCGCCGTTGAATAGTAGATCGACAGGGGCTTTTAATATTTCCTGAATAAGTTCATTGGGCGTTAAAGAGTCAGCTTGAATATCGAGTGCTTTTTTTACTTCGGGGGTAATGGTAATGGATTTGCTTGAACGTGGATAAATACCCCCACCTTTAGAAATTAATCGAGGATTGAAATCTTCCCAAGATGAGGTGGGCAAATTAAATAGACGCTGACGTTCTTCAAAAGATTTACGACCGTCGGGATTAGGATCAAGAAATATATGGCGATGATCAAAAGCTGCAAGCAAAAGGGAATGATTGGTATAGGTTAAGCCATTACCAAATACGTCTCCACTCATGTCGCCAATTCCAACAACCGTAAAATCTTGTTTCTCAATATTAATATCTATTTCACGAAAATGCCGTTTAATGGACTCCCAGGCTCCACGCGCTGTAATCCCCATTTTTTTATGATCATAGCCCGCAGATCCTCCAGAAGCGAAGGCGTCGCCAAGCCAGAACTTGTATTCTTTTGAAATGCCATTGGCAATATCGGAAAAGGTGGCTGTTCCTTTATCAGCTGCGACAACAAGGTAGGGATCGGCATCATCATAGCAAATGGTATTCAGGGGGGAGACAACAAGGTCATCCTCAAAATTGTCTGTAAGATCCAGCAAACCTCTGATAAATGATTGGTAACACGCAATGACCTCATGTTTTATTTGCTCTCGATCAAGCAGATTGGCAGCTTTCTTTAAAATAAAACCTCCTTTTGCTCCAGAGGGTACAATAACTGAGTTTTTTACTTTTTGAGCTTTCATCAGACCAAGAACTTCAGTACGAAAGTCCTCGGGACGATCGGACCAGCGAATACCACCACGAGCTACTTTTGCGCTGCGCAGATGTATGCCCTCAAAACGTGTGGAATAGACAAATATTTCATACATGGGTTGACCGGGGGGTAAATCAGGAACTTTGGCAGAATTGAGTTTAAATGATAAATAATCTTTGGGGTTTCCATCAGCTCCTAACTGAAAATAATTGGTGCGAAGTGTTGCTTTGATTAAAGACCAGAAAAAACGGATAATATAATCCTCATCTAGACTGGTAATCGCATCAATATCGGCTCGAATTTCTTTCTCCAATTCAATCCGTTTATTTTTAATTTTGGTATTCTGTTTCAAACTAAATTTTAAACAAAATAGTTCAATGAGTTTTTTGGCAATAGGGGAATAGTTGGCGATGGTTTTTTCAATATACTGTTGGCTGAAACGAAATCCAATTTGTTGCATGTATTTGGCATAAGCACGAATGATCATTATTTCACGCCAAGATAATCCCGCACCTAAAACCAATCTGTTGAACCCATCATTTTCACAAAGACCGACATTTATTTTTATCAAGGCTTCAGTAAAATTATTTTTTACTTGATCCAGAGTCAGTAAATTAGGATAGGAATAAGATACATTAAAATCACCAATCCAAATAAATTGATTGGACTCTATGGCGATTTTATAGGGCCTTTCGGTATAAGTTCGTAATCCCATGTTTTCAATCATGGGTAAGATATCTGACAACGGAATAGAACCGCCATATCGATACAGTTTAATATGTAAAGGATGTTCACCGCGTGGTGATTCATAAAAAACAATGGCCAATGGGTTTTCTAGTGATAGTTTATCAATTTGCGAGAGATCTTCTATTGCCTCTTCAATGGTGTGTTGTTCACAATAACTCATTGATAATGCGGGAAGATATTTTTCAGCAAATTCTTTCCCCTTTTTCGTACCTAATTGTTTTCTTAATTTTTTATGCAACTGATCTTTCCATGTGTTTTCCATTTTAAATCTCACACAGTTGAGAGTTATTATTCAATAAGTATAGGACATGAAATGAATTGCATGTAATGGGTAGATTGTTCCAGATAAATGCAAATTTCCATTGTATTTCAACGAGCATAATGACAATACCCTCATTCCCTACAAACGGAATGATGGGTATAAGTATGGTCTCATTTCACTTTTATTGTGACCAACAAGCCTGTGGCGTCCTTGTGGTATTGAGTCCATTAACAGTCAAGGTTAAAGTGGCACACGAAACACCATTTTGTGTGTCATTAGCTTGGGCACCTTGGGCGGTTGCAGTAAGCGTATACCCCGTTGCGGTATTATTAGTGGCTGCCAAAGCATAGTATCCATTTTCTGTGGTAGTTACTCCGTTCCAAACATTTGCTAAAGTACCATAAGTTGTGTTTTGACCACGGTATTTTTCTTGTGCAAGTTGGATGCTGTTTAGAGTATTAATTCCTTCTGTTCGTCTAGAACGCATAACATAATTAAAGTAACTTGGCATACTAATCATTACAAGAATAGCAATGATAGCCAGGGCGATTACTAATTCAATCAATGAAAATCCCTTTTTTTTCTTGAAATTATCCATTTTAAAGGCTCTCCTTAGTTACCCTCTTTAATCTTAGACTAAACTAATAATATAAAACTAATAATATATATTACCCATTTTGAATTGATTGGTTAGTAAATGGAGTTTCTTTATGACCGTTCAAAGGATTGGCACCAATAAAATGATGGGCTTTAGTTTTCTCGAGTTATTGATTACCGTCATAATACTCGTGATCATCACGGGGATAGCTTTTCCTGCATACACCAATTTTATGAATCAAAAACGTGTGAGGACAGGAACGGAAGAGTTGTATAATTTTATAAAAATCGCGCAATCAGAGGCTCTTACTACAAAGAATACTTTTTATCTTAGTTTTAGACCAACAACATGGTGTTATGGGCTTAGTGATACAGCTCCATGTGATTGCACTGTAGTAAATAGTTGTTTGGTTAATGGCATCCAAACCATAGTACGAAGTAGTGATTATTCAGGTAATCCGGTTGCTCTTTCTATAACTGGATTTTCAGGCACAGGTTCTGCCCCTTACATTGTTTTTGACGGATTTCATGGAACAATTACTTCTGCTGGTTCTATCACCGTTAGTTTATCAGATAAATCGGCCACGATTAATGCCAACAGTATGGGGTTGGTTACTGTGTGTTCCAATACTGTTTCAGGATACCAAACATGTCCTTAATATCGAATAAGCAGCACAAGGGTTATACCCTGCTCGAAATACTCATAGGAATTAGCATAGGCTTATTCTTATTGGGAGGCAGTATCGCGATTTATATTTCTTTAATGCGTTCTTTTTACAATGTCATAGCAGTGAATAGACTTGATCAACAATTACGTTCTGCAATGAATATGATGGTTATCGAAATCCGACGAGCGGGATATTCTGCAAACGCCGCTAATGATATAGGAACCGGAACTATTACTAATCCCTTTATTGCCTCTGCTAATGATATTACGGTTCCTATAAGCAGTTGTATCTTATTCACCTATGATACCGACTCAAATGGAGCTATGCCTTCATTAAATTCAACTGGCTATGATAAACGCTTTGGGTTTAGGCTCTCGAATAATGTCTTACAAGCAAGGGCATCAACGGACTCATTCTTTGATTGTACTAACGGCAGTTGGATCAATTTAACAGATCCCAGTCAGATCCAGGTGACTAATTTAGCGTTCACTCTGACCCCTACGGTCCTCACATTAAGTAACGGAGTAAGCACACTTACGATACGAAATGTTACTGTTAGTTTAACGGGGAATTTGATTTCTGACACTTCGGCGAGCCGAACTTTTGTCCAGGAAATACGAGTACGTAACGATAAATTTCAGCCCTGAATTAGGAGGGTCTATTGTCATGAAACATCAACGGGGCTATGTCCTGCTTGCTACATCAGTGATGATTCTGCTGGGAATTGCAATAACGGCACTATTAACCAGTAAAACAGTCGATTTTGATCAAAAAATCGAAAATAACTTTTATCGCACATCCCAATCATTTATGGCTGCTGAAGCCGGTTTAGAATATGGATTAGCTTATCTTGAAGCTAATAAAACAGCCATTCTTGTTGATTCGAACAATGATGGTTTTATAAATACCTACACCAACGCTCAGATAACCAATGTTCCTTTTAGTAATAATACCAATTATACCGTCACTTATAGCAACCCGGTATATACTAATTTCAACCGCATTACAGTATCTTCGAGGGGAACTGCTGATAATAACAGTGCTTCAACTACTATCGTACAAATCATGCAGATTTATCCCTTTGTACCAACGCCTACACCCGTGCCGCTCCTTGTAAAAGATAATGTGAATTTAAGTGGTTCGCTGACTATTAGCAATACGACAACAGGAACAACTATTTGGAGTGGAGGGGATACGATTTTGAGCGGCTCGGCAAGTACAACCTCAAATGCAAGTTCTGGCTCTAATAGTGGTGGTCTGCAAACTGATGTGGTGCACAATGATTCAAGTTTAAGCAGCTTGAGCGCAGATCAATTTTTTAGTAATTTTTTTGGGACTACAAAAACTTTAGCACAACAATCTGCAGATATTACCTATACTAATAGTAGTACTACAAATTACAGTGGACTCTTACATGGAGTTGTGAGTCAATCTATTTGGATTAACCAAACAGGAGCAAGTTCTGCTACTTTCACGGGTAATGCTACGATAGGTTCTCCTACCAATCCGGTTGTCTTAGTGGTTAATGGTCCTCTGCAAGCTAATGGTACTACTACGATTTACGGTATGGTTTATATCATGGGAGATTGGAATAATAGTGGGGGGGGAACATTGGATATAATCGGAGGAGCTGTAGTAGAGGGTTCTATAACATCTACTGGTTCACCGAATATTACTTATAGCGCAACGGTCCTGAATCAATTGAACAAAGTTGGATCTTTTGTCAAAGTTCCAGGATCTTGGCGAGATTTTTAAGGATTTGATAGTTGAGGAGCGAGCGATGAGCACTCATCAATTCAACTCAACCTCTGGCAAACAGAAAGGCTTGGGATTGGTTGAAGCCATGGTTGTGACCTCGTTATTGATTTTTGGAATGGTAGCTGGCAGCAAGACCGAGGTGCATCTCATTAAAGCTAAGGCCAATACCAATCAAGATTATCTATCAACGCAATTGTTTAACCAAAAAATGGAGCAATTACGTAATTACTCCACTATTGCAGGGTATAATGGCATTACAACGGGCTCCGATGTCACCACCGAATTCGATTCAACTTTTTACCGCACCTGGACAATTACCAATAATTCTAAATATAAAAAAGTGGATCATATTGTTACCTGGACCAATTCTAATAATGAAACCTTGTCTCTGGTATCCGCCAGTTATATTAGTCAAAATGATCCGGCGCTCAGTGGTCAATTGTTTAACTCTACTTACACGACTACGAGCTTACCCGCTATAGGTTCAGGAGTTCCTAATGCAAATCCAAACCCGAACCCTCCTTCTGTTCCATCTGGAACTACCTACACGGTTACAGTTCCTAACTCTGATATTGTGCTCACTTATGATTCAAATAATAATGTCACGTTAATTAATAGTGAACACGCAGTAACGCTATCAGGAACGATTGCTCTGGGTACAGGAGGCAATGCGCCTCCTAATTCTGTTGATCTGTCTAATGTCACTATATCCGTTGATTCATCCAATTCTCAGGTTGCCACATGTTTTTACGTTGGAACTTCAGCCGCTTTTAATTGCATTATGGCTTCAAGTTGGAGTGGCCGGGTCTTGTTGGGGGGAGTGAGTAATGTCAACGTATGCACCAGTAATCAGCAACCTTATACTAATCTGCTTACTTCGTTAAATAATCAAGATTATCTGATTATTAAATCTAATAGAAACTGTCCCTCCAGTAATCCCTATTTATTGCAGTCTCTCTAAAATCGATTTAAATCTTTAGGAATGTAGGAAAACCAAGAAATAAATTGATTATTTTCTATAATTAAAAGATTCAAATAAAAACTGTAGTTGATGCGCTGTTTATGATAAAGGACACATAATATGTACACACCAATTAATTTCAATGCAGGACCTGCAACACTACCCGTACAGGTATTGGATATTATTAATAGAGATTTATTCAATTGGAACAATACAGGTGTTTCAATCCTAACGATTGGTCATCGTACTCCCCAATTTTCTGAATTAGGAGAGAGGCTGGAAGCGTCAGTACGACGTTTGCTTCATGTTCCTAATGATTTTGCTGTTCTTTTTTTACCTGGTGGTGCACAAATTCAATTCGCAATGATCGCGATGAATTTAACGCGAGGTTTTCGATGTGTCAATTATGTCGAAACAGGTTATTGGTCAGGTATGGCTATAAAAGAAGCACAAAAATACACTCAAGTACATTTGGCAGCAAGTAGTAAGGAGCAGCAATTTAAGATTATTCCTCCTGAGGAAACATGGGATCTACGACAAGATGCTGCGTTTTTACATTTCACTGATAACGAAACAATTGGTGGGATTGAATTCCCAGATGTGCCGCAAGTGAGTGATCTGGTATTAGTCAGTGATATGAGTTCCAATATTTTTTCAAGGCCGGTAGATTTTAATCGTTTAGGGTGTATTTATGCATGTGCTCAGAAGAATTTTGGTATTGCAGGCATGAGTTTGGTAATTGTCCGTCGTGATTTACTGGAGCGGGCTTTACCTGAAACACCCGCGGTATTTAATTACGCGATGCAGGATAAAAATCATTCACTTTTAGCAACGCCTACCACCTTTGCCTGGTATGTAGCATCACTTATATGTGATTGGGTTGAGCAAGAAGGTGGGGTTGCAGAGATGGAAAAACGAAGTTTGGCCAAAGCCAAATTGCTTTATACATGTATTGATGAAAGTAATTTCTATCATAATTCAGTAGCAGCTCAATATCGTTCACGGATGAATGTTCCTTTTCAACTTCCAAACCCTCATTTGGAGGAAGAGTTTTTCTTAGCAGCAAAAAAAGCAGGACTCTTGTATTTGGAGGGGCATCGCAGCGTTGGGGGTGCCAGGGCCAGTATTTACAATGCCATTAGTTTAAAAGATGTTAAAAGACTGACTGAATTTTTAAACAATTTTGCAAAAACTCGCTGAATAGATTAAATATGTTCTCGAAAAGTCAAATACTTATGTCCCAGATAGGTTGTAAAAGTGGGGAAAATCAGGCCAATTCCGTGTGCTGTTTCCAGAGTAAATGATTCAATGCCTAAATCAGGCAGGATATGATAGGCAAGGAACAAACTAACGAGCCAAACTTGTAGCATGCCGATTAGATTGACGAGGATAAAAAACATAATCGAACGTAAAAAAGTTTGCTGACTGTTCTTAAATACAAATAATCTACCAAGAGTAAAAGATACAATCATTCCGGTAATATATGCTAAGATAATAGATGTTGAAAAACTGAACTCATAGTTATAGAAAATTCTGCTGTAGAAATTAACAATAACTGCAATTGCTCCTGCGACTATGAAAGCAAGGAACTGTTTTGATTTAAAATGACGTAACACAAAACACTCCCTTCAGTTTTATCATGTATTTAAAATAATAGCCCAATTAATACAGACTTATTTCTTAAATACAGTGTTCCTATTTCGCGAGATTATTCTTTTTGAAATTATTCCAGATTTTCTTCCCTATCCAAAAAACAATCAAAAAGATACAAATCCATAATAAGAGCAATGGTAAAACATACACAAAAAAGGCGATCAAACCATAGGTAAAATTGCGTAATTGATCAATCAATGCATGATAGGAGTCAATGAATGTTTCGGTGATTTTCCATTGTTTTTGTTGTTCTGTTTGAATGATTGGGTTCATGCTTAAATTAATATTGATTAATGAATAAGCAACAGACTCTTTGAAATATTTAATTTGCCCTTGGATCACATCAATTTGTCCTTGGGTATCGCTTAATTGCTTAAATACACTCAGAACATCGGATGTGTTCGTCGCACTATTCATAATTTTTGATAATTGTTCTTTGGCTTTTTGTAAGTTGCTCAGTTGGCTTTGTAAATCGACAAATTGTTGGGTAATGTCTTCGCCAGTTACTGATTCTTGCATAACTTGGGTTGCGAGTGACTTCAATGCACTTAATGCTTTATTTAAGCCTTGAGCGGGTACTCTTATGCTGATATTCGCATTAGTATTATTAGTGGCATCATTATCTTGAGTTACATTGGAACTGACTACATAACCACCTGAGTTTTCCGCTAATTGAGTGATTTTTTCCATCGCAGAGTTAATGTTATTCACTTGCAAGGAAATATTCGCATTACGAATAATCATTCCTCGCATCACATTTTCTGAGGATTGAGTTCCAGAAGCCGGGTTTGTAGTACTCATTGCTACAGTCCCAACAGCGTAATCCGGTTTTCCAACTACCGCTGGCATGGGCGCAGGAGCTCCCCCATACATTGTCGTTCCGGCTGTGCTAAACCATTGGGCGATAAAAAATAATATAGCCAAAGAGCCAATGAAGGCTAAAAAATAGAGGATTATTTTCTTCATTATTATTTCTACTTGTTACAATGGGTCAAATAAAGTGTGGCAAAAGTTTCTTAAATTGTAAAATAATTTGGCTATTTGTTCGTGCTAAAAGTAAAGAATTTAAAACCAGCAATTTGAGCTCCATCAATTGCTGGTTTTGCTTTGATTAGGTTGGAGAGGTAAAAATTTTTATTGTTGTTTGTCACAAAAAGCGACACATACTTTATGCTCTCTGACTTCGCCGCCACACTCTGAATAACATGCTCTATAGGTCGATTCACAGTGACACGAGTTGTTACAACTGCTGCTTCGATCAAAATCAGTTACAGATTTACTAATCGGTAGGCCCATTCTTTTTTGATCTTCTTTATATTGTTTGTATTCAAACATCGCATTTTGTTGGGCTCTCATGCGACAGTTTTCATTGTCTACACGACAACTTTGTTCGCAATCATTTTTACTTTGAATGCATTGGGCAGTACACATTTTTGAAATATCTGATTTTGGCGGAACAAAACTGTATTCGGTATTATAGATGGGACCACAGGCAGTCAACATGCCAGCTAGAACTAAAATAGAAGCAATGAAGAATTTTTGAAGCATATTATCCTCTTTTGGTGAGTTATGTGAAGTAGTAGTTCTGACATGGTGGCCATATAAAATGCAGATGAGTGTCAAACAGAACAAATTTGGCGTAGTTTATTAATGCCTAATTGAAAAAGCAAGCGGGTGTTTGAGCTCGAATATCCAGGATCTTATATAAAGTATCGTTACTTTTATTAATATTTTGATATATAATTAACCAACTTTTAATCGTTCAATGATATGCTTCGCATCATCAACATCTTAATTTAAAAAAACATGGATACTTCATTTTTATTTGGCTTTTTAAGCGGGTGTTTTACTACTGCTTTAGGTGGATGGCAAGTACAAAAATTCGTGAATAATAGGAATAAAACGGAACATATAAAAAAGAAAAAAATATTGGATTTAGATGGACTTTTTAATGATTATCCTCATTTTATGAGTGTCATTAAAAATGACGTTACCAATCCTAATTGTAAAAATATAAAAGAGTTCTTTGTAGTTGATAAGGACGCGATATTGAACTCTGCTGTACCTCGATTCCGATATGAATTGTCTCCAGATATCCTCCCAGCTTTAAATAGACTGGAGGAATTAGGTTATATTGAAAAAGTACAAAATAACTGCCTGCATTATAAAATAGAAGAAGAATTTATAATGCAGCTCAAGTCAATTAATTGATACCCATTTAAGAAGTTATGGCCTGTTCAACAGACACTACACATACTTGATTTTTGGCATGCTTGTGAATTAAATATACCAATGCTGTTCCCAAAAGAGCACACAAAGGGATAAGCACTAATGCATGATGATAAGATTGAATACTGTATTGTCTTAGACCATGTTCTGTGAAACCTCCCTCCCAGTAATGATCCATTATTTTGCCTATTGCTGTATGAAAAAACGATCCACCAAACATATTGATACAGTTTAAAAAGGCTATAGTTATTCCTAAATGTTTGGGGGAAACCAGGGTAGAGCCTGCTGCAAATACAATTACTTGATAACAGCACATGAGCCCAACCGCGAAGAATAGAAGACTAAGTATCCACCAATTACTCATACAATCTGCGAGAAGCATGAAAAAAATTAAGCTCAACCCGATTCCGCATCCTCCTATAACCGCAAAATTTCCTAGTTTTTTGCTCAAAAATGCCAGTAATGGCCCACCAAATAACATGCCTATAAAGATAAATGAGACGAGGAGGGCGGCATCAGATTTAGCAAAACCATAGGCGATAGTTAAATAAGATACCCCCCAAACATCTGCAAAACCTTCCAATGCGCCAACCATGAGTAAATTGGCTAGGGCAAGAGTCCATAATATTCTTGAGGTGAATAAAACAGATAAAGAAGATAGATTTATTTCATTCGCTTTTGTGTTTTTTATATTTTTTGGAGTCCGTACAACTAAATAAACCAAAAGTCCTATGCTGATTGAGCAGAGTGCAAGTGCCTGTCCTACATGTTGACTACCGTAGGTTGTGATCAGTTGCGTTACGGGTTTGCCTCCATAGACTGCTCCTAATAACCCCACACTAAAAGAAAATCCAACCATTTGGGAGTATTGGGTACTACTGAACCATTCAGAAATAACTTTGGATACTCCTAAAAAGCCAACCGCAGAACTGGCCCCAATTAAAAATCTACTTAATAAGGCTAGATAGAAATTATGGGTTGAGGTAAAGAGTAAGGCGCCTAAGCCGCAAAGAAGAGAAAAGGTAAAAACTACTCTTTTGGCACTAAATTTTTCGAGCAATAAGGCCATAGGAATTTGCATTCCTGCATATCCATAATAATAAAATGCAGCTAAAAGACCAAAACCGGCTGCATCTATTGAGAATTGGGTCATTATTTCTTGCATCATCAATCCCGGCCAAAGACGCAAAATAAATTGAAGCGCAAAAAATGATAGTGGGAAAAACCACATGACAAATGGCAAACAATTGTTTTTCAAATTAAAAAAGTTGGTTCGAGTCACGATACCCTCCAGTATTAACAAAGCTGTTATTCTAAACACCCGATGTTCCTCCCTAGAGAGGTTCGGGGATAAGAAACAGCTAACCGCTCTAGGGTAAAGAGGGCAAAATAATAATAATGTCTACTGAAGAGGTTGTTGTCGGTAATGTGTCATGACATGGCGATACCTTTGCAGTGAACACTGCAGCGTAGCTATTGCTTTTGTTCGTATCGCGATGATTCATATTGGTAGCAGTTTGATTAAATTTTATCTATTATTGGATTAACATATCAAATTGGACTTCAATGTGTCAATTTTATTTTTTAGTGTCAATTTTAAGTTTGATTTATTGAGAAAAGTTTTAGGACTTATTGGAGGGCAATCTATGAGACGAACCGCGCTATTTCTTTTATTGATGGCCTCATATCCGGTGTTTGCAACTGATAGTACCCAATGGACTCTTTCACCAGATGGTTTGGGTCCAATTAAAATGAATATGACACTAAAGCAGGTTGAGCGTAGTACTGGGAAAACATTTGAGTCTACAAAACCCAATCTTGATCAAGCTGAAAATGAAGGATGTTTTTATGTCACTTTGAAAGGAGTGAAGAACGTATCCTTCATGGTTTCAGGTAATAAAATTGTGCGGATTAACATTAATTCCCCAGATTATCTGACATCAAAAGGCGCAAAGATTGGCGATACTGAGCCTCATGTACAAGCTCTATATAAAGGTAAGTTAATCATAGAACCACATCATTATGATCCCAAAGGTCATTATCTCACTCTTTTTGAAAAGCCTGAGAATCGTGGTATTCGATTTGAGTCGGATGGCAAAGTAATCACCTTAATCTATAGCGGCAATCATGAAGAGGTTCAGTATGTTGAGGATTGTCTTTGATCGTCCTGAAAGAAGTCAAAGTTTTTGAGACGATGCCCCTTAAAAGCTAATGTATATGTGTCTAATCTGTTGGTGTGATGTTTGCAATGTGGATCATCGCACCCCCGTCGTGTCAATTTTCAATCTCATTGACAAAAAATGAGCCTTGTCGGTACTATGTGCAGTTGCATATTCTTAAATAGGAGTTATCATGCCTAATCCGTACCATCATTTTCTTAAATTGGAATTAAATGACGAAGACCTTAACCAACTGAAAGACGCATTCTATGGCAAAAAGCCACAAAAAACTGACGATTCTTTTCTTAAATTAGAATTAAATAGCGAAGACCTTAGTGAATTAGAAGATGCTTTTTATGGTAAAAAGTCACAAGAAATGGATCCAGCGGAACATTTAATAAAGCGAAAAATAGATTCTATAAAAAAACCAGAAGATGAAAGTCAACCTTCCTTAAAAAAGAGAAAAAATTTCTATTTCTATGAACCTGACCAATATACGCAGATGCAACAAAATATGTTTAATTTAGAGCTTGATATAAATATTAATCAAGAAGATTTTGAGATAAAAAATAAAGAAGAAAAGCAAGTTTTTGCAGATCAAAATATGTTTCTTTTGAACTCTAAAACAGGAAAGGTAACTCAATATCCTCGACGCAGCGGATCAAAAGGCCCACAGCCTCATAAGCAGATGCAACAATATATGTTTGAATTGGATGTGGATATAGAGGCGAATCAAAAAGATGTTCAGACAAAAAATACAGAAGATAAGCAGATTTCTGTAGATAAAAATATGTTTCTTTGGGACTCTAAAACAGGAAATGTAATTCCACCGCAACACAATAACTCTAAAGGTCCCCAACATCGTTATATTTTTCGATTAAATTCAAAAACTGGAAAACTCACCGAACCTAAAGAAGAACAGGAACAAACTTCTTTTTCGGTTAATAAACCTTAAAAATAACTCATTGATTAATTGAAAAACAGGCTCAATTTAGCTCGAGTCTTTTTTTCAATTTTTTCAAGATACTAAATTTAATCACGGAATGCTAAGTCCTTGACGACAATAGCTTTTTAATTATAAGTTGAATTGTTGTACCTAATAAAATTGTTCACTCAAAAATAAGGGATGATAATGAAAGGGCTTATTAGAATAAGTGGTATTCTATTATTTAGTGCAAGTTGTGGAGCATATGCTCATGGATCAATGGAAATACCTATTTCAAGGTCTTACCAATGTTACAAAGAAAATCCTGAAAATCCAAAATCCGCTGCGTGTCGCGCTGCTGTTGAAGTAGGGGGGGCGCAACCGCTGTATAATTGGAATGAAATCAATCAGGCAGCAGCCAATGATCGACATCAAGATCTCATTGCTGACGGGCAATTATGCGCAGGTGGGAGAGATTTTTTTAAAGGATTTAACCTTCCTCGTGCTGATTGGACTACTACTACGATTAAACCTGACTCTAATGGTCATTTTACCTTTACTTATATCGCGACGGCACCTCATCAAACAAAGTATTTTAAATTTTATATCACTAAAGACAGTTATAACTTTAATGAGCCGTTAAAGTGGTCTGATTTAGAAGCCAGCCCATTTTGTACTATCACTAATGTAACTCTTGCTAACGGGCGTTACAAAATGGACTGCCCATTACCTACTAATATGACTGGTAAAAAAATAGTGTATGTAATATGGCAGCGATCCGATAGTCCGGAAGCATTTTATTCGTGTAGTGATGTGTTTATAGATAATGTATCTCAGCCAACCTCCTGGTTTGAATTACAAGATTTTTATGCTTCTGCGGATATTGCGGCAAACACCAAAGTGGTCTTGCGTGTGTTCAAGAATGAAGTTGAAGTCGAAAATAATAGCTTGACGGTCACTGACAGTAATAATAAGGCAACTCAATGGCCTTTGGCTTTGGGACAAATAGTCAATGCTAATTCAAATCTAGTACATATTGGCAGGTTAGATCCACAGACAGGACAAGTCGTTTTAGAGCCCGATCAAGCAAATAAAATTTATCTAAGTGATAGTGTGACCCAAAATTATCATGTGGTAATTGATTTTATTGAGCCGAACAGTCAAGTTGATTACGTCTATCCGGACGGCATCAATAATTATAAAGCAGGTACTATAGTCATGGGGCGTACTGATCATAAACGTTATCAGTGTAAACCTTGGCCTTATTCAGGATGGTGTACGCAAGCCCCACTTTATTATGAACCTGGCGTTGGTTTGGCTTGGAAAGATGCTTGGAATTTGTTGAGTAATTAATTCGTACTCAAAACTTTTTTCTAACAAGTACCGGTTGGGTTTATCCAACCGGCACTATTAAGACCTATCATTTAGTAAGGACTGTTTGAACGGTTTGGACTGGCATATGGACTCTAAGACCGAGTAATACAGTATTTACATATGGCCTATAGCGACCTTGCAATGTTTCATCAGATAATGGTTCGATTTGAGTTCGTTCGATACTACTGTACTGGGTGAATTGATAGGTTAAGAGTAGGTCCAGAGTATTATTTAGTTTGGTGATTGTTCCTGCCTTTAAACCGCCACCGAGTAACCATTTTTTAAAATTCGTACTAACTCCCACATTCCCTGCAGTATTGTTCATGTTCACCGCAAAACGGCTGCCTGAAATTCCTGGCCCTACAAAAAAACGAGCTGACTCATTATATTGGTAGCTAGGTAGGAAAAAGAAGGAGAATCCATATTCTAATTTTTCTTCAGCATCAACATCTTCACTAAAGAACCAATCATTGATTTTATATCGTGACTTCCCTGTGAACAGGTCTGCATCGACCTCTAAAGCTGTAGAGAATCGTGTACTCAAGGGCAATTCATATCCGGCTATAAGTTGTCCATGAAAATTAGTATATGCATTGTTAAAACTTGAAGAAGTGGGTGTCACCTCTTCAAGAGGATAGCTCAAGTTTTTGTGTACAGTAACTGCATTAATACCTAAATTAAGACCGGAATAAACGCTTGTATATGCATTACATGACAAGATACACGCGATGATTGTTGATATGGATTGTTTATTCATATAAAGCCTTTTCTATAAAATACTGGGAATAGTAATTGGGTTTGAGGTTTGACTTATGTGATTTTCATTCGTCGCAGTAATCGTGACATTAGGGACTCTTTTCGGCGTCCGGATGTTTCCAATGACGAAACGATGGTTCTTGAGATCCAACTTCACGGTTGCACCAGGTAAACCATTCACTGTATAGACATCATTGGATATGGAAATACAATTAGAATATAAGACAAATGCTTCATTGGTGTTCATTGGATTACGTTCGGCTGTCGTTAATACTGGTGCTTCAGTCGGAACTGCAGTAATTGAGAAATTATTTTTGGAAATATTAAAGAAAGTCCCATTGCTTGCTTGCACCATAATACGGGCTGTAGTTGTATTTAAATTAGGTGCACAGATTTGTTCTTGTCCATTATTTGGTATGTTTGACAAAAGAGTATAGGGAAATGATTTTCCGCCATTAGTAGATAAAAGAATGGTTACATTCTTGGCATTAACCGGAGAAGAATTGGTATTTGCAACATCCCAAGTAATTGTTTGTAATGACAAGCCCCTCCAACGGATGCCTTTACTACTGGGGGAGGTCACTATAAAAGGACCTGCGTTAGTCGTTGTAGTTATCGTTGTATCTGTATATGCATTGCAAGAACCTCCTGTGGTATTTCCACGTACAGAAACTCTGAATTTCATAACACGAGAAACTGAAGGTAAAACTTCCCAGGTAAAAGGACCTCCATTGCTAAGTGCAGTGAGATTAGGGAAGAAGCGTGTACCTGTCGGTTGTGGGGAGAAACTTCTAAAACTGGGGCCTCCTGTTGCTGTACTGACCGGAGGTTGGGCAGAGACTTCGTTGTTCATTTGTTCCCAGGTATAAGTTAATACTTTGGGACCACTTTTAGTTGCTGATGCAGTCAAAGCAAAAGGGGTTTTGGCAGGAATTATGACTCCTCCATTAACCCGAGAAATCACAGGAGCACTAGGAATATCTGTTGTAACAGGACAGGTATGAGAAGGACTGGAGACAAAAGTGCCCATTTCCTGAAGGTTAATACCATTAAAATAGGCATCTGAATTTTTTTGCACATTAGGAGTACAAATTCCAGCATAACCCATGATTGTGCTGCCACTTCCTGGCTCTACAGCCGTAGGCCCATTTCTTTGACAGCTGTTATTTTGTACGTGATTTGCTCCAAATTGATGACCTATTTCATGAGCTACATAGTCAATATCGAAGGGATCTCCTACAGGACTGGTTCGGCCCGTAACTCCACTGGCTTTAAGTTGGTCCTTACAAACACTGGATAGTGCTGCTAGGCCACTTCCTGCTGAATCGACCACATGGCCAATATCATAATTAGGTGCACCAATAACTTGATTCACATTCTTTTGATTCTCATCAATCATCTTTCCGGGAACACCATGGGTGTAGGGTTCAGTATCAGGATCCGTATAGATAATGAGATCATTATTGGCAATAATTTGCATTGTAATTGCCATATCGATTTCATAAACACCGTTCACTCTGTTTATTGTGGTTGCTTCTGCCCCTAAAGCATCATTTACTGTTCCGCCTTGAAAATTTGTGTATTCTGCTGTTGCTGCCATAGCTAGGCGGTATTTTTTGAGTTGGCAGGGATTAAAATTTGCAAAATGCTTTGAACTAACCGGTGATGTTGCAAATTCATTTGGACTGTGGACGTCGCATTTTAAGCGCTTGGAGGTTATAAAATCCTTTTTATTATAAACAATATAATATTGAGTGTTTCCTTTTCTTAAGGGATCAATAAAAATTGGACTCTGTCCGGGCCTGAGAATCATCGCATGGAAGCCCTGGGGAGTAAGATCGAGTTTAACGAATTCACCTGGATCAGTAACTCCGGACGCATCATAGGTTTTAATAGTGGGGAATTTTGCACTGAGCTCTGGATGTAATGTACTGTTTTCAACAACCTGATACAGCTTAGTGGTCCCATCGGGTAGAGGAAGGGCAATTTGTAATCCAGCTCCTGATTTTAATTCATCTCGATGGGGAGCGTTCTCAAGTTCCGCGTAGAGTTGGCTGAGATCCATTTCAACAAGGCGGAAATGACTCGCCTGTATATTATTTTTCGTCTTGGAAGACATTACTGATGGATTCACATCTTTAAAAAAATGTTCAATCACTTGATCTTGTGCAGAGGCAATGGAACAACAAAATATGAGTGTTGAAGTAAAAAGCGTCCGTGTCATTATATTTATCTCTAATAATTGAGAGGCAAAATTTAACATTAGAATAAAAGGAATTCAATTTAAGGAAAAATTTTTTGCAAAAATAAAATGAGATCGTAGATCATTGTATTTAAAGCAATAAAATTATTTTTTATGTATCATCAAAAAGAATAGTTATAAAGGAGTGGCCATAATGATAATTGAAATAAATGTTATTCTCGGAGGTATTCTTCTTGGAGTTGCGGCCGGAATAATGTTGCTGGTTCGAGGGAGAATTTTAGGTTGCAGTGGTATACTATTCAATTCCTGGAATTTTGCAACGTATACCCCTAATCTCGATAATCTTTTATTTATTATGGGATTATTTTTAAGTGGATTACTTTTTAATTTGTTGCAAACAGTTCCCGATCCCCTCGCTATTTTTAAAACGAATTATTGGTTCATATTCTTTGGAGGGGTATTAGTTGGAGGCGGAACCTATCTGGGTAATGGTTGTACTAGCGGGCATGGGTTATGTGGGCTTTCCCTGTTACGCAAACGCTCCATAATCGCAGTAGCTATCTTCTTTCCTGTCGCAATAATTACCTCTTGGCTCGTGCACTAAGGAGTTAAAATATGAAATCTTTAATCTCATTAATTGCTGGATTGATATTTGGCTTAGGGTTAATTTTAACGGGAATGTACAGTCCAGACATTATTATTTCCGGTTTAAAAATTGGCGCAGCATCATTCAAAATAAATTTATATCTTACTTTTGTTACCGCTTTATTGGTTACTTTTCTTTTATTCCAATTACGTAAATGGCTTGTTAAACCTTTATTAAATGCATGGTATGAATTACCTACTAAAGAAAAAATTGATTGGCAACTTATTCTTGGTGCAACAGCTTTTGGTGTCGGTTGGGGAATTAGTGGAATTTGCCCGGGGCCCAATATTGTAGGACTGGGAATTTTTTCATGGCCATTTTATTGGATAAATTTTGCAGGCGTTATTATTGGATTCTTACTGATTCGGTTTTTTATGACAAAACGAGCGACGCATTCCAAAAACATCTCCTCCTGACCAATATTCAAGGACGCTCCTCGATTACCGAGGAGCAGTATGTTCTTGTATAAATGATATTTTTTTAGCAGAACGCTTTCTTCTTTCAATGCCTTGCTTTAAAATCGTTCTATTCATTACTGAGATGATAACAATGATTTGCCAATCGAGAGGGTAAACTTTGTTCAATATGTTGAAACTCAAAAATGAGGATAGTGTATGTGGCGGATACTCAAAAGATCTTATCTTGCGATAATTTTACTCACTGTAAGTCCTATTCTTTCGGCAAAGGCAATTATTGATGCTGACGTCCTCCAAACTTTTAAACATTCCAGAAGTTCTTCACATGCTCCTTTATCACTTCTGGTTTTTTTACATAATTTCTCAGAAAAAGAATCATTTATTGAAGAAATAAAAAAAATTCCTAATGTAAACATAAAAGATTTAGGATTTATGCCTGCAGTAGGAATACAAATTCCTAGAGATCGTAACCTGCTTTATCGTATCGCTAATTTAAATACAGCGGCACAAATCTCTTCACATCCAGCGGCTATGCCTGAGTTGGATGTTACAGCGCAAGTTTTAAAGCTAACTCCATCTTCCTTTTACCCTAATGTAAGTAATTGGTGGGATCATGGTTATACGGGTCAAAAAGGAGTCATTGGCATAATCGATACAGGAGTAGATCCTTTACACCCTGCTTTATCCGGTAAGCGATTAGTGGTGCGTCAAGATGTAGGTTCTGGATATTCTAATTCGATTAATGGTGTAAAAGAACCCCATGCAACCGGCGTAGCCTGTATTTATGCCAGTAATCATGAGAAATATAAAGGTATTGCTTATGGGGCTTCAGCCATCGTTTCTGGATTAGCAGGAGAGGAAACCGCTGATCCTGCAAGTATTATGCGTTCGATGGAAACTTTGGATTGGATGTTGAATCGTTCTGAACTGAAACCCACTATTATTAATTACAGCATGGGGAATGGTCGGCTCGATTTAAATTGTCCTGCTTGTCCTGAATGGAGCGGGCTAGCAAAAGTCATCGATTATGTAGTAAATACACAAAAAATCCTTTGGGTAAAATCAGCAGGAAATGCTGGATATATAGAACCTGCGCATAAATTTACTTTTGCCTCCACATTAACAGTCCCCGGCGATAATTATAATGCGCTTACCATTGCCAATATGAACACGCTTGTCGCTGAAAATGAAACTATGGTGAAAACCGTAGATAGAACCAAACATCATATAAAGAATACCAGTAGTCGAGGCCCTACACCTTTTGGTCGACGTAAACCTGATTTAACTGCCCCAGGCCATGATACGATGACGTGCGCCCCTGATCCTAAAATTTATGGTTTTGTCTATTCCAATGCGATGAACTACAAAGATGGATACCGCCTCATGGGGGGAACGAGCTCAGCCGCCCCTCATGTAGGGGCGGCTGCATTGTTATTGCAAGATGCAGGGATTCAGAATCCTATGGCCATCAAAGCCTTACTCATTAATAGTGCGGATACGTGGACTGATGCGGGTACAATGGATTCGGGACATACCGAAATCATGGGCTCTGCCTGGAGTCGAACTTATGGTTGGGGCTATCTCAATATGGAAAAAGCATTTCAACAAAGAAATAATATTGTGGAAAGTGAGTTAACCGTAGAACAGCCGACCTGGGAGTATCAAACTACTTTAAAACGAGGCGAAAAAGTTACCCTGGTTCATGAACGACGCGTTGGATATACTACAGAAGGACAAGAATGGAAGCTTAGTCATCTGGAGATAGTTCTTATCGATTTGGAACATCAAAAAGTGATTGATAGCGATAACAGCCCTATAGATACAGTACACCAGGTGGCAAACTGTAAGCGAGAGCCCAATGAAACAACATGTTCTGAGGACAGTAAAACCATGAAGGTCTTAGTAAGGGTTACGCTATTAAATAAAGCTATAGATGGCAGTTCAAGCGAACCGTTTGCTATCGTGGTCCCTCCCAACAATGAAGAACCCTAAAGTTTAATTATCTCATAAGATAAAAGTTAAACTTTTATACTGCGAGAGTAACAGCAAAGTAAATGCTCTCTTGGATGCGTATTTTGAATACTTCCACTATCGAGTATTTACTTAATCCTGAACAACTCACGTCCCCTCGTACATTTACGTTATCCAGAATATAGTGCTTTCAATTCGCTTTGAGTTCTCCGAAAGCCATTGAGCCTATGTGCTGAGACTTGTTCGCAGCATCCAGGAAAAGCGAGATTAGTGCCTCAATCCCTGGATCCCTCGGATAAGCCGAGGCACGTAGGTAGTGTAATAAGTCAATTAAAACTTAAGGCGAATTGAAAAGGTAGTGAGGGATCTCCAAAAGGTGTTTGAACAAAAAATCAGGAGATCCTTCATTGTAAACTCCACGATGAGATATGGTGGTAAAATGCTTGGGGGATGGGATATAAAATTTGCCTCAATTAAATTAATAAACATATACTATCTCCTTTAAAAATATATAGATTTTTTTATGTCAAAACTCTTAGCAAAACAGTTTTTAGAGCGTGTTATTAAAAATTTAAAGAAACAATCAGATCCATCCATTATCCAAAAAGTCCTAAAAGATTTTAGGTTAAATTCACTTAAAATTCGTGATCAAGGGTTCAAAAAATTCTTGGATAAACTCACTGAAGAATCTATTGATTTGAAACAACTTATTGAGTCTGTGACAGAAGGTTTGCTAAACAATCCACCCATATGCGAATTACTTGCTTTTATAGAGCGTGAAAAGTTAATTACAGACCAAGAGTTAAAAGAAATGTCAGAACAGCTGCAAATTCAGCTGAATTTATTATGTTTATTTGAAGCATTTGCAGTGACTATGGTAAACAGCTTCACATTTAATGAAGATATATATAGTTTTACTAAAAAACAAAGGAATACTTTTTATCCCGGAAATCCTATCAATAATTTCTTTTTTAGTTCGAATAAAAATAATTTTTCTATTTTTAAAAGCTTAAAATTAGTTTCTGTTGACCCGGTGATTACTGAGGGTGCATTTATTCGTGCATTGGGAAATGAGGAACTTAGCCAGGAAGAAATTGTTAAAAAATCAAAAGAATTTATTAATCAACATGGATTAGCACTGTGGAATGCCAACATTTGTCCCCCTCCATTAGGCGAAATGCATGATGATTCAGTTAAAAACGTGAGCTTGAATGTCTTAGAGGCAACTTGGGAAGAAAAAAGTAAGGAGGATGGAAAACCGGCTGATAATGCTCTTGCAGGAGCTACGCTTATTCGTCTGTTAGAATGCCTTCGACCATCTCATAGTTATTCTTTTAGAGATTTAGTTTTGCCTGCAAATAGTTCAATTACAGAGGATGAAACATATAGCGTATTACCGGACTTAATCGTTAATCGACTCCCTAAACGAGTCAGTCAATTTTATGTATCTAAAGAATGGATTCATTTGTACAACAGCTGGAATTTATTGTTCGTAATTCGAAATTTAGACGATAGTAAATTTCTAGCGCTTAAACTTCTTATTCCTTCGGTATTGAATGCCATCCCTATGCAATATATGGAAACACGGGTTTTTGTCCTTTATCTAATGGGTAATTTATATCATTTCAATAAATTAAGTATTTTTACAAATGAAGATAAGCTTGCTCAGGCCAATGCCATATTGGATAAATGGGGGGAGATAAATAAAAAATACGCGGATGTTCTGCTAAAAGCATGTGGCGCTGAATTAGATGAAACTCCTGAAGAGGTTTATCATGATATCTTTGGAGAACATGCTAATTTTTCGTTAGCATATCATATAGCAAATTTTATCCGAGATTTTGATAATTTTCGGGTCACCAGTGAAGAATCTCACTCGTATGGAATCGCTGCACCAGGAGGTGTTGTGTCTCGCATTTAAGGAATCTCATAAGTTGAGTTATTGGTTTTTATTTATCTTCGTGATACAACTCCATGTTCCTCTTAGGATAGCAGATTTAACAAAAGGATTAGGTTTCATAATGAGAAAAGTAGCTTTAAGTCTTGCGCTTGTATTGAGTGTAATGATTTCACCACTATTTGCGAAAGATAAAATAAAAAATTCTGATTTCCAATCTAATGAATGTGTTGAAAATATAGAACTACGTGTTAGCGATGGTGGTTTATTTCTGGATCAGTGTCATCTACATGATCGTGATATTCCTCAAATTTTAGCCTATCTCAATGAGCATCCAGAAATCACACGTTTAAGCATCTCGGACAATCAGATTGGTTACCAAGGGGCAGAATTACTCTCTACTAATACTCATATTCGATATCTTTTCCTATCAGGGAACCGTATTGGTTCACTAGGTGCTGAGGCATTAGCAAATAATACCTCCTTGATTTACCTGCTCTTGGGCGATAATCATATTGGTTCCTATGGGGCTGAAGCACTAGCAAATAATACTACTTTGATTTTTCTCTCACTTGATGGTAATCCTATAGGCTCTTCGGGCGCCAAATCATTAGCAAAAAATAAATCACTCATTCATCTTTCTCTAAAAAGAAGTCAAATTGGTGCTGAAGGTGCGAAAGCATTGTTTGAGAATCAAACATTGAAAAGCTTATATCTAGGCAATAACCACTTGGGGAATGAAGGTATAGCCTCTCTTGATAGAAATCAATCCCTCAACTTTATTGATTTGGAAAACAATAATATTGATAAATTGGGGGTCGAGATTATAGCAAGAAAACCCAACTTACTTTATCTCATTCTTAATAACAATCCTTTACAAAATGAGGGAGCAGTATTTCTAGCTCAGGCCAGTACACTTGAATGGCTTTCAATTGCTGGTTGTAGCATAGGTAGCGAAGGGGCTCAGTCTTTATCTGCGTTGAGTCATCTTACTTTACTTAATATCGACAATAATTTAATTAGTGATGAGGGTATTGCAGCTTTAGCAACAATGAGTTCGCTGAATAACTTATATGCGGATAATAATCTTATCGGGGATGAAGGGGCAAAAAGCTTAGCAAAAGCGACACCACTGCAAAATTTAAGTTTAAGTCATAATTATATTGGAGATGAAGGGGCATTAGCCTTAGCTGAAACTGCAACGCTGTATACTTTAGATGTGGGGTTTAATCAAATCACTGCAATCGGAATAAAGGCATTAAAAAGCAATGAGGTATTGGCTTATTTGAATACTGAAGGCAATCCTGGAGATGAAGATACTATTCTCTGAAGGTGTCGTCGGGATGAAACGTAGGGGAACCTGGGTTTGAACCCAGGCTACAGGTTTGAACTATTTTTTTGAAGCCAGTTGAGAGATTGTCTCAATTGCTATATCCAAGCTTAATTGTTGCGTCTCTCCATTCGCTCGATTTTTATATTCAACACAGTTTTGTTCCATATTTCGTTCACTTACTATGATGCGATGAGGAATCCCGATCAGATCGTGATCTGCAAACAAGACACCAGCTCTTTCATTGCGATCGTCAATTAATACATCGATGCCTAACTCTTTTAAACGTTCATATAACGCATCTGCTTGTTCTTGGACTACTTGGGAGCGATGTCCGTTTAATGGAATAATGACCACTTGGAATGGTGCAATATTTTGAGGCCACAGAATCCCTTTTTCATCATGATGTTGTTCGATTGCGGCTGCAACTACGCGAGTGATACCTAAGCCATAACATCCCATTAACATAGTCTCTAATTGACCTTGTTCATTAATGACCGCTGCATTCATGGCTTTAGCATATTTGTCGCCCAGCTGAAAGACATGGCCAACCTCAATGCCACGACAAGAGCGTAATACTCCTTTCCCATCTGGACTGATATCGCCTTCTTTTACATTACGTAAGTCATAAACTTGGTAGTCGCTCACATCTTTATCCCAAGCAGCATGTTGATAATGTTTGTCTGCTTGATTGGCACCACAAATAAAAGAATCCATCGCTAACGCATGATGATCTACGATTACAGGAATCGGTAAATTGACTGGTCCAAGTGAACCAATAGGTGTCTTCAAGTTCTTTAAGACCGATTCTTCATCTATAAATTGTAAGGGAGAATGTACCAAGGGATTTTTTATTGCTTTGACTTCATTGAGTTCATCATCACCTTTTAAAACTAAAGCAACCATAGGATGTTCTTTTCCTTTTACAATCAAGGTCTTGATGGTTTGATTGCTTGCTACACCGAAGAATTTTGATACTTCAGCTATAGTTTTTTGGTTTGGAGTATCAACCAGGATCATTTTTTGAGTGGTAGGAGTTGCTTTTTCTGGTTTTAAACTGGTTGCTTGCTCAATATTTGCGGCATAATCCCCTTTATCACTATAGAAAATTAAATCTTCACCAGAGTCAGCCAGCACTTGAAACTCATGAGATGCAGAACCTCCGATAGCACCTGTATCTGCTTCGACTGCACGATATTTAAGCCCCATGCGATCAAAGATGCGACAATAAGCCTGATACATATCTTTATAGGTCATTTGAAGACTTTCTAAATTTAAATGGAATGAATATGCATCTTTCATAATAAATTCTCGTGCACGCATCACACCAAAACGGGGTCTGATTTCGTCGCGGAACTTTGTCTGGATCTGATAAAAACTTGCAGGTAATTGCTTATAGGATTGCAATTCATTACGCATAATATCCGTGATAACTTCTTCATGAGTAGGGCCATAACAATACTCTCTACCATTAGAATCTTTCATAGTAAGAAGCTGCCCGCCAAAGGTATCCCAACGTCCAGTTTCTTGCCACAGCTCCGCAGGTTGTACTGCGGGCATGAGCAGCTCCATGGAGTTGATTCGATTCATCTCTTCTCGGACTATCTGTTCTATTTTGCGTAATACTTTTAAACCCAAAGGCATCCAGGTATAAAGACCTGAACCTAGCTTACGAATCATTCCAGTCCTCAGCATTAATTGATGAGAAACAATCTCTGCATCGTTTGGAGTTTCTTTGAGAGTGGCTAAAAACCATTGAGACGCACGCATTTCTGCTCCTGAAAATAGTATTGTTCTGAATTGCAAAGCATTATACAGAAGTTTCTATTCAAAAACAGAGGAATGGATGTGTGATATTGGGGCCAACGAGGTAGTCCCCAAGGTTATTAAATCAAAGTGTCCTGGGGTCTACTTCGCTAAAGATAAAGTTATACGTGGATCTTAGATTCTTCTAATAATGTATTTAATTTAGAAGCCAAGTGTTCGTAATTTTTTCCACCAAGTTGGCTTAGTTCATACTCATAATTTTTATAATGAACTTTACCTGTTTGAACATTATAAATCGCACCAACTATGGCTATATCATTTTGTTCGATCATGTCATGCAAGATAGAGCTGCGATCATAAATTTCTTGCATGGTGTGAGCTATGTTTAACTCGGTAACATTATCTACGAAGGTTTTATTTTTACTGTGACGATTTGTTTCGGTTTCGTTTTCAGCATTGATCGCTGGCTTTATTTTATTGAGTAACTCGGTGATATGGCCTTTTTCAACTCCGTCACACGCAGATTGAATGGCTCCACAACGAGTATGGCCAAGAACAATAATCAGTTTAACACCAACCACATGACACGCATATTCAATGCTGGCCAGAACATCATTGTTTACGACGTTTCCAGCAACGCGTACACAAAAAACATCACCAAAGCTCATATCAAAAATGGTTTCTACAGGAACTCGAGAATCAATACAACCAAGAACAATGGCTATAGGATGTTGCCCTTTCGCAGTGAGTTTAATGTCCAATTGGTTTGAACGGTGGATCGGGGTGTCATTGAGGAAGCGTTGGTTTCCTTCATATAAAATATTTAATACCTGTGCTGGAGATAGGTGCGATTGTACGTCATAAGTGGTTACATTTATAAAATCAATATAATTATGAATCTTATAATTTTCTTTGAAACCAATCAGATTCAATGCAATTTTTTTATTGGGAGCTTGCTCTTCTTTAAATTCTTTTAAAAGCTCCGTAATTTCCTTATCAATGTACTGAGAATAACGGGCATCAATAATTAATTGTGATTCTCTAGGTATGGAGTCAAGCTCCGCGACCAAAGCGGCTTTATTAAGGAACGTCATTTGTTGCGGAAGCATTAAACGGTTAATTTCTCCGGTCGGATGAATTTCTTTAAGAATATTAATCCGTGCCTGACTATTTGATTTTAATATATAGAATAAACTTACGGATAATCCGATTAAAATACCCGTCAAGAGGTTAAATACAATGATGCTGATCACTGTAGCAATAAATGGAATAAATCGGTCACTTCCTTGAGCATAAATAGAGCGGTAAATCGAAGGCTTATTTAGCTTATACCCTGTATAGATCAAAATGGCTGCTAAAGAAGATAAGGGGATTTTATTTAAAGTTCCTGGGATTAACATCACCGCAAAGAAAATAAAAACACCATGCAAAATGGCTGATATTTTGCTTTTCGAACCCGCTTGAATATTAATGGATGTTCTCACGATTACAGAAGTAACGGGAATTCCACCAATTAAACCTGCGGTCATGTTTCCAACTCCTTGAGCAACTAATTCTCGGTTTGAGGAAGCATGACGACGTTTTTTATCCAGTTTTTCTCCTGCCTTAAGGTTCAATAAGGTTTCAAGCGAAGCCACAATGCCAATAATAAAAGCATAAAGATAGACTTTGGGATTTGTTAAAGCAGCCCAATGGGGGTATTCCAATTTATTAAATAGCTCACGAAAATTATCTGTTTGAGGAATGTTAACTAATTGTGGTGAATTTTGGATCATGCTTGAGTCGGTCCATTGAAACAACTCATTAAGTAACACTCCCAAAATAACTACGAGTATTGGCGCAGGTATTTCTTTTAATATTTTATTTTTGGTCATATCAAAATAAATTAACGTACTGAGCGAAAGAATCGTAATCAGCATTGCCCCAGTATTGATATGTTGATACAAGGCAAGAATAGGACTTAAGGTAATCTCTTCCGCAGTTTCTAACAAATGCATTTTGAGTTCATTGAAATCTGCAGAAAGAGTAAATGCAAGGGGTAGTTGTTTGATTATTAATAGAATACCGATAGCGCAAAGTAAGCCTTGCACCACATTAGATGGGACATAGTCAGCGACAAATCCAGCGCGTAAGCTCCCTATAACCACTTGAAGTATACCGGCAAGAAACAGGGCAACTAAAAAGGTATTGAAATCCCCAAGTTGAGCAATGGCAGCAACCACCACCGCGGCCATTCCCGCTGCAGGTCCGCTGACACTAACGTGGGAGCCACTTAAGCAACCAACAACAATTCCGCCAATAACTCCACTCAAAATCCCAGAGAAAAGAGGTGCACCTGAAGCTAAGGCAATACCTAGACATAATGGAATGGCGACGAGAAATACGACTATGGCTGCTACAAAATCAAATTTGAAGTAACGCTTCATATAAATTCGAAATATACGTGAGTCAACCGTTGTATTTGTAAACATGGGGTTAGATCCTCTATTAGCAAAATAAAGAAAGGGTTAAGCAAAATTATTCTAATTTTAGACTAAAGTGCTATCTATTAAAACATCATTGTAACAAAAATGTTATTAAAATGTTACGTTTTAGTTAAGAATTTGTGTTTGATACCATCTTATTGATCTGTATTAGAACATTGTGTATGTCTATTAATGTGATTTGGATACGGAACTAACGAGAATAGCGGGAGAGGGAGTGAAGCATGAAGCAAAGAAAGAAAGTTTTGCTAATAACCTGGGAGAGGGGCTGTATCCTCACCCAGGTTTTGGATTAATTTAGACTTCAACTGGATCGAATTCTTCTGCGCTAAAGAGTTCGTCGGTATTTGTTTTTTGATTGGTGATTAATTCATTCTCAAGATTTCTAAAATTCCACATATTTTGATCCATAAGCTGGCTTGGCTTGATGCTTTGTAGCGCATGCAGGATATTACTCGGAACTTTGGGATTTTCTTCTGCAAGTTGATTAATTAAATGGGTTATCTTTTTGCGCATTAAATTTTCCTGAGAACCACAAAGTGTACATGGAATGATAGGGTAAGATTGCTCCTGGGCAAAGTTGATAATGTCTTTTTCTTGAACATAACATAATGGGCGAATGACTATATGCTTTTTATTATCACTCAGTAATTTGGGAGGCATTGAGCGGATATCACCATTATAGAGTATGGACATCATTAAAGTACGAACCAGATCATCTCGATGATGACCAAGAGCAATTTTATTGAAGCCATGCTCTTCGGCATAACGATAGATAATCCCACGACGTAAGCGAGAGCATAATGAACAATACGTTTTACCTTCAGGAATTTTTTCTTTAACGATACTGTACGTATCTCGAGTTAGGATTTCATGTGGAATGGAGCGATCAGCAAGCCATTGCCTTAATGCTGCATCATTCCACCCCGGCTGGGCCTGATCCAGAGTAAAAGAAAAGAGTTCAAATTTATTACCAGAACGCCGGCGTAATTGATCCAAAATCGTTAAAAGCGTAAAAGAATCTTTTCCGCCAGATAAACAGACCATCACCCGATCGCCACGCTGGATCATATTAAAATCTGCAATTGCTTTACCTGTGTAATGGAGTAGTTTTTTTTCAACTTGAGAGGGATTGGACATTATTAAAAACCTGAATAAAAATTGTTATTTAGTGGTAGTGGTCGTGCTTCCAGCAGAAACTAATCCGTTAATACGAGTTGTTTCTAACCATGAATTAATCAGCTCAAGATCATTTACATTTAATGTTCCGGCAAAATATTTTAGAGTTAAAACGGCATTAATTAAACTGTATTGGTCATTAGCAAGTTGGTTTTGTGCTTCGAAAAGACGCTGTTGGGCATTGACCACATCTACCATGGTGCGAGTACCTACTTCAAATTGAGCCTCAGTACTTTCCAATGAATTTTGTTGGGAAATAACAGTTTGCCTGTCTGCCTTTACTTTACTAATTCCATCGGTAATGGTGTTAAAAGCAATCCGGCTGTTTACCACTACATCTCGATAAGTTTGCTCGACTTGTTCGCTGGTAGCCCGAAAATTATGCTTTGCTTGCCGCGTTTGGGAAAGTACTAGTCCACCCTGGAAGGCAGGAAAGTTCAGCGCCAAACCTACACTGGATTGCTTTTGATTTGCCGGCAAGAAAGGGCTTGAGGTGTTGACTTCATTTGTTGTTTCTGTGGAGCTGCCTTGGATCGCAACAGTAGGCCAGTTTCCTGCAGATAGCGCTTTCATATTTTGACGTGCTACTTCAAGACTGCATTTGGCAGACAACAATTTATAGTTCTGTTTAAGACCCGTATCGATCCATTCATCTACATCATTTGGTTCTGGCTTAATGAGAGGAATTTTTCCATCGCGCAAGGGTGCTATGAGTTCGTAAACATGATTGGTTAATTTTCTTAAATTTTCTTTTTGGTTGATTTGGTTGTTCCGTGAGGCAATAACTGTAGCAATTGACTGATCATAAGCTGCTTTTGCTTCATAAACAGAGGTAATTGGATCAAGACCTACCTCAAAGCGCTGTTTGGCTTGCTCATATTGGCGCATGTTTGCACGTTTTTTTGCCTCAGCGAAATTTAAGGTATCTTGGGCAAACAATATATCAAAATAAGCCTTGGCTGTTCTAAGAATCAAATCTTGAGCTGCATTGTTAAACGTGGCTTGAGCCGCTCTAACGGAGGCCCTTGCTTGTTTTACTTTTGCCCAGGCCTGATAATTGAAAACAGCCTGAGATGCGGAAACTTGCCACGTCCGGGATTTGTAATAGTCGTCTTGGACACTAAAAAAGCCATCATTTACATGTAGAAAGTTTCGCGATGTTTGTGCCGTAAGCCCCCCTTGGGGAAGCAATGCAGACCAAGCTTGAGGAAGAGCTTCTTTGTTAGCCATATAGGTTTCATAGGCATTTTTGAATATAGGATCATTTTCAAGAGCTTGATGATAGATATCCATTAAATCTGTTGCAGCAAATGTTGGCGACAACAGACACAAAGTCATGAGATAGCAAATCAACAATTTTTTCATTTAAACTAAATCCTAAAATACAAATTCTTTCTGCATAGATTTATCGATCAACAAAGGAATATTTGTTTCAAAAAGCAGTGCTTCATGCCAATGTTCACTATGATCTAATTCATACAATCGACCTTGCATTACAGGGGATGTTCCTTCAATAACAAATAATTTCCCGCCTGGAAGTATCTGTAATTTTTGAGTCTCATTTATTTGTTCTTTGGCGCCAGTGAATACAACAACATCGTAAGGGGCACTTTCTAACCAACCTTGGCTGGCATCACCAGTAATCAATTCTACATTATTGCAGTGGTGTTTCTTTAATAGACGTGCCGCATTGGTCGTGAAATCGGCATAATAGTCTATGCTGATTACTTTTTTACATAGCTTACTGAGCAAAGCGGTGAAAAATCCACTGCCAGTTCCTACTTCCAAAACTGTTTCATGGCCTTGCAACTCTAGAGCCTGGAGGATTTGTCCTTCTTCTAAAGGCGTAAGCATGCGTTGATCATGATTCAGAGGGATTTGCATATCTGAATAAGCAAAATGGATAAATTGTTCGGGAACGAATTCGTGTCTGAGTACTATATCATACAAATTAAGTATGGATTCGTTTAAAACATCGCCAGTTCGAAGTTGTTGTTTGACCATGTTAATGCGTGCGCTTTGATAACTCATTTGCTCTACCGGGTTGATTGTTTTAGGTTAAGATTGACTATTCATTTGCCATATAACGTTTCGCGATTTATTCGCGGTGATCTACTTTTAATGATTTTAAAATTCCGCAAATATGCTGTGAAACGAGATGGCAGCAGTGAATTGTCAATACACTTTCAAAACTGTGGCATAATCTTAGCAAAAAAATAGCGCATGTGCTAAGAAATAATGTTTGAATCCCAAATTTCGTGGTTACTCTGTCTAAAGTTTGTTATGATCTGCAATTTTTAATGGTTTTTTTAACCGATTTATAATGACCGATACATCATTCAAGAGATGAATGACTGGGAATAAAAGATAATCTAACGTATGGGAGAATGCAGTGCTTGAGCAATTTACTGATTATTTGCAAACTGAAATAGCGACACTTAAGAGCGAAGGCTTATATAAGGGAGAGCGTGTTATTTCCAGCCAGCAACAAGCTGCTGTCACTGTGAATCATAAAGAAGTAATCAATCTTTGTGCTAATAATTATTTAGGTTTGGCCAATGATCCTCAACTTATTACTGAAGGACAAAAAGCACTGGCTCAGTACGGCTATGGTATGGCTTCTGTGCGTTTTATTTGTGGTACCCAAACCCCTCACAAACAGCTTGAACAGAAAATCAGTCAGTTTTTAAGTAAAGAAGATACCATATTATATTCTTCATGTTTTGATGCGAATACCGGTCTTTTTGAAACCTTATTAGGTGAAGAAGATGCGATTATTAGTGATGCATTAAATCACGCCAGTATCATTGATGGGGTCCGTTTGTGTAAGGCTGCACGGTATCGATATGCGAATAACGACATGAAGGCATTAGAAGAACAATTGATTGCCGCCAAAGGTGCACGATTTCGCTTGATTGCTACAGATGGTGTTTTTTCTATGGATGGGATTTTAGCAAATCTTCCAGCAATTTGTGAATTAGCAGATAAGTATGATGCCATGGTTATGGTTGATGATTCACATGCAGTGGGTTTTATGGGGGAAACAGGGCGTGGAACCCCTGAGCATTTCGGTGTGAGTGATCGGATTGATATTGTTACTGGTACTTTGGGTAAAGCCTTAGGCGGTGCTTCTGGCGGTTATACTTCATCAAATAAAACTGTAGTTGAGTGGTTACGCCAACGATCTAGACCTTATTTATTCTCAAATACTTTGGCTCCTGTTATTGCCCATACTTCTTGTGTTGTTTTAGATAATTTGATGGCCAATAATCACTGGGCTGAGAAATTAAAACGAAACAGCCGTTATTTCCGTGAAGGCATGACTAAATTAGGATTTAAGTTAATCCCCGGAGAGCATCCAATTATCCCCGTTATGTTGGGTGATGCGAGCTTGGCAGGACGTATGGCAAATCGTCTGTTGGACTTAGGTATCTATGTGGTTGGTTTTTCTTATCCTGTAGTACCTAAAGGGTTGGCTCGAATTCGTACCCAAATGTCAGCAGCACATGAGTTGCATCATTTGGACAAGGCAATCGAAGCTTTTGAAACCGTTGGTAAGGAATTTTCTGTAATTTAAGTAAAGCGCTTTTCTCTAATTTTATAGAAAAGCTTATTTTGAGGTACTTTTATGAAATCATTAGTCAAGGCGAAAAAGGAACCTGGAATATGGATGGAAGATGTTGCTATGCCAGAATATGGCGTCAACGATGTATTAATAAAGATTAAAAAAACAGCGATTTGTGGTACTGATATCCATATTTATTCCTGGGATGAATGGGCTCAAGCGACTATCCCCGTACCAATGACTGTAGGCCATGAGTTTTCTGGTGAAATTGTGGCAGTAGGGCAGGAAGTACAAGGACTGCATGTCGGACAACGAGTTTCTGGCGAAGGGCACATAACCTGCGGTTTCTGCCGAAATTGCCGTGCAGGTAAACGTCATCTTTGCCGTAATACTTTAGGCGTTGGTGTCAATCGTCCTGGATGTTTTGCGGAATATCTCGCTATCCCTGCCACTAATGTGATTGTCCTTCCCGATAATATTACTGACGAACAGGCTTCAATCCTGGATCCTTTTGGTAATGCAACTCATTGTGCCTTAGCTTTTGATGTAGTTGGAGAAGATGTATTGATTACTGGTGCTGGTCCCATTGGGGTTATGGCTGCCGCTATAGTAAGACATATAGGTGCTCGTCATGTAGTGATTACAGATGTGAATGATTACCGTTTGGATTTAGCCCGCAAAATGGGTGTAACTCGTGCAGTAAATGTTAAATATGAAAAGCTGTCTGATGTCACTGCAGAGTTGGGAATGCTAGAGGGGTTTGACGTAGGTTTGGAAATGTCAGGTAACCCTATGGCACTTAATGATATGATGAAAGCAATGAACCATGGTGGACATGTCGCCATGTTAGGTATTCCTCCTCAGGAAACAGCTATTGATTGGAATCAAGTTATTTTTAAAGGATTAGTAATTAAAGGTATTTACGGACGTGAAATGTTTGAAACTTGGTATAAAATGATTGCTATGTTACAAAGTGGATTGGATATTTCACCGGTTATAACGCATCGTTTCCCAGTGAATGATTTCCAGCATGCATTTCAAATTATGGCATCAGGTCAATCAGGCAAAGTAATTCTTGATTGGTAGGAAACGATGAATTTTAATTGCCTCACCCAGGCTATAAAGACAGTTTAAAGAAGACGGAGTAGTTATGTCACAATATATTTTTACCATGAATCGTGTCAGCAAAATTGTTGAAAACCAACGATTTATTTTAAAAGATATTTCATTGAGTTTTTTTCCTGGCGCTAAAATCGGTGTTTTAGGATTGAATGGTTCTGGTAAGTCAACTTTATTACGCATTATGGCGGGTGTTGATACTCAATTTGAAGGCGAGGCAAGACCTCAACCCGGAATTAAAATCGGTTATCTTGAACAAGAACCTCAATTGGATCCGAATAAAACGGTACGAGAAGTTGTCGAAGAAGGCGTTAAGGAAATGAAAGAAAAACTTACACGCTTTGACGAAATTAGTATGCGTTTTGCAGAGCCAATGAGCGACGATGAAATGAATACACTGCTTGCTGAACAGGGTGAGTTGCAAAATGATATTGAAGTCGGTGGCGGTTGGGATTTGGATAGAAAATTAGATGTTGCGGCTGATGCATTGCGATTACCTGATTGGAATGCTGTAGTGGGTAAATTATCAGGAGGCGAACGTCGCCGAGTTGCTTTATGTCGTTTATTGCTTTCTAACCCTGATATGTTGTTGCTTGATGAGCCAACCAACCATTTGGATGCAGAATCAGTAGCTTGGTTAGAACATTACCTGGAAAGTTTCCCTGGTACTGTTGTTGCAATTACGCACGATCGCTATTTCTTGGATAACGCTGCAGAGTGGATATTAGAATTGGATCGGGGTGAAGGGATACCTTATAAAGGCAATTACTCTGCTTGGCTTGAGCAGAAAGAAGAGCGCCTAGAGATGGAACAAAAGCAAGAAGATGCCCATATGCGCGCAATGAAAGCGGAGTTAGAGTGGGTACGCACCTCGCCTAAAGGACGTCATGCTAAAAATAAGGCTCGCCTTGCTCGATTTGAAGAAATGAATTCGAAGGAATTCCAAAAACGTAATGAGACCAACGAAATATACATTCCGCCTGGGGAGCGTTTGGGTGATCTCGTGCTCGAAGGTGAAAAAATCAGCAAATCATTTGGTGACCGAATCCTGATCGACAATTTGGATTTTAAACTTCCTAAAGGCGGTATTTTAGGAATTATTGGTCCTAACGGAGCAGGTAAGTCTACATTTTTGAAAATGATTACGGGCCAGGAAGAACCAGATAATGGAACGATTCGTATTGGGGAAACGGTACAATTGGCTTATGTAGACCAAATGCGTGATGAATTAGATCCCAATAAAACAGTATGGCAAGAGATTTCTGATGGCCATGACATAATGCAAGTAGGTAGTTTTCAAATGCCTTCACGTGCTTATGTAGGGCGTTTCAACTTTAAAGGAACAGACCAACAAAAGAAAATGGCTCAACTTTCTGGAGGTGAGCGTAACCGTGTTCATTTAGCAAAATTATTGAAAAGTGGTGGCAACGTATTGCTACTTGACGAACCAAGTAACGATTTGGATGTGGAAACGTTACGTGCGTTGGAAGGGGCGATTCTCAATTTCCCTGGTTGTGTTATCGTGATTTCGCATGATAGATGGTTTTTAGATAGAATCTGTACCCATTTGATGGCTTTTGAAGGTGATTCACAAATTACTTTTATTGAAGGAAATTACAGTGATTATGAAGCTGATAGAAGACGCCGTTTGGGTGATGCAGCCGATAGACCTTCACGCATTAAATACAGAAAATTAGAATCTTAAGTTTTAATCGAACGTATGAATACGAACTGTCAAATGGGGGTAAGGAGTAAACATCACTCCTTATTTCTAACTGCAGGTCTAGAGGATATGTTAGTTAATTTCTAGACTCTGCAGTATTTTTTTTAGCTATTCGCAGGGAATGGGGTATAGGGAAAAGAATAAGAACTTCAAGAAAGTTTTAATTAAGTGGAGATAAAATTTAAATGAATAAGTTGTTTTGGGCAGGTTTGTTACTGTGTATTGGGGGCTTAACATCCTGCGTTGAGAATGATCCATCTACTTTAATTACTGATGATGCTGGTTATGTGCATCGAACAGTTCATTATACAAAAGATAAACGAGGTCGTGATTATTATCCGCAGAAGATTCAAGCAACTGGTGAGAGACGTTTTATTTTTGATCCGAAAGTTTCTGCATGGGCTGCTTACGATGAGGATGGTAATCGATTATTGACTGGCGGTGGATCAGCAGGTATTGATGTATGCGAAGAAAATTCCAATCAGTCGTGCAGAACTGTTACTGGAACGTTTAAAGTTTATAATCGCCGGGGACTCGATTGTAAATCTGGAGAATATCCTGTCGATAAGAATGGCGGCGCTAAAATGCCTTATTGTACCTACTTTTATCAAGGATATACCGTTCACGCAGCCTATGATGTTCCTGAACATCCATCGAGCCATGGCTGTGTACGTATTTTCCCAAGTGCTGCAAAGTGGTTAAGTGAAAACTTTTTCAAAATAGGTACAAAAGTAATTGTATTAGAATATCCTAATGAAGTAGGTGTCAATAAACCTGCTGCTGTACCCGCTTAAGGGAACAAATTAAGGAAACTAGTCATCGTAGCCTGGGTTAAGGCAGTAAGCCTTAACCCAGGAATCTGATCCGCTTCATGATCTCCATACTTCACGTTTTAAATGATGCCATTAAGTGAACGGCTATGAATGGAACCGTATTTCCCCGGTTCGCGTTTGCTTCAATCGAACTTCAATCGCAGCAAGTACGTCATCTTGAACCACTATTCGTCCTCCCTCGCACAGTAAGGGATCTCCAGAAGATGGATATGGGTAAAATCAGGAGATCATTCGTCGTAAACTCCTCAGGATGACGTGGTTGTGAATGCCTCAAAGATACGGTCTTTAAACACTTAGCTTGCTTTAAAGACAGTATCTCAAATTCTCAACACAAGAAGGACAATACTCCTAATTAAGGAGTATTGGGGGGTAATGATGGTTGTGTGGAACGATTTTCAGGCAGAGTCGGTTGTCCAGGAGGGGTTTGTGTTGGAGTGGCCGAAGGATTTGCAGTAGTTGGTTGTGTCGTTGTTATTGGAGTTGATGGTGTTGCTTGATTTGGAGCAGTCGTTGTTGCCGGTGCCGGAGAACTCGTTGGCGTTGGAGGATTTTCAATGTTTGGATTCATCACCGTAGCAGGATTGGGGTTAAAATCAGGCGGTAGTTTTTGAGTTACTGTTCCTCTTGGAGCAGCAATCATCTGGGTAATTCCCAAGTCTCCAGTCATTTTACGACCTATAGTTACATCCACGCTAAGTAATTGTGTTACCTTTTCTTTTTCATTCTGATAAACAACTTGCAAAGGCAAATTAATTTTCCATTGATTGTCTTTTGCTTCCGTTAAGATAACTGGTCCGTCTACTTGACTGCTTACTGTTAGCTTTTGAGATTTAATGGCTTCGAGATTGCCTGATTTTTGCAAAGCAGTATTAAATCCAGTCCATCCTTGTTCGGTAAAACAAGGTTGCAATTTTTGTAGTTGAGTTTCCAAATTATTAGGATCAAAGTCAAAAGCTTGGCTCACTGCTTTCCCAGCCCATTTCAAAACTAATGATTGATCAATCGTTTTGGTTTCTGCGGGAATTTTATACTCACAATTGATTGGGGCTGCGGGTGCCTGTGCTGGATTTATTGATGGTATATTTTGACCTGGAGGCGTTGGTGTAGGAGGGGTCTGTTGTACAGCACCTGGAGTTTGAGGCGATGGCGTAGTTGGCTGAGTAACATCGGCATGTACTTGAGTACCAAGCAAAGCAAATAGAGTACTCCAGAGTAATGTGTTCTTCATGAAATTGACTCCTTAAATGGTATGTAGCAATTCTGCGATAATAAGAGCCGCCAGTCTAGCAGTTTTTTGTTCTTGATCCAAAGGCGGTGATAGTTCAGCAACATCAAAACTAACTACTTTGCCACTTTGAATAATGTATTTCAAGAGTGGTAAAATTTGCCAGGGAGTGACTCCCAACGGTTGAGGCGCACTGACTCCGGGAGCAAATGACTCTGCAAAAACATCCAAACAAATAGTCAGATAAATATGATCTAGATTGAGCATGAAATCATCAAGAAAAGCCAGGTGCCACGCTAAGCTGTTCGAATATAACTCTTCAGCAGTTAGGTAATTAACATTCAGTTCATCAGCGCGTTCAAAAAGGGAGGGAGTATTTCCCATTTTTTGGATACCCATACAGCAATAATTAAAAGGTTGATTATTTTCTTTGCAGTAGGCTGCAATTTGTGAAAAGGGCGTTCCCGATGTACCCGGCTGATTTTTTTGATGGGGTCTTAAATCAAAATGCGCATCAAAATTAATAATACCTAATTTAGAATAATGGGGCGCTAAACCTTGATAATGGGCCCAAGCGATTTCATGTCCTCCACCCAATGCAATTGTTTGATGGCCTTGTTGATGACAAAAACTGATTAAATTGGCAAATTGAGTTTGTGCTGTTTCCAATTCATCTTCTTCACAAAAAATCGTACCTAAATCAAAAAGTGGCTTTTCTATAGAGCATGGTAGTTTTGCTAATTGAGTTTTGATTTGATCAGGGCCTAATTTAGCTCCTGGTCTACCCATGTTTCGACGGACACCTGCATCACTGGCGAAACCGAGAAAAACCATTTTTTTCTCTTTAGTGATTAAATCGGTTTGTTTGACAGGAAAAATAATTTTTTGAAAGAATCGCTCCGCATTAATTGTATCTTTTCTACCTTGCCAGAGTGCAGGATTGGCACGTTGGTAATTGGAAAGATGTTCAAACATTAAATTCCCCCTATGATCATTTATGATATTCAAAGATGTGTTTTATAAAAATCTGTATTTATCCTTATCTTTTAAATCCTATAAAATTTTATTCTTTTCCCTCTTTTAACTCTGAGCTTAAATGCAGTTGATGGCAACTACTTTAAAATAATTTGCATTATAAGTTACAGTACATGATTTTGTTCCTGCAGGTATTTTTTGAATTAATTGAATTTGAGTATGTGTATACTCACAAGCAATCCAAGTTTCTTGTTCTCCAAATGTCCATGTTAGTTTTTTAATTTTAGAAGATTCACTATCAGGTGCAAGGCTTGCATGTTCTTTAGGATGTCCTGAATAAAATGTAATCCGTTCAAAATGATTGTTACTATTCAAATTATCTAAGAATCCATGCCATTTGCTTATATCATGCTGTAAAGACTGATTCGTTTGAATGGTCTGAGGGCACTGGATTGTTGCTGCAGACGCTAAGTGGTATGACCCGATAAATCCCAGAAAGAAGCTAATGCAAATAGTAATTTTCATTTTAATTGACCTTTGTGTATTGTACTTATTCAATTTATTATAACATGAGGGCGTCGTGTCAAAAGATTTGACTCTCTTTGCTAATTGGTTTGTTTTTTCGCCAGTTTCCTCAATGCATTACGATCAATCTTCCCTGTAAAACCATAGGGTAATTGGTTCATAATGATGACCTGATAAGGACGCTTGTTAATTGGCAGTGATTCATGAGCAAAATTCATTAATATTTGCGGTGTTAGTTGGTGATCTTGGGCTTTTAATGTTACATACACGATAATGTGATCCTGAAGCTTCTTATGTGTATTGGGTAAAGTAATAGCTGCGGCTTCTTTAACAGCATCCAATTGATAAAAGATCTTTTCAATTTCCATGGGCGAGATAAGTTCTTCATCACAGCGAATAATATCTACCTTACGACTTACGAACCAATAATATCCTTCTTTATCTTGATAAGCTAAATCACCTGTATGAAACCAGCCATCCTTTATGGTTTTTTCTGTTAGAGCCGCATTTTGCCAATAACCAGAACACATACTTTTACCACGAATAATGAGCTCACCTATTTTATCTGCGGTCCCAATGGTTTTGTTTTTTTCATCGATTAAGCGCATTTCCATATTTTCTATGGGGAGTCCAATTGAGCCAGTTTTCTTTTTTCCATAGGGCGGGTTCATGGAATAAATCTGTAATTCAGACATACCACAGCCTTCGGTAATTTCGATATGAAACAGTGCACTAAATTGGTTCTGGAGTGATACTGGTGTTGCATCACCTCCTGAAAAACAAAAATTAAGCGTGCTGATTTTATAACCTGAAGATTCTGCGTGATTGATGAGTTCCAGATAAAGCTTAGGGAAGCCATATATTTTTGTGATCTGATGTTCCTGTAGTTTTACCAATGCATCCTCGGGACGAAACTCAGGTAAGAGCACCACAGTTGCACCTACCGCGTGAAAAGGTAGAATTTGTGATCCCAGTCCAATCAAATAGCATACTGGAAACATCACTAGCGTGTGATCCTCATGATTAATTTGGATTTGTTTGATTTGATTTTGTGTCCCTTGAGCTAAGCTTTGATGGCTGTGTACAACGGCTTTGGGTAGCCCGGTGGTCCCCGATGTAAAGAAGATCAATGCGGGTTTTTCCAATTCAATATCTATATTTGGCAGAAACCCTGTTGAGGCTGAGAGTAATTGTTGAAAGTCGTGCACTCCAGGATAATTGTCCGATTTGGAAGTGAGATAGCATTCATTAATTTCGTTTAATATTTTTTCATCTAACTGATTATAATAATCGGGTGTGGTTATAAAAATACGCGCTTTACTGTGTTCTAGAACGTAATGTATCAGTTGATTATTAAATCGAATGTTGACAGGGACAGCTATAGCTCCTATCAAAAAACAGGCGTAGTAGCATAAAATAATCTCAATACTGTTTGGTAATAAAAAAGCGACACGGTCCCCTTGTGAGATACCTTTCTTCAATAATGAAGCAGCCAGACGTTGGGTTAAGTCATCGAGTTGTTGGTAGCTGTAGTTCTGTTGTTCAATAACCAAGGCAATTTTTTCAGGAAATTGTTTTGCTGATTTACTGAGTAATGTACCTAATTGAGACATAAGACCTCCTGGGTTATTTTTTACAGAATAATCTATTTACGTCAGCAGTTAATTATTGCATATGAATTTTAAATTTACCTAGCGGAGATAAGTTCTATAAATAATGAATCTAAAATCGTATGTAATTTTTCAAAGTCAGATTGAGTATGAAGCAGCATTATCAGTTGTTCGCTTCTTTATTACTTAATCTTTTTGGAGGGATTGCCTGGATCTTCTAGATTAACCTCTTCAATATTTTCTGCTTCATATAATATTTGAGTTGCTTTATCTCGCACGAATTTACTTTTGATTCCGGAAAATAAAGAAAAGAGCGCGCGTGTTTGGGGTTTTCTAATTTTATCAATTTCATCTTTAAAGTCTTGATAGGAAGAAAATGTGTCAACTTTTAGCTGCATCATTTGAGCTATCCTCATAGGAACTTTATAAGAGGTATCCTCATATTGTACAGTTGTTCCTCCATCCACTGATACTTTTTCTTGCCAATAGTTCAGATGTTCAGGATTTTGCGGGTCTAACTTTAACTTTTCTTTTAAAATATCAATTTTATTATTTTCTAACCCTTGTATTACTTGTACGTCGGTTTTGATTTTAAGGAGGGCATCATGAAAAGAATGAGATGTATCTGATCCTTCATAAGCTCTATTATCAGAAAAATATTGCTTCAATTCTTCTTTGAAATCGGCCTCGCATTTATCAATATTTAAATTTAGTACGAATTTTCTAAAACCCTTGCTTTTTAAAGCCTCTGTCCTAAATGTGTTTATACGCTCCTTAAAGAAGGATTGAATCTCTGCTTTTAACTCAAGATCAGCAGGCGCATTCACTTCTAGGATCATATCGAGCGTATCTGGTGGATAAACAAGTATTCTTAAAATTTGAAGATATACTTCTTGCTTAAATTCTTCATTTTTTTTAAGTTTCTCTTTTATTTCTTTTTTAAGTCCTCCAGCCCATATAACGGGGTGAAATACTTTGGGTGACAAAATATCGTCGAGATCCTCGAAACTAAAATCGATATTATTAATATCATTTTCTATGGACATTAATTTTTTAACAAAAGGCCATAAAGAAGAGTCATGATCAATTTTAACGCTTCTTTCATTAGAATTAGTACCAATGTTATCCGATTTTAGATCCGTTTCAGCGAGGACCAATGCACTAACAAGAATACGTGCAAAAGTCTTATAGTCAGTAGGCTCTAATCCTTTCTCCATTATTGTCTTGTAGGTTGTAAAACCAGGAACGCCTTCGGAGGCGACATAACGATTACCTAATTGGTCATTTACAAGACGAGTTTTAGGTTGCGTGTTTCCAATCCAGAACCGATAAACTTCGCCTGAAATCACTTCCAGTTCTAATGGTTCATCTGGGGAATATGCTTGTTTAACAAACCAAATTTTTTTATTACGTGCACTTACCTTAT
Source organism: Legionella stuttgartensis (assembly GCF_977063405.2). Lineage (NCBI taxonomy): Bacteria > Pseudomonadati > Pseudomonadota > Gammaproteobacteria > Legionellales > Legionellaceae > Legionella > Legionella stuttgartensis. Next base: position 505,192 of record NZ_CDRUHA020000060.1, read on the forward strand.
CAGTATCTTTGGTTTTTTTTTTGTAAACCACGGCTGTATGTCCACCAGAGTTGTCTTTAACGCCTTCTGATTCAAAGTTTTCTAGCGTTTTTTTGAGTTTATCTTTCGAGAACATATTCACCAGCTTTAAAATAGTCTGATTAAATATAATTATATCAAAAAATAAACAATTGGATTTTAAAACGAACATGTGTTGTTGTTTTTGATTGAATATTGGTAGATATCCAGTCGAAATGGAATAAAAGTGACGAGTAGGGTAGAATGCCAGTTTTGCTAAAATTGGTGTTCAGGTATGGAATTCTTCTCCCTTCAACCTTATCAATCTATTGAGGAAATGAAAAACGTATGGAGAATAGCCATGCATCTGGCATACGTTACCACCCACCAACAAAATCACACCGCTTTGGATTGTTCACTATGTGTAAATGAAGGAAGCAAGACAGAGTTAGTTAAGCGCCTGCAATGTACGCTATCTCAGACAAAATCAACGGATTTAACTTCATTAACTCTTTTTTGTTTAGGTGTATTTCATACCGCTTCTCAAGCAGATGAACTAACTTTTCAGCGCGGACTAGAATACCTAAGTCAAGCCGTCATAAATAAAAATAAGCATGCGGCTCATTATTTGGCTAGAATCTATTCTGGATGTCATCAAAATACCGACACTTCTTCTCTCAGAGATCAAGAAAGAGCGATCCAGTATTATCTTAGTTCGTTTCGATTAGCGTCTTATGAAGCCTTAAATGACCTCATGTTGAGCTTGAGAGTAGGGGAGGGAGTGATTGCTAGAGATAAAGATCGCTGGCATCATTTATTTATTCAATTATATATTGAGGCAGGAGAGAACAAAAATAATGATCTCATTCCTCATTTAATTCGTTGTCTCATTCAACAAGATTATGTACTTTCAAAAACCGAGCCCTTCTTAGCATTTGTTGCTGAAATTATCAATTCTTGGATGAAAACACCGCAGTGGAATCAACATTACACCAAACTGGTACAAGGTTACCTGGAGCAAGAACAAAAAAAGGGGAATCAAGGGAGCATTTATTTATTTTATAAGCTCGATTTCTTCAAGTCGTCACAAGGAGCCCATTTTTTTAATTCCACAATTTTTTTGAGTGAAGAGGACAGCCATTTCATTCAATACATCGAGGAACTGCCTGATAAATCGGAAGTGGAAATTCCAGAGCAGAGTCACGTGACTCGAGCAAATGAGACCTCTTCTATGCTATAGAAGAGAGAGGGTCATCTCTAATTGACCAAAAGATTGAATAATACTTGAATGAGCGTTGAAAAAGGAATAGGGATTTTCAGTGGAGAACAAAGAATGAGATACTTCATGAATTAAAAAAAGAATATGTTTGAATTCTCGATATTCTCCCCAACGCTTTGTTAAATCTTGTTTTGCTTGATCAATCAATTTATAGCATTTCAACTGAATATCAGATTGTTCTTTATGTTCATTTTGTGCATTCACTAAATGATAAAGCTCTTGTTTTATGAGAGATAAAGATGTTAATGAGTATTCAACATCTTCATTAAATTTTTGGTCAAGATTCTTAATTTTTTCTTCAATTGTTTTTATCGCTTCATATATAGCAAAAAATTTTTTTGTTTTGTTAATTAATTGTGGATGGTCTTCATTCCATTTTTGGATTGAAGGATTTTTGGCAATCATCAGAATAGAACGCCTTAAAGACCAATTTTTTTCCAATAAAGCAATAAGTCGTTGTTCTTCTCCGAAACGCAAACACGAAGTATCTTTAGGTTCAAGCGCTTTTCCTATTAATGCATCAATAAACTCTGCGATGTAGGAAGTAGGATTCGTTAAAGGAAGCATCAGAGAATCAGTCAGATTTCTAATATTCTGTTCTTGTCCTGAACTCAAAGTCCAACGTTGGAACTCTTTTTGATTAAGAAATGGAGCACAAAAGAAATCCAAATTTATCTTAATAAAATGTACAGCGTGTTGCGTATCTTTATGCATAGGTTTAGAAAAGTGAGAATTGATATATTTGTACACATTATAATGTTCTCGAGGATGCGGAGCTAGGGGTGGTGGCCTAGAATCAAATTAATTATAAGAATAAATGAGCATCTTGTGCGTGGTTATTGAACGAAGTTTCATACCCTTTAAAATTTTGAATTTTTCTTTCATTTTTTAGTGATAACACAATCACGCGCATAAAATTATGCCAACTTTATTCAATGTCTGGTATTATTTCTCGCATGTTAAATAAAAAAGTGTAAGAGGATATAGTGATTGTTATTACCGGTGGAGGGAGTGGGATAGGAAGATCATTGGCCTTTTCTTTGGCAAAACGAGAGCAATCCATCTTAATTGTAGGTAGAAGAGAGAAGGCACTGCAAGAAACAGCCGCCTTTTCTGAAAACATCCAATATGTTTGCGCTGATGTATCCACACGTGAAGGTTTAGAGTTAATCAAAAACCGTTTACATAATGAGAAACAAATTAGTGCGCTTGTTAACAATGCAGGAATTTTAAATCCATTGGTACCCATAAAGGAAATTGATTCTAAAGACTGGAATCATGCCTTAAATACTAATTTGAATGCGGCCCTTTTTCTTCCACAAATGATATACGATAAATTGACTCATGGTCGTGTTTTGAATATTGGTTCTGGAGCCGCCTATTTCGCGATTAGAGGTTGGGCTGCATACTGTGTTTCTAAAGCTGCTTTATCGATGTTAACCAAGTGTTGGCAGCTGGAATCTGAGTCCATTGCTTTCGCTAGCGTTATGCCAGGGATAATTGATACGAAAATGCAAGTTGTTGCGCGAAGCGAAGACAACCCAGATTATGAGCGCATAAATTTTTATCAGCGCTTGAAAGAGGAAAATCGATTGATTTCACCGGATACAGTTGCTGAATTTTTGACTTGGCTTTTGTTGGATGTAGACAAGAAAACTTATGTATCTAAAGAATGGGATATATACGAAACCAAGCACCATAAAGCCTGGCTTAAACCACCTCATCAAGTTCAACATTGGGATTTTTAATGTCTGCCTGCGACAAATTATTATTAAATGCGACGACCATTGATGCTCAGGGAAATCAATTAACACAGCAAGCTATTGCGATTAAAGATGGTCTTATTGCCTGGTGTGGATCGCAAGCACAATTGCCAATGCAATTTTACGAAGCGCAAGACAAAGAAGAATGTCAGGGGCAACTAATTACTCCAGGCCTTATAGATTGTCATACTCATTTGGTTTATGCAGGAAATAGGTCTGCTGAATTTCAAATGAAATTGGCAGGAGTTAGTTATGCGGAAATTGCTAAGGCGGGGGGAGGGATTTTATCTACTGTACGCCACACTCGAGAGGCTTCCGAAGAGGAGTTGCTCAAACAATCTCTGCCCAGAATTCTTGCTTTACGCGATGATGGCGTAACTACAGTCGAGATTAAATCAGGTTATGGACTGGATTTGGCTAATGAATTGAAAATGCTACGAGTAGCTAAGCGTTTAGGGGAGTTAACTGGCTTAAGAATTAGAAAAACCTTCCTTGGCGCGCATGCAATAGGTCCTGAATTTCAAGGAAACAGTCAAGCGTATATTGATGTACTTTGTCAGGAAATGCTGCCTGCATTATGTGAAGAGAATTTGGTAGATGCAGTGGATGTATTTTGTGAGTCCATTGCTTTTTCTCTGAAACAAACAGAGCAAGTTTTTACAGCTGCACGTGAATTAAAGCTCCCTTTAAAATGTCATGCTGAGCAATTATCCAATCTTGGGGCAAGCGAACTTGCAGCAGAATTTGGTGCTTTGTCTTGTGATCATTTGGAATTTCTAAATGAAAAAGGGGCATCGGCTATGGCCGAAGCAAACACGGTTGCTGTTTTGCTTCCAGGCGCTTATTACTTTTTACGCGAAAAGCAAAAACCCCCAGTAGAACTTTTGCGTCGAGCTGGAGTAGGTATAGCTGTTGCCACCGATTGTAATCCTGGTTCTTCACCAACTACTTCATTACGTTTGATGATGAGCATGGCCTGTCAATTCTTTTCATTAACAGTTCCCGAAGCTTTAGCAGCGGTTACCAGTCAAGCGGCAAGAGCATTAGGTTTGCAAAAAGAGCTTGGAGCAATTGCTGTAGGCATGAAAGCTGATTTGATATTGTGGTCTGTTAATGACAGTGCGGCTCTTTGTTATTACTTTGCCTATCCCTTACCCCATCATATGATGATTGCAGGGGAATGGGTTTCTACATCAGATAATTACTAGGAATAAAATTTATGTTAAAACCACTTAAAACCATTCTTTCTTTAGGCATTATCGTAAGTTCGTTTACTGCTTGGGCCGTAAATCCGATATCAATAAAAAAAGAAACTCCTGCGTATGTTATTGATGTTAAATATCCTCAGGGATTTAAGGATCCACGTATTAGTGCAGTAGTGCAAGACTTCATCGATAAAACAAAAAGTAGTTTTTTTAAAGAGCTTGCTGATGATGCCGACGTGCCTTTAGATGCACCTGGAAAATCCGGCTTGAATGTCACGTACTCTTTGCCTTACAAAACACAAGATGCTTTGAGCGTTGCATTTAATATTTCGATTAATCATCGTGGAGCTGCCCATCCTTCAAACACTGTTGCCGTGTTGAATTTTATCCATGGAAGCCAGGTCCAGTTAGCTGATTTATTTCGACCTGAAACAGATTATTTAAAACCTATAGCCAGTTTCTGCAGTAAAAAAATTGCTGAGAAAAATATTTCAGACAAAAAATGGCTCGAGGAAGGCACTAAGCCTATAGACAAAAATTATAAGATCTGGTCTTTTTCAAAAAATGGGATAGATATTATTTTTGATACCTATCAAGTAGCAGCCTATGTTTATGGTCCGCAAACGGTAAACATACCTTTGTCACAGATTTCTTCTTTACTAATTCCTGAAGTAAAGAATAGTGTTTGGGGTCGTTAATGGCTGATACTCCTTATATAGCTGCCGACAAAAAAGTGGCTGAACTTACTTTTCGAGTGGTGTTCCTTGCTATCATATTGACCGTGTTGTTAGCGATGTCTAATGCGTATCTTGCTTTGAAACTAGGGATTTTAACTTCAGCATCTATACCTGCTGCAATTATTTCCATGGGGGTCTTACGTTTTTTTAAAAACTCTACCATTCTAGAGAATAATGCCGTGCAAACCGCAGCTTCTGCAGGTGAGGCTGTTGCAGGGGGGATTGTTTATACCATCCCAGCATTGATAATTATTGGTTATTGGAATCATTTTGATTATATGACCAATTTTTTCATTGCAGTATGTGGTGGAATTCTAGGTGTATTATTTTCCATTCCTTTACGACGTATTTTGGTTCATGATCCCTCATTGAAATTTCCGGAGGGACGTGCAATTGCTGAAGTATTAAAATCGTCCGCCGAAAGAACAGGCATCAAAGACATATTAATCGGTGGGGGAATAGGCGCGCTTATCGAATTATTCCAAACTGGATTTAAAGTAATTGCTAACAGTTGGAATTATTGGTTTGTGGTAAAACGCTCTCTATTTGGTCTAGGCGCAGGTTTTTCTGCAACGATGATCGGTGCTGGTTATCTTGTTGGTCATGATATGGCAATCAGTATCTTCTTAGGTGCAGTGATATCGTGGCTAATTGCTTTACCTATTGTTAGTCAATTTTATCCCGAATTTCTAAATCAGCACCCTGCAGAGCAAGCTGCATCCCTATTATGGAATAGTGAAATGCGTTATTTGGGAATAGGGGCTATGTTGTTTGCTGGTGTGTGGACTTTTTTAAAATTGGCTAAACCTCTTTCTAGAAGTATCCAGACGTCCCTGAAAACATATACGTATAAAGGAATGGATGCGCGGGTACCACGTACGGATAAGGACATTCCTTTACCTTATATTTTGATAGGTATCGGTGCCTTAGCTGCAATCCTGTTTCTCTTTTTCCAGCTTGTTCTTCCTTTACATTCAGTAGGATTGGATAATGAATATTCTCCAACCCTAATTTTCATTGCCGTTCTTTATGTCTTGATTATAGGTTTTATTTTTTCAGTTATTACGGCCTATTTTTCTGGTATGGTTGGTGTCACAGCAAGTCCTGGAAGTTCAGTTGTTATTTCGGGGATGCTTTTTGCTGCCTGGTTGTTACTCGTTGCGGTAGATCATTTATTACCCTTACCGCTAAAGCCCGAACAAATTAAGGCTGCAGAAGCGATTACAATTATGATTGGCGCAGTAGTCACTGGTATTGCGGCGATTGCAAATGATAATACCCAAGATCTTAAAGTAGGGCAGTTGGTTGGTGCAACTCCATGGAAACAACAATTGATGCTGTTGCTGGGCGTAGTAATTTCCTCCTTGGTTATTCCGCCGGTAATGCAATTATTATTTAATGTATATGGGATTGCTGGTGTTATGCCACAGGCCGGGATGGATATTACTCAGTCATTACCTGCGCCTACTGCTGCTTTAATGGCAGCCATTACAGAGGCTGTTTTCAGAAATTCATTACCATGGACCATGATGTTTATTGGTTCGGCAATTATTTTGATTATTATATTTCTTAATCACTTTTTGCAATTACGACGCTATTTAAATTTATCCATTCTAGGCGTTGCAATAGGGATGTATTTACCACTTTCTTCTTCATTTCCATTGTTTATTGGGGGAATGATTGCATTGTTTGTTGAAAGACGTTTAAACCGTACAGTGCCTGTTAAAGAACAGGCAGTAATTCGTAAACAAAAAGGAACACTCATTGCCTGTGGCTTGGTAGCTGGTTCTGCTATTATGGACGTCCTGCTTGCAATTCCATTTTCAATTTTCCAAAGTCCTGATGCTTTGCAATTGGTAGGACCAAGTTGGAATAATATAGGTGTTTATTTGGGAATTTTATCCACCTTATTTCTTGCTTGGTGGATCAATCATAGAGTGGTTGGAAAAGGAAACGACTCAAATTCATAATTTGTAGCTTGGGTGGGACGAATCGAACCCGGGTTCCGGTCCTGCGGACCTGGACCCAGGCTACCATTTTTTACAATGACTCAACTCTGATTTTATGTTGCAACAGCTTTTCTTTAGTTTGTTGTGCTTGCGCTAATTTTTCACGTTCTTTAGCAATAATTTCCGCAGGTGCTTTATCAGTAAATTTAGGATTATTTAATTTACCTTCAGCAAGACTAATGTCTTTCTCTAATTTGGATAACTCTCTTGATAAGCGAGTCAGTTCCGCTTCTTTATCAATTAAATCAGCCATTGGAATAAGTAATTCAATTTCACCAAGCACAGCAGTTGCTGAGACTGGTATTTTTTCATCTGCTTCCAAATAATGGATCTGGCTTAATTTACTTAATGCTTTTAACGTGTGTTGATATTTTTCCACTCGGTCTTTAAGGATTGGCGTTATATTCCGAATATAAAGCGGAATAAGCTTAGCAGGTGAAATTGACATTTCACTACGGATTGTACGTATTGCTTGAATCGCTGCTTTTAACCATTCTAATTCTTCTTCAATGGTATCATTAATAAACTCGGGGTTCACTTGAGGATAAGCACTGATCATAATGCTGGAACCGTTATCAATGGTTAACTTTGTAGTACGTTGCCAGATTTCTTCGGTAATGAATGGCATTAAAGGATGCAACATTTTAAGAATCTGATCGAGTACGTGAATTAAAGTCTTACGAGTACCTCGTTTCAATGCACTCAAAGCATGTTCATCTTGTAAGATAGGCTTAGACAATTCGAGATACCAGTCACAGTACTCATGCCAGACAAATTCGTAAATTGTGTTTGATAACAAGTCAAATCGATAGGTTTCGAAATAATGATGTACTTTACTTATGGTATGTTGCAATCGTGATAAAATCCACTGATCTGCGGGGGTATATTGAAAAGCTCCATCATCGAAATCCATTTGTTCTTCAGCTGTATTGAGCAATACATAACGCGCTGCGTTCCATAATTTGTTACAAAAATTACGATAACCTTCAACTCGACCTATATCAAAGCGTACGTTTCGGCCGGTGGATGCAAGAGAACAATAGGTAAAACGAAGAGCGTCTGTTCCATAGGAGCTAATGCCTTCAGGGAATTCTTTACGAGTGTTTTTAATGATGGTGTCACGAACAGATTGCAACATTAAATTAGAGGTTCGTTTTGCAATAAGCGAATCAAGATCAATTCCATCAACAATGTCTAATGGGTCAAGAACATTCCCTTTGGATTTGGACATTTTGTGTCCTTCACTGTCTCGAATTAAGCCGGTAATAAAAACTTCTTTAAAAGGAATCTTTCCGGTAAATTTTAGCCCCATCATGATCATTCGAGCTACCCAGAAAAAGATAATATCAAAACCGGTAACTAGAACCGATGTGGGGTAGAACTGTTCTAATTCAGGAGTACGTTCTGGCCAACCCAAAGTCGAAAAGGGCCAAAGTGCAGATGAAAACCAAGTATCCAAGACATCTTCATCTTGCTTTAACACCGTTGAGTCTTTAATTTTATATTTAAAGCGAACATCATTTTCACTATATCCTACGTAGACATTTCCATTGCTGTCATACCATGCGGGTATTCGGTGTCCCCACCATAATTGACGGCTAATACACCAATCCTCAATGTTATCCATCCATTGAAAATAGGTTTTGCTCCAGTTTTCTGGAATAAAGCGAATTTCGCCATTTTTCACTGCAGCAATTGCAGGCTCAGCGAGTGGTTGAGTTTTAACATACCATTGATCGGTTAATAGAGGTTCTATAATGACATTCGATTTTTCACCACGGGGTACTTTTAATTTATGTGGTTCTGTTTTAACTAATAAGCCTTCTGTATCTAGATCTTTAATGATTTGTTCTCGGGCCACAAATCGATCCATGCCTTGATATTTTAAAGGGGCATTTTTATTAATAGATGCTTTTTTAGTTAAGATGCTGATAACAGGGAGTTCATGGCGCTTGCCCACTTCATGATCATTAAAATCATGCGCTGGGGTAATTTTAACGCAGCCACTACCAAATTCTTTATCGACATATTCATCCGCAATAATGGGAATCGTACGATCACAAAGTGGAAGATGAACCTCTTGTCCAATAAGATGTTTAAAACGTGCGTCTTCGGGATGTACAGCAACCGCCGTGTCACCCAACATCGTTTCAGGTCGAGTGGTCGCAACAATAAGAGACTCGGTTGAGTTCACTACTGGGTAGCGAATATGCCAGAGAAAACCATCTTCTTCTTCGGAAAGTACTTCGAGATCAGATACTGCAGTACCTAATTTAGGATCCCAATTCACTAAACGAGTTCCGCGATAAATCAAACCTTCGTCGTAGAGTTGTACGAATACTTTTTGTACGGCGGCGGACAATCCTTCATCCATGGTAAATCGTTCGCGACTCCAGTCTACTGAAGCCCCCAAACGTCGCATTTGTTGCGTTATAGTATTCCCTGATTCATTCTTCCATTGCCAAACGCGTTCTAAAAACTGTTCGCGGGTAAGATCTTTTCTAGAGGTTCCAGCGGCTTCAAGTTGACGCTCAACAACGAGTTGCGTTGAAATACCTGCATGGTCAGTACCAGGTTGCCATAAAGTCTTATGCCCTAACATTCGATGATAGCGGGTCAATGCATCCATAATCGTATGCTGAAAACCATGCCCCATATGCAGGCTGCCTGTTACATTGGGAGGAGGGAGCATAATACAATATCTTTTACCGTCACCATGCGGTTGGAAATAATGATGATTTTCCCAATTTTTATAGCATGCTTTTTCGATTGCTTCAGGGGAATAGACTTTATCCATGATTAAACCTGTACTGATAAAAGACGAAATATTATCACAAATTCAATCGTAAGTTGAATTAATAAGGGTAACAATACTCAGTGTTTAGATTAATTTAGAGGATATTATTATAGCAACTGCCTTGAATTTTATTTTAAGGCAGTTGCTACTCTTGCTTATTTTCAAACTTCTCTAGAATTAACTATAGCGCATTGTGAGGTATTTTGATCTGAGGTTGATGATTCTGCTAGAGCAAACAGACTAAATTGATTGGCCCTAGTGAACCACTTTGAATTTCATCATTTTGTTTGCTATTCGTTTCGAGGAGTTCTTCAAGCTGAAGGTGGCCGAATTTAAGAAGATGTGCCCGTTCGTACTCTTTGTCCTGATTGAGGGCCAATTTATTCTTGATGTAAGGAAGCTAAAAATTGGATGACAGATAAATAACCATTTTTTGTAGCTTCTATAAAAGCATAGTAATTTTCAGCTGTGATCATCTCTTGCAATTGTTCAGAGTTTTTTTCAGCTAAGAAGAGGAGGACCGATAAATGATCGTTTGCAGCAGCAAGTCTAAAAGCCAAATAGTCCTGAGACGTAATCATCTCTGGTAGTTTTTCAGGATCTTGTTCTTCGAGGTATTGGAGGATATGTAAGTGGCCATGCTCCGCAGACTCAATAAAAACGTTGTAATGATTCGCAGCAATCATAGCGTGCAATGCACTTGTAGAATATTTTGTTATTAAATCTTTAAAATAATTCTTATTCCCCCAATAAACTGCCGCATCAAACATCAATTTATCTGACATCCCCAATATATCTCCTATATTGTGAAGGGATTCTGAATTGAGCTCGGGATGACTGAGTGCAATTCCTAGCCAGATACATATTTTTTTCTTTTTCGAGAATGAAACTACTTCTAGATCATCAGTTAATATTTGAAATAAATCATTGTCCTTTTCTTGCATCAGTGGAATTAAATAGTCGGGAAGCTCATTTATAAAAAACTTTTCCCAGAGAGTCTGTGGGATTAGCTTCGCTTGTGCATGACACATTCTTTTTTCATGCGTTGAAAATTTCACTTCTATAAACTCAAATCATGATATGAATATGTGGCTAATAAGCAACCATTATGTTCATGACAGTGGCTTTGAGTAATTATTAAAAATTGCTTGTTTATATAAGAGGTATACAAATTTCTTATGGAGAAGCCCTAAAAGTGCATTCCAGTAATGGATAAAATTTGAAAGTCTTTTATTTAAAGGATGCAAGTCTTTTACCACTTATTCAAATTTTTAATGCTCGAACTAATTAAGTGGGATAACCAATGAACTCCTTCGTCATATTGACTCTTACTGTGCATTACAAGGTAAATAGGGGTGGGTTCTAAATTGAATGGCAGTGGCTGCATTTTTAATCGAAACTGTTCTGAAAAAATATTAATTAAAAAACTTGGAGCCGTGGAAATCACTGTGTCGGAATTTGCTACTGCAAAAATTGCAGGCAAAATATTTTTTACGAAGAGTATATCATTGCGTATTTTTTTCCGTTTATGTAGATATTCTGCTGAATGACTGTATCTTTCTGGATTAAAACTAAAGGCAATATGTTTACAGGTTAAATAATTTTTTAAAGATAATGGCTTGTGTATGAGTGGATTATTTTGGCTCGCAAAACAAATAATTTCTTCCTCATATAATTTTTCTGCTTTAAGCACCGAAGGAAATGAGTTTTCATTAATAGCCCCTATTGCTACATCGACGTTATCATCAATAAACAGAAGAGGATTATCCGCCATAGATTCAATAGTGGTGTCAATAACAATATGGGGTAGTTTTTCAAGGGCTGAAATTAAGGACGGCAATAAGATTAATTCAACATAATCAGGTAAAGCAATCTTAAATGATCTCTTTGAATGAAGGGGATCGAATCGTTCGCTAGGTTGCAAGATATTTCCTAAATCAAACATTACTTGTTCTAATTGAGGTTGCAATTCTTTTGCTTTTGGAGAAAGAAAATATCCCCCTTTACCAGGAATGAGCAGCGGATCCTTAAATAATTCTCTAAGTTGCTTCAAAGAAGAACTCATTGCGGGTTGACTGACGAATGCTTTAGAAGCAGCAGCACTGACACTTTTTTCGGTTAATAAAGCATCTAGATGCAATATTAAATTTAAGTTCATTCGTTTAAAAGGCGTCACGATTTTACCCTTTATAATAATTCTCCCTTACATGAAGTATAAGAAATTTAGAATTGTTTACAAAAGGTATAAGGATTAAAGGTAGACAAATAGTGATAGCTTTAATATTTAGTTGCTATGCTGATGCTGGTTTAAAGTATGCTGGGTTTGGCTAAGCTTCCCCCAGCTCTTACTTTTAATGATTTTTAGTAGGCACTTGAACATCAGGAATTTTTGCTTCATCAAACTGAGGTTCGGCTTTTTTTAAGCGATGGTCTTCTGCAATGTAGGTATACAAGGTAGGAACCACAAATAAAGTGAATCCTGTTCCAATTAACAAGCCCGTGGCAATAACTAATCCTATATCAAAACGACTCACTGCACCTGCTCCACTGGCAATCAAAAGAGGTAATACCCCAAATACCATGGCCGCAGTCGTCATGAGAATGGGTCTTAATCTAATTCCTGCAGCTTCTTCTACAGCAGCTCGTCTGTCCAGGTTTTTTTCACGTTGTAAATGGTTGGCGAAATCGACGATTAAAATTCCATGTTTTGAAATTAAGCCAATTAGGGTAATCAAACCGACCTGGGTATAAATATTGATGCTTGCCAAACCCAAATTCAAAGGAATTAAAGCACCGCAGATTGACATGGGTACGCTGATTAAAACGATTAGCGGATCGCGGAAACTTTCATATTGAGCTGAAAGTACCAAAAAGATAATGATGATTGCAAAAACGAATGCAAAGAGCAGGGCGCTCCCTTCTTGGATAAATTGCCTTGACTCACCACCATAATCAAAAGAAAAGCCTTTAGGTAAAGTATCATTGGCTGCATCTTGTAAGAATGCGAGACCTTCGCCTAAGGTTTTTCCAGGCATCATGACTGCTTGAATGGTCGCAGAATTCATTTGTTGAAAATGTGATGCTGCGTTAGGTGCAGTTCTTTCTTTGGCGGTGACTACCGTTGAAAGAGGGACCATGGTGCCGTTAATTGTTTTCACATATATTTGCCCTAATTGCTCAGGAGTCATGCGATAGGAGCGGTTTAATTGGGGTATTACCTGGTAACTGCGTCCTTCTAAGTTAAAATAATTTACATAACCACCGGATAAAGCACTGGTTAAGCTGCTTCCTACCGCTTGCATATCTAATCCCATTTCTGAAGCTTTGGAGCGATTAATATCCAATACAATTTGCGGCTTATTGAATTTGAGTGAATTATCGACGTAAATAAATAAACCACTTTTTTGGGCTTTTTCGGTCAGTTTATTGGAAACATCAAGTAAGCTTTGAAAGTCATTTGTGGTTTTGATGACGAATTGAACTGGCGTACCACCTCCGCCACCTGGAAGGGGAGGGGGGACAATTGCAAAAGCATTTAACCCAGCAACTTGTGACAATTTATCTTGCAAGGGTTGTTTTAAAGCAAACTGACTTTTACTGCGTTGATTCCATGGTTTTAATACCATTCCTGAAATGGTTTGACTGCTGTTGTTTACAGTAAAATAATTTTCTGTTTCCGGGAAACTTTTATAAATGTCATCAAATGGCTTGGTGAATGATTCAATATAATTAAGTGTCGCATATTGAGGAATCATCGCCATCACAAAAAAGAAGCCCTGGTCCTCATCGGGGGCTGTTTCAGCTGAAGTATGAGTATAGAGATAAGGCAGCATCAGTATAACAACGGCTGCAAAAAACAACATAATTACCCGAGTGTTCAGCAAACTATGTAATGCTTTTTGATATCTTACTTTGAGTTTATTGAAAAAAGTATCAAGAAAATGAACAAGCTTGCCACTACTAATATCTTTAGATAATACCCTTGAGCACATCATAGGAGAAAGAGTTAATGCAATAACTCCGGAAATGATTACTGCACTGGCTAAAGTAAAAGCGAACTCTTTGAACAAGGCGCCTGTTAATCCCCCCATAAATCCAATAGGTGCGTATACCGCCGCCAAGGTAATCGTCATTGCAATGACTGGAGTGGCTATTTCTCGGGCCCCAATCAATGCAGCGTCAAAAGGAGTTTTTCCTTCCTCGATATGTCGATGGACGTTTTCTACGACAACAATGGCATCATCGACTACCAAACCAATGGCTAGAACAAAGGCGAGTAATGTAAGTAAGTTGATACTGTACCCTAGAATAAGCATCAAGGTGCATACACCAACTAATGAAAGTGGAATGGTTACAACAGGTATGAGTACTGAACGAATGGAGCCTAGGAATAGAAAAATCACTACAATAACAATTAGGCCTGCTTCAATAATGGTATGCGTTACTTCATCCAGAGATGCTCTAATAAATGCTGTCGCATCATAAACTATTGTGCCTGTTAAGGATGGCGGAAACTCTCTAATAACCGAAGGAAGTATTTTTCTTACATCACTGATGACGGTTAGAGGATTTGCAGTAGGAGTCGGCGTAATGGATATAAATACTGCTTTTTTGCCATTGAATGTTACGGAGGTATCGTAGTCTTGTGAACCTAGTTCAATTCTCCCAACATCGCGTAAACGAACAATGGAGCCTTTATCACTTTTAACAATCAGGTTACTAAATTCTGTTGTGTCATTCAGATCTGTTTTTGCAGTGATGCTGATTGCAACGTATTCACCTTTAGTATTTCCTGCTGCAGTGAGGAAGTTATTTTTGGCAAGTACCATTGAGACATCTGAGGGAGAAACCCCCAGTGCAGCCATTTTAATAGGATCAAGAAAAATTCGCATGGAATAGGTGGCGCCACCCAAAATCTCGGCTTTAGCTACACCATCTACTGTTTGCAGCTGCGGCTGTACAACACGGGTAGCATAGTCAGTGATTTGTTGAGGGGTCATTTCTGTACTGTCTAAACTAATGTACATCAATGCTGTTGAGCTATCCGATGTTTTCAATATGACTGGTTGTTGAGACTCTTTGGGCAATTGGTTAAGTGTTTGTTGCACTTTACTCATCACATCAGTAAAAGCCACTTGAGGATCAAAGTTTAATTTAATATTTAGAGTAATAGTGCTTAAGCCTTGAGTACTGGAGGAGGTCATGTAATCAATCCCTTCCGCACTGGCTACGGCTTTTTCTAAAGGTGAAGTAATGAATCCTGCAATAAGATCGGCATCCGCACCAGGGTATCCCGTCATAATGGTAATTACTGTATTGTCCATGCGGGGGTATTGACGAATTTGCATCTTATAGATGGAGTTAATACCAAAAAGCAGAATGAGCAAACTAATTACCATGGCAAGTACGGGCCGCTTGATAAAAAGATCGGTAAACTTCATAACGTGTTCCTGATTAAAAAATTTTATAATAGGTGTGATACCTATAAAAATTAACCTGGGTTACGCTTCGCTGCACCCAGGCTACTACGATTCAATTTAGTTTATTGTCCTAACATATCCGGATTACTAATTTCATTTAGTTTGACATCATTATTGATTACAACAGGCGTGCCATTTTGTAATTTTATTTCTCCGGCACTTACAACTAATTGTCCTGCCTTAATTCCTTTTTTGATTACAGTATAATTTCCGCGTTGTTCTCCTGTGGTAACAAAAACACGCTTAACGGTGAGCAGATCAGAACCGTCGGGGTTTTTCTTACCCTCTGCATTTTTCTCTATAATGTACACTGCGTTACCGTATAAGCTGTAAGATATTGCGGTTGATGGCACAATCACTGTATTAGGCTCAGGAGGTTGACTTATTTCAATTGAAGCAAACATACCAGGTACGAAGGTAAAACTATGAACTTTATTCTTGCTGTTTAAATCAGAATTACAAGTAACAATTCTTTTAGTACCCATTGGCTCTTTTCGGGTTTGAACTAAGGGAGAATGTTCAGGGTCTTTAATTGCAGCTGCAGGGCAATTAGCCAGCGTACCTTGGACTAACATATTGTGTGTGTTTAGATCCACTTTAGAGTTAATCGCAGTTACTTTGGCCTCAAACAGCGCATTAGGAAATCCTTCTACAGAAAATGTAATGCTTTGATTGGGTCGAATACGTTTATACATTTGTTCTGGGAGATAAAACTCTAAATACAATGGGTCAAGTGATTGTAAGGAAACAATCGTTGTTTGCCCTGGGCTGATAAATTGGCCTAGATTTACTTGCCGTATACCTAATTTGCCCGCAAAAGGTGCAGTAATATGCTTTTGATTGATCTGTGCTTGAGTTTGATCTAATTTTGCCTGGGCTTGATCGAGATTTGCTTTAGCTTCATCAACACTGGAAATAGGGGCAGCACCTCGTTTATATAAGTCATCTTGACGTTTGTAGCTAAGTGTTTTCAGAGTTAATTCTGCTTGATTAAATTTTAATACTGCTTGATCAATGCTGTCATCAATAGTAATTAAGGGCGCATTTTTATCAACATACTGTCCGGATTCAAAATCAATTTTTACCACATTTCCTGAGGCCTGAGCGCTTACATCAACCCCATTAAATGCAACGAAATTCCCCACAGCGTTAATGCTAGGCTGCCAGTCAACTGATTTGGCAACCGCTGAGGCAACAGAAACAGCAGGTGGTTGGTAGCTTGCAAAAAAACGCTTAATCAAAAATGCTTTGATCAGGTTAAAAGCAATGATCCCACCGAAAACAATCAGTAAGGCTACTCCCATGATGATCATTCGCTTTTTCATTAATACTCCCCTAAATGCTTAAAAAAAACGATAATTTTGAAACCCGCCAAATATAACATGAAAGATGAATATTATTACCCTTATTGTGCTTATAAGTTTCAATTTTATTTATTTCATGGTTATAAAAATATCCTATTGACTAAATACAACACTTTGCTACTATGCAGCTTTTATTAAACGAAGGAGAAACCATGAAGTTGAAGTCCTTGTTATTTGCTCTTTGTTTTAGCTTGATAGGTCAAGCTTTTGCTGCAAATGCACATTTGCATCCTAAAGCTACCGAAGCTGACAAAAATAAACCTGCTGGTAAATCAATGATGTATCCAGGTTATTGTGAAATTGAAATCATCAATAACAGTGTTGATAATGTTCGTGTATACGGTTCTTTTGATGATGGTGCTCCTTTAGATCCATTCACAATATTTTACTATGATGCACCTCATTACATCAGCTTGTACTACTATGGTTACTGTCACTCTGGCATGAACCTTTTAATCCAATCTCCTTATGGAACTATTTACTCTGGTTGGACTAATGTAAATAGTACCGTACGTATCGTTAATTACCTGAACAAAGGTATTAAAGGTGATAAAGTTGAGATTACACCTAAGAAATAAGTAATTTCTAAAAATAAGCGTTAGCTTATTTGACGATAGGGAAGTTGCATGCAATGCACCTTCCCTTTTTTATTTGTATTTCAGGAGTTGTTCATGAAGCGTTTAATCCCTTGTCTTTTGTTATTACCCCTATTGACTTCGTGTGAGCTGAGCGAACCGGAATATTATGATGCAGGTTATTATCACTCTGTTCCTCCTCGCGCTGAAATTTATGGTTTCGATGAGCGTCCACATGACTACCGTCATCCTTCTCCTTATCATCGAGGTCACAAAAAAACAAATGCAGCACCAAGTCAGGCTAAGGTGCATGGCCATAGTCAACAGACTCATGAGCATACTTCTAATCAAAAACAAGTGGTTGTGAACAACTCAACTCAGAGCAATGTTCATGGACATGAAAAGAAAAAAAATCAGACAGTGAAACAACATCCTTCAGAATCTGGATCTAAGGTTGTAGTTACTGAATAATGAAAAGTACTTATGAATGGAATCTATGTGTGATTTTCCTGGGCATGCTTGGTCATAGCCCAGGGAATGCACTTTTTTAAATCAAAAATACAGCATGATTTTCAATTTATATTCACAATTCGTAACAAAGTAAATTTTGTGGTAGTCTTAGGACGTTTTTTCTTTAGGGGTTTTGAGGATGCGTAACTCACTTAAAATACTGTTTGTAGGACTTTTATCTATACTTATCATAGCATGTGTTGCTTCTCCTGGAAGTGAAAGTACTGGAGAGTTTTTGGATAGTTCGACTACCACTACTAAAGTCAAAGCAACATTAGTGAATCAATTAGGGCGTACGGGTTTAGCCGTCCAAGTTAAAACCTTTAAAGATGAAGTGCAACTTAGTGGTTTTGTTGCTACCCCAAGATTGAAGCAAAGAGCAGGGATGATTGCTGCAAGCGTGGATGGTGTTAGAAAGGTACGTAATGACATCATCGTTAGACCTTAACCATTTTCCCAAGGATTACTCATGTTTGACCGAAGCTATACTATAGAAAATTTTGATAATGAATTATTTCAAGCTATTGTTGATGAGCAACGCCGGCAAGAAGAGCATGTAGAGCTTATTGCCTCGGAAAACTATGTGAGTCCTCGAGTACTGCAAGCTCAAGGTTCGGTGTTAACTAATAAATATGCAGAAGGTTATCCCGGCAAACGTTATTATGGCGGATGTGAGTACGTAGATGTTGCTGAAGAGTTAGCAATCGCTCGTGCTAAAAAACTTTTTTCAGCAGATTATGTTAATGTCCAACCTCATTCTGGATCCCAAGCTAATGCGGCAGTAATGATGGCTTTATTAGTTCCTGGTGATGTTGTTCTAGGTATGGCATTACCTCATGGTGGTCATTTGACTCATGGTTCCAAAGTTAATTTTTCTGGTAAGCTTTATGAGGCGATTCCTTATGGAGTAGATGCGAATACTGGTTTAATTGATTATGATGTATTAGAGAGTTTAGCCCTAGAGCATAAACCTAAATTAATCATTGCAGGGTTTTCTGCTTATTCACGAGTTCTTGATTGGCCACGGTTCAGAGCAATCGCAGATAAGGTCGGGGCTTACTTAATGGCAGATATTGCCCATGTTGCCGGATTGATTGCTGTCGGTCTTTATCCCTCTCCAGTACCTTATGCAGATGTTGTAACCACCACGACCCATAAAACACTCAGAGGGCCAAGAGGTGGAATGATTTTCTGTCGTGCAAACGAGGAAATAGAAAAAAAATTGAATTCTTCTGTTTTCCCTGGAAACCAGGGCGGACCATTAATGCATGTGATCGCTGCCAAAGCAGTTTCTTTTGCTGAGGCCTTACTGCCTGAATTTAAAACCTATCAACAACAAGTTTTGTTGAATGCTAAGACAATGGCTTCAGTACTTATGAGTCGCGGCTATAAAATTGTTTCAGGTGGCACTGATAATCATTTATTATTAGTTGATTTAATTGATAAGAATATTACTGGTAAAGAAGCTGATGCAGCTTTAGATAAAGCAAATATTACTGTGAACAAAAACACAGTACCTAATGATCCTCGCTCTCCTTTTGTAACGAGCGGCTTACGTTTGGGAACTCCAGCAGTTACAACAAGAGGATTTAAAGAAAAAGAAATAACGCTTTTATCTAATTGGATAGCAGATATTCTTGATGACATTAACAATGAAGCGACCATAGCAAAAGTTAAAGAACAAATATTGCTTTTGTGTCGTGAATTTCCGGTTTATGGATAATTATGTTTTGTCCTTTTTGCCACGCAGAAGAAACTAAAGTAGTGGACTCACGCTTGGTCGCGGAAGGTGCCCAGGTACGTAGAAGACGAGAATGTCTTGTTTGTCATGAACGGTTTACTACTTTTGAAACAGCTGAATTAATCATGCCGTTAATTGTTAAACGTGATGGTAGGCGTGAGCCGTTTAATATTGATAATTTACGTTCCGGCATGTTGCGCGCTTTGGAAAAAAGGCCTGTGAGTGTTGATGCTTTAGAGGCATCGATTATTGCGATTACCCAGGAAATTCGCCGTCGAGGAGAACGAGAGATTGACTCCCAGATCATAGGTGAATTGGTCATGAAGGAATTATATAGTTTGGATCATGTAGCTTACGTGCGGTTTGCGTCTGTTTATAAACGCTTTAAAGACGTAAGTGACTTCAGACAAACAATAGATCAGATGAATAAAGACTAGGGTAGCTAGGAAAATTTACTTATTCGGCCACTAGGCCCCCCAATAGGTAAATTTTTAATACCTTAGTATTGGCTTTTTTATGCCCCCTCTTAATTAAATTAAAGAGGGGTTTTATAGATGTTTACAAAGAATTCATGAGGTTAAGGTGGAAAAGCAGTCAATTAGCGGTAAAAGAAAAGCCAGAAAATTAGCACTTCAGGCTCTTTATCAATGGTTAATGTCTGGAAGTGATTTAAATGAAATCGAAGCACAATTTCGAATTGTTAACAACATGGATAAAGTAGACGTAGAGTACTTTTGCCGTATTTTACATGGCGTTCCAACTCATGTTGAAACCTTGGAAGCAAGTATTACTCCTTTTCTTGATAGAGAAATTACCGGTTTAAATCCTATTGAGTTGACTGTATTACGTATTGGTTCTTTTGAATTATTACATTGTCCTGAAATTCCATACAAAGTCGTCCTTGATGAATCAATATCATTGACTAAAGAATTTGGTTCTCAAGATGGGCATCGTTATGTCAATGGTGTATTAAATAGCTTGGCACAACAAGTACGTTCAGTCGAAATCAGTCATAACTATGGATGAATTCTCACTTATTAATCATTTTTTTAAACCACTAGATTGTGAACGTGAAGATGTATTATTAGGTATTGGTGATGATGCTGCCTGTGTGCAGGTTTCCCAGGAAATGAATTTACTGGTGAGTACGGATACTCTGGTGTCAGGAGTGCATTTTCTCCCTCAATGGAATGCCTATGATGTCGCATTCCGAGCAGTTATGGTTAATGTGAGCGATATGGCCGCTATGGCGGCAAAACCTTGTTGGATTACTCTTGCTCTAACTTTACCAGAATTCAATCAGCAATGGTTAACTTTATTTACGCAAGGACTAAACGATTCGCTAAACCAATTTGATATGAGTTTAATAGGCGGTGATACCACACAAGGTCCTTTATCGATAACGCTTACTGTTTTTGGGACTGCGCCCAATGGAAAAGCGATATCACGAAAAGGGGCAAAACCTGGGGACATAATCGTGGTTTCAGGTGAATTGGGTGGTGCCGCTTTAGCAGTAAAACTTCTTGAAAATCAGCACATATCTGAGCAAGATAAAGCTGAATTAATGGGCAAATTAGTACACCCAAAACCTCGAGTGGATTTAATTGAATTTTTACGAGGTTATGCAACTGCAGCAATAGATATTTCAGATGGACTTAGTGCGGATTTAAGCCATATCTGTGTTGCGAGTGGTGTTGGTGCTTGCCTCAATAAAGAAGCAATTCCAGTACACCCCTTGCTTGATAAATATTGGTCTGAGAATGCAGTTGAGTTGGCTTTGACTGGTGGTGATGACTATGAGTTATGTTTTACCATACCAGAATATCATTTAGACTCCTTGATGAATGATTTTAAAAGCGCTAATTTGCAGTGTTACCCCATTGGAATTGTTGAGGAACGACCTGGTTTAAGAATGAAAGATGTGAACCATCAATATCATGAGCTAATCCCCAAAGGATACTCACATTTTTAGCCTAGAGGTACGAATAGAACCGAGGGGAGTGACTATTGTAAATTAATGCATTTTGATCCAACCTTCCAAGATTAGCTAAGTAAGAGAAGAAGAAATGAAACCAATAAATTTAGCAAAAAGTGTTTTTCAGGATCCTATTTATTTTATTGCCTTCGGGTTTGGCAGTGGTTTAATGCCGACTGCTCCAGGTACTTGGGGCACATTAGCTGCTATACCCGTGTATTTACTGCTTATGGGTTCGAATTGGGTGGTATACCTTTTATTTACCCTCCTTGCTTTTCTATTGGGCGTATGGGTCTGTGAGAAAGTTTCTCAAGATTTGGGTGTGCATGATTATAAAGGGATTGTTTGGGATGAAGTTGTAGGCTATTTGTTAACTATGTTTATGGCACCCCACGGAGTAAAATGGATGATCTGTGGTTTTGTTTTGTTTCGAATTTTTGATATTTGGAAACCACAACCTATTGATTACATCGATCAAAAAGTACGTGGTGGTTTCGGAATTATGCTTGATGATGTATTGGCCGCAGTGCCTGCCTGGTTATTGATGCAACTTTTAGCATGGAGTTTTGCATAATGAATGAAAACCATAAAGAGCTCATTAGTATGGGCTTAACTGTTGGGATTGTAGTTCTTAGTTTATTTATTATTCATCGTTTTATTCCTTCATTAATATGGGCCTCCATAATCGTTATTGCTACCTACCCTTGGTATGAAAAATGGCGTAGGTTTTTTAGCAATAAAAATAATTTAGCAGCGTTACTGTTTACAACCTTGATTGGTTTGTTGTTTTTACTTCCATTGAGCTGGTTATTGGGCCTGTTAATTAAGGAATTACAGATATTTATTAATTTCCTGCAAGATATAAATAATCAAGGTGGTGCTGCCCCTGTATTTTTAAGAGACTTTCCATTTTTGGGGAATGATTTAGTTGCTTATTGGGATGAGCATATTGGTAAGCCAGGAATGATTAAAAGTTTATTATCTAATGTACATTTATCGCTCACCCCAACAAGCTATTATGTGAAACAAATAGGGGCAAGTTTAGCTCATCGAAGTGTCCAAGTAGGCTTCACGCTATTAAGTTTGTTTTTCTTTTATCGTGATGGCGATCAACTATTATCACAAATTTACCAAGTAGGAGAATATTGCCTCGGAAAAAGATGGTTTCGTTACGCAGATAGGTTACCCAGAGCATTGAGGGCTACAGTTAATGGAACTATAGTAGTTGGGCTTGGGGTAGGTATCTTAATGGGAATTTGTTATGGCTTGGTTGGTTTCCCAGCACCTACTTTAGTCGGATTTATCACCGCACTGGCAGCAATGATCCCCTTTGTTGTTCCTATAGTTTTTATTACGGTAGCAATGGTTCTGTTTTCTTTTGGTAGTATGATTGGCGCAATTGTAGTTTTGGTTTGGGGAACACTTGTAATGTTTGTTGCAGATCACTTTGTTAAACCTGTTTTGATTGGTGGCGCAATTGAGTTGCCTTTTTTAGCTGTATTATTTGGCATTTTGGGCGGGGTAGAAACTTTAGGTTTGCTTGGTTTATTTGTAGGACCGTTGGTTATGGTTTTGTTCATGACGTTATGGCAAGAACCGCAAATTCTGAATCCTAAAAAAACACTTCAGTATTAAAATAAGGATTAAGGCTGTCTCCATCTCTAGATCCCGCGGACAAGCCGCGGGACGTAGATATTATAAGTCTCGGAAAACTTAAGGTGAATTGAAAGGGCGCTGCGCTCGGGCTTGACGATACCCAACTTAAGATTTGGACTCAAGATACAATTATTTATAATTACATTGATCAAAGCGATAAACGATACCAGCGTTCCCCATCTGAACTTGTAAGGTCCGTCCAAAATCGTCGTTACTGGCTGTTGCTAAATAACGATAGGCAGCATTTAATGCCCAGTTTTCATTAAAATTAAAAGTTAGCCCAGCAGTTCCCTGATATGCAAAGGCACCTTCTGTAACACCAAAAGAGGCTGCTCCAAAAGGACCCGTACTATTCAAAGAAGTCTGAATATATGCATATCCAATACCTACTCCTAGGAAAGGAGAGATTGTCGGTAGGATAACATCAGCAAAATCATAATAAATATTCGCCATACCCACATTGGCATTCGTGTTACCTGATACTCCAGTTTGATCAATGAAGTCAACATCAAAGTCTTTGGTATTAGCCCGTAAGTAGGTGTACTCCAATTCATAACGGATGGGGTTACTTTGATAACCTAAACGTACCCCGGCATTAAAACCATTTTCATAAGCGACGTCATCAAATAGAAATCCCAGTTGGTGTTTTGATACATTCCCTGCTATGTGGGTATATCCACCAAATACGCTGGAATACCATCCATTCACTGGTACTGCAGCTACAGCAATACTACTTGATAATAAAGCAGCTGAAAAAAATGCAAATTTCATAACATCCCTTTGTTATTATTTTTTTTGTCGAATCATGTTAACGTGTTACTTTAAATTTGCAAGTATTAGACACGCATATTTTTTGGAAGGAATGATGGAGGTGCTTTTTAATTATAAAAGAGTGTTTAATTTCGGTAAAATTTATCAGCAATATTCTGGAGTTGGCTCGTGATTAGCAAAAACAGATTACCTTCTGTAAATTTAAAAGGGAAACTCTTTATGGCAAAATTTGGAACAAAGTCTATACTTCCAATTGGCATTTCTTATTTAAGAGTTCTTTGTAATAGGATGCCAATGCCAACAAAGATTAAAGCGAATGCTCAAAACATTCATTAGAGCACCTAGTTTTAGCGAAAGCGAGTCCAAATTTTTTCTTTTTGAAGATGCAAGTCTAGGCCATCGGCTAAATGGAATGATGTTTAGGAATGAACAATTGTATAACTTTGCGCGATGTAGAAAAATTAACATGACTATGCCGATACGATCAATTTAGCATAATAATTTTCTACTTGTATAAAATTAACATTAATGTAATGATGAATTTGCATCATGAAAAGGAGTTTCAAAATGCCAAAAAAAAAATCATTTAAAATACCCAAAGAATTTGTTGAACAAGTAGTAGGTATCATTGCAAATGAGTCCGAAGAAGGACGCCAAAAAATAGTTGCTATTGCTCGAAGAGCAGAAAAAAATTATCAGCAACCTGTAAAATCATGGCTAACCGGTTGGGTATATCAGTACACCAGAACTCGGGGTGAAAAAATAGAACAATCAATTAATGTCATGAAAGACTTCCCTGATGCTTATACTCGATTACTAGAATTAAAACTCATGATTAGCGAAGGTGAGTGGAATGTAAACAGCTCCTATAATTATTTCCTCTTTCTAGAATTAATCGATGCAGTCCCTGATTACCAAATGGTTGAAGACAGCCAACTTCCTAAATTTATTATGGAGCTTAAAGAAGACGTATTAGCAGAGATAAATAGCTTTATGTATCAATATAAAGGGACATTGGAAGAGAAAAAAAAGCAAGAAATTGAACGTGAAGCGATGATTCAATCATCAATGCAAGCAGTTAAAGATGTACTAATTTTTAATAATCTTGCCACGGCGAAAAATCAATCGGTGCAACAAGACAAAATTGTTTTTGCTTTAAGTTATAAAAATCCTCAATGGCATCTTTATTGGGTTGATTCAACGGGAGAGGTCTATCCTCTAACTCCGAGTGAAGAATTGGCTCAGAAGCTAGCCACATTTGAAGACCGAGACATCGAAAAATTAAACTCTGTTCATTTAAAACAAGTTAAACGAGAGTGTCTCAAAGCAAGAGAAGAATACCTTGCTAAAGTTCGTTTACTCATCAATCCAGAGAATACCAAAACAAAACTTGCATTAACTAATGAAGATCTTAAAGTAAAAGGAATTACTTCAACTTTTGTTCTACGTTGTGGCGAAAAGGAAGAGATAAGTCTTTGGTGGATAAACAGTCTGGGTAGTGCAAATAAAATTTCATTATCTGATTATCCCAAGCTGGATTTCTGGTTAGCCAATCAGAAAGGAACATTTAAAGAAGCAGATGTTTTGCAGCTTAAAGCCTATTTATTGCAATTGAACACTACTCAATCCATTGCCTCAGCGAAACTGGATGAAATGAATAGTATGTTTTCTCAAGTATTGCATAATAAGCCGAAGCAACAAGCACCTACCAGTCAAGGCAAAATAAACCTGAAGCAATTTGCTCTTATCGAACAACATATGAAAGCTAGGGTAGAAAAAGAAGCTACAAAAACCGCTAACTTATCTAAGGAAGAGATTGTTGATGAGACTGATGTAGAAGTGAAGCCTGACTTATCTCAACGAGAAGCTGTTAAAGAGAAAGAGACAACTATAGAAATCGATTCTAAAAAGTTAGAAAAAAGTAGATATGAAGCGCTTTCAAAGTTACCGAATTTCTGGCAACAACGTAAAATTGCTGCAGAACAATCAGCGATGGAAGAATCAAAAACTTTAACTAATGGTTAATTTTTATCTCCTCCCAGATGCACAAGCAAAACCAGGATAAATTATTATTTACCACGTCATCCTGAGAAGTTTGCGAACGAAGGATCCTCCTGAATTTAGCGTTATATATTGACAGGAGATCCTTCACTGGCATCTTCCATTCATCTTAATAGTTACGTGACTTATAACAATACCACGTCCCACGGCTTGTCCGCGTGAGGTACTGAGCTCGCTTATTCCTGAATGCTGCGAAGATAAGTGGCTGTCGAGGAAAACTTAAGGTGGATTAGAAGTCTGGCATACGGGATAACAAACTTGCGTTTAAAAACCATTGGTGATTGGATAACGCCAGTCTTTTCCAAAAGCAGTTGGACTTATTTTAATTCCTGGTGCCGATTGGCGGCGTTTATATTCATTGCGTTTGATCAAGTGAATTACTTTGTTTACAGTTTCCGCAGAAAATCCTTGTTGAATGATTTCGGCAGGTGTTAAGTACTGTTCCATGTAGGCAACAATGATTGCATCTAATATCTCATAGTCAGGTAAACTATCCTGATCGGTTTGATTTGCTCTTAATTCAGCCGATGGAGCACGAGTTAGAACACGCTCGGGAATGACTTCAGAAAGACCATTGCGATAACGTGCAAGCGCATAAACCTGAGTTTTAAGTACGTCTTTTAATACGCCAAATCCTCCGGCCATATCTCCGTATAATGTAGCGTATCCTACAGCGGATTCACTTTTATTCGATGTTGTGAGTACCATTTTTCCTGTTTTGTTAGACAATGCCATAATTAACAAACCACGAATACGTGCTTGAATATTTTCTTCGGTTGTATCAGGGGCTAGTCCTGTAAAAGCTGGCTCAAGAGTGGTCATCAGTGCATCAAAGGCGGGTTCAATCGATAGTATGGAATGAGATACGTTCAATTTTTTTATTTGAGCTAATGCATCTTCATTACTCATTTGCGCGGTATAACGCGAAGGCATAAGCACAGCATGAACTCGCTCTGCTCCTAAAGCATCTACTGCTACAGTCAAAGTTAATGCCGAATCGATTCCTCCTGAGAGTCCGACTAGAACTCCGGGAAAATGATTTTTATTTACATAATCGCGAGTACCACAAACTAGGGCGTCATAGATTAATGGTTCAAACTTAAGAAGAGGAGCCACTTCACCTTTGATTTGGTTTCCTTGGATTTCAACAGTACGTAAATCTTCTTTAAATGCGGGAGCGCGTGCGCAAACTGTCCCTTGTGTGTCGATCGCTAATGATTGACCATCAAATAATAGTTCATCCTGGCCACCAATTTGGTTCACATAGATTATGGATATACCGCGTTTTGCATAAGATTTTAAAAGCGATTCTCTTTTGTGATATTTACCGCAATCAAATGGAGAAGCATTCAAAATGAGTAGGACAGAAATTCCATTCTCTATCAAATCTTCGGTGGGGCCGGGATGCCATAAATCTTCGCAAATCATTACTCCTACTTTGTAATGATTTATATCTAAAATACATGGAATTTTTTTGCCTGGAGTAAAATAACGTGCTTCATCAAAAATTTCATAGTTAGGTAGATTTTGTTTGTGATATTCGGAAATCTTTTGCCCATTATGAAAAATACTAACACTATTGTACAGCTGTTGTGAGTTACGAGCAGGATGCCCAGCTAGAACATAGCAATCTTTGGTTACAGCTTGTATTTGTTTTAAATGCTCGTTAACTGCTTCTTGAAATTCTTTGCGAAAAAGTAAATCTTCAGGAGGATAACCTGTTAAAGCCAGTTCAGGAAAGAGGATTACATCATGCGCTTCTTGTTCGCTTTTTATAATCTCTATAATTTTATCTCTGTTTGACGTTAAGGCACCTACTGTGGGATTAATTTGTGCCATAAGTACACTAAGCTTATTTTGCATTATATATACTCTAAAAAGATCCAAAGTTCGAGTAAGCAGGTCTGATGACAACGACACTATCTTGGTCAAAATGATGAGACTTTAAAGGATCCAATTCTCACACACGTCGTAAGTTTCGGGTGTTTTAAAATCTCATCATTTTGTCTTAATCTAGCGAATTGTCAACAGACCCTTACATAAAAAGAATCTTAAATTTGAAGATAAAATTGTTAATTAATTTAAAAATTGACTAAAATAGATCCTTTGCCCAGTAAAAAGTCCGTTTTATGTTAAATGAAGCACTCTCAAAAATGCCAGAAGTCTTTGAAGCCAAAATATTATTGCGAGGTCAAGAATATTTTGAAAATGGACATGTGCTCAATATTCGTTTTAGCGATGGACTGTTAAAGGGACGAGTCAAAGGCAGCTCAAGTCAGATTTATGATGTACATATGGATTTGAAAGCTTGGCCCAAGAAATTAGCGCATTGTACTTGTGCGTATCAATACAATTGTAAACATGCCGCTGCTTGTCTGTTTGCTTTGCGTGATAGAGAAAAAGGAAGTTCGCAATCTGTTTCTGGGACTAAGTTAAATAGAAGACTGGATAGCTGGTTGAAAAATTTGCGGGCCCAAGAAGCTGCTGTAGTGAAAGCACCGGAAGTGACTCATCATTTAGTTTATCTCATAGAATTAAGACTTGATGGCTATGAACACCGAGTGGCGATTAAATTAGCTTTAGCCAAGTTATTAAAACGTGGCGGTTATGGAAAAATGATTCCTTTCAATAGTCTTTCTGATTCCAAAAAGCAACATTTTATTGATGATGATAATGAGCTGGTCGCCTTGCTGCTGTTTAAATGTGGTGTTTCAGGTTGGTTTGATACATTAACCATTCGTAATAGCGAATTATTAGAGAGAGTCCTTGCCACAGGAAGAGCTTTCTTTATACAAAATCAGGAGGAACCAATTCACTTAAGTGAGCCTATTCAAGGTACGTGTGAATGGGTGTTATCTCATAATGGCAGTCAAAATTTGTTATTAATGCATGAAGGAAAAGCACTTGAGCCTTTATTGTTGGATGACTGTTGGTATTTTAATTGTTTCGAAAGCAAAATGGGACATTTAACTACTCCATATCCAATAAAACAATTGGGTTATTTATTGGAAGCACCTCCAATACCAATGGATCAGACGGAATTATTAGCAAGTAAAATGGCTCAAACATGTCCTGAATTTCCCATACCTCAAGTTTTTAAAGAACGCGAAGTTCGTAAAGTTATGCCAGTACCGGTGCTTATCCTAGATGCCATTAGTGAGCTTGGTGAAGAATCCTCCTGGCTTTATGATACTGAAGAAGAATTGCATGCCTTATTCACAGCCCATATTGTATTTGATTATGCGGGTTTAAAGATCTCAGCCTCTGAAGAGTGCGACACCGTAGTTTGCCATCAGGAAGGGGTTTTAATTGAATATAAGCGTGATAGGGATTTTGAGAAATCAAAATGGGATGAAGTGCAGAGTATACTTGAGTTGCGGGTGCCAAGAGCTTGGGAAAATGAACAATGGGAAAAAGTAAAAAAAGCTGATTTTGTTTTGCAGAATATTAAAGTTTTGGCGGATTTGGAATTTCTTTACAGCCAATTATTGCCCGAGTTAAAAAGTCGTGACTGGCAAGTCGAGTGCATTAGTTCTTTGTATCAAGAAGTGATTCATGCTGATGATGTAGAGTGGTATTCAGATCTGTATGAAAATACAACCGATTTCTTCTCATACCAATTGGGAATTTTGGTTGAGGGTAAACCAGTCAGTATTGTACCTTTGGTGGCCGATTTGATTCATCGTTACAGTGGTAATGATTTGGATAATCTGCCGGATACACAATTAGTTAAATTACCCTTACATGATGGGAGGGCTTTGCAGTTAGAAATGGGACGAATTAAGCCTTTGGTTCGTTTGTTGCTGCAATTTGGTGTGCGTCATATAGATGAAAACCAACAGGTACAAATTAATAAATATCAGCTTATTCTGATGCGAGAGGCTGAATTAGCTATTGCAGCTACTAAAACTCGTTGGCAAGGGGCTGAAATCTTAAGAGAGCAAATCCGCCAACTTTCTCAATTAACTCAGATTCCTGAAGTACAGCCTCCCACCGGCTTAAATGCGCATTTGCGGGATTATCAGCGTGATGGATTGAATTGGTTACAGTTTTTACGGACAAGTCATTTTAGTGGAATTCTCGCTGACGACATGGGATTGGGAAAAACAGTACAAACCTTGTCTCATTTACAATATGAAAAAGAACAGGGTCGTATAAAGGCGGCGACCTTAATAGTTGCTCCAACGAGTCTTGTTGGAAATTGGCAGGCTGAAGCAAAACGTTTTACTCCTGAATTAAAGGTTCTAATCTACCATGGTTCAGATCGTCATCAGGATAATTTTGATGACTATGACATTGTTGTTTCTACTTATGGGTTAATACATCGTGATAAAGATAAATTTATAGCTTATCCATTCTATTACCTTATATTGGATGAAGCGCAATTTATAAAAAACGCGCGTACCAAGACCACGCAAATTATTCAGCAATTACATGCGACTCATCGTTTATGCCTGACGGGTACACCTT
This sequence comes from Legionella stuttgartensis, assembly GCF_977063405.2. Taxonomy (NCBI): domain Bacteria; kingdom Pseudomonadati; phylum Pseudomonadota; class Gammaproteobacteria; order Legionellales; family Legionellaceae; genus Legionella; species Legionella stuttgartensis. The sequence goes on from NZ_CDRUHA020000060.1 coordinate 535,582, forward strand.
TGGAAAATCACTTAGGTGAGTTATGGTCTTTGTTTCATTTTTTAATGCCTGGTTTACTAGGTGATGCAAAACAATTTAGACTTTGGTTCAGAACCCCTATAGAGAAATATGCAGACTTGGGTAGACGGGAAGTACTCACTAAGAGAGTACAACCTTTTATATTGAGAAGAACAAAAAATCAGGTGGCTCGTGAATTGCCTCCCAAAACTGAAATGACCCGCACTATAGAGATTGTTGGCTCCCAGCGTGATCTCTATGAAGCGATTCGTATGAGTATGGAGAAAAAAGTTCGTGATGCCATAGCTAAACAAGGATTAGGTAAAAGTCATATTCTTCTTTTGGATGCACTACTGAAGTTACGTCAAGTGTGTTGTGACCCTAGACTATTGTCATTGCCAGCAGCAGAAATCGCCCATGGAACTTCCGCCAAACTAGAAGCACTAATGGATTTATTAGATAATTTGGTGGGTGAGGGTAGGCGCGTTTTGGTTTTTTCACAATTTACTTCGATGTTGCAATTAATTGAAGATGAATTACGCGCAAGAAATTATGATTACTTAAAGTTAACAGGTCAGACAGTACATCGGCAGGCAATGGTGGAAAAATTTCAGGAAGGAAAAACGCCTGTTTTCCTTATCAGCTTGAAAGCCGGGGGTACTGGACTTAACCTGACACGTGCTGACACAGTAATTCATTATGATCCCTGGTGGAATCCAGCAGTAGAAGACCAAGCGACCGATCGAACACATCGTATAGGTCAAGAAAACCCTGTGTTCGTTTATAAGTTGATTACCTCAGGTACTGTTGAGGAAGCTATTTTAGGGATGCAAGAGAAAAAGAGATTACTAGTAGAAGGTATTTTATCTGCTGATCCTGCCAAAGCGATGACTTTAAGTGAAGAGGATGTCGAGCAGTTTTTTATGCCCCTAGTATGAGTTGATGTTATTTTCTAGTAGCCTCCAATGTATATTTTACCCCAGATAAACATCCATTTTTTAAATTTATTCTATTTAAAACTGGCATAGTTTTCGATCATGGCATAAGCTATAAATGATTGTAAACACGGAGAAAATTATGAACTTATGGAAGCTAGCTTGTGGTTTTTTTGTTGCCGCGTTCTATTTACCTGCAGCACTTGCCGCATCTCAAGCACCGGTAGGTACCTGGGTAACAATTGATGATAAAACAGGTAAGAAAAGAGCAGTTGTTACCATTAGTGAGTCTGGTGGTACTTTAAACGCTGTTATTAACAAGGTATATCCACAACCTGGTGATACTGGTATTTGTGAGAAATGTCCTGGTGGATTTAAAGGTAAGAAAATTCAGGGACTACAGTTTATGTGGGGATTAAAAAACGAAGGCAATAATGAATGGAGTGGTGGGCAAATATTAGATCCTAAGTCAGGTAAAATCTATCGTGTCAAACTCACTGTCCAAGGAAATAAACTCTTGGTGAGAGGATATGTGGGTGTTTCTTTATTAGGCCGTACTCAAGTTTGGCAAAAGCAATAATTTATCAATTGAATTCACCCCGAATAGTTTGGTTCGGGGTGACATCCTTTTAAAAGAACATTACAATAGACATCGTTCCAAATTCTCATAATGTCACTACCATGTATGATCTGCAAAATTCCAAAAAGACGGTTGATCCTTTAAAACGCCCACCTCATTCCGTGGAAGCGGAACAATCCATCATTGGTGGATTAATGTTGGACAATGAGGTTTGGGATAAAGTCAGCAATAAATTATGTGAAGCTGATTTTTATCGCACTGAGCATCGAATTTTATTTCGAGCCATTTCTTCTTTGGTGAAGAAAGATCAACCTTTTGATGTAGTGACCCTTCTTGATGCATTAAAGTCTTACAACGAATTGGATGACGCAGGCGGGGAAGCCTATTTGTTTGAACTGGCAAATAATACACCCAGCGTTGCTAACGTATCTGCTTATGCTGATATTGTGCGAGAAAAATCGGTACAAAGACAGCTTATTGCTGTAGCTACTGAGATTGCTGATTCGGCTTATAATCCTGGGGGTAGGCAAGTCCCTGAGTTACTTGATATGGCTGAAACTCGAGTTTTTGCTATAGGTGAACAAACAGCCGGTGATGGTGGCCCTGAAAATATAAAATCCGTTTTAGTTCGTGCAGTGGAAAAAATTGATGCACTTTATCATAATGGTGATGCGATTACCGGACTTGCTACTGGCTTGTCTGATTTGGATGAAATGACCTCTGGATTGCAGCCTTCTGATTTAGTTATTGTTGCAGGTCGTCCCTCTATGGGTAAAACGACTTTAGTGATGAATATGGCAGAGCATGCTGCAATTAAATCTGGAAAACCTGTACTCGTTTTTTCTATGGAAATGCCCTCGGATTCTTTGGCAATGAGGATGATGTCTTCTTTAGGACGTATTGATCAGCATAAAATTAGAACGGGTAAACTGGATGACGATGATTGGCCTCGTGTCACTTCTGCCGTCCATATGCTTTCGGAAGCTCCTTTATTTATTGATGATACTCCTGCTTTAAGTCCTGGTGAAATGCGTGCACGAGCCCGTAGGTTGGCCAAGGATCATGGAAATATTGGGCTAATTGTGGTGGATTATTTACAATTAATGAAAGTACCAGGCTTTGGTGCTGATAACAGAACGGCAGAAATCTCTGAAATTTCACGCAGTCTCAAATCGCTTGCTAAAGAGTTGCAGGTACCCGTTATTGCTTTGTCCCAGTTGAATCGAAGTTTGGAGCAACGTTCAGATAAACGACCCGTTATGTCTGACTTACGTGAATCGGGTGCGATCGAGCAAGATGCTGATTTAATTTGTTTTATTTATCGGGATGAAGTCTACAATGAAGATAGTCCTGATAAAGGAACAGCAGAAATAATTGTAGCAAAACAAAGAAATGGTCCTATTGGTAAGGTACGTGTAGCCTTTATTGGTAAATACACCCGTTTTGAAGATTTAGCGTTCAATGGTTATCAAGGGGTAGATTAAGATGTCCAGACCCACCAGATTGGTGATAGATCCCAATGCATTACACCATAATTTAGCGCGGATAAGACGCTTTGCTCCAGGCAAGAAAATCATAGCTATGGTTAAAGCCAATGCCTATGGCTGTGGTGTACATGTTGTAGCACCAATATTGGAAGGGCACGTTGATGCTTTTGGGGTTGCTTGTATTGAAGAAGCTTTGGTTCTTCGTAAAATAGGAATTCGAACTCATTGTATCCTTTTTCAAGGTGTATTTAGTCCCGATGAGTTTAAGGTCGTATCTCAGCACCAATTTGGTTGTGTTATTCATCAACCCCACCAAGTCCAATGGCTTTTAAATACCCCTTTAGAAAGGCCTATTAAACTTTGGGTTAAAGTGAATACGGGTATGCATCGCTTGGGTTTTAAAACCGATGAGCTGCAAGGAGTTATGGATGCATTACAATCATGTCCTTGGGTGGATAAAGAGATTGGCTTGATGACTCATTTAGCATGTGCTGATGAGCCAGAGCGTATTGAAAATTCCCAACAAATTGCTTTGTTTGAAAATATTGCTGTCACAGGATTTAGTCAACGCAGTATAGCCAATTCTGCGGCTATTATTTCGTTTCCACAAACTCATGCAGATGTTGTCAGACCTGGGATAATGCTTTACGGTGTATCTCCTTTTGCCAATCAGACTGCAATTGATTTGGGTCTGCTCCCTGTGATGCGTTTTGTTTCAGCAATTAGTGCCGTTCATTATAATCCGCCTTTAGCTCAAGTTGGATATAGTGGCATTTGGAAAAGTGAAAAACCTTCAATTATTGGTATTGTTGCTGCTGGTTATGGTGATGGATATCCACGGCATATAGCGGAAAATACACCCGTCTGGGTCCAGGGCAAAGAAGTGCCTATTGTAGGGCGGGTCTCAATGGACATGCTTGCTGTCGATTTAACAGACCATTCAGAGGTAAAACCTGGGGCGCCTGTTGAGCTTTGGGGGACTCATATTTTAGTTGAGCGGGTTGCCCAAGCTGCAGGTACTTCAGGATATGAATTATTATGTCAAATCTCTGAGCGAGTGCGTCACGATTAAGAATATATGTAATCCAGGTGTAACGAAGAGGAATTTAGGGGATGTAGATCAACCCAAATCCCAGGTTTCGCACGCTATATCAGGATACTTATTTAACTATGGATAATAACTGAACGTGATGATAGAATTAAAACCGATTTCTATAACCTTTATATTGGGTGATATGTTATGAAAAAAATAGCTGTTGCATCATTGTCTTTATTATTAGTTGGTTGTGCATCAATGAACCATCAGGATGTTGGTACTATCTCAGGTGGAGTTATTGGCGGATTAATTGGAAGTCAATTTGGAGGTGGCCCAGCAGCTAAATTGGCAGCAACAGCTGGTGGTGCTATTGCTGGTGCTTATTTAGGTGGTCAAATTGGTAAATATATGGATAAAGTGGACCGAATGGAAATGCAACGTGCCTTAGAAACTGCACCCACCGGCAGATCAGTACATTGGTCAAATCCAGACACTGGAAATAGTTATACAGTACAACCCACTCGTACTTATTATCGTGAGCATTTACCTTGCCGCGAGTATTTAACTAAAGCAATCATTGATGGAAAACCACAAACATTACGTGGTAGTGCATGTCGCCAGCCAGATGGCACATGGCATGTTGTAAACTAAAGTAATTATATCTAGCCTGGGTAACGCGTAGCGAAGCCCGGGTTTTTTACACCAATTTCCCGGTTTACGATTTGCTATTCACCCAGGCCATACCATTGAGCTTTATTTAACTTCTTCATCCTTTTTCTTGTCACAGCACACACATTTGCAGCAAGAAAATACATTGTACAACCAGGCAATAATAACACCGGTGATGAATGCGTCAATAAAACCAATAATACCGCCTAATATACTTCCTTGGATTGAAGGCTCATATCCTGGATATAAAGAACCCACTGCAACCACAAAACCACGCCCATAGGTATAATAGTAAGCAATTAATCCCAATACCAAAATAGATACACCCCAAAGAACCCCAAATGCAAGACCTAAAGCTACAGGACTTAATTTGCAACCTTTCATGCTCGTCTCTCCTTATAGTGCCATTAAAATTGTAGCTGGGTGTAGTGTTGCGAACCCTGGGCTTCGTTAATGAACTCCTGGGGTTTACTAAGCTTTACCCAGACTACGAAAACAGCAAAACTACAATAAATTCAATTGCCTTTCTTAAAGTATAGACTACTTTGGCTCAAGCTACTGGGATGTAAACTGCCCTAATTAATTAACAATTTTTCACAAATTGAAAAATATAAAGCTTCTAATTGATATAGATCATTTAAGGAGACGCATTCATTCACTTGATGAATCGTGGCATTAACAGGGCCAAGTTCTACTACTTCAACGCCATAGGGTGCAATAAAGCGGCCATCAGATGTTCCACCACTAGTAGAAAGCTCAGGTGCATAGCCATTAAGCTCGGTGATCGCTTGCTTACAACTTTCTAATAAGGCGCCCTGAGCTGTCAAGAAAGGCTCGCCGCTGAGACGCCATTCAATGATAGGATTCAGATCGTGCTCCTGAAAAGCAGCAAGAACTTTTTCTTTTAATGTGCCATGTGTTTGCTCTGTAGAGTATCTAAAATTAAGGTGTAAAATCAGTTCTCCAGGAATTATATTTGGAGCATGTCCTCCTGATTGAAGGTGAGTAATTTGCATTGAGGTTGGTGGGAAATGATTATTGCCCTGATCCCATAGCGTGGAGGTCAGTTTCGCTAAGGCGGGGCTAATTTTATGGATTGGATTGTCTGCTAAATGCGGGTAAGCAACATGTCCTTGTTTTCCATGTAGACTAATTTTGGCGCTTAATGAACCGCGTCGCCCAATTTTAATCACATCACCAATTTTTTGACTACTTGATGGTTCACCTACTACACAGTAGTCAATGTGAATGCCTTGATTTTGCAAAAGCTGCATAACATAGGGGGTGCCTAGATCGTAATCATCACCTTCCTCACCACTAGTAATAAGAAAACCTAATCTTCCTTGAAATTTGGGATGGGTTTTAATAAATCGTTGTGCCATCAGTAACATGCAAGCTAGGCTTCCTTTCATGTCGGCAACACCCCGTCCGTAGAGCATTCCGTTTTTATTTTGTGTCACAAACGGATCAGACAACCATTTGGTGATATCGCCAACTGGAACCACATCTGTATGACCCGCAAAAACTAGAAGAGGTCCAGATTCTCCATAAGATGCAAAGAAGTTGGAGACAGAGCCCTTATTCATCCGCTGACAGGTAAATCCTGATTGCTCCAAAAATTGAATCATAAACTCTTGGCAACCAGCATCTTCGGGGGTAATCGAGGGAAAGCTCACAAGCTTCGCCACGATTTCTTGTAACTCTTCTATCATTTTTTTTGACTCAATCATATGCTAGTTAGCTCTCAATAGTTCATTAATGCTTACTTTCGCTCGGGTTTTTTCATCCACCTGTTTCACAATGACCGCGCAATATAAACTGTAGCTTTTATCTTCACTGGGTAAGCTACCCGCTACTACCACAGATCCTTCCGGGATACGACCATAGGTAATTTCACCGGTAAGACGATTGTATATTTTAGTACTTTGTCCTAAATAAACGCCCATAGATAAGACAGAGTTTCGCTCCACAATAACCCCTTCAACTACTTCTGAGCGGGCGCCGATAAAGCAATTGTCTTCGATAATTGTAGGATTAGCTTGCAATGGTTCTAGTACACCACCGATGCCTACTCCACCCGAAAGATGCACATTTTTACCGATTTGGGCACAAGAACCCACAGTTGCCCAGGTATCTACCATGACTCCTTCATCAATGTATGCACCCACATTGACATAAGAAGGCATTAAAACACAGTTTTTTGCAATGTATGCTCCTTTGCGGACCATGGCATGAGGTACCACGCGTACCCCTGTTTGTTTAAATTGCTCTTCAGTATAGTTATTGTATTTAAGCGGCACCTTGTCATAAAACTGACAAAAACCGGAATCAATTACTTGATTGGGGTAAAGTCTAAAAGATAAAAGAACTGCTTTTTTTATCCATTGATGTACGACCCATTCATTATTTATTTTTTCAGCAACTCGATATTGACCACTGTCCAAACACGAAAGCACCTCATTAACTGCGGTGACGAGTTCAGGAGGCGCTGTATCAATGGACAACGTTTGACGTTGCTCAAAACCTTGTTCAATTATAGTTTGTAAAGTCTGCATCTGTTTTTCCTCTGTTACTTTTGTATTCAGGGTGTATTGAAAAATTTAATTTGCCAGTGCATATTCCAAATCAGCTTGTAAATCTTCCACATGTTCTATGCCCACTGAGAGCCGAATAAAACCATCTTCAATTCCCAACGCTTTCCGTTGTTCTGGAGGGATCGATGCATGCGTCATAATTGCTGGATGCTCTATCAAACTTTCTACGCCCCCTAGACTTTCAGCTAGAGTAAATAATTCACAGCGAGCAAGAAAGCGTTTGGCTGCATCAATACCCCCATCAATTACCATGGAAATCATACCGCCAAACCCATGCATTTGCTCTTTAGCTAACTTATGTTGAGGATGGTTTGCAAGACCTGGATAAATGACCTTTTTTACTCCGGATTGATTACTGAGCCAATTTGCTAAATGATGCGCATTTTCACAATGTCGCTCCATACGCAACGACAGGGTTTTTAAACTTCTTAAAACCAGAAAACTGTCAAATGGACCTGCAATTCCACCACATGAGTTATGAAGAAAAGCGATTTTGTCCGCTAAATTCGGATCATCGCCCACGACCACGACCCCGCTGACTACGTCTGAATGGCCATTAAGATATTTAGTTGCCGAATGCAATACGATGTTAAATCCTAATTCAAGAGGTCTCTGAATCCAAGGAGTTGCAAATGTATTGTCTGCTACAGCGATGAGATTATTGCGCTTTGCTATTGCCGCTATTTCACGTAAATTGGCTAGTTTTAACATGGGATTTGAAGGGGTTTCTACCCAAAGCATGCGTGTTTTTGGTGTAATCGCCGCTTCTATATTGCGAGTATCAGACATGTCTACAAAGGAGAAGGATAACCCTGATGTGCGTGTTTTGACTTTGTCAAATAAACGAAAAGTGCCGCCATAAAGATCATCCATGGCCACAACATGATCTCCTACATCTAATAAATCAACAATTGTATTAATTGCAGCCATTCCAGAAGCAAAAGCAAAACCTCGTTCTCCAGACTCTAAACTGGCAATACACCCTTCATAGGCACCACGAGTCGGGTTATGTGTACGCGAATATTCATAACCGAGATGTTCGCCCGGTGCAATTTGTTTGTAAGTTGAGGTTGCATATATTGGTGTCATGACTGCACCGGTACTTGGGCAAGGGTGTTGACCTGCATGAATGGCTCGCGTTTCAAAGTGATTCTTTTTCATTGGACTGTCCTTAGGGCTGTAAATTTTTTTAATATCGATACCCTTCATTAGACCTCTTTCCAAACGCGACCGAGGAGATGAATAACTTCGACGAGGCGGTGCTCGCATCCGCATGTACTGGCGTGTACATTTAGGTTCTTCTCACTGCGTCTCTTCGTATTCACTTTCTCAGGGCGTTTGAAAAGAGGTTTATTTATAGACGGGCGATCTTTTCAGAGCGGTTTATGTAGGATATTCTAGTGGGGGTTCTATATATAGGCAAGTTCTACTTCTCTAAAGAACAATGAGGAGTCTAGGTCTAGGCAAGTTTATACTGCAGGGGCGTTTTGACAATGAAATTTGATATTCAAGCTTTATTTTCAGCAAAATACGCACAATGGATTATTATTGCCTTAATTTCGCTTTTTTCCATATTGATTATTACTGAATACGCTACATTGATATTTTCCCCGGCTAATATGCAGACAGAATCTGTAACCACAAATGAGATGCCGGTAATTGCAAAGCAAAATTCATTTGATGCTATTTTACATTCTTCTTTATTTGGTGTTTATGTTTCTGATAATTTAACTACTATTAAGAAATCGATGCTGAATGTTACTTTAGTAGGGATTTTGTTTGCTAATCAGATAAATGATTCTCAAGTAATTATTCGTTCTGCTGATGGAGAGGAAAATACTTATAAATTGGGGGATACTATTCCTGGGGGGGCAGTGATCAAACGCATTATGGCGTCTGGAATTTTGGTTGAACGCAATGGTGCTTTAGAGAGTTTAAGTTTGCCCAAAAATGAATTAATCTTTGAACCAGTAGCCAAGCCTTTGGAAGGGGAATAAAAAATTTATGAGACGTTTATTTAACCTATTAGTCGTTGTAATTTTTATTTCTATTCTTGCTGGATGTGCTATGACTAATGCCATCAATTTGCGTGAAGGAATTGATAACTTCAGACTCGAAGAATACCGCAAGGCGTTTATCCGTTTAAAACCATTAGCTAAGCAAGGTCTGCCTGATGCACAATATGCTGTAGGTTATATGTATTATTATGGCAAAGGAGTGGTAGAAGACCGAAAGAAAGCGTGGTTTTGGATCAATGCGGCTGCCAATTTAGGACAACCTGATGCAAAAGTAGCAATTCAAATATTAGCCAGTGGCGGTTCATTAAGCTAAAAACATTTTAAACTGAGTGTCACTTAAACGACACATTAAATCAGTTCAGTTTTTGGGCTACACCTGTCGTCATTAGACTTTTTTGACGATTGAGAAGAAAAATTTGAGCTGGAGAAATCGAAAAAAAGGAACCCTTTTCTATTTTTAGAATATTCATCCTCTAACTTTAATTGGGTATCCATGGAAATGAAGAGGTTGCCTTCCTGATACTTTTTCTGGATGGATTGAATGAAATCTTGTGGATGTAGCGGTTTATAGGTGGTAATAATCTTATCTTGTAACTTCAATAAGTAGCTATCTACCTTTGTAATGTATTGACGGTCTTTTAACAAAAAACATTGTTCACGTACGCATTTTATTGAGGCAAAAAGGATCAATAAGTTTTTGTGTATAAGGGGTGAGTCAACAGAAATGGAGTCGATTATATTATTGACCAAGGCAAGGGAAATAATTTGCTCGTCGTATGATAATGAATCGGATTTTCGAGCGTTTTGGATGAGAATTTTTAATAATTCATCCTTTGTATAACAATTTGACAAATAAAGTTGTGATGTTTTGATTAAAGTATCAATGGTATCTGAGGCATCAGCACTAATTCGAGTTTGCATCATTTCTTCAGAGTCCACGAAATCACTGATTGCGGAGTGGGTTGTACAAAAATGTCCGAAACTATCTCTGAGTTCAACGAGTTCCTGGACTGAGTTTTCAAGTGATTTTGATTTCTGCGGATCAAAACTAACAAAATATAACTCTTCGGGGTTGGAAAGCATTTGTGGATGTTCGATTATCTTTGTATCAATTAATCGGGCTTGGGCAAACATATTTCTTAAAAGCGCACCATTAGCAAAGTGCTGCCGTTTTACTTCCTCTAAAATTTGGCTGCAATTCATACTTATATAAGCGCCTATCCGCAAATCGACGTGACGATTAAAATCATTCTGGGCGTTTTTCTGTAATTCTTTAAGTAGGTCCTCTGCATAGCTTGCTTTAGCGCATAATCCATATACTTTGCCACATTGCGCTTGGTCGGTATGAAAGAGACCAAATTTTTGGTAGCTTTCATGGATTATTATTGAGAGCTTCCCCTCGACTACAAGAGCTTGAACTGCAGGATCTAAATGCAAATTTTTATACAATGCACTAGTTGCATCAATAATTACTGTCAGTGGCTTCTCTCGTTTATTATCAATACATTTGTATTTTATTAACTGATTAATATCAATACCAGGGATAATACCTTCTTCGTTGACAATTGGGCCAGCGGAAATAATAAACACATCTGCATCAGCAGATTCAGTTTCTTTTGTAATGTGTTCAAATTCATAATAACCGATTCCGTATACCTTAATTGTCGGTGGGAGATCGTCTTTAGTTTTCATTTTTTCAGCCAAATGCATGGCAATGACATATGCATTGGTTCCTGACATTGCAAGTGAAGCAAAAAAAGTCGTCTTCTCTAATTGTTCTTTTTTTAGTCCCAATGTATGAAGTAATACTTTTTCGGTTTCAAACATGAATCTGGAATAATCTTTTTTTAAGTGTCCAATGTCGTTTTGTTGTAATAACGCAAGGCTGATTTCATGGATAACTGTATAAATACAGAATGCAAATTTTGGATAATTATTTTCATAAAAAAGACAAGTTATATTGAGTACAAGCACAATACGCTGGATCGCATTTGGATTGAGTTCAGGAAGATCGATCAATAATTGTTTTAGCCCTTGGGCCAATTTGTTGGTTGTATGTTGGGAACTATCAGCAATTAAATTAAGTTTATTAAATAATTTACTTTTTAATAATGCTTCTTTGCTTGTAACCAAATTGAGCGCTGGGTCGATTTTCTCGAATTTGATAAGAGGATAGGGAGGGGTTTTTACATTGATTGCAATTTCCCAAGGGCTTGCGACCAAGCCACAAATACTCAAAACCCCTTTTATTTCATAAGACTTGGTATTGCTTTGGGGTATAGCAACCAATGCAATAGAATGCTTAGTATCTTTAATAATTTGTGGTTGGGGTTCTTCCTGGGGAAAGTAACGTTTAGCAATATCTTCAACAGGAGTATTATCCAACAATGTTACAGGGACATAATCATTTACTGCACGTGATGCGTCACTAATATTGAATGAGGAAATTAAATTATCCAACAAGATTCCAGATAAATCATCATCTCTATGATATTTTGCTTCGGAGTAAATATAAGGATTATTTATTCGATGTACTGAATCGCTTCTAATTTCTGCGACATGACTTCCAAATAAAATATGGGCGGGGACTCGCTGTTGTTCCTCTTCACTCATCATTGACAAATAAAAAGCATAAGGATTCTCCCCTATCTTTTGTTTTACTTTATAGCTGCGATATGTATGCTGAATTATTTTTGCAGCCCGATTTTGTATGAATTTTTGTTGTTCTTGAGTAAGTGAATTGTCGCTCAGTTGAGTAACGGTTTTCTTTCTAGGGAGAGAAGTTTTTAATGAAACTCCTATTTTTTGCACATACTGGACCAAAGTATTTAAAGCAGAGCTGGACTGAATAAACTCTTTCATTGAACAAGTCAACCAATAAAAAAGCCACGTTTATACCATAGAGCGCTTTAAATATACATATTGTAATGAAAAGATAATATTTTGCTGGTAGGCTGAGCTAATCCTAAAGCGCTTATTTGTTCTTTAGCAAACCACTGCCCTTGTTTTTCAGACAATACTTTACCTAAAACTTTAGTTTTTATGCTGAACGCATTGATTTCTAAATTAAAATGGCTGAAACGATGTTTAAAAGCCATTAGTTTTTGGGGGGACTCTCCTGATAAATCATAGTTCAAACGAATGAAATCAAGAGGGCAATCGCCTTCATCTAGATTGGGCAAACACCATAACCCTCCCCATAGTCCTACAGGGGGTCTTTTTTCTAAATAAATGTGGCCTTGATCATTATATAAGACGAGTAATTGCTGGTGTTGGGTGGGTAATGGTTTTTTTATTTTTCTTGTCGGATATAGATGTTGCTCTTTATGTTTAAATGCCAGACAACTTTTCTGTAAAGGGCAATTAAGGCAATTCGGATTTTTAGGGGTACAACACATGGCTCCTAAATCCATAATCGCTTGAGTGTAGTCAGCGCAGTGGTCTTGAGGCATACAGGAATTAGCGAGTTCCCATAATGTTTTTTTTATTTGTGTTTGTTCAGGATAACCTTTAATTGTGAAAAAGCGCGTCAGAACTCGTTTTACATTACCATCAAGAATAGCAACTGGTTGGTTAAAGGCTTGCGACACAATGGCTGCTGCAGTAGATGGACCAATTCCTGGTAGAGCTTCTAATAACTGATAATCGGCAGGTAAAACACCGTCATGGTTTTGTATCACTTTTTTTGCTGTTTGATGAAGATTTCTAGCGCGACTGTAATAACCAAGTCCTGACCATAAAGAAAGTACTTCATCTTCATTTGCTTGAGCTAGAGCGTAAATGTTAGGAAATCGTTGCATAAAACGTTCGAAGTAAGGGATAACAGTTTGCACTTGGGTTTGCTGGAGCATAATCTCGGAAATCCATACCCTGTAGGGCGTTCGAGGTAATTGCCACGGTAGGTTTTTACGCCCATGAAGAGCAAACCAATTGAGTAATGGTTTACTAAATTTTTTATATAAATTTTGTTTATCCACGTGCGTTATTCTTTGATTCTTTATTATTGGCGTACTGTAAAAAAAGTAATGTCCCGGGTCAATATTATGAAAAAATTAAAGTTCACTCGCGAAGTGTCGATATATGGTCTATCGTTTTAAATAGGGGGCCTGTTGTACTCAGGATGAGTCAAATCAAGCTGAATCATTTTGCTAAAGATTGTAGCGACGCGCTTATTACATTGAGATGGTGAGTTTTTAAGATTTTTTCATCAAACAAGAGTTTAACTGTTTAAAGACAAAAAAGATCTTAAGTGAACGCGCAGGTTCAATGGAAAAAGAGTGTGCTGTAAATCTGTTGGTGAGAGATTTAGGTTCAAAATCAAGGAGAGATTATGCGCCATAGCCAACATGAAATAGTGGTATTAAAGCCTACGGCTGTTTTTTTATCATTTCTTGCTTCACAACTACCTGATACAAAACTACCGGATCTTAGATTATTACAAATTGATAATACGGCTTATGTGTTGCCAAAACAAAATTCGGATGATGCAACTTTAGATGAAATAGAAAAACATTTTTCAAAAATGTTTCGCCATGAAATTTGTCGTTGGTTAGGTGATAAAGCGCGTCATGAAATTGAAACCAACTTTCTTGATTTTCTATGTTGTTTTAAATTTGAACTACACAACCATATTGTGTTGATGGAGCCTTCGATAGAAACAAGTCATCAATTATTGCTTATTCAGCCTCGTGCAGCTTTGCTCGATTGGATTAAAAAATCTCTAGAGGGGCAAGAGGATTTGATGGATGTTATTGAAAAAGTAGAATTATCGCATTTGGAAGAAAATGCTACCGCTTTAGTGAGGAATTTTTCTAATTTGACAGAAATAAAACCGTTCATTAAAGAGCATTATCTACCAATTTTCTCAGCAGCCATGAGTCGTATGTCAAGCCTACCTGATCAATGGCCAACGATTGATTCATATCAAACTTTTAGCGAGTATTTTGCAATTGAAATTCATACTCAATTGATTCATTTGTCTCATTCGAGGAGTTGATTATGGAGCCAGTTAGTATAGCGCTTATTTGTGCTGCAGTATTGGGAACGGTTGTTGTGTTGTCTGCATTTATTAGACAAATTCTGCTGAGCAGAGACAAGCAATTAAATGATACGGCTCAAAGTAGGGCCTTATCTCTGGAAGTCAAAGAACTAGAAAAAATGCGTACTCAAATGCAAAGCGAGAAGCGCTTTGATTCTCATTACCAAGTGCTTGGTACGAATAAAGATGCAATTAGGTACATAGATACTAAAATAGAGGAGATTTTAAGTAAAAAAACAGAGTTAGTTGAGCGTTATGCCAAGGCTATTATAAAAGAATCTGGTTGTATCGTTAGTGGGGAAATTTCATCTGAGCGTAAAATTGCATGTGATCGCTTAAGAGAGGAAATTGATCGTGAAATTGCCTTTTATGATACGGATCTTAAGCAATTACAAGAAAGAAGAGGGCTTCTATGGGATGCGCATACTGATTTTCAAAAATTTCTTTTAAACCAAGAAAAAGTTCGAAATGAAAGTTTGGATAATGTATACAAACAGCATTCAGCGCTATTGGAAAAAGTATATCTACGTCATATCGATAATACAGAAATCATAGCAGTGAAAAGTATCGAAGCTTCAACGACGACTTTTAAAGATATGCTGATGATTCCAATTCAATTTTTGATGCAATATTTTGGGGTTAGTCCTGGCATTTCGTTGATCCAAACGCGAGTAGAGCATGTTGCACGTGTTGAGGTTGATAAAATGCAACACGAAATAAATAATCCGCCAGCAAAGCAACAAGAAAATCAGGTACTTAAAGATGCCAAGTCCCACCAAAATAAGCGTCACGATAGCCTACCTAATGAAGAGAAGGAGGAGGATAGAAATCATTCAATAACATTTGCTTGAAAATTAATCTTCTAACCCATTTAGTGACATTTTTGATTGTTTATATTACAATTCAACTTGCATTTTTTGCAGGAATGCAAAATTTTTAGCTAATTGGTGGAGAATATATTGATGGCAAAACATCGTTTTTTATGGTTTATGACATTTATGTTATGTTCTATTCTGGCTTTGCCGGGGCATAGCACAGGTGTAAACTCTCTTCTTCCTGATGAACAAAATACGGTGACAGTATTTCATGACGCAGCACCAAAGGTAGTGTATGTTCATCGGTTAGCAACAATAACCAACCGATCGTTGCAGAAAAAACAAGTGCCAGATGGCGCGGGTTCTGGAATTGTGTGGAATAACAATGGGTATATAGTTACTAATTTCCATGTCATCAAAGGCGCTGACAAGTTGGCTATTACTTTAGGTAATTTGACAGTGCCGGCTAAGGTTGTTGGTGCAGAACCACGTAAGGACATCGCTGTATTAAAGATTGAGTCACCGCAAGCTTTGGCGTTACTTAAAGCATTTAAACCATTTGAAGTGGTACATCTGCATGAGCTCATGGTGGGACAAAAGGCGATTGCGATTGGTAATCCTTTTGGTCTGGATCATAGTTTGTCTAAGGGGGTAATTTCGGCCTTAGGGAGAAAGGTTCCTGGTATTGGCGGAGTTACAATTCGCAATATGATTCAAACAGATACTCCAATTAATCCAGGAAACTCAGGTGGTCCGTTATTGAATAGCGCCGGGCAGTTAATTGGTATGAACACGATGATTTATTCTCAGTCGGGTTCGTCTGCCGGAATTGGTTTTGCTGTACCTGCTGATGATATTGATCGTATTGTGACGCAAATTATTAAAAATGGTCGAGTTGTTTTGTCTGGCATAGGTATTCAAAGCGTGCCGCCTAAGGTTGCTCGTCAACTAGGCATACGCAAAGGGATATTAATTGCAGATGTTCTAGACAATACACCTGCAGCTAAAATTCATTTGCGAGGTACTCACCGAGATGCTTGGGGTCGTGTCCAGTTAGGTGATATTATTGTTGCACTTAATGGACATGCTGTTCCCAACTACGATGTTTTATACAATATGCTTACCGAAATAAGAGTAGGAGAGCAAATAACTGTATCCATTCAGCGTGGTAATAAGCAAATGGATGTTAAAATGAAAACAATTGATATAGCAGGGATATAGCTTTTACTCGAGTTTTTTCTGCTAATAGGTACAGCCTGGATTGAAGTTTCAAATCCAGGCTGTATGCTTTTATAAGTCTTAAAATTAATGGAGAATAAGGATGTTACTTAATAAAGAGGATTCACTTTTATTATTGGTTGATGTGCAAGAAAAATTAACACCAGCCGTACTGAATAGTGAAGCATTTATTGCGCGTTGTGAATGGCTTTTAAAATTAGCCAGAAAAATCGACGTACCCATTCTGGTTAGTGAACAATACCCGCAAGGTCTTGGTTCAACTCTGCAGCAATTTCAATCGTATTTTGATCCACAACAATGTATTGATAAGGTAAGCTTTTCCTGTATGGGTGAACCTAAATATGTGGAGCAATTAAAGCAGCTTCATAAAAGGCAATTAATTCTTATCGGTATAGAAACACATGTTTGTGTTTTGCAAACTGCATTAGAAATGAGAGAAGCCGGATTTGATGTTTTTGTTGTTGTTGACGCAGTAAGCTGTCGGGGTGAACAAAATATGAAATATGGACTGAAACGAATGAAAAATGAAGGGGTTCATTTGATTACTTCCGAAATGGTATTTTTTGAATGGTTAAGAAAAGCAGGCACTCCCGAGTTCAAACAACTGAGTAAGGAGTTTTTTTAGGGCCTGTTTACATTAAATATAATTGACTCAAGTTTATTGTAGCCTGGGTGCCACGCGTAGCAAACCCAGGTTAACAAACTAAATTTCCCGGGTTTCGATACGCTGTACCCAAACTACAAATTATGGAGAATAAAGTGAATTTTACGAATCAAATCGCATTGATAACAGGTGGTGCTTCAGGTATGGGAAAGGCAAGTGTACAATATCTGCAAACGCGTGGAATGCGAGTTGTGGCATGGGATAAGCAAGTAGACGATCAAAGCGAAGCCGATTTATTTATCAGCTGCGACGTAACCAGCGATGAATCGGTCGAAAAGGCAATGCAACAAACCATTGAGCAATTAGGAGCCCCAAGAGTTTGTGTTAATTGTGCAGGGATTGCCCCAGCAAAACGTATCGTTGGAAAAGAAGGAGCGATGCCTTTAGCAGCCTTTAGACAAGTTATTGATGTAAATCTCATTGGTACCTTCAATGTTATGAGGGTTGCAGCACATGCAATGAGCAGTTTAGAACTGGAAAGTAGTTCCCAGGAGCGGGGAGTCATTATTAACACAGCTTCAATTGCGGCGTTTGAAGGACAAATTGGCCAAGCTGCATACAGTGCCTCCAAGGGCGGAGTTGTCGCCATGACGCTTCCTGCTGCACGCGAGTTAGCTCAGTTTGCAATTCGAGTGAATACAATAGCTCCCGGGTTAATCGCTACGCCTATGCTGTTGAATATGCCGCAAGAAGTTCAAGACAATTTGATAGCAACTATGACCTTTCCCAAGCGATTTGGGAAACCTGATGAATTTGCTTCATTAGTAGCTCATATCATTGAAAATGGAATGATAAATGGTGAGGTGATTCGTTTGGATGGAGCTCTTCGTATGCGATAACTCTCGTGAATTCTAATGTCAGTTGTCAATAGCTACGAAGCATTCACCACCATGTCATCCTGACTAGTTTATAAGGAAGGATCTCCCGATTTTATTCATAACCATTTTTGGAGATCCCTCTCTACGTTCGGGATGACGCATCCTTGCCTGAATGGATTAGTGCGAAACCCAGGAATTTTAAGTTTTTCTTATTCTGAAGTATCTTTTGGTAAGGGCGGGCTAAAGTAGTGGCTCCTGAAACATGCTTAAATTTCTTTTCCTGTCTTAGGTTCTAAGTCATTTGGAATGGGATTTGTTCAGCATTCTCATAACTCTCGTCAGATAGCTTATCTTCATAATGCGGGTTAATTTCATTCGTATCTACTAAAACAACCTGTTTCGGTGGAGTGCCCTGAGGACCTTTTTCCCACCCCATTACAATTTTTTGTTTCCGTGCTTCGACCAGGCCATCATGTGCACCTAAATCAACCCAGCGATGTCCTGAACTATCAACAACCAAATAGGCTTTATAAGCAGCAATCTCAGTATAAATATTTTCATCAGCTAATTTTAATTGGAGCTTCTCTATGAATGCTTTCGCACCTCCAAGATGGCATGCGATGAACGTAATTCGTTTGACTGCGCTTAATGAACAATCCTCTACTAAACGTTCTACCAGCATATCTACGTCACAGCCGGAAAATTTTTGTTTTCCTTGAGCACTGTGTCCGATCAAGCATAAACGAGATTGAGAAGTGAGGTGACTCAGGTCAGGATAACTTTCAAGTAGAGCTGAATAAAACAATCGATTTTCTTCTTTAAAATGAGTACCTAACAAGTTTTTAGAATTTTCCCTTATTGCACTCTCTTTGGTCGACTTATCAGAGAAAAATTCAACTACAACTGTACTGTCATATTTTTTTGAAAAGAATTTCATATCAATTAAAATAAATTTTTATCCTATTATACCTATTTTTATTTTATTGTGTAAAAATAATACTTGTGTTTGGCTGTGTTTCATTAGGGATGGGTTGTTGATTGAGGTTTTTTCTGGGTTCAGCTCTGCTTTCACCCAGAAGTATTGTATTTTTAGGCTTCTTGATGATGTGAATTATCTTTTGTTGACTCAATGTTACCCTGGGAAGTATAGACACTGATCGCGTTTTCTTGATTTCCTGACAGTGTATTGACAATTTCTTGACGCACATAAAGATTGTTAGCTATTACTTGTCCATTGACTGCATTTAATTCGCGACAGCGTGTGAGAAGTTCAGCAAGCTTGGTATTTAACTGGTTGATCTCATTTACCTCTTCAGCACTGCAATCTTTAAGAAATTCAGTTAAAACCTGATTTATTGTTTGATTGGGATTGGTATGATTAAGAAGTTGCAGCCGTTGTTTAGCACTTTCTTCTAACTTATTCGATAATTCCTGTTTTTTATTTGCAAACTCTTCAAGTCTCTTAAATTCTCGAGATATTAATATTTCTTTTTCATCAACCAATAAAGAATTGAGCAGTTCTATCCAATTAATTTCTTGGGTCAAACAGCTACTCAATAAGTTCTTCTTATTATCCATATAATAGCCCTTAGAAATTAAGCAGGTTCTACATTTAACATTTTCATGGCAATTTTGTCACTATCAATCTGATAGTTTCCTAGCGCTATTTCAGTTTTAAAATATAAAACTCGAGCATCGTTGATTTCAGAGACTTCCTTAAGGGAGTTTTTTATTGCCTCTAATTGTTTGGAGGTGTCACTTATACTGACGAGTGAAGAGGGATCTTCAATCAAACTTTTAATTTTTTCTTGATGTTTTGTTTTCAATCGATTGTCTGCATCTAGAGTTTTTACAGGAACTGCATCACTAATTTGATTAAACATAATTTATCCTCAATCACGTTTGACTTCTATATGTATCGGCCGTTTTTTTAAAATCTTTAGTAAAATTTAATTAGTTATTGATTTTTTTAGATAATAACATTCACTTTTTTTGCATCAGTAATCTGAGCTTCAATAATTTTTTTGGAAGAAAGATTACGCACTTTAATGGTGTCACCTAGAGAACCTTCTTCCATAGCTACACCATCCATACTTATAGTTAAATTATTATCATTGACTACGATAGAAACACGTTCTCCTTTATTAATCAATTTTGCTGCCTCAATATTATGAGGATTCAGTGGGCTATTCGGTGAAATATTTTGTTTACAGATTTGCCCTACTAATAAATCCTTTTCAGTAAAATAGCCTTTGTTCAAACGTTGCACATCCATTTCTGTTTGATAGATGTCATCTTCAGTAAGTCGATTGCCTTTTATTAGGGCTCGTTTGGCGACATAGATCGTTTTTAATACGGTTATTTTAACAGGAACATATAACGACCAGTGATTATCATTTTCTTGACATTTAATACCCATCGTACTGGTGCTTAAGATGGGAGATTGATAGGGGTTAAAGACAACCAATTGATCCTCGGCACATGCTTTGAGATTTAAACGAGAATCAATTTTATCTGCTGTAACTCGAACTGTTCCTTCTTTATATGAAGAAAGTTCATTACGTATATGATGTTCTATTTTATTTGTTAATATATCAGGCGACTGAATTGCATCAGCATGTAATTCTGTGCTTGCAAAAAATAGTAAAACACTTAGTATGCACTTGTTCACAAATAATCCCTCTTTGAGTAACTTGCGGTAAGCTGCAAATATTGTGCCAATATTTTGGAGAATATTACATGATGATTCGTTTCAGTATTTATGTAGTCATTTTATTGATATGCCAACTACCGGTGTATGCAAAAACCCATCATCCTCAAGAGTTTTTGCAATCAATTAGTGGTAGCAAAAATGAAGGTGAACAAATCTATCATCATTTTTGTGCCAATTGTCATGCAAATAAACCATTAATCCCTCTAGGTGCACCAAGAATTGGCGAAGAAGCTGATTGGAAAATGCGTTTAAAACAAGGAATGAACGTGCTTTTTAAACATACTGATGAGGGTTTAAATGCAATGCCGGCAAGAGGTGGATGCTTTGAATGTACTGATAAACAGTTAATGAATGCCATTCGATTTATGCTTCCAAAACAACCAAAAAAGCAATCATTTAATGATCGTAGAGTTCATAAAAAACACACAGTGTAAAAAAAATTTATAAAAATACCTAAACCTATTTTTAAATCTCCCGATAACTAAGAAAAAAGAGGGAGAAATAAAGTGAAAAAATATCTAGTGTTGGTACCAGTGTGTGCTTTAGCAACATCCTGTGCTTCCATGGATAGGTCAGTCCCTATAGTTGATGATGCTGGCAACACTCATTATACGATGAGTATGCAATCAGACCATAAGGGTTCAAATTACTTTCCCATGAAAAGACCTGCTACAGGAAAAAAAGTTATTGTATTTGACCCTAAAGCAACAGCATGGGCAGCTTACGATAGAGAAGGTAATAGGGTAAATACCGGTAGTGCTTCTGGGGGTAAGGATTTCTGTGAGGATGCAGGTAAACCATGTCATACTGTGACAGGGACATTCAGTGTTTACTCTAA
Organism: Legionella stuttgartensis; assembly: GCF_977063405.2. Lineage (NCBI taxonomy): Bacteria > Pseudomonadati > Pseudomonadota > Gammaproteobacteria > Legionellales > Legionellaceae > Legionella > Legionella stuttgartensis. The sequence goes on from NZ_CDRUHA020000060.1 coordinate 557,023, forward strand.
AAAAGGTGAAGATTGTACTTCCAGTATTTATCCATTAGAAACCCATGGCGGTGCAAAAATGCCATACTGTATGCATTTCCATGGGGGATATTCAATTCATGCTGCGTACGAAGTACCTAACTATAATGCGAGTCATGGTTGCATCCGTGTTTTACCTAGTGCAGCAAAATGGTTAAACGAAGATTTTGCTGATATTGGTACTACAGTAATTGTTAAACCCTACTAATCAATAGGCATCAATATGTTGCTATATTGAAGACATAATCTCCACTTCTGCCCTGCGTAAAGCAGGGCTTTTTCATTCAGAGTACTTCGGAAAATCTATTACAGAGAAAGGATCGCTTGATCGAGATGCTGCTCGAATCCTCATATACTTGCGTGTACACTCCAGTTCTGCGCTCCGTGTCTTCTTGTACTCCTCTTTCTGTAGCGAATTTCCGAAGAAGTCTATTATAAATTCATTCATTTTGCGGACTAATAACTTGCTAATAAAAGCATCGCAATTTACTATCGTGTTTTTTAACCTGGACGCATGACATTATGATTCTTTGTATTGATGTTGGAAACTCTCATATCTATGGTGGTGTTTTTGATGGAGAAGAGATAAAGTTGCGTTTTCGTCACACTTCTACCGTAAGTACATCTGATGAACTGGGCATCTTTTTGAAAAGTGTTTTAAGAGAAAACAATTGTTCTCCTGAAGCAATTAAACAAATTGGTATTTGTTCTGTAGTGCCTCAAATTGATTATTCATTGCGTTCAGCATGTGTTAAATACTTTTCTTTAGAACCTTTTTTGTTACAGGTAGGAGTTAAAACAGGTCTTAATATCAAATATCGTAACCCTATAGAAGTTGGTGCTGACCGAATCGCCAATGCTATTGCTGCAACCCATAGCCATCCAAATCAAAACGTGATTGTTATTGATTTTGGCACCGCAACTACTTTTTGTGTCATCAGTGCTCAAAAAGCATATATGGGAGGCGCAATTTTACCAGGGGTTAGACTCTCAGTTGATGCGTTATCAAAAAATACAGCTAAATTACCTGCTGTAGAAATCATAAAAACTGAAAATTCAGTGGGGCGTTCGACGATAGAAAGTATTCAATCGGGTGTTTATTACGGTGCAATTGGCGCTTGCCGTGAATTAATTCAACGCCTAAATCAGGAGGCTTTTGGTGCTGAGAAAGCATTAGTATTAGCAACAGGGGGGTTTGCTTCTTTATTTGAAAAACAGGGCTTATATGATCATCTGGTTCCTGACTTGGTTTTGCAAGGCATAAGGTTGGCTGCATTGATGAATCATTGATTTAATTGAACAAGATACAAAATTCATTCATATATAGTAGTAACTCCCCACCGTAATCCCGAGCACAGCGAGGGCTCTCCAGCAAAACGGTGCGTATTAAATTAATGTAAAAAAATATCTAAAAAATAATGCGGTTATAATTAAATAGCCGCAGCAGGAACGGCTACGAAAAAATCATATCAACACTTTTAGCAAAGATTGCTGAGCTGGAAAGGGTATCAAAAGCGAACCGCATTAATTATCCCTTGATTATATTCTTGTTGGTTCTCTTCAAAATATTCTTTTAAGCTTTTTGGCATGAGTTTCTTTATTTCTTCATGGTCTTGAAGAAATTGAACTAAATTTCCATGCTCTCCTACCTCTGGATCTTTTCCTTTTAAAAAGCTCTCCAAGATTAGAGCAAGCTGGCTTCCTCTACCAAATAATTCTGATGCGCGAATTTTATTATGTACTAAAGTTGCTGCTTGAACTTGAATTAACTTATCACAGTCGCTGTGTTCTGAAATGGTTTTTAAAAATTTAAGCTCTTGGACTCTGTCGCTCTTTTGAAAGAGACTTTTAATCCATCCCCAAAATCTACCATAGGAGTCCTCATATGCTTTTTCATATTTCGTAGCTATTGTTGGTAGAGAGATTTCTTGATCTTTAAAGTATTTCATTTTTTTGTCTTCAAAATGAAAAGAAACCTCGTTTACTTTTGTTTTAAAAATATTAACCTCTTCTTCTAGAAGTTTGTATTGCGTCTGTAAAAACTCAATTTTCTGTTCAAAATGTTCTCCATTTACTCGATTGTACATAAACAAGGATTCATTTATCACCAGTTGACAATTTCGAAGAAGTTTTAGAGCTTGATAATATTGTTTTGTACCTATTTCAAATTGACGTTTATTATTTGGGTTATCTTCCTGCATTATTTGTTCAGCTGATTGAATGAAGCGGTCTTTATATTTATAAAAGGCTGGTAAAAATTTTGTTGTATATAAAGTTTGTTGCTCATACCAAGAGTCTTTTTCTGCCATTTCATTGTACATCAAGTGTAATGCTATCCTTTCATTTATTCGTTCCATAGTCGTAGCGTTTTTATACGGATTACATTCGGCAAGAGTGTTCCATGCTTTGCGAGTTTTATCTATATTGAGTTGAACTTGTGCTCGTTTGGGGTCTTGACTCACATTTTCTCCATTTTATTCACGACAAAAACTTTATACCAATCATCACATTAAATGATACTTTCGTGATCAAATTATGAACTACATGGCCGTATTTTACAATACTATCTATAAATTTATATTTGGTGGTGTTTAGGCTGTTGCGCATATTATCTTCATTATAATTTGCATTTTTAATCCACGAATTCTGTTGTAGTTTGCAGTTCGGTGTGATTTTTTCCCTCAGCGACTAATCGAGCACAATCTTTTCATAAAGAGCTTTTTTTGATCATTTGTTTCATAATCCATAAATAAATTAACTAAAAAGTGGTTTTTTATCTTGACGCATGGAGAAATGTGTTTCTATAGTGTAGAAAAGTGGGGTAAAATAATAAAAAAGTGGAGAATTGTGGAGGGAGAAAAACTTCCACATAAAAAAAAACATGTTTCGTGGAATAAATGCCATCACCATTGATACTAAAGGGCGCTTAGCAATCCCTACGCGTTATCGCTCCGCGCTGGGTGCTGAAGAAAAAACGCCTTTGGTGGTGACTATTGATACGGAGGAGACATGTTTATTGCTCTACACCGCGGCTCAATGGCAGATAATTGAAGATAATTTGCAGAAACTGCCTAGTTTTAATGCTGCCGCTCGAAGAATACAGCGTTTATTGATTGGACATGCGACTGATGTCGAATTAGATGGTAATGGACGGGTGCTTTTACCCACAGTTTTAAGAAATTATGCACAGTTGGAAAAAGATGTAGTGATGATAGGCCAAGGAAATAAATTTGAAGTATGGAATAAGGATCTTTGGGAAACCCGACGTGAACAATGGTTGGCAGAGGAAAGTTCCGGAACTAGTGGGTTACCCGATGAAATGAAAACGTTTTCTTTGTAATGGAAACAAAAATGGCAATGCATCAATCAGTATTACTTCATGAATCAATAGATGGCCTGGCAATCAAAAGCGGCGGCATCTATTTTGACGGTACTTTTGGCCGCGGAGGTCATAGTAGGGAAATTATGCGTCATTTAAACGAGCAAGGTCGTTTATATGCCATAGATAAAGATTTAGAAGCAATTGCATACGCTACCGAACATTTTGGTCAAGATAAGCGTTTTCATATATTTCAAGGTTCCTTTGCAAGAATTGAAGAGTTTGCTACCGAAGCAGGTGTGTTGGGAAAAGTAGATGGTATTTTGCTGGATTTAGGGGTGTCTTCACCACAATTGGATAATCCAGAAAGAGGATTTAGTTTTATGCAGCAAGGACCATTGGATATGCGTATGGATTCATCGCAACCAATGAGTGCCGCACGATTTGTTAATGAGGCCGAGGCAGAAGAAATGGCTTCTGTTTTCAGATTATATGGTGAGGAACGTTTTGCAGGTCGTATCGCAAAGGCCATTGTTGCTGCCAGAAATGTAACTCCTATTTCAACAACCTTGCAGTTGGCCGAAATTGTTAAAGAAGCAAATCCTAAATGGGAAAAACACAAGCATCCAGCAACTCGAGTGTTTCAAGCAATACGGATTTATATAAATCAGGAATTGAATGATTTAAAGAGCTGTCTGGAACAATGTCTCAATGTTCTAGGGCCTAAAGGTAGACTGGCAGTGATTAGTTTTCACTCCCTGGAAGATCGCATAGTCAAACAATTTATGCGTGATAAAGAAGAAGGGGCCAAGCCTCCTCCCGAGGTGCCCATTCGTTATGAAGCATTAAAAACAAATTTTAAAAGAATAGGTAAGGCGATTATGCCACAAGAAGTTGAAGTAAAAGAGAACGTTAGATCTCGAAGTGCTGTACTTAGAATAGGGGAGAAATTAGCATGAACGCTGCAGCGAAAGTAATCAATCAAGGTACCTTATTTAATGGTCAACTGGCTGATATGCATATGTCAAAATCATTATACATGCTGATTATATTATTAGTGGCTGTGTTAGTGAGTGCTTTGGCTGTTGTGTACAGTACCAATTCATATCGAGTGACATTAAGTAAAGTAGAACAACAGGAGCAGTTAAGTCACTATTTACAGCTGCAATGGGGACAATTACTCTTAGAACAAGCAAGTTTAGCGAGACCAGCACGAGTTGAGGAGTTAGCTACCGAAAAATTACAAATGGTTTTACCAACGTCCACAAATACTTATTGGTTACAAGCACAGCAGTAGAAGTTTTGGTTTTAAACGAGTACCATTGCACCATTTAGTTTTAGTGTAACGTAGCCTGGGTGGAACAAGGTGGTAACCTGGGAGTTTTTGTGCAATCAAACCCAGGTTATGGCATTGCCTTCATCCTGGCTACAGATGGATAGTATCCATGAAAAACTCAACTCATTTGAACAGACTGATTGTAGTATCTACTTTTTTTTCATTACTTTTATTAATTTTGATTTGGCGAATGGTTGATCTCACTGTGCTGCATCGCCAATTTCTACAAGGGCAAGGTAATGCCCGCAGTTTGCGTGTTGTAGATATTCCTGCACATCGAGGGATGATTATGGACAGGAATGGTACCCCTTTAGCAATCAGTACTCCTGTAGAGTCGGTATGGGTGAATCCTAAAGAGTTTTCACCTGACAAAGAACAATTTATGTCTTTAGCCGAATATCTGAGTTTTACTCCCCAGCAATTAAGTAGAAAAATCGTCGATGCAGAAAAAAAAGAGTTAGAATTTCTCTATTTACAAAGACAATTGCCTCCTCCCTTGGCTAAAAAAATAAAAACACTAAAAATCCCAGGTGTTAATTTTCAAAAAGAGTTCAAACGTTATTATCCTGATTCAGATAGTATTTCCCAGCTTGTTGGATTTACTAATGTTGATGATCAAGGTTTGGAAGGAATTGAACTTGCCTATCAAGATTGGTTAAAGGGCGTTGTTGGTAAAAAAAGAGTAATTAAAGACCGTTTAGGACGAATTATTGAAGAGTTAGGTGTGATGAAACAACCGCGCCCTGGACGTGATATGGCTTTGAGTATCGATAGACGGCTACAATATTTAGCATACAGTGAATTAAATAAAACGGTTGAGGAGTTTGCAGCAAAATCAGGTTCTGTTGTCGTAGTTGATACAGAAAACGGTGAGATTTTGGCTATGGCTAATGTTCCTTCCTATAATCCTAATTCGCGGGGACACTACGATAAAGATACGTATAGAAATAGAGCAGTTACTGATACTTTCGAACCCGGTTCGGTTATCAAAACGTTTAGCATCGCCAGTGCATTGGAAACCGGTTTATTCACACCCTCTACGATTATTGATACGAATCCAAGTTGGATGAGTGTTCAAGGTCGGACAGTTCGCGATATTCATAATTATGGCGTCCTCGACGTAACGGGAGTGTTGCAACACTCAAGTAACGTTGGGGTTACAAAGATGGTTTTAGCCAGTCCTCCAGAACAATTAATTGGATTGCTGCAACGTTGTGGTTTTGGACAACGAACTGAAAGTACATATCCCGGGGAAAGCGAGGGAGGAATTGTTAGTGTTAAAGAAGCAAAACCGTTTGTATTGGCTACATTAAGCTTTGGTTATGGCTTGTCAGTTACAGCGCTTCAATTAGCTAAGGCCAATATGGTTTTTGCGAATCAAGGTAAATTGATTCCAGTAACCTTACTGCATAATGATCCACCAACCCCTGGCGTACAGGTAATGAAATCTGAGACAGCGAAACAGGTTTTGTCTATGATGGAAGCAGTTTTAGGAAAGGATGGTACCGGAAAATCAGCAAGAGTACCGGGGTATCGAGTAGCAGGGAAAACTGGGACAGCACGTGTAGCAGGGAAGGATGGCTATAAAGACAGAAAATATACTGCAAGTTTTATTGGTATTGCACCCGTATCAAAACCTAAGTTTGTTGTAGTAGTAATAATTCATGAGCCTTCACGTAAAGGTTATTATGCTGCAGCAGTTGCAGCGCCCCTGTTTGCTAAAGTGATGTCGGGAGCTTTGCGATTGTTTAATATCCCAACTGATGAGTTGGTAGGATAAGTTTTGGCCGTTAAAGATCTTTAGAGCACTTTGTAGCTGCGTGTTTTGTAGCCTGAGTGGCGCGTGGCGAAAACTCAGGATGAGAAAATCATTTTATAAAATCCGGCTGCGCTTCACCCAGCCTACAAAACATCTACTTTTAGAACTACTAGGAACCAAGTGATGAAACTTTCACAATTATTAAAACCTTGGATGCATCACATTAAATCGGATTGTACTGTTACAGGTCTGGAAAATGACAGCCGTCGCATTCAACCAGGTGACCTGTTTATCGCTTATGCTGGCGCAGCAGCTGATGGTCGTTTCTTTATAAGTAAAGCCGTTTCTGCGGGTGCTGTTGCCATTGCCTATGATCCTTATCATTTTCCCAAGGATTGCAGATTACCTGACTCAGTTCCTTGCATTCCTGTTCCCGAATTAGCAACACAGCTGGCCGCAATTGCCAAGCAGTTTTATGATGATCCTGGCCGTTTTTTAAATATAACCGGAGTAACTGGTACTAACGGCAAAACTACAATTGCATATCAATTAGCTCAAGCTCATCATTTATTAGGACAAGGGGCAGCATACATTGGTACTATTGGGCAAGGAAATGTAGATAAACTCCAATTATTGGATAATACAACACCTGATTCTCTTTGTTTACAAAAGCTATTACACCAATATAAAAATCAAGGTATGAGTCAAGTGTGCATGGAAGTCTCTTCTCATGCTCTTGCGCAACATCGAGTTGATGCGATTGAATTCAAGCAGGCTATATTTACTAATTTAACACTGGATCATCTCGATTATCATCTCACTATGGAAAATTATGCAGCTGCAAAAGCATTATTGTTTGCCAGAGAATCATTACAGTGGGCGATTATTAATCAAGATGATTCCTATCAAAGAATCATGGCAGCAGCTGTTAAGCCACATGCAAAAAAAGTAACTTATGGAATACACCAGAATTGTGATGTGAAAGTCATAGATTGGTCTATGGATATAAAAGGTACAGAAATTGAAGTTCACTCGCCATGGGGACAGCATCAATTGAGAATAAAAGCCCTTGGCCAATTTAACATTTATAATAGCTTGGCTGTATTTAGTAGTTTATTGGCTTCTGGTTATGCACCTGCAAAGGTGGTAGAAGTAATGACCCAATTAAAAGCCGCTCCTGGGCGGATGGAAATTATTTCCAATGCACCCTATGTCCTGGTTGATTATGCACATACCCCCGATGCTTTGGAAAATGCGCTTCTCACTTTAAATCAATTGAAAAAAGGACGTTTGTGGGTGGTCTTTGGTTGTGGTGGTGATAGGGATAAAAGCAAGAGACCGGTGATGGGAGGTGTTGCAAGTAAGCTTGCTGATCAAATCATAATTACCAGTGATAACCCACGTACAGAAGATCCACAAATCATTGTTAATGAGATAGCAGAAGGTATTACAAAATCATCCAATGTCATTCAACTTGTTGATCGCGAAGAAGCAATTGCTTATGCATTAAATGAAGCCGATGAAAATGATGTTATTTTAATTGCAGGCAAAGGACATGAAGCCTATCAACAGATTGGTTCCGTAAAACATGCTTTTTCAGATCAAGATGTAGTAAAGAGATTAATCCAGAAATAATTATTAATATTTAAAAATATATTGTATTGTTTTGTTTCCCGGGTGAGGCGCAGAGGATCCCGGGGCTAATCCTACTTGAATCCTCAGGCCCCAGGCTACGATTTTATTAACGAGCTTTATGTATGTATTGCTTAAACTTCATTGGTGACATTTCTTCATAATCTTTAATTGCCACTGCAAAAAGGTCAGGATCATTTGTTTCGTAAATACAAACTAATTCATCATCTTGACCAGACTCAGGAACTCCTGGAGCAGTTAAACCTGCTAAAATGTCATTGGTGATTTCTATTGTATCCTCTTCAGATTCTGCCTCTACAGGCCCAATAGCAAATCCCCAGCTTGAAGAAGTATTGTAATGATTAACTGAATAACCAATGTAATAGTTATAAGCCAGCTGCGACGCCATTGTAATTCCTACAGATTGAATATCACTCAATTTAGGACAGACTGCCTCTTCTGCAAAAGCAGATCCTGTGAGAACTAACGCAACAGCAGCAGAGGTTAATTTTGCTCTTAAAGACATATTATTACTCCTTGTTAAGTCTAATTATTCCGAATTAATTCAAATATCTAATTTTCTTTTTTATTTATGAGCTTTTTGTAAGTATTGTTTTAATTTCATTGGGCTGATTGCGTAATCTCTAACAGCCACAGAATAAACATAAGGATTACCTGTGTCATACAAACAAACTAATGTGTCATTATCCAGTTCTAAAGGAAATCCAGGAGTAGCCATATTATTTAAAATTTCATTTGAGACATCTAATGCATCATCTTCTGTATCTGCTTGCACGGGCCCAATAGCAAAGCCCCAAGTTGCAGAGTTGAATTGACCGATGGTGAAACCAATAAAATAGTTATTACCTATCTGTTGGGCTTCTACGAGTCCTTCGGCTTGAAGATCATTCAGATCAGGACAGGCGTTGTTTGCGAAAGCAGAACCAGCGAGAACGAATGCTGCTGCAAACGTTGATAACTTTACTCCTAAAGACATAACACATACTCCTTTGTTTTTTTAAAAATCGGAAAAAGAGTATCATTTGATATCCTAATTTACAATGGACATCTTTGGATTTGGCAATGAGCATTAGGCAATCAATTTGAACATTGTTTGATTTTCATTTGCCAAGTAATAATTTGCTTTTCTCGCTCAAAATTGAGTCCGCAAAATATTGAGAAAAATCATGGCGTGTTTGATGATTTTTACGCACATTTACGAACGCCGTTTTTTTGTCTGCAGCTTGTTTTAAAGCTAAGGTTTCTTCAAGAGGGTTATAAATTTCTAGAATAGTTTCATACCATAATTTATCTTTTTCAAAGCATAAAATTTGAGGTAATGCAGGGGCTGCAAAATGTGGTAGAGCTAGGCCTGCAATTTGATGCAAAATAGAGCTAACCATTGCAACAGCAGCGTATTTCGCCTCAAGGCTATGACCTGCAATATGGGGTGTACAGAGGGTAGAATTATCGATAACCCGTTTATCAATCTTTGGTTCATTAAGAAATACATCGGTACAGTAAATAAGTGGTTTTGATGAATGGAGAAGTTCTTCTTCATTAACAATTCCACCTCGTGCTGCATTGATAATAATGCAACCTGGTTTTAATTGATCGAGGAAATTCTTATTAATTAAATTGGCACTAGGATAGGGGGGATTACTATGTAGTTCAGCATGAATACATAGTAGATCAACGTCATATAATTCATCCAAACTACAACTTTGAAAAGCAGTGGGTTCGCGTACCGCTTTAAGAGGGTCATAAGTAATGGTTTCGAAATTGACTGCTTGCAAACGTGCCGCGACTTTTGTTCCCACTTTTCCAAGACCAATAATGCCTGCTTTATAACCATGGATAAGATGTTTTTGTTCCAGAAAAGAAAGGCAGGCAACCACATAATCAGCAACCGCTTGCGCATTAGAACCTTTTGCATCAATTACCTGAATATTCTGAGTCCTTAACCAGAAGTGATCCAGATGATCAGTACCACTACTTGCAGTAGCAACATACTGCAAACAATGATTTTTTAATAAAGATTGGTTTACTTTAAGCGTAGAACGACACAGGAGAATATCTTGTCCAGGAAGTAGCTGAGATATCTCGTCGGGATGATGGTATTCCGTTAAGTTAAAAGGCTTGGGAAAAGCCTGACTCAATCCAGGGAGTGAGGCATCAGCAAGAATATTCATAGTGACTTCTTATTCCACATCAAAAGGATAGGCCATCTCAAATTGTTGTCTCGAGCGCTCACATCGTCACCATTTCATATTTTAAAAATGGAGCTTAGTGCAATCAGCCCTAGATTGATTAACGGGGTCAGTATCATTCCCAAAATACCTGTAAACACTAAAATTAGTAGAATAAAAAAACCAAAAGGTTCTATTTTTGCGTAAGCCATCGCTTGTTTAGGAGGTAAAAGGCTACTGACTACTCGACTTCCATCCAGAGGTGGAATTGGAAGTAAATTTAATGCGGCCAAAATTAAATTAATAAATACGCCTGCTTGAGCGGTGGCATAAAGAAAAAGCACTGCCATCGAGGTATTAGGATTTAAGATGAGCGCGATTTTGTCACAGGCAGCCCATAAAAATGCCATAATAATATTCGCAAATGGTCCGGCAAGGGTTACCAAAATCATATCACGTCGAGGATGACGAAATTGGTTCCAGTTAATCGGGACGGGTTTTGCATAACCAATGACAAAATTAAATTGAGTTAAAATACCAACCAGTAAGGGTATGAGTACAGTACCTATCGGGTCAATATGGCGAAGAGGATTTAAACTTAATCGACCAAACATTTTTGCTGTAGTATCGCCGCAACGATATGCAACATAAGCATGTGCTGCCTCATGTAAGGTGATGGCAAGTAAAATGGGAATGGCCCAAATGCATATTTTTTGAATTAAAGTAAATTCTATCATTAAAAAAATGACCAGTAATCAATGTATCCTGATTCTATCGAATAGTTGCTTCCAATAACAAGTAAAAAGGAGCTAAAGTCTCCTTTCCCCTCGAAGTCTTTAATTTTTAACGCTATTTTTGATTTCTTCTTTATAAAAAAAGCAGTTTTTAATCAATTGATTAAATTGAAGTCACAAAGTTGATTGGTTGATCTATGCATGATAATATTCTGGCCGAAAAATAACTAGTCTAGGAGACAAAATGCCAATATTGAATAAATTACAGCCTGAACTTGTTAAGGCATTAGGCAAAACAAAAAATTTTGAAGAGCAATACGAGAACTTACGTGCAAAGAGCAAAGGTGAGTCGCTTCGAGATGATCAAGATGCAATTAAATACGTTGATGATGTAATTAAAAGATATAAATTAATCAAAGGAACCTCTCCTGCTTCACATTTAGTAGAACAAAGAGATTCATATCTTAAGTTATTGAAAGAACATGCTGGCGAACTCAGTGTGCTTTCATTTTCTAAGCCAGAAGATGTGGTTGCTCGACTCCAAGAACTAGATTTTGCCCCCGAAACAATTGACTCAATGGTGAAAGGTATCGAGCAAGCAGGAAATGATGAAGATACATGCCTCGCTATTTTCTTAACATTAGTCACCAGTGAAATTACACTTGGAAGCTGTGAAAATGGTCACCACCATGGCCATCCGAGTCGTTTCTAAATTCTGATATTAGGAACAGCAGTTATGTTAGTGATGAAGGACTGTGCTATTGAGCCAGGGGATATTTTGTTTGTAGTCTCAAATAGCGGTAAGCCTTGGGTACGCTTAAAACAGGCGGCCCAGTCACTAACTACTGCTGGCAACAAACATGGACATAGAGAAGTAATTACAGTTTTTGTTTGTACAGGTAAAAATAAATATGGCGTTATCTGTCATAATTATGAACGACAAATTACTGTATCAAAAGAAGCATTCATTAAGAATCTCCAAGAGAGCACTATAGAAGAATTGACCACGTTACTTCTAAATTATTGCAATAAACAATTCAAGGCCACCCAAATCAAGAAGGTGCTAGCAGGCGGTGCTCCGTGGATGAAGCGACTAGCTGCTACAATGACTGGAAATGAGGATTCAGAGGAGTTAATTGAACGATTTCTTAATGCGACTCAAGAACAAAAAGCAAAACTAATTCAGTTATTGGTTACCTTCTGGCGTGCTTCAGGAGAGTCAGAAGTTCTTCCTGCAGTTCATTCAAGTCTATTAGTGTTTAAACATACTGATACTAAACAAAGAGAGAAATTTCTTAATGCATATCGAGAGCAGGTTAAAGTTACAGAACGATTTCGTCAACAAGGAAAAAGTCGAACCAGTTTCTGGGCGGTGATTAAATCTCTTTTTCAATGGTCAAATCAGCAGGATAAAAAAGACAGAGACAGCATTACTCCCTCTGATGCAACGTTCTGTTCACGCAATGTGATGCAAGTTTTAAATCAGGTCGACCCTAATCTTGTAAACAGATGCAGACATGTGCTCCCCAAAACTCTGGAGGCTGGTCTTCGTGAAGCAACAAAAAGTAGGAAAAAATCAGAAGAGGCTGTAAATCAGGAACAGTTTGACGATTTTGAAGCGATGATTGCAGCGCAAGAACAATTTCTCCCCCCATTTAGATTGCAAATTTTACCTGCAACGGGCAAAGAATTAATGAGTACATTATTGGCGGTGGTAGATAATGAAATTGAGCGTATTGAAAACAAACGTTGGGCTAATCAAGAGGATAAGAAAAAAGCATCTGATTTGAAACAACTCCTTTTACCTTTTCGTGCTCCAAAATATCAAAAATATCCCATTAATTTACAAGTTGATGCGGCATTAAAGCTTATTGCAACTTTGCTCCCGGTACTACAGAGAAAAACAGGTTGGTTAGGTGAATGGTTCCCTGCAACGTCCTATGCCAATGTGAGAGCATTTGCTCGGACCCAAGGAATTTTTGACGGGGACATTCGTGACACATTGGAGAAGTTAAAGAACGAGCCTTCTATCAGTATTCAAGAGGAGGAGATCCCAGACGAAGTAGGTAATGATCATGAACCATTACCTGCTGGTGAAGTTTATATTTTTTCTGATTGGTCATTTTCCAGTTGGCCAACGAGTAAACGTGAATTAATGTTGAAACATATGTTAAAATTGCTTGCGGATGGACATGAGTTATATTGTTGGGAAAATGAGCAACTAATTAAAAAGAATAAAGAGTCTTTAAAAAGTGCTATTAATGGAGCGGACTTTGATGACTTGCTTGCTTCCAAATTAAAACCCGCAAAACATGGTACAATTCTTTCGCAAGCAGAACATCAACAATTAGACTCAACAAAGATCCATTTTCTTGATTATAAAGTCTGCCGCGCAATAACAGAGGATCGTGAATCTCTTGAGACACATCTTAACCAGGTTGCAGCAATATTTTCGCCTAAACTGGATCGGTATTCTTTAGATCAGACCAAGCAAACAATTATTGACGTTGAGCTTGCAAATTCTGCATATGATCAAAAAGAGAAACTCCAAATGCAGACCTTGAAAAAACGTATCGGGACTCAGAACGACATAAAACAAAAAACATATCAAAGCGGTATCGATACCAGGGCTTCCGTGTCTCAATCCTCTTATAGGGCACCCATATTTAAACCCGTAGATTTACTAACGATGACACCATCTCCAAAGTACTACCGCAATGAAGTATATTCTGAGCTGGTAATCCCTGAAAATCCGTCATCTCCATTTCAATATTTTGAATTGGTTGGAATGAATGCCACCGAAAATTTGGTGAAATGTAAATATGAGTTTCATCCTGAAGGAATAACAGAAAAACTAATTAATAAAAGAAAAAAAGAATCAAATCAGGTTCTATTACAAGGAAATAAAAGATTAAGTTTGACAAAAAATTGGCAGGCCTTGCCCTCTGTGCATCCAGGCGAAACCTTACTGGATATGGCAATTAAAGGATTAAAAAAAGACGATTTTGAAATAAAGTACTCTAAAGAGAATCGCTTACATTACATTCGCTTACTTAAACCAACAGCAGAGCCTCGGGACGCTTTTATTAATTTGTTGCTCCGCATGCCCAAGCAGTATCGAACAAATCCTGTTTTTGATACGTTATCAGCCATGTCTTCTGAGCACCAACAGATTCATCGCTTGTTAATGAAATACCTTAAGTTTGGTAAAGATCGTGGAACGCTACGTAACGCCATAGGTGTAACGGTACACAATGGTAACGAATATCTTGAGGAAGCAAGAAAGTTAGGTGTTGCAAGTTGCCGTTTAAGAGCTATTGCTTTTAAGGAAGAAATGAATCGTTTGTATCCTAATGTTCCTGTATCTATTGACGTTAATCCCGATCATTGTTTTATTGAGATGGAATTGAATGGTCAATGGCAGAGATATTGCCTGGGTGGATATAGAGATACTCCAAGTTTAGTGGAATCAGTTAGAGAAGATACTTCGGCGTCCCTCTATTCTAATCCTAAACCCCAACATTTTTTTACTGAAAAAAAGAAGCCCCAACGGCAAATTAATATTGCTACTGAAGAAGAGATGTTTATTAACAATTTTGCTTAGAAACTGGTAGCTAATGAGGTAAAGTGCCAAAAACCAATATAAGGATATCTAAGAAGGTGGGGTATAATGATTAACCTATTTGATGCGCATTTACATATTATCGATTTCCGTTTTCCCCTTGTTGCAAATCAATCGTATTTACCTGATGAATTTACAGTTGTTGATTATCTTAACCGTGCAAAACCATTGAAAATTGTTGGTGGAGCAGTGGTGTCTGGGTCTTTTCAAGCATTTGACCAAACGTATTTGGTAAATGCTTTGCACATATTGGGACCAAACTTTGTTGGTGTGACTCAACTACCGGCTACCGCAAGTGATAAGCAAATTATTGAATTAAATGATCAAGGTATACGAGGGATTCGGTTTAATCTCAAACGAGGTGGTTCAGAACAATTACTCTATTTAAGTGAAATGGCGCATCGAATTTATGAGATTGCCAAATGGCACGTAGAGTTGTACGTTGACTCTTCTGAGCTTACAGAGTTAGCCGATCTGTTGATAAGCTTACCTGCAGTTAGCATAGACCATCTGGGATTATCAAAAAATGGACTTTCAATATTGTTCAAACTCGTTGAAGAAGGAATAAAAGTAAAGGCATCAGGATTTGGCAGGGTTGATTTTGATGTGGCAAACACCTTAAAGATGATTGCATCGATTAATCCTGATGCTTTAATGTTCGGGACTGATCTTCCTTCAACGCGCGCGCCAAAGCCTTTTAAAAAAGAAGATATTACTCTAATTTTGGATACTTTTGATAATAGTATGGCAAACAAAATTTTATTGACTAATGCAGTCGACTTTTATCGTTTACAGCTTAAGTATTAAAATTTCCTGGGTTAGGGCAGTACCTTCACCCAGGAGACTTGGACTAGATTGAAGTTCGAGAAAATCGAGTAATATCAAATGCTAATAACTTGAAATAATCATAGGACATATAAAACTCACCATAATCCCCTACGGAAGTACCCCAAGAGTTACGTAAGAATAATAATCCCTTATGCTTTACTCCATTAGGATCAACGGCAACTGCATTATCATCATATCCGGTGATCACCATTTCATGAGCTGATTCTACATAATCAATACCTGCTATTATTTCTGGAGTTAAAACCCAGCTATCTTTATATATCCACGTCTTATATTTGCCAACTGCTCCGACAAATCCTAAATCAGTACGTGGAAGAAGTACTGCAAAAACAAGACGATCACCAGCATAGAGTGCTTGCTTCACATCATTTAAATTTTTTTCCGGATCAGTTCTTTGAAATACGTCAGTCCAATTAACTTCTTTGCCAAAAATAGGTTCACTAAGTGAACTAAATTGTTCAGGCTCTATAAAAGACTCAGGATCATGTTCTAAGTATGTTGGATATTGTGTCATACCACCACAACCGAATTTTAATTGTTTTATCTTATTAATGGCCCCATACTGCTCGATTTGTTCTATTACAAGACTTGCATAGCTTCCATTCCAACCGCTCATACCATAACCATGTTTTTCTAAATAACTACCTAACTGTAGATTACATAGTTGACTGATATAATCACCTTTAGTCATTGCGGCATCAAGAGCAGCAGTTATCGCAAAGGTAACACAAGTTCCATGGATTCCTTGATCTAATACAGGTACTTTATTCATACCTAAGTTAACACTATTGGGTATCGGTGATGCTATTTTATTGGAGGAAGTATAAGTAAATTGGTGCTTATGCTCTAAAGCATCTTGAGCGCGTTGGGCTAAAAGATTTTTTGTTTCATCAGAAAGTTGCACATGCAGTAATTGAATCACTTTTTCATCGGCCACAAGATTATTTTGTGGCAAATTTTTATTTGATTGTTTTAATGTCTGCTTCAGAGTACCAATAACTGTAACATCCTGGGCATAAACTCCCGTACTTGCCAATGCAGTAATAACAAATGCGTGCATTAACTTCATAGAAAATTTTGCTAAATCCATGCCAATTCGTTCCTGTTGTTAAGAGTTGATGTTGAATTGTTATGCTTATTGATTTTAATGTCAACAAACAAAATGGTGAGATTGAATGCATTTATGAATAAGGCTTAATTTGGCTACTGTAATCAGATGTCTTTATTAAGATTTATCGAATGGTTACAATGGTTAAAAATTCTTGGGTTATGGGGACATGCCGATAATAGATAAAATTTTGGGAAAACCTCTTTCTTTAAGGTCCAAAAAAAAACAAGAATTATCCATAGCAACGGGAGTTCCTGCACTTGGATTAGACTCATTGTCTTCAACGGCTTATGGCCCGGAAGCTACACTCACAGTGTTATTACCTGCAGGGCTAATAGGATTACATTATTTTTTTACGCTCACCCTCTTGGTTATTCTTGTTCTTATGTTTTTGTATTTTTCTTATATGCAAACTGCTGCAGCATATCCAGGTAAGGGGGGCGCTTATATTGTTGCAAGTGACAATTTAGGCAAAAAATATGGTTTAGGTGCAGCAATTTCATTAATACTGGATTATTTATTGAACGTTACTGTCGGAATATCAGCTGGTGTGGCTGCTATAGTATCAGCAATTCCATCGTTGCATCCTTATACACTTACTTTATGTCTTGTTATTTTACTGATGGTTACCCTATTTAATTTGCGAGGCATTCGCGAAACAGGAAGCCTTTTTTTGATCCCTGTCGTTATTTTTATCTTAAGCATGTTCATTGCTTTGGTCCTTGGCTTAGTAGACGTCTGGAATAGTGGTGGACATTCTCAACCTGTACATCAACTAACGAAAATACAAGCGAGTTCAGATGAAAGGGTATCGTTTTGGATGTTGTTAACTGCTTTTGCTTATGGATTAACTGCTATGACTGGTGTAGAAGCAGTCAGTAATGCAGTCTCGTTATTTCGCAAACCCAGAGTTCGAAATGCACAATGGACATTGACTATAATTGTGGGCACGCTCGCACTATTTTTAATACTCATTGGTTATCTTTGTCCCGCTTATCATATTTTAGCGATGAATCAGGATCAGCCTGGCTACCAAACAATATTGTCGCAATTAGTCGAAGCAACCACTGGTAAAGGTATTTTTTATTATATTTCGATTACCAGTATTTTTTTTGTACTTTCCTATTCGGCGCAAACCAGTTTTTCGGGTTTCCCTAGAATATGCCGTTTACTTGCCGAGGATAATTATTTACCTCATTTTTTTGCTGAGCGTGGTCGACGCTTGGTTTTCTCAGTAGGAATAATTATTTTGTCTCTTTTTTCTGCAATCATCCTGATTGCTTTTAAAGGAATTACGAATAATTTGATTCCATTATTTGCTGTTGGTTCTTTTAGTGCTTTTCTCTTTTCTCAGGTCGGCATGGTCGTATATTGGTTTCGTAAGGAGAATCGACATGTACGATATAAATTAGTAATCAATGCGGTGGGCGCAGTAGTAACTGCAATTGCACTTATTCTCATTATTATTACAAAATTTATTGAAGGGGCCTGGATAATTATTTTGCTTGCACCCACCTTAGCATTTTTAATGCATCGTATTAAACATCATTATGATAGAATTGCTCATGAAATAGAAAACCCTATAAAAATAGACCCTTTGACACTCAACCCACCAGTAGTCATTATTCCAATACATGGTTTGGATTTAATTGCAGAAAAAGCAATTCAATTTGGGATGCTGCTTTCGGATGATATTACGGCTGTTTTTATTGATGCTGGATATGGAGGTGTTGAGCGTTTGCAGCAGCTTTGGCATGAAAAAATTGAAATCCCAGCCAAAAGGGCCGGTAAAGAGAGCCCTAAGCTTGAAATTATTAAATCGCCATATCGTCGTATTTATAAACCTTTATTAAATTTTGTGAGTAAAGTCAGAAAAGAGAGGAAAAATCACCTCATTGCCCTTATTATACCTGAGTTAGTAGAACCTAAATGGTATGAGTATTTGTTACACAATATTCATGCTGCTGGCCTACGCGCTTTGCTTTTTTTAGAACGAGATTCCCGTACGATTGTTATTACCATCCCTTGGTATTTACGTGAGAACTAAAAAGAAGGACTTAATTGATGACGCAATTTGAAAAGTTGTTTAATTTTATGAAAAAACCTTGGGTTATTATTTTTTATGCAATTTTGGTTATTTTAGCCTATTATTTTGTAGATCGAACTGTGGCAACTTATTTCCATCAGTTAGATCTTGAAGCCAAATTACCTTTTTTGAGTGTATTGACTGCTTTAGGCAAATGGATTGCTTATATTGTTTTGTTTTTTGTTGCAGGATTGTATTTTCGATACATACAAGTTAATACTGTTTATGAAAACCGATCTTGGTATCTACTTGGATGTGTACTTTTAGCCAATTTAGTTTGTTTGTTTTTGAAAGTTGCTTTGAGTCGTGCTCGTCCTGAATTATTATTTGCAAGTAATGAATTTGGTTTTTATTGGTTTAAATTGAGTTCAAATTACTGGTCTTTTCCTTCAGGACATACAACAACAGTCATCAGTTTGGCTGCAGGATTGGGAACACTTTTTCCTCGTTATTTTTATAGTTTACTTGTCGTTGCCTTGTTAGTAGCTGCATCAAGAATCTTATTATGCTTTCATTATTTGAGTGATGTGATGAGTGCATTTTATATTAGTCTGTTGGTTGTTGGCTTTTTTACTGAATATGTTAAACGGACGAATTGGTTTAATAAAATCGATGATACTGTGTGATAACTAGGTCGCTGAAGCTCACCAGAGTTTAGCAGTATCGATCTAATAGCCAATCTAGGGAGAGTTATGACTATAGAGACTGAATTAAAAACCCTGGTTACTATCTATGCCAGTTATGATGAAGAAAAAAAATGTTACAACAGTGAACTGAATCAAGAAGCTCTTTTAAGGCTCGATGGTGATTTTATTAAATTAATTAATAAATTGTTGCTTAAGAACGGTCCAGATAAAGAAAAAATTAAAACAAATTATAAGGTCTTATCTTTAAAGTTTCATCCAGACCTTTTTGAGAAATTTAGCCCAGAAAGTAAATGGATTGAGAAAAATTTATCTGAAGCGCGCAATGATGGTGCTTGTTTTAAAACATTAAGCATCTGTTATGAAAAACTGACCTCACCTCAGGATTTTAAAACCATCAAATTTGATGAGATTACTACTCGGGAAGATCTAAAAAAATGGATGGAAAATTTAAGAAATACCTCGAGAACATTTACCGAACGTAATTTTTATGCAAGTCTGCTCGGCTTGCTTGACCAATCAACAGGATATTTTGATGAGGTCGGAAAAATAAAACCCACGGGAATTCGTGCTTTAATTTCATTTCTTCCAATGGTTTTCATTAGTTTTGGTACTTTTGTTTTTGCAGAAGAATTATTTGCTGTTTATGCACTTTATTTCGCTTTATTAAAGGGTGGGCAATTTATTGAAAAGAGCGATTCGAAAGAATTGCAAAAACTTGGGACTACCTTACAAAAAATTACTATGGTTTCTGCTACAGCAACTACTACTTTATTGGTTCGTTTACTTGAAATGACTTTTTGGGCATCGAGACACTGCTATGAGATGAGCTTGCAAATAGGTTCTACTCTTTTAACGCCATTAATTTGCGCTGCTCCTGAAATGAAGTTCGATGCCTCAATGGTCGATGAAAATTTATGCCGCGACTTAATACTTGCAAGTCAAAATCCGAATATTAGTGAGAACTTTACAACTCCTCAATTAAAAATGATTGCCGCGCCAATCGAATCCTATCTTGGATTACTAGAACAGCAGTTTTTTAGAAATTGGCGAGCGGGAGGCGAAAAATATCGTGCATTAGATGCATTTTTATTAAGAATGCGTGTAATAGATAAAGACGGCGAATTAAAAGTTGATGAGAAAATTACTCACACTTATGAGGCCTTACAATTAGTGAAAAAAAATTCAAATGTTTATACGGAAGGAGGAAAAACCGCCTTAGCAGTTGATCGGGCTGAACGTGTCATTAATCTCCTAAATGAAGAATCAGAGATGCAACTTTCTTTGGGTAAAACTTAACTTTTAGGGGTAAAATAGGCAATTTTGAGGCGAGATATCTTGTTTCATACTAAATTTTAGGCATTATATTTATTGAAGATATCGTCGTCGAATTCAGGTTAAATAAAAATAACCCCTTGAATTCGGCACGGTATCTCTGGCAAGATGCGGTTGTTTTGATTATCCAGTGAGGAATTATGAAAATTCTCGTGGCAGTGAAGCGTGTAATCGACCCTTATGTCAAAGTTCGGGTCAAATCGGACCATTCCGGAGTTGAAACACAGAATATTAAAATGGCAATGAATCCCTTCGATGAAATTGCTGTGGAGGAAGCCTTACGTTTACGCGAAAATAATTGGGCTACTGAGGTGCTTGCCGTCAGTATTGGTGGAGATAGTTCGCAAGAAACATTGCGTCATGCTTTGGCCTTAGGTGCTGACAGAGCAATTTTGGTTCATACCGAAGATACGTTTGAAAGCCTAAATATCGCTAAAATATTAAAAAAGATTATTGATGACGAAAAACCAGATTTAGTGTTGATGGGCAAGCAAGCTATTGATGGTGATAATAATCAGACACCACAAATGTTGGCTGCTCTATTAAATTGGCCACAGGCAACCTATGCATCTAAAATAGAGGCGACAAGTGATCATCTTCAAGTTACTCGTGAAATTGATGGAGGTCTTGAAACCATAGGCGTGCATTTACCTGCAGTAGTGAGTACGGATTTACGCTTAAATGAACCACGTTACGCTAGCCTCCCCAATATTATGAAAGCCAAAAAGAAACCTTTGGATGTTAGGAAACTGGAAAGTTTAGGATTGTCACTTAAAAAACATATTGAAGTATTAAATGTTACAGCACCTCCGACTCGTAGTGGTGGCGTGAAAGTTGAGTCAGTGACTGAATTATTGGATAAATTACAGCATGAAGCCAAAGTGCTTTGATAAGGGGGAGTGATGAGCACTTTAGTACTCGTTGAACATGATAATCAAACATTACACCCATCTACTCGTAATGCTTTATCTGCCGCATTGGAGTTGGATAACGAACCGACCTTACTTATTGTAGGGCATCAATGCAAGGCAGTAGCAGAACAGGCTGCAACTCTTGCAGGAGCACATGCCGTTTGGTACGTTGATAACCCTTGTTATGAGCATCCCTTAGCAGAACAAGTAAGCGATTTAATTCTTTCCTTTGCGGATTCATTTCAAGCCATCATCGTACCGGCGAGTACTTTTGGTAAAAATATTGCTCCTCGTATTGCAGCGCGACTGGATGTGGCGCAAGTTTCAGATGTTAGTAAAATTATTGATAAAGAAACTTTCGAACATCCAATATATGCAGGTAATGCAATAGAAACTGTACGAGTTCTTGATTCTATAAAAGTTTTAACCATCAGAGCAACGGCGTTTAATCCAGTAACTGCAAATCAGGCTAGTTGTTTCATCGAACAAATTGATAAAGAATTTGTTGCAAAAGAGAGCCAATTTGTTAAGCATGAGTTAAGTAAGTCCGAGCGACCTGATTTAGGCAGTGCTAAAATTGTTGTTTCTGGTGGAAGAGGTCTGCAAAGTGCTGAGAAGTTTCAGTTGATCGAAGAATTAGCTGATGTACTCGGTGCTGCTGTGGGGGCGTCCCGTGCTGCTGTAGATGCAGGGTTTGTTCCTAATGATTATCAAGTGGGGCAAACCGGAAGGATAGTTGCACCAATGCTTTATATTGCTGTGGGAATTTCTGGAGCGGTACAGCATTTGGCAGGGATGAAAGATTCCAAGATTATTGTTGCAATTAATAAGGATGAAGATGCCCCTATTTTTCAAATCGCTGACTATGGTTTGGTTGGTGATTTATTCGAGCTCGTGCCACAGTTAATAGCACAATTAAAAAACCGTTAGGGGAGAAAGTATGTTAGTAGGCGTTCCAAAAGAAATTAAACCTCAAGAAAATCGTGTGGGTCTTGTTCCTTCTAGTATTAGAGAAATTATTAGAGTAGGAAGTTCTGTTATAGTAGAGAAGAGTGCTGGATTAGGAATCGGTATTTCTGATGATGATTATCGAAATGCCGGTGCTGAGGTTGTTGACAGCGCTGATGAAGTTTTTTCAAGAGCTGATCTCATTGTAAAAGTAAAAGAACCACAACCAATTGAGTGCAAGCGTCTTCGCGAAGGCCAAACTTTATTTACTTATCTGCATTTGGCCCCAGATCCTCACCAAGCACGTATGCTTAAAGAGTCTGGAGTTACTGCTATTGCATATGAAACAGTAACTGAAGAAGGCGGTGGCCTGCCCTTATTGGCACCTATGTCTCAAGTTGCTGGGCGTATGTCTATCCAAGCAGGTGCTCATTGTCTGGAAATGGCTCAGGGTGGTAGTGGTATTTTATTAGGTGGGGTTCCTGGAGTCGCTGCGGCAAACGTAGTGGTTATTGGTGGTGGAGTGGTTGGTACTAATGCAGTACGTATGGCAATGGGTATGGAAGCACGAGTGACTGTACTGGATCGCTCTTTGCAACGTTTAAACGAATTGGATTTCCAATTTGGTTCTAAGCTCAATACGGTTTATTCCACTGCAGATGCCATAGAACGATATGTTGCTAGTGCTGATTTGGTCATTGGCGCAGTTTTAGTACCCGGTGCAGCAGCTCCAAAATTAGTAACTCGAGCCATGCTTAAATCAATGCGTCCTGGTTCAGTATTAGTCGATGTCGCTATTGACCAAGGCGGATGCTTTGAAACAAGTCGTCCTACAACACATCAAGAGCCTACATATGTTGTTGATAATGTCGTACATTATTGTGTTGCAAATATGCCTGGTGCGGTGCCAAGAACATCAACGTTTGCTTTGAATAATGCAACCCTACCTTTTGTTTTAAGTATTGTAACTAAAGGTGTGAAGTTGGCTTTATTGAATGATAAACATTTACTCAATGGCTTAAACGTTCACCAGGGTAAGATTACCTTTGATGCTGTTGCCCGTGATTTGGGTTATGAGTACACACCTGCAGCCATAGCATTAGCTGGTCGATAAAATTTTGTTGTTTGATTTACGCTCAATTTGTACCCGGGTGAAGGCGAAGCCATCACCCGGGATTTGAGAAACTCGCTCATTCTAGAAATCCGATTTTCACAGCCTTCCACCCATTACACTATAATTATTTTCTTTATTACTCTAAGATTTATTGATATAAAATTCAGATTCTCTTTTCCATCCATGAGGTTGATATGAGAGTACTTATTTCCGGAGCAGGGGTAGCAGGATTGACCGTTGCGTATTGGTTGAGGCGTTATGGTTTTACTGCCACGATCGTGGATCGTGCAAATTCATTGCTGACTGGGGGTTATAAAATCGATGTTCGAGGTTCGGCCTTACATGTTCTGCGAAGAATGGGCATTTATGAAACCATTGTGGGCGCAGGTACTGATATGCAGGGTGCATTGCTTGTTGATAGAAATGGAAAAGTGATTCAACAAATGAGCGGCGATGAATTCGGACATCGAGTTGGTGATGATGTAGAAATTATTCGTGGTACTTTGTGTCAGATTCTTATGGATCAAGTACTTGATGCAGAGTTTATTTTTGGAGATTGCATTCAGGAGATATCCCAATGTTCTGATCGAGTAGAGGTCAAGTTTCAAAGCAATAAAGTTCGAGATTTCGATTTGGTTATTGGTGCAGATGGACTTCATTCAAATGTAAGACAACTTGTATTTGGTGAAGAGTCACTTTTTTCTCAGCACCTAGGTTTATACCTCTGTGTGTTTACAGTTCCAAACTATTTGAATTTGGATCGAATGGAGATGCAATACTCGGAATTAGGTCGAGTTGCATCGGTTTGGAGTGCTTCAGGAGAACCTCAAGCTAAAGCATGTTTTGGATTTACAACGCCACAATCAATAAAAATCGATCTACGTGATGTAGAACAACAACAGCAAGTTCTGAAGAACGTTTATGAAGGAATTGGTTGGGAGATCCCAAGATTTTTGCAAATCATGCCCAATTCACCTGACTTTTATTTTGATGCAGCAGCACAGATTCATATGGATCATTGGTCTCAGGGTAGGGTGATTTTATTAGGAGATGCTGCTTATTGTGCTTCACCCATGTCAGGCCAAGGTACTAGTCTTGCAATAATAGGTGCTTACGTACTTGCTGGGGAGTTAGCAGCAGCCAATGGCAACCATCAGATTGCTTTTGAGGAATATGAAAAACTAATGCGTCCTTTTGTTCGACTCAATCAGGAGTTAGGGATTAAAGCGGCACAAGTGATGCGTTCTCAAGAGAAGAATAATTTACTCTCCTGGTTACTTAAAAGGCTCATGGAAACTGCTCCAAGTTATCTAATCAAATTTTTTATTAATTGCTCAACACGACGTATTAATAAAGCAGCTCGTTCGATTAAGCTTAAAGATTATTAGCTTTTACGACAGAGCTACTGGCTAAAATCTTTCCGAGGGTATGTGTTTTTTTAATCCCTACATACTGCGGTTTAAGCCCCGTACGTAGACCGTTGAATATATTTCATTTTAAAATAGGTTACATTAATAGAAGGAATGAGAAAGTTCAACATCCCAATGCTTGTCAGCGGGATCCAGCGATGTTGCGTAATTTTTGAATTTTTGTGACAAGAAAGAGCTATTGCATGTACAGCGGAATCTGAGAAAGTTCACTCACATCCGCTGCATTTTGGTAAGCTAAAATAAACTATCTTCGCTTGTTGGAAGTTGCTGCTGATCATTACCTGCATTATAAATAGGCGTTGGATCTTCTTCCGATGGAACTTCTTTATTGCGAAAATATTCGATAATGCCATTGGCCTGATTTGGATGAGCCAATAAGCCGCTGTGGGGATCAATACGAACAGCTACTACATCCTCAGGTTGTTTTATTTCACCCTCAGGTTTTCCTTTCAAGGCAACTTTCATGAAGTCGATCCATAAGGGCAGGGCGAGTCCTGCAGCATACTCATGTAAGGATTTAGGATTATCAAAACCAACCCAGGTGGTTACTACGAGGTCAGAGTTAAACCCCGCAAACCAGGCATCTACTTGATCATTAGTTGTTCCGGTTTTACCTGCTATATCCTGACGATTAAGCACTCTAGCTGCACGTGCAGTACCATGCTGAATCACATCTTTTAAAGCGGTATACATTAAAAAGTTAATATCTTCAGGGATGACTCGTGGTGCTAAAGTTGAATGATCTACATTGCCATCACAATTGTTACAAACAACAGTTGGTTTGGCTTGTAATAAAATCTTACCATCTTTATCAGTAATGTGATCGATGAGATAAGGTTCAATTTTATAACCACCATTTGCGAAAACAGCATAAGCAGCAGTAAGGTCCATAGGACTGACTGACAAACTACCTAAAGCCAAAGATAAACCTCTAGGAAGAGTTTTCTTATTAAAGCCAAAACGAGCTAGGAAATCGATCGTGTAATTAATACCGATGTCATCAAGGATACGTATGGACACGAGGTTTTTAGATTGGACCAGAGCTTGTTTTAAACGGGTTGGTCCATTGAATTTAAGATTCACATTATGAGGACGCCATAAGTTCGGTTGACTTGGATCATCAACAACAATAGGCGCATCATTAATTAATGTTGCTAGTGTATAACCATTGTTTAAGGCTGCAGCATAGACAAAAGGTTTAAAACTGGAGCCTGGTTGTCTACTTGATTGAGTTGCTCGGTTAAATTTGCTCTTTTGGAAATTGAACCCACCAACTAGGACTTCTATAGCACCGTTTTTAGGATTAAGTGCTACCATTGCTGACTCAGCTTCAGGGATTTGCGCTAACTCCCAATGATCCTTTGTTGAATGAACGTAAATAATATCTCCAACGGCAACAACTTGCATGGCTTTAGATGGCGATTTTCCTACCCAGCCATTTTTAAGTGCGGGTCTAGCCCAAGATAAACCTGCCCAAGGAATAATAATGGTACGACCACCTTGTAACGTGGCTGTTGCCTCTTTTTCTCCGACTTCGGTTACGACGGCTGGAGTAAGATGATTCAGCTCAGGATATTTTTCCAGATTTTTTTGAATAGAGTGTAAGGATTTACTGTCATTTTCACCAATAGTGGCGACAGGTCCTCGATAACCATGCCGGTGGTCATAGGCTATTAAATTTTTTTCGACGACATCATTGGCTGTATTTTGCAAATTCCCGTCAATAGTCGTATACACTTTGTAGCCTTTGGTATAGGCATCTGGGCCGAAATTGTCGTATAAAGATTGACGAATCATTTCAGCAACATAAGGAGCTTTTACTTCAATGGGAGTGCCATGATACTTAGCAGTAATCGGTTGATTTATGGCATTTTGATACTGTTCTTCATTGATATAATGTTCTTCAAGTAAACGTTCTAATACGTGATCCCTACGTTTTTTGGCAGCAAGTGGGTTTGCTATGGGGTTTTGTGTTGAAGGGGCTTGTGGAAGTCCTGCAATCATTGCTAGTTCTGATAGATTTAATTCTTTAAGCGGCTTTCCAAAATAAACCATCGCTGCTGCACCAACGCCATACGCGCGATTACCTAAATAGATTCGGTTAAGATAGAGCTCGAGAATTTTTTCCTTGCTCAACTCTCTATCTATTTTTATGGCCAGCATAATTTCATTAAATTTGCGTAAAAAGGTTTTTTTACGACTTAAGAAAAAATTACGCGCAACCTGCATGGTAATGGTACTACCACCTTGAGATTTTGTTCCGGTTTTTACCATGCGAACCGCTGCACGGCCCAGACCAAGAACATCAACACCAGGGTGCTCAAAAAAGCGTTGATCTTCAGTGGCAATCAGCGCATGGATCAACATAGGTGGTATTTCATCATAAGTAACAGGAATTCGTTTTTTCTCGCCATATTCCTGAATTAGCAGACCTTCCTTGCTGAAAATTTGTAGAGGTACTTGTAATTGTACTGTTTTCAACGAATCTACGTTGGGAAGTTGACTTTCAAGATAGAGGTACAACAGACAGCCTGCTACTATTAAAACAAAAGACAGGCTCATCAGCGCCCATAGACCTTTACGCCAGAAGTATGCCATTTTCATAGAGTCATGTGATTTTTAATGAAATTTGGCAGATATTATACAGTGATTCTCGATAAGAATGCGAGTTTTGTGCAAAAAAGAGGGTAATTTTACACTAATATTTAATGTTTCATTGAGTTTTTCTGAGAAAACTCAATGAAACCTAAGGAGTCAGCTAATAATATGAAAGCTTTATTCTATTGTCACACGTGATGAAGTCTCCTCAAAATCATCTATTGTGGGGCCAGTTTGTGATGATGTAGGTGGTGTTTGAATTGCTTGTGGAAAAAATCGAGAATGAACTGCCGGTCTTTGCAACATAGGTAGGCCAGCGAGACCATATAAAGTGGGATATCCAGTAACACGTCTAAAAGGTGCTTCCAATTCGTTTTGTTTTTTTAAGCTCTCGAGTTCGGACTGGACTTTTTGTAATTCCAATTTATTTTTTTCCAGTTCCTGAGTTAATTTCTCAATAATAGCAAGCGGTTCTTTATTTTTTTCTGTTAACTCTACTACCTTGAGTTCAAACTCAGACTTTTGTGCCGCCATTGATAATTTTAGTTGTTCTAACTCTAATTTTTCAGCATTTCTACCTAAATCTTCAGTTGCTTTTTTGGATTTTTCGCTTTGCAATTCCAATTTATCCTGTTGTTCTGAGCAGATATTTGCAGCAATATTTTTAAGTTCTTCATCAGAATCATCGGTTGTCATGTGAAGTACAAAAAGAACTTCATCAATGAGTAATTGGCCTGAATTACAATATTTACTACCTATATATCGATCATTCAATAAACCAGGTAGTTCTTTGATTTTAGAATCTTGAAGCGTTACTGGATGCTTGAGCCCTTTTTTGATGTTTAATAGTTTTCGAAAATCAATGAATAATTGAGTTAATTGCTCTTGGAATGCCTTTAACTCATGCTCTTTGAATGGGGTTTTATTGTCGAGTTGTTCCTTTAAAAAACAGATCTTATTTAAAAGGAAAAGAAGGAATTCTTCCCGGCCATGATAACCCTTTGTACACGCAGTGATTCGTCCTTCCAGATATGCAACAAAATTACAGTCTTGAATTATTTCTACTGCACGGTCATGAGATTTTTTTCTGTGAATTATGGGGTCAACTGCAGTAACTAGTTTATCTTTAGCCTCGATATTGTCTTGGCTGTCATGATAACGAACTATAACGGTTGCCAATGCATAAATTAACTCTTCTAACCTAGTCATGAAAATCTCCTTTTCAAAGCATAAATGCGAAATCCCCTTACAAGTTGGTCTTTCACTATATTAAATGTTTTTGGGTAGTGCAAGATGTTTTAACTAAATGACGAAAATGCCAACATGTAATCATTTTAATGAGTTTCACAAGCTAGAAAACAGTGTAATTTTTTAATAGGTTACGTTAACATCAGCATATGATCCTAGAGGAGTATTTTTTGAATGCATGGAAGACTTAAGGGAATAAGTGGCATGCTCAAATTGTTTCAGCCCAAGCATCGTTCAATTCTCGGAATAGACATTACATCAACAGCCGTTAAAATCTTAGAAATTTCAGGTCAAGGCGATGAGCTGGTTGTAGAAAACTATGGCCGTGAAGTACTGCCTGCAAATGCTATGGATGGCAACACCATTAAAGATATTGATGCGGTCTCCCAGTGTATTAAAAAAGTGATCGATCGGCTAAAAACTTCATGTAAACAAGCTGCTCTAGCTGTTCCTGATTCATCAATAATCAGTAAAGTAATACAAATCAATGAAGGTTTAAGTGACGCAGAGATGGAGGAGTTGATTGTTACAGAGGCAGATAAATATATTCCTTATCCAATAGACGAAATCAATCTTGATTTTGAAATTTTAGGCCACTCTGAAAAAAATCAGAATATGCTCGACGTGCTAATTGTTGCTTCACGAGCAGAAAATGTGAATCAACGTTTAGATGTTGCCGTTCACTCGGGTTTGGAGGCAATAGTGGTCGACGTCGAATCTTATGCTGTAGAACGCGCAGCCCAGCAACTTGCTAAGGATTTACCTGCATCTGGACAAGATAAAACAATCGCTATTATTGATATTGGGGCGAGCTACACGCATTTATTTGTATTACAAGGAATGAAATTAGTTTACTCCAGAGAAGAAAAATTTGGTGGAAAGCAATTAATAGACGCTACTGCTGAACATTATAAAATGACTTTGGAACAAGCTATCCTGGCTAAAGAGAATGGAGAATTACCTGAGGATTATGAAAAGGAAGTATTAGAGCCTTTTAAAGAAGATATTTTGTTGCAAATCAAGCGCACCTTGCAGTTTTTTTATTCCACAAGTCAGGATGGAGATGTAGATCATATTTTATTGGCGGGGGGATTAGCTAAGTTGCCGGGTTTGGTGGCGTTGGTTCAAGAGCGATTGGGGATGAGCACCACAATTGCCAATCCAATTTCACACATGACTCCAGGTAAAATGGTGCATTTGGATTCTATAAATAAGGATGCTCCAGGACTTATGGTCGCGTGCGGTTTGGCACTAAGGGAAGTTAAGTGAGACTATATGACGCAAATTAACCTTCTTCCTTGGCGAGAACTCAAGCGGGAGCAGGAGAAAAAACTGTTTATGACCATGCTGCTTGTCAGCATCGTGTTCGCTGCGTTTACTGTTTTTTTAATTAATTCTTATGCATCAGGATTGGTAAGTAATCAAATTACACGGAATGAAATGCTTCAGAAAGAAATTAATGCTATGGATGCGCAAATAAAAGAAATAAAAAATTTACAAAAAACGCGAGAAATGCTGATTTCTAGAATGTCTATAGTACAGCATTTACAGTCTACACGAACATTAATGGTTCATTTATTCGATGAGTTGATCAATGTAATTCCGGCAGGAGTTTATTTTACTCAGATAGTTGGAAAAAATGATGTTATCACCGTTATTGGCTATGCTGAATCGAACACTTTTGTTTCAATGTTAATGAGAAATATAGAAAATAATGAATGGCTCCATGATCCTATCCTAAGTGAAATCAAAAGAGAGGATCAAGATAAGGATAAAAATAAAGATAAAAACAAACAAGAATCCGCAGAGAATGAGTTTAAGTTAACTTTTGTGCTAGCGCCTCAATTCCAGATTGGGATAAAACTATGAACGGTATTAACCTGAATGAATTAACTCTGGAAAATTTGGGACAATGGCCAGTAGTCGTTAAGGTTTGTGTTCTTGCTGGTGTTAGTATTTTGATTATTGCTCTGGGGTATTGGCTAATCATACAAGATAATTTTACTCAGTTTGAACAACTACAAGCTCAGGAGGTTACATTAAAAACAGATTTTGAAAGCAAGCAACGTCAGTTAGTCAATTTGCCGGCTTATCGCCAACAACTACAGATTATGATGGAACGTTTTACCCAAATGCTTAAACAACTTCCAGAAAAAAATCAGATGCCTGGTCTATTGGAAGCCATTTCCAAAACAGGGGTTGCATCTGGCTTAAGATTTGAGTTATTTGCGCCACAGCCAGAGGTAAGGCATGATTTTTATATTGAGTTACCTATAAAAATTTCAGTAGTAGGTACTTATTTTCAATTGGCTATGTTTATCAGTCGTGTTGCTGAGATGGATCGTATTGTAACGTTACATGACTTTAGTATTGAAAGGGTGTCTTCCAAAGATAAAGAAGTTTCGGAGGATGAGTTGATAATGAGCATCACTGCCAAAATTTATCGATATCGCACACAATGATGAAACGAAAATTAGGGATTAGTTCTATCTGTTCATTATCGTTACTATTGGTT
This sequence comes from Legionella stuttgartensis, assembly GCF_977063405.2. NCBI lineage: Bacteria > Pseudomonadati > Pseudomonadota > Gammaproteobacteria > Legionellales > Legionellaceae > Legionella > Legionella stuttgartensis. Next base: position 588,418 of record NZ_CDRUHA020000060.1, read on the forward strand.
GCTTGCTCCAGTAGTAACGATGATTTGGTGCGATACATTCATGACGTAAAATTTAGAAAAACACGTGATATTGAACCAATCCCTTCATTTGCACCTTTACCTACTTTTAAATTTCCTGATAATAGTAATAGGCGAAATCCATTTAAGCCAACGGTTCAAAAAAAGCCGGAAGTTGATGTAAATGCTCCAGATAAAAACAGGCCTAAGGAATCGTTGGAGGCTTATCCTTTAGATGCATTACAATTTGTAGGCACTTTAACGCAAGGAAATGAAATATGGGCATTGATTAAATTACCTAATAAGGATATTACTCACGTCCGAATAGGTAATTATATGGGACAAAATTATGGCCGTATTGTTTCAATTAAGAATGGCTCCATTCAATTAATAGAAACAACACAAACTTCAGGAAAGTGGGAAAAGCATACAACCACGCTTGAATTACATACTGGGAAGTAGGAGCAAAAGTGCGGAAAATAGCTGCTTTATTCATTTTAATTGGCATGAGTTTAGGTATGGCTTTTGCCCAGAATAATTCTTTAATATCCGTCAAGGTAATTCCTTTGCCAGAGGAAAAGTTGCGTATGGATTTCGAATTTGCACAACCCATAAAGCAAGAGCCTGCAAGTTTTGTGACCCAAAGCCCCGCACGAATAGTCTTTGATTTTATTGATTCAAATCTGCAGTTACCTCAAAAACAAAAAGCCAAAGAAATTAAACTGGGATCGCTTAATAGGTACTCCGTTGTTGCGGTGGGTTCGCGTATTCGGGCTGTATTGGAGTTAAATTATTCTGTGCCTTATTCAGGAACAATATCTGGAAAAGTTTATACAGTTATTTTGAATGGCAAAAGTAATGAATTATTTCAGCCGCCGCAAGCACTGATAATCACGAATCGTCCTGCCAAAACAAATTATGTAATCAATCATTTTGATTTTCGAGGAATTGAACGACAGGGTGGTCGAGCCATAGTGAATGTCTCTAGTACGAGTGTTCCCACTGAAGTTGAGGAGCATGGGAAAGAAATTCTAGTTAAATTTTTAAATACTACAGTTCCTACGAATTTAAGGAAGCGATTCGATGTTTCGGATTTCCACAGTCCAGTGCAAATGGTTACTTTTCAGCAAGTTGGCAAAAATGCACATATGACCTTATTTAATAAAGGAGGTTTTGGCCAAAACGTCTATCAGGTTAATCAGCAATTTATGATTGATGTAATTCCTTTAACTCCAGAAGAGGAACAACAAGCCAAATTGAAAAAGAAAGTTTTTTCTGGAAAAAGACTTTCGTTAAATTTCCAAAACATCAGTTTACGAGCTGTATTACAGCTACTTGCGGATTTTACGGGAATTAATATTGTAGTGAGTGATCAGGTTCAAGGTGATATTACACTGAGATTAAATAATGTTCCTTGGGATCAAGCATTAGATATTATTTTAACTACTCAAGGTTTAGATAAGCGACAGTCAGGTAATGTGATTTTGATTGATAAAAAAGGGGTTTTTGAAACAATGGAGGCAGAACAACTCAAAAAACAACAAGCCATTCGAAAAATTGAGCCTGTACGTTCTGAATTAATACAAATCAATTACGCCAAAGCAACCGATCTTGCTATTTTGATTAAAGACAAACAAAATTCCCTTTTATCTGAGAAGGGTTCCGTGAGTGTTGATACACGTACAAATACCATCTGGATTCAAGATATCGGTGCTAAAATTGATGAAGTTAGAGAATTGGTTAAGCAATTAGATGTACCAGTCAAACAAGTGCTTATTGAAGCACGTATCGTGGAAGTAACGAAAGATTTTGCTCAGGATCTTGGAATTCGTTGGGGGGTTTCTAAACCGACCCATCTCAGTGGTACTTTAGAGGGGGCGAATCAATTAGCACAGGGAGTTGCGCCTGCAAATGTCAGGCCCTTTACCGACAGATTAAATCTCGATTTAATAGCTGCCCCATTAACAGGTGCTAATCCAGCTTCTGTTGGTATTGCATTAGCTCAGCTTGGCGATAATATTCTGCTTGATCTTGAGCTTTCTGCTTTGGAAAGTGAGGGACTTGCAGAATTAATATCTAGTCCTAGGCTCATTACAGCAAATCAACAGTCTGCAGAAATTCAATCAGGTCAGGAGATTCCCTATCAGGAGGCGACTTCAAGTGGTGCAACAGCAGTAGCGTTTAAAAAGGCAGTATTAAGTTTGAATGTAAAACCGCAAATTACCCCAGACAACAAGATACTTATGGAATTGAAGATTAATCAGGATAGGGCATTGCCCAACCTGACATTTAATGGGGTGCCAGCAATTGCAACTAAAGAAATTCAGACGAATGTTCTCGTCAGTAATGGACAAACCATAGTCCTTGGGGGAATTTATCAGCAAGATAAGAGCAAGACCATTACAAGGGTGCCATTTTTTGGTCAATTACCGGTAGTTGGAAATTTATTTAAAAACACGCAAGTTGGTCTTAGAAATGATGAGTTACTTATTTTTATAACCCCCAAAATAATAACAAATTCATTATCTATAACAGCAATTGAAGGTAGAAAAGTAGTGCGTTTTGATGAAAAATGAAATTGATTAGAGATAATAGGTGTCGCTTTGCTTCAACTAGCTACAATAAAGTACCCCATTGTATGAACGTTACTATACTTTGATGCCTGGCTGAATTAGGATAAAAATTACACACAAATAAGCTTGGTTTTATTTATAACTTGCCTTTAACAGGGCATTATTTTATTAATGAAGTGATATAATATAAATGAATAAGAGTAAACAGTTATAAAATATGCTCATTTGTTGTAGAATAATGGGCGGGAATTTCTAACTGCGAAAAATACAGTTAGGGTTGAGCCCCAAATATCCCCCACTTTTGGCTTTTGAATCATGTTTTAGTCTAATGCTAGAATGGGAAGTTATTTCGGACTCGATCTTTAATTAATGACATTTCAGTTAAAGAGGTATGTGATAAAAAATGAGCATAGTTAAAGTACGAAATATTTTTCTCATCGGACCCATGGGTGCAGGTAAAAGCACTATAGGTCGTGCTTTGGCAAAGGAGCTCAAATTAGAATTTTTTGATTCGGATGAAGTGATTGAAGAGCGTGCTGGCGCCGATATCTCTTGGATTTTTGATATTGAAGGTGAAGAGGGTTTCAGACGCCGCGAACAAAAAGTTATTGAAGAATTAACTCAGAAAACCAACATTGTTTTGGCAACAGGTGGTGGGGTGGTGATTACCCCTGAAAACAGGAATGCATTAGCAGGGCGTGGCACCGTAATCTATCTTAAAACCTCATTACAACAACAATTTGAAAGAACTAAGCGAGATACCAAGCGTCCTTTGTTGCAAACAACTGATCTTGAAGGAAGATTAGAATTGTTGAGAGATGAGCGAGAACCATTCTACACTGAGCTAGCTGATGTTAGTTTTGAAACAGATAAATTAACAGTCAAAGCTGTTGCAAACAATATAATTAAATATATTTATGGCGAACTTTGAGATTTATGATCAGGTTGATGTTTCTTTAACGGAACATCAATATCCTATTATTATTTGCCGTAATGGTTTGCAAAAACCAGATTTTCTGCAAACTCTTGTAACTTCTTCACAAATTTTAATTGTTACCAATCAAACAATAGCCCCTTTTTATTTAAACTACGTGCAATCGGCTTTTCCTAAAGCTCAGTGTGATGTGTTGATTTTAGAAGATGGTGAACAGTATAAAAATCAACAAAGTCTATTTGCTATTTATGATGCATTAATCCAAAAGAAACACCATCGAGATACAACCCTTATCGCTTTAGGTGGAGGAGTAATTGGTGATATGACGGGATTTGCAGCATCGACATATCAACGAGGGGTAAAGCTGATTCAAATTCCTACAACTTTACTAGCGCAAATTGATGCATCTGTAGGTGGAAAAACAGGAATTAATCATGCCTTGGGCAAAAATATGATTGGTAGTTTTTACCAACCTCAAGCAGTAGTTATTGATTTAAACACATTAAATACTCTTCCTGAAAGAGAGTTTCGTGCTGGTTTGGCGGAAATGATAAAATATGCCCTACTTGCTGGAGATGAGTTTTTTAAACAACTTAGTGAAGCGCTTCAGCAGGGATTAACTACTAAGAGTCCACAGTTACCTCATTTAATAGCTGAATGTTGCCGTATTAAAGCTCAATTTGTTGAAACGGATGAAAAGGAAGCGGGGCAACGAGCCCTATTGAATCTTGGCCATACTTTTGCCCATGCACTGGAAACTTATACTCATTATCAACAATGGTTACATGGTGAAGCAGTAGCAATTGGCTTATATTGTGCAGCAGTTTTGTCGCATAAAATGAATTTAATTAATAAACAAATGGTCGAACAAGTAGAGCAAATTCTACACTTAGCAGGTTTACCACATAAAATTCCAACAAATATTAATTTAGAAAAACTCAAAGATTTGATGCAATCAGATAAAAAAATTAAAAATAACCGTTTACGCTTTGTGTTGATTAAAAGGCCAGGTGATTGTTATCTTGAATCTGGAGTAACAGAGGATTGTTTGTATAATGCACTTGGTGCAGCTGTAAGAGGAGAATAAAAATGAAAGAGGGAATGATTCAGTCTGATGTAACGGCTGTAATTCAACCAAGAGTGTTATTTAAGCCAGGATCTTGGCTTGCTAAGATTGATTTCGTTAATCATTTGATTCTTTTTAACAATGTGCTCATTACGGTTTTATCCGAAAAAGAAGGAGGTAAAACTTCTTTTGGTACTTTGTTACAAGGCAATTTAGATCAACAGATCAAATCAATTTCTATGACAGTGACGCCTCCTTGTAATCGCGAAACTCTCATTCAGGAAATTGCAACCCAGCTGCATCTTAATTGCGATGAACATACAGATATTAGTTCATTAGTAGCACAAATTAATGAACGTAAAGCACATGTGTTATTACTTATCGATGATGCACAACATTTACCAGAAGCATTTATTAAAGAAGCAATGTTGGCGATAAAGAGTCAAGAAAATTTTAGTTTCTTCCATCTTTGCTTAATTTCGGACTATTCTATCGTCGCAACACTTAATAATTTAGTCGCTTCATTTTTTGAGAATTTAGTACACACTATTGAATTGGGCTCATTGAATGAAAGCGAAACCAGAACCTATGTATTACAGCGTGCCATGGCTGCACATTTGATTAGTAAACCCCTAACTGATGCGCAATTTAAACAGTTTTATCAATTAACGAAAGGGAATGTTGCAAAGATTAACAGCAATCTAGAGGCATTTGTATTTAAATGCGCCACCCAAAAGAAAAAGGAACCTTCTAAGTTGGTGAAAAAAGCAAGTATTGCTGCTAGTGTGGCGTTTTTTGCAGGGCTTGTTGGTTTTTATTTTGCTCAAAATTATGATCTTTCATCATTATATCGATCAATCCCTGATTCTAACCGAGAAGAAATAGCAATAAAGCAACAGACACAATCCGAAGTGCTTGAGAGTCGAATAGCTTCTTGGCAGGATTCTTCAACGCGACAATTGGTATATTCTTCTTTGCCTAAAAAGCAGATTTTGGATGATCTTAATGACGAGGTGCTTAGTGAGCCTCCAGTAGCTATTATTGATAAGGTCGTTGTGATTCCTAAATTGCAAATGCAGCATCTTGCAGAACAAGAGGCCAGAATTCCTGAGTCTGAGTTTCAACGTGAAAACCCAGAAGCTGATCTCCAACGTGAGTCAAAATTAGTTGAAATTCCAACAACAAAAGAAAATAAAGATAAAAAAGACCAGTCTTCAAGTAATACAACTCTTAATTTGTACACCATACAAGTCGCCGCAAGCCATAATAAAAAAGATATTGAACGTTTTCAGCAGAACAATAAGCTCCTTGCAGAGAATTCTAAAATAAGACATTTTAATAATGCTAAAGGGATTTGGTATGTGCTGACGGTAGGAGAGTATGGAACTCGGACTGAAGCACAACGCAGCATAAGTAAGTTACCAGCAAATATAACCAGATTAAACCCTTGGGTTAGACCCATATCAAGCCTGGGTTAATTAATTCAGGGCAAATATCAGAAGTGGCCTGGGTTCAGCGTAGCGTAACCCAGGTGACGTTGAATAAAAATTTCCGAGCTATGACTGGGCAACACTCATGTTGCGTTCTACAGTTACTCTCGAGTATTTAAAGATTGGGTTATTTGTCCAATACGTTCTTCTGCAGCTTCATAGATTTGTTTAAATAGATCAAAAAAATCAGTAAAAGAAAGTTTTTCCAAAGAGTGAGCAGTTACACCATGAGGAGTACTTACACCAGCTCGTAATTGGGAAAAAGAGCGCCCAGATTTTTTTGCTAATTCCGCAGCACCAAACAGAGATTCCAAGGCAATTTTTTCCGAAAGTTCTTCTGGAATTCCTCGGCTGATTGCCGCTTTTTGTAAGGCTTCAAGAAATAGAAAGACATAAGCTGGTGCACAACCAATCGGGGCTGTAAGTGTATCAAGCATGGATTCATGTTCGACCCAAAATGTGTATCCCACTTCATTAAACAGTGTTTCAATCAAGCGCTTTTCTTCAGATGTTGCGAAGGAGTTGGCAAATAAGGCAGAAGTTCCTTTACAAAATTCGGTTGGAGTATTGGTCATCACGCGAATAACCCCTAGGGTTTTCTTATCGAGCCAGCGGGTTATGTTATCAATGTCTATTACACCTGCCAAAGAAATAATAATAGGCTCTCTTGATTGCATGATTGGCGCAATCTCCTCACATACTTCCTGCATAAATTGAGGTTTTACAGCGAAAATAAGGATCTCTGCGTTTTGAGCTGCTTCAATGTTAGTTTTTGCTGAGAGCACCCCTAGTTCCTTCGCTAAACGCTTTGATTTACTGGTATCACGATTGCTGAATGTTATCGAACGTGGAGGATATCCACTTTTAATGAGACCTCGAGCTAACGCACTGCCTAAATGACCTGCGCCAATGATGGAAATAGTCTTGGTTTTAAACATATTGTCTTATATTTCGAATTTTACAAAAAAAATAGCAAGATGAATGGGGTATGTCAAGAATAGATTATGATTGAGTAATCAAAAATAACTCTTTTACATTGAATATCCTGCTTATCCTGTTAAACTAAAAAATTAAAAAGCTTTCTAATTGGTTCTGACCTACCTGTTACCTACTGTTGATAACGTCAGATCGAAAAATTAACTTATCGATTATTTATGGATAAAGAATAGTAATGATGGAAACAGTGCAACTGCAACAAAAAAATCATATTAAATGGCGCGATATCAATGGTTGGAACTATTATTTTTTGTTGAAATTCGCTCTTTTATGGGCAGGATATTTAAATTTTCATGCATTTATTAATTTGGTTTTTTTGGCTTTCTTGTTGTTTCCTTTGCCTTCAATAGTACTTCATCGTTGCCGTAATTGGATAGCTATTCCCATTGGTATTGTAATCTTTTACCATGATACATGGCTACCTGGTATCAGTACCATTATGAGTCAGGGAACAAATCTTTTTGTTTTCAATTTTAGCTATCTTATTGAATTATTAGATCGTTTTATTAATTGGCAACTAATCGGGATGGCATTTGTGCTTTTAGTCGCTTATCTGTTCCTTTCCCAATGGATACGAATTACCACATTTACTACAATTGCCTTAACTTGGTTAAACATCATCACGCTAACAGGTCCTGCGATTAACCTCTTACCCGTTCAAAGTAAGACTGCTGAACATAGCGTACAAGCTGAAGCAGGTGCTAATACAGGTGGGGGAGAACTTAACAGCAATTTGCCACCTACTAATGAAAATCTTAATGCATACTTGAATCAATTTTATGAACAGCAAAAAGAATTATATACGAATTTCCCAAGTTCTCTTGCCACTGATGCTCAGCCTTTTGATGTAATTTTTATTCAAGTTTGTTCACTCTCTTGGGCCGATATAGATGCTGTGCATCTAAGAGATCATCCATTATGGGGTAAATTTGATATTATGTTTAATAATTTCAATTCAGCCGCATCATATAGTGGACCTGCGGCAATACGCTTGTTACGTGCAAGCTGTGGTCAAACCCCGCACACAGGGCTTTATAAGTCTGTTAATCAAAAATGTTATATTTTGGATAACCTGGCTAAGCTTGGTTTTGCTCCGGAGATGATGCTCGATCATGAAGGTCTATTTGGCGATTTTCTCAACGAAATAAAAGAATATGGTGGTTTAGATGATGTATCTTTAATGTCACGAGCAGGTATAAATCCTGATCTTGTTTCATTTGATGGGAAATTGCTTTCAGATGATGGCCAATTACTGGATCGATGGCTTAAGCAACAGAACACGTCCGGTACAAAACGTAGCGTGACTTACTTTAATGAAATTTCTCTCCATGACGGTAATACTTTTATTGGTGAAAGTAAACCAGCCCCTTATGAAGTACGGGCCAAAAAACTCCTCGATCAAACGATGAATTTTTTTACAGCGTTGGAGAAGTCAGAACATAAAGTGATGGTGGTTTTTATCCCAGAACATGGTGCGAATCTTGTTGGGGATAAATTACAAATGCCGGGCTTACGTGACATTCCTAGTCCGACTATTACGCATGTTCCAGTCGGAATTAAATTTATTGGTATGAAAGGGAAGACCTCTCAAATACAAATAAATGACCCGAGCAGCTATCTTGCTATATCAGAGTTAGCCTCTCGTTTGGTAGATGGAAAGATATTTAATCAGGATAATGTAAGTTTAGAAACACTTACCAAAAAATTACCAAAGACGGCTTTTGTTTCCTCTAATGAAGGTGTTACTGTGATGAAGTACCAAGATAAATTTTACATTTTGTTAAAAGGTGACAGTAACTGGGTACCTTACCCTTAGGAGTTCCTCAAATAAGATGTAACCCGGGTTACTCAGCAAAAATCCCAGATGCAAGCTCAATTAATTTTTAAAATTAGCTTCACTGCGGTTATATCGATTATTTCTCAATCGTTTGTAATTAGCATCATTTCGCACAATCCAAAAAAGGCATATCGCTTGGATGAAGCGCACATCATGAGAAGATTCACTCATTTTTGAAACCCGGGTAATACTGTATCAGGTGTACCCAGGTAATGATCTTATCTAAAGTTAGAGTAGGGGACCAATGGGACAATAGGCATGTCCAAATCACCTTGCCAACCTTCAAATGAGTAACGAAGGAAAAGAGAGAGGTGACTGGGGGTATAGTCTGTTGATCGTTGGATATCCACCAGCCCACCTACAATAAAATGTGAACCAAGACGTCGCTCTAATAAGGCAAGGAATGACCAGCCGTAGCCTACGCTTGGTCCACCAGTTTGAATAGAGTTTTGGGTATTGTCAAAATTTGGGATAAGGTTAGGTAATGGATATGATGCAATGTCTTGAGTATTCGCACGAGACCAGGTTACAGTGCCTCCTAACTCATAAGACCAGTTTGCAACTCGTCGTCGATAATTAATCGGGGCAGTTAATGATAAATAAAACTGAGGGCTATAATACCCTCCTTGTCCAAGATTAAAGCCATAGAGATTTTTTTCATAATGCCAAACCATATTTGTAAGTCCGATGATAAAACGGCGATTTTCTTCATTGATTATTTTGTAATAATAGCCATCCAATAAAAGAATACGACTATTAGACACAACATTTTTTCCAGTTAATTCACTGCCAATGATATTTGCCCAAAAACCATGTGCTTCACCTCTATCATAACTGAGTGATAAAGTAAGGCCGGTAGCAACTACTCCACCCCATTCGTTTCCGGTATTGGGGTCAACAGCTCCTGCAAAAGAGAGCAAGGAATTAGTCATGGGTCGTTGCGATGCAGTAACTGTCCAGCCAATATGTCGTATTTCACCGCTATAATTAATACCTCCAATGAAATTCCCTACAGGAAATCCTATAGGTGTTTCGCCGACATCAAATCCCCAAGTTATACCTTGCCATCCTCCATCCCAGCCAATACCCTTTGCTCGTTGAACGATACCTGTAGTACATCCATTGATAGCGCAAGTACCAAAATCATCAAAATAAACTCCATTCACTGTAGAAAAACTACCGGCGCCTAGATTGACTCTATCTGCTCTGAAAAATGCACGGCCATTAGCATAGCCCCAATCTGCTTGAGCAATGGTATCTTCCGCACGCAGATCAGAGGTTCCAGCGGTACCTGTCAATCGCCAATAATCTTCGTCTATAGTGATGCGTGTTTCTTGCTGCTTATAAAGTAGGGCGGATTCAGAACGAATGCTACGTTTAAGCCAATCATCCTCTACATGGTTACGGGTTAACCAAGTATAATAATCATTGCTAGTAGGCCATACGGATGTTATCTCGCTTTGAACCATGGCTTTTTTATAGTCTTCTTGTGCCAACTTTGGCATACGAAGTTGTGTTTCCAAACGGGCTGCATCGCGAAAGATAAGCGCACTATCTGGGCTGGGTACCCCATGGCTGCTGTCTTGTTTGATTTGATTGAAAATAGCTAAAGCTTTTTGGGGTTCTCCAACAGCATTCCAAGCATTTGCTATTCTTCTTTGCATGTTATAATTGAATGTTAACTCTTGTTTTCCCAATTGCTCTAGTAATTGGTGTGCTTCGCTCTTTTTTCCTAGAGCAACTAGTGACTCTATAACCCCGAGATTTGCATCTGCATTAAGTGGCTCATGAATTTTCACATCCTGATAATAGTTTAGCGCATTGTCGAATTCACCATCCAATAAAGCCCAATCTGCTAAAGTAAGCTTAATGGGTGTGGTTTGTTTTTGACTCATTAAATAAGCTTTTGCGCCTTGTATATTGCCACTATCTCGTAATTCTTGTGCGTGTTTTAAAATCAATTCAGTAGTTAGGCGTTCTGCCAACTGACGCATACCTACACTCCATTGCTTTTGTGGAATGGTGTGAAGATGAGCAAGTGCTTGTGGCACCCGCTCCGTGCTCGATAAATAAAGTGCATAAGCATATACTTGGATGGGATTATTTTTTTGTTTTGCTATCAACTGTTGAAACAACTCATTGGCTTTTTGGGTTTTACCTACATGGTTCAATGCTAAGGCGAAATGATAAGTTAACCAGACATCTTCCGGCGTAAGCTTTTGTGCTTGGCTGTACTTTTCAATTGCTTTGTCCCATTGATTTGCTTTTTCAAGTTGTTCTCCTTGTTCTTGAAACAAAGAACTCTCTAAAATTAGCTTTACATCTTTAAATTTGTCTTTCAGATCATCAGGTAAACTGTTCAGATAATTTAATGCCTTTTTTAACGATTGATGTTTGTAAATGCCAAGAAGCCCATATACAGCACTACTTTTTCCTGGGCTAACAAGTAAGGCGTGTTTAAATGCTTTTTCTGAATCAATAAAATTCTTACGGGCAAATGCTACTTCACCTATTCCTACCCAAGCAGAATAATTTGTGTTATCTAGAAGGAGCGCTTGCTGATATCTTTTTTCAGCCAAATTCATATCACCCGATTGAAAAGCTTGTTCTCCACTAGAAACCCACAAGTCTGACACGACTTCTTTGACTGCATAAGACCAATTATCTTTATTGTTATTACTAGAATAAACTTGATGTTCGTTCAAAAAATTATAGATTTCTTGTAAGTGGGTAAATGCAATTTGGCGTTGAGCAGGGATCCTGGATAAGATGCGCCAATATTCAGCACTTAATTCAGGAGTCGGGAAAACACCATGAAAAAGGGCATCATATTGGGCTTTAGCCAAATCGAGATGCCCGGACATTGCCATTACTCTTGCTTGCTGGAGTTTTTGCTTTGCATCAACTTGCGTTAGAAATAAGCTCATTTGAGCTTGTTTGTAATCAACAGAATCAGGTGCTTTTTGTTTTAATTCTTCGAGTAGTTCTTCCGCTAGGATTAGATTTTTTTGGCGTATTGCAAGCCTAATTCGTGCAGCAAGCACAGCAGGATCATTAGGGGCGATCAATTGTAATCGATCGAGCGAATGCTTTACAAAATCATCTCGATAATAGGTTTCGCCCCAAATGACTTGATTCAAAAGGAACTGTTTTGGATCTATATCAACCGCATACGCTTTTTGAACTATTAAACTAAATAACAGTAAAACGAATCTGGCTATAAACATTAACTAATCCAATTGTTCTGTCGAATTATTTCCTTGGAGGTTTCGACTCCAGGTTGATCAAATGAATTTATATTCCAAATCACGCCTTGGACAAAAATTTTATGCTCGTATAAAGAAATTAATGAACCAAGAGTTCGTGGAGAGCAATCGTTCAAGCAGAGTAGATTTACCGGGATTTCTCCAGCAATGTAACTGTGCGGATTCTCACCATGATTTCCACCTTTTGTTAGTACCTCTTTGTGGGCGTGACATATTTTATTAATGACACTTCCATCGAAAGTACGGATACAAATTAAATCAGCAGCTATTTTATTAGTTCCTTGACACAATAGCTGATAATAACTATGTTGTGCATGATTACCCAGACCACCCCAAATAATAGGGCCTGTTGCATAATCTACTCTACGTCCTTGCTTGTTTATTGATTTTCCATTGCTTTCCATATCAAGTTGTTGAAGATAGGGAACAAAGTATTGTAAATCTTGAGAGTAAGCCATAACGAGCAAGTTATTAATATTCAAAAAATTAATGTTCCATAGTCCTAACAATGCTAAAAGAATCGGTACGTTTTTCGTAAAATGTTCTGTGCAGAAATGCATATCCATGTTGTATGCTCCAACAAGGATCTCTGAAAAATGTTCGAAACCAATAGCAATACAGGAAATTAAATTAATTGCAGAGCAGAAGGAATAGCGTCCACCAACCCAATCCCATATAGGAAGAATGGTTTCAAAACCCATTTCTTCTGCTTTCTTAACATTTGCAGTAATTGCAATAAAATGCTGATTAAAATGGGGTTTTTGATCGATCCATGATAAAGCTTTTTGAAAATGAGATAAGGTTTCTGGTGTAGTAAATGATTTTGAAGAAATAATAAATAGTGTGGTCTCAGGGTTTAGTTTTCTAGTAACACGTGCAAATGCGTTTGGATCGACATCCGAAATAAAATGAAACCCCAATTGGTCCGTTACTAAATCACTTAGTGCATTGATACAAAAAAAGGGGCCAAGCATAGAACCGCCAATTCCAATATTAACTACATCAGTTATAGGCTTTCCGGAGTAACCTAGCCATTCACCATTTCTAACTTTTGTGGAAATGTGCTTCATTGTGTTACGAACATTGACTACATCAGCCACAATATTCCGTTCATTTACCGATATGACTTTATTATCTGGGGCACGAAGCGCTGTATGTAAGACCGGTCTATTTTCTGTATTGTTGATAGGTTTTCCATTCATCATGGCATTTATCTGTTCATGCAGATTACACTCGTTGGCAAGTTCAATAAGTGCATCCATAATCTGGGTATTAACATGTTGTCCGCTATAATCCAGGGTGATGTTATCACTAGATATAGAGTAAATTTTTGTTTCTGGATTTTGATTAATGTATGTTTTTGCTAGTTTTTCGAGTTTTTTCCAGGAATTCATTTTTGTAAGTTGTTCCATATACCTTCTCAATCTTATTATTTAATCTTCAAGCCACTTGGAAAAATTTTTCCCTTCAGTAGGATGCTCCTTTCCTAAGTCTACATTCGCTTTAAGAAAACCGAGGACACTCCCACAATCATATCGTTTTCCCTCATAAGGTAATGCTAAAACCGTTTCTTTTTTTACTAACCCATTAATTGCATCAGTTAATTGAATCTCTTTATGTTCCACGCGAGGCAACATTTTGATGTGTTCAAAAATACTTGGGGTAAGAACATAACGACCTACGATTGCAATATTTGATGCAGCAAGGTGTGGTTTAGGTTTTTCCTCAAGATGATGTATGCTCAAAAGGTTTTGATCCCAAGGAGCACCTTGAATAATACCATAACATTCTGTTAATTCTTGAGGAACGTTTTCAACTGCAACAATACTATGACCATATTGTTGATACATTTCGTTCAATTGTTGGATAACTGGTGTTGTATTTGTCATTAGGTCATCTGCAAGAATTACAGCAAATGCTTCATTGCAAACGATTTGTTCCACACATAAAACGGCATGTCCCAAACCAAGTGGTTTTGCCTGACGCACATAAAAACATTCCATATCATCAGGTGTTACTGATTTCACTATAGATAAAAGTTCATTTTTATCATGAAGCTCTAACTCATTCTCGAGTTGATAGGCCAGGTCAAAATGATCTTCAATGGCACGTTTATTATGACATGTGACAAAGATCATTTGGCGTATTCCGGCTGCATAAGCTTCTTCAACCGCATATTGAATCAAAGGCTTATTTACAACAGTTAACATTTCTTTGGGTGCTGCTTTCGTTGCGGGTAAAAATCGTGTACCTAAACCTGCTACTGGAAATACTGCTTTACGTATCGGTGGAAATGTGGCATTCATTTGCTAATCTATCCATTAGTAACAATTAATAAATTGTGCAGTTTATTTGTAAGTATGCACTTAAAATTTTTTGAATTATATAGTTTTTTATCAAATTTTTGGTAAAAAGTAGAGTAAATTTCTGCAAAGGTCATTCAATGTATTCTTTAGATTGGTCCTATGTTAATGGAGTCCCAAAGTCCACTTCATTTTTTAAATGCACTCCCGAAGACTTTCAAGTGAATGAGTTTTTTGATAGTCCATTTTCTGGAGAAGGAGAACACATTGTTCTCAAAATACAAAAATCAGGCTTAACCACTACAGAAGTGGTTAAATCGTTGGCAAAACTAGTGCATAAGCCAGAGAAAGCGATTGGTTATGCGGGATTAAAGGACAGACACGCATTGACGACTCAATGGTTGAGCATTCATGCTCCTGGGGAACAGATTCCAGAAATCGCACAACTTTCGGCACCGGGTTGGCGCATTTTGGAGTGCACACGCCATCATAAAAAATTGAAACCGGGATTTTTAACGGGAAATCAATTTATTCTGCGTTTGCGCGAAATCACTCATCCAGAAGATTTACTCGATCGTATCGAACGAATTAAAAAGCTTGGTGTTCCTAACTATTTTGGAGAACAGCGATTTGGTCGTAATGCAGGCAATGTGTTAAAAGCAGAAGAGATGCTTGTTCGGGGGCATAAGGTCAAAGACCGTTTTTTACGAGGGATGTATTGTTCTGCCGCACGTTCATGGATTTATAATTTGATTCTATCTCATCGTGTTTTGGAACAAAGTTGGAATACTCCTCTGCCTGGAGATGTGATGCAACTTCAAGGATCAAACAGTATTTTTGTTATCGATCGCGTTGATAATGAATTACTTCAAAGGATTCAAGACAAAGATATCTCTCCTGCAAGCCCCTTACCGGGGAAAAGTAAATACAAAGTCAAAGATGAAGCATTACAATTGATTAATAAAATTTATCTTGATTGGCAACCCTGGTTAGCCGGTTTGGAGCGTTATGGTTTAGAGGAGGATTGGCGCGCTAATATTCTGCATGTAGAACAATTTAGCTGCGTGATTAAAGATAATTACGCTGAGTTATCTTTTAGTTTGCCTGCTGGAGCTTATGCAACGGCAGTATTACGTGAATTAACTCTTTATCAGAACGGATAATCCATATGTTGTATTACAGAGCTTTTTCATTAATTTGGCTCGCTCATTAGGATTTGCCTAGTACTTTTCTCATATTGTTTTATACAAACGAACTATACTTTCATTAATAGAATGAAAGATTAGGATAACCATTTAATGGGAAAAGAAGCGTTACTCAAAGCCGCAATTAAACAGGGAAATTTGGTTCAATTTCAATGGCTAATGTCCAGTGTATATGAAGAAAATTTTCTCATGACGGATGAAAGTGGTAATACGCTTATGCATCTGGCAGCAATATATGATCAACTTGAAATTCTGAAGGTGCTTATGAGAAAAGCAGAGGATTTCAATAGTTCAATACTTGAAATTACCAATGATAATGGATTTACCCCTCTAGAGTGTTGTTATTTGCATTCATCATTAAATACGATGCCATTATTAGAATCTAATCCCCAATTAAGTGAGTCTGCAAAATTGGTTATCTCAAAACAGTACAATAGATTAAAGGGCTTGCCTCCAACCGGTTTGCGTAGGCAAGGACTCGAAAAAATTGCCCTAGTTGCGAGTGCTCTTGGTGATGTTACGGCATTGCAGATTCTTTTAGATATTACTCGGAATAAAGAAAATTTACTTCGTCATCAAACCAAAGATGGATGGTCTGGTGTCCATTTCGCTGCATTGAACGATCGATTGGATGCAATTAAATTATTTCCTGAAGAGTTCGCAGCAAAAGTCAGAGACAATTACGGTAATACTCCGTTAATGCTGGCAGCTGGGAGGGGAAATTTAAAAATTTTGGAGTACTTACTTGAAAAAGGCGCAGACCTACATCAAAAAAATATTCACGAAGAAAATGCCGCCTTTTTTGCTGCTGAAAATGGACAATTAAATACACTTGAATTTTTAAGTGGCAAAGGTATTGATCTGACTATCGTGAATGATAAGGGGGAAAACGCTTTACTGGTAGCCGCAAAAAATGGACATTTGGCCTGCGTTACATTTCTGTTAGGGTGTGGACTCTCTGCTGATCTAAAAGACAATCAAGGGAAAACAGCTTTTCAACTTGCGTTAGAGACGTCTCAACTAGAGATCGCTGATTTACTAGCGACTCTTAGTACTTCAAATGAAAAAGACCAAGCTTTGATTGATGCTGTAAACAGAGGAGATTTGGTAACAGTACAATGGTTAGTGGAACATGGTGCTTCTTTATCAGTTACAGATCAATTTCAAATGACTCCTCTATTATTAGCGGCACATTTGGGTAAGACACAATTAGTCGATTATTTTCTTAAGTTAGATCCTTCACCTATTCATGATAAGGATAGGGAGGGAGATAATGCATTGTTTGTGGCAATAAAAAACGGTCAGACTACTCTTGTTGATCATTTAATTTCTGGAGGGCATTTTTCACTGCAAGATAGAAATTCTCAAGGAAAAACTCCATTATTAGTAGCCGCAGAAATTAATTCCGAGGATCTTGTCGAGCTCTTACATCACAAAGGTAGCTCGTTGGAGGAACAAGATGGAGAAGGAAATACAGCATTTCATTTGTTGCTCGCTAAAGGGAATTTCGGAAATGCTGAAAGTTATATTCATTCTCATAGTCCTAATTTGATCCTGAAAAAAAATAATAAAGGCGAATCGCCTTTACATTCAGGAGTTATGCATAAGCAAAGTGATGAAATAAATAAAATACTAAATGTTACTCTAGATCCTAAGACCAGAAACCAGTTGGTCAAATTAAGAGATGCTCAGGGTAATACTGCCTTATTGTCGGCTGTGGAATCTCATAATTTCGATGTCATTCCATTGTTGCTGAGAGCGAAAGCTGATGTCTTAGACAAAAATGATAAAAATCAATCAGTTATTACTATAACCCCTTTGAATACTTTTCCTCAGGAAATGATTAAGCATTTCTTTGATGCGTATCAGATTGATTATAGAGAATATTATGCTAGACGAAGACTTTATTTTATTTTTGGTGGAGAGAAGTTGAATGAAGTTCTTAAATTTCCTAATGCTGATGTCAAATATGGTTCGGGTCTATTTGATGAAGGAATTAAGGTCTTGGGTGACCATTTGCATGATTTTATTAAAGAGAAACATCCAGAGGACTCTTCAAAGTTTGAACCTTTATTAGCTGCGTTAGATAAACTTCAATCTGATACCACAGTTGAAGATATATTAAGGCGTTTAGATAGTGAGGGCATGGCTTTCCAGGCCACGGGTTTTACAGGCCATGCTATTCTTGCTACTTTAAAAAATATGTCAGATGAACATATGAAACTCTCACTTGCTGAGCGAGGTGCTCGGGTAGGTGGCGCTCCTTTTTTGAATGATGAAAACAAAAAATTCGCAGCGATTCGATCGATTGTTGTTCCTAAGGAAAAACGCCAGCAAGTGATCGAGCTTTTATATCAAGCAAGAAACTCATCTCAGGAAAAAGGAGTGGATATTTTGTTTAATCAAATACCTGAGTTGGTTGGAGAACCTTATCAATTTTCTTCGATTTATCAGAAAAAATTCATGGATATTTGTTTTTACAGTAATCCAAAAACAGGTTTATATGAACAATTTGTTGAAATTCTTGGCGATGAGAAGGGCAAGGCTTTTTACAAAGAATTTGAACTCTATATGCGAGAACAGGAGTTAGAGCAATATAAAGAACTCCGTAAATTAACTCATCCGGGGGAACCCTTACAAGAAAATCCAATCGTTGTTAAAGCAGAGGAACTCATTGAAAAAAGGCAGGCGTCAACTCATGCTTCTTTCTCTCATTCAAAGTGATTCAGGTATAGGGGGCTAGCTTGAACACAGTTCACACCAGTAGAGATATCGAAAAAGTAAACTCTTGTTTCACTTTGCTGAAACCTGATCACCATAATTGAGAGGTAACAGGCTAGATAAAATTGATTTTTTTATCAAAGCGAGCTATGTTTTAAATGAATAAGTCCGATTTATAGACAGCTTGTAAGGTGTAGCATGAAGAATCAAATATTAGATTCTCATGGACTGAAATCTCTAGGGCTTCAGGATGATTTGCTGGCACTGAGAAAGATCCACTCTTTACCTCAGTTAACTTATGTAGATGTATCAAAACAACGAATTATCACAGAAATAACCGAACGTTGGACAATATTAAAAGAGCTTTGTGACATGAGCTCAAAAATTAAATAGGAAAAAAAGCATGCCTGTAATTGCGCTGCAAGGAATCCGTGGAGGGGTAGGTGCAACCTCTATTGCTGTTGGCCTGGCTTGGGCATTGCAGCAACTGAAGCAATCAGTATTGGTTATTGATTTTACGCCAGATAATTTGTTGCGTTTGCATTTTAATATGCCTTTTGAACAGGTAGAGGGTTGGGCGCGATCCTATCAGGATAAACAAGATTGGAGCGAAAATATCCAGGCTTACACCCCCCAATTGGATTATTTGCCTTTTGGCAAAATAACTCATGTCGAGCGTGTTAACTTAGAAAACGATCTCCAGAAAAATCCTGATTTTTGGCAAAAAAATATAGAATATTTATTTACTAAAGATAATTATGATTGGATTGTACTAGACTTGCCCTCAGATACTAAGTTACTCACTCAACAAGGATTAGATAACGCTGATGTTGTATTCTTATTGTTGACCCCAGACGTTAATTGCCATATTCGTTTACATCAACAAAAAACTCCAGAGAATTGCTATTTTTTAATGAATCATTATTCTCCAGCCAAGTCATTACAAAAAGATTTATATGAATTATGGCAGCGGTTATTACCTAATTTTTTACCAATAATACTTCATAGTGATGAAGCAATGGCTGAGTCGCTTGCTGCTAAAAAACCTATAGGTGAATATCACCCACATAGTTTAATAACTCAAGATGTTAATGCATTAGCCGATTGGTGCATGAGTAATGATTTTGGAAATACAAAATGAGTAATCTCTTGTATTTTCTTTTGTCTCATGAGGCTTATAAAAAAGTTGAAAAGATTAGCCATCATTTTCGGCATCGTCAAATTTCATTTTTGACCACAACGTGCATCATTTTATTCCAATTAATAGGTTGGACTTTTTTAAGACTGGAGTCGACTAGTTGGCAATGGATGCGTAAGAATCATCAATGTTGGTTTCCACATATTTCAACAAAACATCCTCGTCCTGGAGACATATTTCGGTATTTAATCCAAAGCATGTGGTTAATTTTGTTCTTTCCAGAACAAAATAAAAATTCGGTTTATGATAAAAATAGTCTTTGGAAAAGAGGTCTTGATTATTACTATTCTTGGATAGAACAGCTGCCCTCAAAGATCGAAGCCAGTAAAGTCGGAAAACAGACTACCAAGCATTTTAGACAAGCAAATAATATTGTGCGCCGTATCTTGTTTATTGTATTAAGCATTTTTTCAGCGTTATTGTTATTAATTTGTATTACTCAACCATTTGCACCAATAGCACAATTTATTTTTGTCGTGCTCCTCTGGTTAATGGCAATGAGTATCCGTAAAGTTCCTGGGCATATGAGTACCATTATGCTCGTGGTTCTTTCTGTGATTGTGTCATGTCGTTATCTGTGGTGGAGATATGCCTACACTTTGGTCTGGGATGATACCGTGAGTGTGATATTTGGCAGCTTGCTTATCTTTGCTGAAACTTATATTTGGCTGGTGATGATATTGGGATACTTTCAAAGCCTTTGGCCATTACATCGTCAGCCTGTAGAATTGCCTGCTGATCATTCTACATGGCCCACTGTAGATATTATGATCGCAACTTATAATGAGGATCTCAGTATATTAAAACCTGGAGTATACTCGGCCTTAGGAGTGAATTGGCCAAAAGAAAAACTTAATATTTATATCTTAGATGATGGTAACCGTCCTGAATTTAAAGCATTTGCAGAGGAAGTCGGTGTGCATTATATAGCACGTCCTAACCATGATCATGCAAAAGCTGGCAATATTAACTATGCCCTAAAGCATTCAAATGGTGAGTTGGTGGCAATTTTTGATTGCGACTATGTGATTACCCATCCTTTTTTGCAATTGACTGTAGGTTGGTTTTTGAAAGATCCTAATCTTGCTATTTTACAAACCCCACATCACTTTTTCTCACCAGATCCCTTCGAGCGCAATTTGAAATCGTTTCGCAAAACTCCTAACGAAAGTGCCTTGTTCTATGGAGTGGTTCAGGACGGGAATGATACTTGGAATGCAACATACTTTTGTGGTTCCAGCGGTATTATGCGCCGTTCGGCATTGGAAAAAATTGGTGGTCTTGCAGTAGAAAGTGTTACCGAAGATGCCCATACTTCATTACGACTTCAACGGCTTGGTTATAATTCTGCTTACATTCGAATTCCATTGGCTGCAGGACTAGCCACTGAAAGTCTTGCAAATCATGTGGCTCAACGTATTCGTTGGGCACGTGGTATGACACAGATTTTGCGAATAGATAATCCCTTACTGGGCAGAGGCTTAGACTTTGGGCAACGACTTTGCTATTTCAATGCAATGTTGCATTTTCTTTCTGGACTTCCTCGCTTAATCTTTTTTATCACTCCAGCAGCATTCTTAATTTTGGATGCTTACGTGGTCTATGCGTCTGGAGTGATGATATTGCTTTATGCTATACCTCATATTATTCATGCTGTATTAACGAATAACCAAATTCAAGGACGGTTTCGTCATTTTCTTTGGAATGAAATCTATGAAACTGTTATGGCCTGGTATATTGCGGTGCCTACGACCATGGCTTTGATCAATCCCCATAAAGGGCGTTTTAATGTCACTCCCAAAGGGGATATTACTGCAGAAACACATGTAGATTGGCTGACTGCACGACCTTATATCACGTTATTAATTATTAATATTGCGGGCTTGATCGCGGCAGGTTTTCGTTTGACGGTTGACCCGGCGGCAACAATTTTAGCTGTTCTCATTACAGCAACCTGGTCTTTGTATAATATAGCTATTCTTGGCGGGGCGCTGGGTGTAAGTATTGAAGCAAGGCAAAGGCGTAGAGCACCTCGCGTAACTTTTGTTATGCCCGCAGCAGTTATGCGCGCTGATGGCCATGTATTTCAATGTACTTTGAGGGATTATTCTGATAAAGGAGTAGGTATACAACTGGAAAAACAGGGCTTGTTTGAGGCAGGAGAAGAGATCACTCTTCTTCTCAAACGTGGACATGATGAATTTGCTTTTCAAGGAACTATTGCCTATACCTTTAATCGCAAAATTGGTATTCAATTACATGAGTTATCTCTAAGGCAAAATATTGACTTTATCCAATGCACCTTCGCACGAGCGGATGTCTGGTCGTTGTGGCAAGATGAGTTTAGTCAGGATAAGCCCCTAAAAAGCATGCAAGACGTATTTGCTCTGGACTTGCGTGGTTATTACGATATCATAGAATATACACCCTATAGAATTCGAAAAATGCTAATAGGCTTTAGCAACGCAGTTATTTGGATGGGAACATTTCTTCCTCACAAGCCTAAATTAAAGAGTAATTGCTAATTATTATTATTTGAATTTGAATTAAATTTAAAAACTAATGGATGAGATAATGAGAAGAAGAATAATCCGTATTATATTGCTGACTTTGGGATGTGCTAGTGTTCAGTTAAACGCGGCCCCTGACGTTTCAGTGAATCCTCCTTCTGCAAAACCGATATTATCTGCTCCAGCCAATGTTCCAACCCGAAAAGTTCAATTGTATTTTAATAACTTAAATCAGCAGCAAGGGAATTTTACTTTAGGTAATTTCACTACGGGAAGAAATATCGAGTTCAGCATGCGTAAGGATGAGCTGGTATTTCAAGCAGTATTGCATTTGCAATTCATTCCTTCACCAGCACTGATTCCTTTATTATCACAGCTTAAAATTTATCTAAATGATCAATTGGTAGATGTTATCGCAATTAGTGAGGAACAATTAGGTAAACTAAATTCTAAAGATGTACCCATCGATCCTCGTTTTATAAATGATTTTAATCGTCTCCGACTGGAGTTTATTGGTCATTATAAATCAATTTGTGAAAATCCGGCACACAGCTCCATATGGATAGATATTGACAAACTTAGCTACCTTGAGTTGAATTTTCAAACCTTGCTTTTGAAAAATGATCTTTCACATTTTCCAGAACCTTTCTTCGATCCACTTGATAATAATCAGTTAAATATGCCCATAATATTCGCTAATCAACCTGATTTAATGCAACAACGTGCCGCAGCAATTTTGGCCTCTTGGTTTGGTAGTAAATCCTTATGGCGCGGTGCTTTTTTTCCTGTTTTATATAACCAATTACCCACAGGCCATGCAGTAGTATTTGCTACGAATACCCAGAGACCTGATTTCTTGAAAAATCATAAAACTGTAGAAGCGCCTACAGTCGAGATGATCAGTCATCCAAATAATCCCTATGTCAAACTACTGTTGATTTTGGGGCGTGACGATCAGGATTTATTAACTGCAGTTCAAGGCATTGCACAAGGTAATGTTCTTTTCCGAGGACCAAGTGTAACAATCGAAAACGTAAAAATGTTAGCGGTCCGAAAACCTTACGACGCACCAAATTGGGTTCCTACAGATAGACCAGTATCTTTTGCAAAATTAGAAGAATTTGAGGGGCAACTACAAACCAAAGGCTATACTCCTTATCCAGTTTCTCTCCGATTTAATACACCACCTGATTTATATTTAAATCAAACCAGAGGCATTGATTTACGATTAAAGTATAGTTACTCGCTACCACCAGCAGCCAGTATGTCACAACTGGGTATTAGTCTGAATAATTCTTTTGTGAAAAGCTATCAGCTGGAACCTAAGGGAGAGAAAACGCTTACCGCAAATATGGCAGTAACAAGTAAAAAACTATATGTTCCAGTGAAGTTAGGGGCACATAATCAATTTATCTTTGATTTTGCATATGGCACACAGATTGCCGGGGGAATGCAAAATGATCAGTGTATTACCTATCAGGTAATTAATAATTCGGGAGCTATTGATGGTTCTTCAACCTTAAATTTATCCAATTATTCTCATTTTATTACTTTGCCCAATTTAAAAGTATTTATGAACTCTGGTTTTCCTTTTAGCATTCTGGCGGATCTGTCACAAACAATTGTGTATATTGATCCACGATCACAGACTGAAGCATTGACTACATTACTTAATGTATCCGGTAATATTGGTGCAGCAACAGGTTATCCTATTTTGGCGATGACTTTAACAGATGACTGGTCTCATGTGAAAAATAGAGATGCAGATCTCTTGATAATTGGTGTACTACCCAAAGAGCTTCAAGATAATGACGATCTCAATATATTGATCAATAAAACGGATTGGATTAAAAAACCTTTAAATAGAAATGCGATGCCAGATACACATCGAGAGACTCCTTTCAGCGCTGCTGAGAGCAAAACTACTGTTAGTGCTATGGGGTCTGTAGCTGCTATTCTTGGTATTGAATCACCCTATTATAAAAAACGCAGCATTATTGCTTTATTAGCAGAAAACCAACAAGGCTTTACCCTGCTCAATAGGGCAATAACCAATAATAAAAATGTAGACAAAATCTTTGGTTCGATAGCGGTAATCCGTGATTCTGGTATTAACAGCTTCCGAGTGGGTAATACGTATCAACTAGGATATTTGCCATTTTGGGAGCGTTTTTGGTACTCATTGCAAAAGCATCCAATTAATTTAGCACTCTTATCTCTTTTGGCCGCTATCATAGTCACATTCTTGATTTGGAATGCTTTATTGCGAATTAGTAAGCGTCGTTTAAATAGTTCTCAACAGGATAAAACGTGATTTTTAAATTAAGAAATAAGAAATTAATATCTGGTTTTTTCTTATTTTTATTAGGTATTAGTAACGGTCTGGCAGGTACACAATGGCCAATGTGGGAAAAATTTAAGCAATACTACATTAGTAAGGATGGACGAGTTATTGATCCACAGCTTCCTGAAAGGAAGACTACGTCCGAAGGCCAAAGTTATGGATTATTTTTTGCATTGGTTGCTAATGATCAATCTACGTTTGATCAATTATTACATTGGACAGAAAATAATCTTGCTGAAGGTGATTTGGGAAAACGTCTACCTGCATGGGCATGGGGACAAAATTCCAAAAAAAAATGGACTGTTTTAGACAGTAATTCTGCAGCCGATGCTGATCTATGGATTGCTTATGATTTACTTGAAGCGGGACGTTTATGGAAAAAAGAACGTTATAATTCTCTTGGTAAAAAGCTTCTCCAACGCATTCTTAAAGAAGAAGTTACTCAAATTCCGGGATTTGGACTTATGTTACTTCCAGGTAAATTCGGGTTTAATTTTAAAAATTCCTGGCGCCTTAATCCCAGTTATTTACCGCCACAGTTATTTGCTCGATTTACTTCACTGAACAGCAAATGGAGTAAGCTAGAACGCAACAGCAGGCGCTTGCTGTTAGAAACGTCTCCTAAAGGGTTCGCCCCAGATTGGGTTATTTGGAAAAAGAATGTTGGTTGGCAGCCTGATCAAAAGGATCCTAATTTAGGTAGTTATAATGCGATTCGTGTGTATCTTTGGGTAGGGATGTTAGATCATCAAGCAACTCAGGCAACAGAATTGATACAACATTATTTACCTATTATTAGTTTGACGCAACAACTGGGTGCGCCTCCAGAGAAAATTGATATTGTTAGCGGTAAAACACAGGGTAAGGGCTCTATTGGTTTTACTGCTGCACTATTACCTTTATTTGCAAATATTCCTTCTGAGCTTGTAGTACAAAGACAGCATATTGATGCAGTCGAACTGACAGCTGACAGTTACTACAGTTCAGTACTAAGACTTTTTGGTGAAGGGTGGGATCAAAAGCGATATCGTTTTAACGCTCAGGGCGAGTTGATATTACCATAACAATGGAGGGCTTTTGTGCCCAGTACTCCTGCTTTTGTTGTACTATCTAGGTTGTCGAAGCTAATTGTTCCCTCAGCTCATTTATTCACTATAGTTATTCAAAACAGTAAGGAACTGGCTTCCATAATGAGCCAACTTATGTTGCCCCACACCAGGTACTGCAAGTAGCTGATCCAAGTTTTGAGGTCTTATTTCAGTCATTGCATGCAAGGTTGCATCACTGAAAATCATAAAGGGTGGTTTGTTTTCCTCATCTGCTAACTCACGTCTTAATGCACGCAGCAACTCGAATAGAGGGCTATTTGTGGCTTGAATCGAACGTCGTTCTTTGGCTTTCTTTTTACTGCCCTGAAACTCAGTATTAGGTATGGTCAGTGATATTTTTTCTTCGCCTTTAAGCAAAGGAATAGCTTTGGGTGTTAGTTTAAGAACTTGAAACTGATTCATATCTTGTAGGCAATATTCTTTATGGATGAGTTGCCAGGCGAGTTGCTTCCAGTAATAGGCTGATTTGTTTTTACCAATGCCAAAGGTACTGAGCTGCTCATGGCCATATTGTTTAATTTTATCTGAAGAACTACCACGTAATACTTCTATGGTATACGTTAAACCATAATTTTGACGCAATCGATAAACACAGGATAAGAATTTTTGCGCGTCTTCTGTCGCATCAGCAGTTATTGGTGGATTATCACAGACGTCACAATACTTGCATTCAGTGTCACAGAGCTCATCAAAATAGCGTAATAAAATTTGTCGACGGCAATGAGATGCTTCAGCAAAAGCAAGCATATGGTTAAGCTTGCTGGTTTCAACTCGTCTTTGTTCATCCAGCGGGTTATTCATGATCCACGAGCGTAGTCTGGCGCTGTCTGCTGCGTTATAAAGTAAGAGTGCTTGAGCTGGTAGGCCATCACGCCCAGCACGTCCTGTTTCTTGATAGTACCCTTCAATATTTTTAGGTAAATCGTGATGTACGACGAAACGAACATTAGGCTTATCTATTCCCATCCCAAAAGCGATGGTAGCAACAACAATATCAATGCGATCATATCTGAATAAAGTTTGCACTTCTCGACGCTCATTATGAGAAAGTCCGGCATGATAGGCACGGGCTTTGAATCCCATTTCTTGTAGTTTTTGAGCCAGATTTTCTACCCCATTACGTGTCCCACAATAAATAATTCCTGATTGTTGTTCCACGGTTTGTAAAAACTGATTTAATTGCTTGGCAACATTGGTCTTAGGAACTACTTTGTAATGGATATTGGGTCTGTTAAATGAAGCAATATATTTTTTGGGTAAATAGTTTAACCTATCCACAATATCTTGGCGTGTTTGTTTATCAGCCGTGGCAGTTAAAGCAATAATTGGAATATCAGGAAAATGATTTTTTAAAATACCTAACGCAGAATACTCGGGACGAAAATCATGCCCCCACTGGGAGATGCAATGGGCTTCATCAATGGCAAAAAGTGCGATGTGACATTCGTTTAATCGCTCCAAGAAGGAGGTGCTAATCAAGCGCTCAGGAGCAATGTACAGCAAATCCAGTTCATCTTGATGTAATTGCATTAATACATTCTTTGCTTCTTCACTGGTTAAAGAGGAGTTATAATAAGCAGCACGAATTCCCTGTAATCTGAGCGCAGTTACTTGATCCTCCATTAACGCAATTAATGGAGAAACAACGATACCTACACCGGGTCTTACAAGGGCAGGTATTTGATAACACAGCGATTTCCCACCGCCGGTGGGCATTAAAACAAGCACGTCATGTCCAGCTATAACATCATTAATGATGTCTTCTTGTGGTGTTCTGAACGAGTCAAAGCCAAAATATTCTTTGAGTACAGCAAGTGAGTTTTTATTGCGAGTTACCGGTGCTGCAAGAGTTTCCATGTGATTATTCTTATTATTTTCACGGACGCAGAAAATTCGCAATCATATCATCATCCTTAAAAAAGCAGTAGAGTTCTATTACGAATGCCTAGGGTCATTACGGTTAAGTTAAGGATTTGGGTCATTGGTTTAAGGGTTTTTGTCATTCCCGCGAAGGCGGAAATCTATTCTTATAGTCGTACTGTGTCACTTTAGAAATGGCGGGAGCGACAGTTTTTTCAGTAGTGATACCTAGGGCTATGCTGTTTTTATAAGGATTATGGCTTGGAAATAAACACATTATCTTTGATATAAAAGCGCAGTAATTTTTCTGCCCAATCTTTTGCATAATGGACCCCTATTCTTGGTTTTTCTACAATAGTAATGGATGGTTGATTTTCAGCTTCGGCGATATAGAAGGTATCACCGGTTAGATCGTGTTGGTTTAATTGTCTATCTATATGCATTGCCTTAGAAAGTAGACCAGGTCCTTGGGTTCGTCCTTGAATGTTTTTGATGGGTTCAATTGCGCGCAACAATATCGCCGAACCTGTCCCTTCAGTTTCAGTAACGACATTGGTACAGTAATACATTCCATAAATTAAGTAGATGTAAGCGTAACCAGCAGGCCCATACATAACTTTTGTTCTTTGAGTAATGCCCTTAGAAGAATGGGATGCCAGATCATGTTGTCCTAGGTATGCTTCAACCTCAACGATCCTTCCTATGTATTCGATTCCTGAATAATTATGAATAATGTATTTGCCTAAAAGTTCTTTGGCAACAATAATAGTATCCCGTTCATAAAATGTTTTGGGTAATTTTCGAAGCATATATCTTTCACGGATGGTAAAAATTCGCAATAATAATACATTTGAATAAATTTTCTAAGGACAGTTTATGGATTTTGAATTCACAGCAGAGCATATAGCTTTTCGTGAGATGGCAGCTGATTTTGCACGCGACAAATTAGCTCCCATGGCCGATAATTGGGATGAGCATCATTATTTTCCCATTGAGGTTTTACGTGAGGCGGCCACATTAGGAATGGCTGGGATGATGGCGCGTGAGGATATTGGTGGATCACAATTGACACGTTTGGACTCTGCATTATTGTTCGAACAATTGGCGACTGGTTGTATCAGTACCAGTGCTTACCTTTCTATTCATAACATGGTTACCTCTTTAGTTGATCGATATGCCGATTCTGAGTTACGAAAGAAATGGGGACCTAAATTAACGTCTATGGAAGTAATCGGAAGTTATTGCCTGACTGAACCTGAATCGGGCTCTGATGCGGCTTCTTTAAAAACTCGAGCTATGAAGGATGGGGATTATTACATTCTTAATGGTTCCAAGGCCTTTATTTCAGGAGGTTCAGTAAGTGATGTTTATTTATGTATGGTTCGAACTGGTGATGAATCACATCATGGAATAAGTTGCTTATTGATCGAAAAAAACACTCCAGGATTGAGTTTCGGGAAATTAGAGCAAAAAATGGGTTGGAATAGTCAACCTACCTGCATGGTCTATTTTGAAAATTGTCGTGTACCTGTTGCCAATCGTGTTGGCGAGGAGGGGATGGGATTTAAAATTGCCTTGAATGCTTTAAATGGAGGACGGATTAATATTGCTTCATGTTCTTTAGGAGGAGCTCTCGCCTGCTTACGATTAACGCAAAGCTATATGCATGAGCGTAAACAATTTGGTAAGCCACTTACCGATATGCAGGCATTGCGTTTTTATTTCGCCGATATGTTAACAGATTACGAAGCGGCACGCTTAATGGTTTATCGGGCAGCAAGTGCCATGGATAAAAATGATCCGCAAGTCCCTATATACTGTGCTATGGCTAAACGTTTGGCTACGGATGTCGCGTTTCGCATTTGTGACAAGGCTATGCAAATTCACGGTGGTTATGGTTATTTACGTGATTATAAGATTGAGCGAATATTCAGGGACTTAAGAGTGCATCAAATTCTTGAAGGTACGAACGAAATTATGCGAGAAATTGTAGCCAAGGCAACTTTGGATGAGGAGCACTTTCTGTGCTGATTGAGTGGTTGTAATTTGTAGCTAGTGTTAGTAAACCGGAACCCGAGCTACGTTATGTTCTTCAATAGAAAGGGAGTAAAAGAATGAATTTAATTGAACAAGATTTGGATAGCCAGGGAATTTTAACTTTAACTTTAAACAGACCAGAGAAGTTAAATGCTTTAAGTTCCGAAGTGTTAGATGCTTTAGAAGAATTATTTCATTATGCAAAAACAAATCCAAAAGTTAAGGCATTGATGATTACTGGCAATGGCAAAGCTTTTTGTGCCGGTGCAGATATTAACCGCTTGGCTGAATGTACCGCTCAAACAGGATATGAATTTGCTTGTCGTGGACAAGAAGTGTTTCGACTTTTGGAAACTTTGGGTAAACCTTCATTGGCAGCGGTAAATGGATTTTCCTTCGGTGGTGGTTGCGAATTAGCTATCTCTGCAACATTAAGAATTGCTTCAACAAAAGCTCAGTTTGGTCAGCCTGAAGTAAAGCTAGGGGTTATTCCCGGTTATGGTGGCACACAACGATTAGCCCGTTTAATTGGTAAAGGACGAGCTCTGGATTTGTGTTTGACTGGACGATTTATTAATGCAGAAACGGCATTACATTGGGGATTGGTTAGTGAGGTTGTTGAACCAGAAGCTTTGTTAGAACGTGGTAAAGCATTATTGTATGGAATATTAAGTATGTCGCCTCTTGCTGTAGCGGGTATTATAGAAGTTATAGATCATGGCTATGATTTATCTTTAACAGATGCGTTACATCTAGAGGCAATTCATTTTGCTAAAGTGTGTGCTTCTGAAGATAAGCGAGAAGGAGTTGCGGCATTTCTAGAGAAACGAGTTGCTCAGTTCAAAGGAAGATAATCATGACTGATGAAGTACTTTTTAATCAAGAAGGTTCATTAGGTGTCATTACATTAAATAGACCTAACGCATTGAATGCGTTGACTTTAAATATGATTCTTAACATCCAGAGACAATTAAGTTTTTGGAAGGAAGATGACGCCATACATGCTGTCGTAGTGCGGGCAGTTCCTGGAAATGCTTTTTGTGCCGGAGGTGATATCCGTTCCCTTTATTTTTCCGGGCAAGTTAATGATGCGGAGCAAATGCAATTTTTTTGGCACGAATATCGTTTAAATCATTTTATCCATCATTTTGGCAAACCTTATATTGCTCTGATTGATGGTATGGTGATGGGGGGGGGAGTAGGAATTTCCATGCACGGAAGCCACCCTATAGCCAGTGAGCGTTTTGTATTCGCTATGCCTGAGACCGGCATTGGTTTCTTTCCTGATATTGGTGCAAGTTATTTGTTAACCCGATGCCCAGGATCTTTGGGTATTTACCTGGGGTTAACAGGAAATCGCTTGAGCTCGCATGATGCAATGAAAGCAGGATTAATTAAAAAAATAGTCCCCTCCCAACAAATGCCGGCTTTGTATGATGCATTAATGAATGAAGATTTATCAGCAGATGCGATGGAGCAAGTAAATCGATGTGTGGACGCCTTTTCGACTACCTCTTCTACTGAGGAAGTTAGTCAAATTAAACCTGCGATTAATGTCTGTTTTGCTCATCCAACAGTCGAAATGATCCGCGGGTCGTTACAAAGTGCTAATACAGTTTGGGCTGAGGCGGTTGATAATACTTTAGCACAGAAATCTCCTTTGAGTCTTAAAGTGACATTAGCGCAATTACAAAAAGCCAAGGGGTTATCTTTAGCACAATGTTTGCAAATGGACTATGATATGGTCAGTCATTTTATGCATGGCCACGATTTTTATGAAGGTGTTCGAGCTCTATTAATTGATAAAGATAAGAATCCTCAATGGCATCCAGTGCGTTTGGATTTAGTTTCAGACCAAATGGTTCAGAAGTACTTTGAACGTTCTCATCCTGGTTTGGAATGGGCTTAGAGTTTCAATTTATTATAAAATTGATTGGATTGGTGTTGTAAATTAAATTTTGACAACACCATCCTTAGGTTATTAATTGAAATAAATATGAGGATTTTGAATTAAAAATTTAATTTTGTATTACTGGGGGTATTTTCTTGCTCTTGGGATACTGGCATTTTTTCTTTGCTTTTATCTTGAAACGTTGTGAATCTATAAACTCCGGAGCCTACGGCTGCGGCAGCAAGGGAGTAGCCTGTGGTTTCAGCAACTGCTTTAACAGGTCCAGCAAAAAATCGTGATAGCATTTTTAATCCTTTTAATAACGTTAAACACTGCAGTGTGTACTAAAATTACACACTACAGTATTTATCATACACTATATTTTTACATAACAAACCATTTTTTTGAAAAATTAAATGATTTGTTATGCAATTATCCTTATCACTAATTTAATTTGGAACCAGTGCTATTTTCTTTTTCCTTGGTTTGCTCTTCAACGATTTCTTCAATTCGAGGCGTTGATTCCTTGGTTGCAAACATAGTATGTCTAGATTTTCCAGGTGAAGGTTGATATTTTTCTGGAACAACTTTCTTCAGTGGTTCAGGCCCCATTGTTTCACCAACACCAGCCACAAGACCAAATATTACGGCGCTTAAGGTCATGCGGATAGGAACTTGTTTCAAAGCCATTTGCCCAAAGGATTTCAGCGAAGCTTTTGGATCGTTAATGAAGCAATAAAATAACGCTTTGGTTACTTTATATGTACTCGCATTGTGCAGACGTCCATCAGGTGTAACAGTCGATTGCAAGAGTAAGTGATCTTTAAATACGGTAGGTGTATATGCGAAACCACCAGCAATCGCTCCAGCTGCTGCTCCGGCTATATAATGTGATTTGTCACCTTTAATTGGCAATCTTTTGGCTATAAGTTCTTCAACAACACATAAAGCTTCAAAATTTATCAAACCTGATGCGTATCTGGGTATAAAACCTCCCATCATCAAACTTCCTGCGTTATGAGGAGTTTTCCACACAAAATTCTTAGGAAGGATATTAGCTTTTCGTAGTGTAGATAAAGACTCGGGTATTTGGGTGACCAAAATATCGCCTAATGCCATAGCCATAACATAATGAAAACTCGCTAAGGAATATTTCTTTCCTTCTTCTTTGCTTATCTCTTCTCTCAGAATTCCTTCTTCTACAGGCTTGGCACCACCTTTAGCACCGGTAACATAGCCAGTTCGAATTAGTGAACCTGAAATAGAGGCTGAAGTCCCAGCATACATCGCATTAAAGAATCCCCAAACGCCCCCTTGGTAAGGAGGAACCATCGTACCGTTCTTGGTTAAATTAACCAAGGAGGTTTTGACTGGGCTTTGAACTAATACGATAGTCATACTGGTAAACAATGCAACGATTGAAAAATTAAGTCCATCCCAAGCTGTTTTGTATACTTGATCCATTGGGGGCATCCATTTAGGAAACTCAGGACCTTTTTTCCCTGGAGGTGGAACATTAGGACCTGAACCAACTGGAGTTGTTACAGGCTTTGATGTTTGTACCGATTTGGCTTGCAAATTATGCTTGACTACATCCATTGGTGTAGTAAACCACTGAGTTGGATATAGGGTTGAGAACCATTTTGTGGTTAACTGTCCGGTTGGCGACGTTTTTATTTGTTCTCTTATAAAATCCATTGGTGTTGGAAACCAAGAATTTTTACCAAGATTTGGTAAATTCCATACTGGTGTAATCGGAGGTGCTTTCCCATCTTTTACGTCTTGCATTCTTTGCTTGATCAAATCCATTGGTGACAACGTACTCCATATAGACGGAACTATGATTCTTTGCCCAGATTTTGAATTTGAAGTTTCACTTTTAGTCTGCATAGTTATATCTTATATTAATTGTTGAATTTGAATTCTAATTATACGGACCAAAAATTAACTAAACCTTAACAAATATGATTAATTAGAACAAAATAAATTCTTCGGGATCATTTTGTGGGCATGCGGGTGTTCAAAGTGAAACAAAACCTCCAGTAGGTTGCTTTTTTTGTTGAAGAAAAATTGTATGTTTACAGGAGGTTACATAAGAAATGCATTCTGCTAATTCGGAAACTGAAACTCAATCTGGAGGTCAGGAAATTTATTATTTAGATGCTCTAAATTTTTAAAACTCAAATGTAAAATCAAAATGTGGAATTATTTTAACCAATCACCTAGGATTTCAATAATTTTTTGTGCTTGTTCTGCACTGGAAATATTAAATTTAGATTTTTGCCAGTATTGATTATTACGTTTTTGATAACGTCTAATTGAAAATTTAACTGGGCCGAAATCATTTTGGGCATTATCCCAATCTTGATACTTAAACATAATCGTAGTCCATGCCCCACGAGTTAATACTTTCTTATCCAATTCTTTAACTGTTTCTGTTCCATTTTCGCCATATGCAATAGTAATTTCATCTATACTTGCTGTCATTTCGTGGTTTACCCCAATGAATATTTCAAAAAACAAAGAACGAATCAATAATATTGCGTCTTTGCGCTAAAATTTTGAGAGTTTATCTTATTTTTTGAACTTACCATAGGGTTGAATTGGGATTTACCCAAAAATAGAAAATCAACGGAAAATGAATGTTTGCAGTTTATTGAATGGATTGTAGTTTACCGTTAACAAAAGTCATGGACACAGTAGGTTGATATTCTCCAGGCTGATAGATCCAAACAACAGGTTTTGTTGCTGTGGGCACGATTTCATTGATAAAAGAATTATTTACTAAAGAAGGGCTGCCACAAGCATAATATACTTTTTGCACCGGATCACCGGCCTGAATACTTGCTCCTTGGCATACAGAAACTGCATTGCTATCAGAACCATTCATTTTAATGGATCGTACTTTTTGATTCACAATATCAATTTCAAGCTGTACTCCGCCACTACCGGTAGGCATATTCCATACCCCATAAAAAGCAGTACTCGTTCCCATATTATTGTAAATGAGTTGTTGTACGGGAATTTTTTGCATCACAGGTTGATTGGATTCCTGTTGGCTTACTGGTTGGCCACAAGCCGCGATCACTTCATCTGGAGTCATCCCCACATTAATGTATCCGTGGTTTTGTGGGCAATAATAAGATTGGGTATCAGCAAACAGACTAAAAGGTAACAGGAGCAATCCTAAGCCAGTACTACTGAGGAGCGTCAATTTCATAATTTAATCCTGATAATCCTCTGCTTAAAATTAAGTATAGTCGCTTTTATAATAATCTCCAGGGTAGGCTTGCGCTAATAAATAAAGTAATAATTTTTAATAAAACCAGGATGATAAAGGGTGAAAAATCAAAGCCTGAAATCTCCGGAACAATCTTTCTACCAAGCTTTAACAAGGGCTCTGTTAGCATGCGTAAAAAATCAGGAATTGGGCCTTGCCAATTTGGATTAACAAAACTCATGATGACGCGCACGAGTATCGCATAAAATAAAATATCACAGGGTTGAATGATTAAGTCTGCAATGATGTAAATGAATAGGAATACAATAGGCATTAACCCGCCTAAGGCCAGAACGCTGATGCAGATAATTTTTAATAGCTCCACCAGAACTAAAGTAATAAAAGCGGGAATATCATATTTTTGTCCCGGCTTATAGGGTTGCTTTGTTATCAGTTGAATGGGATTGACTATGGGGTTAGTCACTTTATAAATCAGTTGGCTTATTGGGTGAAGCGCACTAACACGTAAATAGCGTAGGGCGATGCGAAGCCATAAACTGAAAATGACGAGTGAAAAAAATAAAGAAACAACAAAGATCATTACTACGATAATCCCAGACATATATTCCCCTCTACATGTATTTATGCAACTGATTTTTCAGGATTATATCGCGTCGCTTTATTTTTGTCGCTCACCAAATAATGCTCGCCCAATACGGACAATAGTAGCACCGGCTTTAATTGCTGGGACTAAATCATCACTCATCCCCATAGACAAGGTATCCATGTTTAGACCAAGTTCATGATTGAGTGAGTGCATCAATTGATTAAGCTGCATAAATATCTCATATTGAGTTTGTATATCCTGTTGTGGGGGAGGGATGGTCATTAAACCTCTTAATTTAAGATGAGGAAGTTGACTGACTGCTAAGGCTAATTCTGCAGCCTCTTCTGGTGGTATTCCCGATTTGGTTTTTTCCTCTACTAAACTAATTTGTAAACAAATATTGAGTGGGTCTAAATTGATTGGTCGGTACCCATTGAGTTGCTGAGCAATTTTAAGGCGACTAATACTGTGAACCCAACTAAAGGAAGTAGCAATTCCTTTGGTTTTATTACTTTGAATAGGACCGATAAAATGCCAGCATATAGGTATATTTTTTAATGCATTTATTTTTTGTTGGGCTTCTTGGAAGTAGCTTTCACCAAAGTGATTGATTCCCAGATGAAATAATTCATTAATTGCCTTGATGCTTTGTTGTTTGCTGACAGCAAGCAAGAGCACACTCCCAGGTGTTCTGTCGCATTCAAGCTCAGTTTGCGTGACTATTTGTTTTATTTGATTTAGATTGTGATGAAAATTCATGTTTTTTTGGTACATCATGGAAAAGCTTAACAATAGCAAAAGAAACAATGTTTGCCGAGTACCACTTCGTGAGCTAATCTAATAACATCAGATTTAGATTGGGTCATCAAGTCCAATCTATTATTGATTCAATCGGGATGATTAAGCAATGGACATAGCAGAACTATTGGCGTTTTCAGTAAAAAATAAATCATCAGACTTACATCTTTCCGCAGGTTTGCCTCCAATGATTCGAGTTGATGGAGATTTACGTAAAATCAATTTGCCCGCCATGGAACATAAAGAGGTAATGAAAATTGTCTATGATGTAATGAATGATCGGCAAAGAAAAGAATTTGAAGAGTATTTAGAGGTTGATTTTTCTTTTGAAATAACAAATCTAGCCCGTTTTAGGGTGAACGTGTTTAATCAATTACGCGGTGCAGCAGCAGTTTTTCGTACGATTCCTTCTGATATTTTAAGCATGGATGACCTGGGATTACCGGCTATTTTTGAAGAGATGGCCAGTTATCCTAAAGGATTAGTATTGATTACGGGGCCAACAGGCTCCGGTAAAAGTACTACTTTGGCTGCTATTATCGATTACATCAATGCAAATCGTTACGATCACATTTTAACGGTGGAAGATCCTATAGAGTTTGTACATCAAAGTAAGAAATGTTTGTTGAATCAGCGTGAGGTTCATCGTGACACGTTGAGTTTTAATGCGGCATTACGTTCAGCACTCCGTGAGGATCCGGATGTCATTCTCGTGGGCGAGTTGCGGGATTTGGAAACAATTCGTTTGGCAATGACTGCTGCAGAAACAGGGCACCTAGTATTTGGAACCTTACATACCAATTCGGCAACTAAGACTATCAATAGGATTATTGATGTGTTTCCTGCTGAAGAAAAATCAATGGTACGTTCCATGTTGTCTGAATCTTTGCAAGCTGTAGTAGCGCAAACTTTATTGAAAAAAAATGGTGGAGGACGCGTTGCTGCTTTGGAAATTATGATTTGTACCGGTGCGATACGGAACTTAATTCGTGAAGATAAAGTGGCCCAAATGTATTCCTCCATCCAAACAGGTCAAGGCAAAGGAATGCAAACCTTGGATCAGCATTTAACTGAGCTGGTGAAAAAAAATATTATCTCCACCTATACAGCACGTGAAGTGGCTATCGATAAAAATTTATTTTAAAGTGCTTGCTTCTTTGTTATCTCCGCGAAAGCGGATATTCCATTTTTGAGAGCTGAGAGTTTATTTAAAAATAGATTCCCGCTTTCGCGGGAATGACAAACAATGCTTAAATGACAGGAAGGCCGGGACTTTAAGGCTTAGGCATTTTTCTGTAATTCAATTAATTGAGGAATGCCAATTTCGGCAAGTGCCAGCATGTTATTTAGTTCATCGCGATTAAAATGCTTGTCTTCGGCAGTCCCTTGAATCTCTATGAAATGTCCTGCTTCGTTCATTACTACATTCATGTCCGTTTCAGCAAGCACGTCTTCTGCGTAATCTAAATCAAGGACCGCTTGACCTCGATAGAGCCCCACAGAAATTGCAGCAATGTAATGAAATGCAGGCATTCTACGTATTTTTTCTCGTTCGACCATCCAGTTTATCGCATCTCTCATAGCAACGCAGGCACCTGTAATAGCGGCGGTCCTTGTGCCTCCATCAGCCTGAATTACATCACAATCTAGAGTTATTGTATTTTCACCTAAGACTTTTAAATCAACACAAGCTCTTAGAGAACGTCCGATTAGACGTTGAATTTCCATGGTTCTGCCGCCTTGTTTTCCCTTGCTTGCTTCGCGTTCAGTGCGGCTATGCGTTGCACGGGGAAGCATGCCATATTCAGCAGTAACCCAGCCTTGGTTTTTACCTTTAATAAAACGAGGAACTCCATCAGTTACTGAAGCATTACATAACACTTTAGTTTGCCCAAATTCAACCAGGACAGAACCTTCAGCGTGTTTGGTATAGTTTCTGGTAATTTTAACAGAACGTAGTTGATTGGCTTCTCGATTACTTGGGCGCATAGGATAATCCTCGTTAAAAATTATGAATTATAACGCTTAACTCTGGGAGTTGCATCCTAAAGTATATCCGCCGCAATAAAACAAATCAGGATGGGGTTGAAGATTGATTTATTGAGATAATAATATGTTGAACATTATAGAGGAGAATAATTCACACAGAGCACTAATTAAATGCAAAAATTTTCTTTATATTCATATTGATTAATATTGATTCATCATGTAATTTTGAATTCTATCTATAAAAAAGCGTCCATTATGTACAGTTGCAGTCATGAACACCGTGTTGCTTTATCTGCAGATTTATCTGCAAGCTCGCTGTTTGCCTGCGATTTAGTTGTTTCTCAAAATCTTTCTTCTTTATTAGTGATTCTTTTCTTACCCCTTTTTCCCTAGGGCGGTCTTTGTGAATTATCCGCGCCTCTCTAGGGAGGATGCGAGCGGGTAATGAATACAATTTAACATCGCTTTTGGAGAATATTATGACTCAAACTAAATTTGAGGCGCATAAAGACGAGACGCGCCCTAAAGAAAAGAAAAACAATCTAAGTGTAGTTCAAAGCATCATCTCGGGAAGTATTACTGGGGCTTTTGAAGTGTTCGTGGATCATCCTTTGTGGTCTATAAAGACGCGAATGCAAAAAAGAGAACCCTTTACTCTAAATCCACAAGTATTGTATCGAGGTATATTGCCAAATGCCGCCAGCATGGTCCCAATAACTGCAGTACAAGTAGGTTTGAATCGTTTTTTCCAAAAATGGTTTTTTGAGAATAAATATGAATTGTCTGATACTCAAAAACTGATGAGTGCATTTGCTGCTGGGGTTGGTTCTGCTGCAATTAGTTGCCCGACTGAAATGATCATGACCCATCAAAAAACCAGCTTTATTTCAGCGGGAACTCATTTGGTGAGGCAGGGGGGATGCTCTCGTCTTTATACGGGAATGATGGCAACGATGCTGCGAGAGGGGATGTTTTCTACATTTTTTTTGGCGGTGACTCCTGCATTGAAAGTTAGAATTAAGGAGTATTGCCCCAATGATTTTGCTGCTTCTTCACTTGCAGGTATATTTGCAGGAATAGGCGCAACAGTAGCGTCACAAAAATTTGATGTAATAAAGACAGTCCAACAGTCTTCAATTGCTAAAAATCCTGCTGGTTTTTTCAAAACGACTCAAAAGATCCGTGCAGAACATGGCCTTTATGGCTTTTTTAATGGTGGATTTCCTCGCGGTCTGCGGGTTATGTCTGCAGTTACACTGATGAGTTGGATGAATGAGAAAATGACTGAGATGTTGGCGCATCATCAGCAATCAAAATCCATATCAGGTTCCTCGCTAAGTAAATAATTTTTAATCCCGGGTTAAAAATATTAATCCGGGATATCATGCTTCGATGGGTTTTTAAGTTGGGGTCTTTAATTAATTGTCAAATTGATTTAATATTGTTCATGATAATTGCTAAACTGAGGTAAATATCAAGAGATTTGTCTCTGTCCAATTGCTTTAAATTGGGGTATATTCGCGCAAGGTTTATTCATTGGTATTCTATATGCTTCAAAGTATGACGGCTTTCTCACGAGTTCAACAGCAAATCGAAGAGGGTCATTTTTGCTGGGAAATCAAATCAGTTAATCATCGATATCTGGATGTTTCATTTCGTTTACCTGAATCGTTCCGATTTATAGAGCCTCAATTGCGTCATGCGTTGCGAGATGTAATCAATCGCGGCAAATTGGAGTGTCAGCTTAAGTATCAAGACACAAGTTCTAATAATCAGTCTATGCTTATAAATATAGGCATGGTTAATGCATTAGTTAATTTAAGTGAGAAACTTTCTGCATCACATCATTTGCCGAATGATTTAGGTGTTAGTCGTGTCTTATCTTGGCCTGGTGTGGTGCAAGCGAGTGTGCCCGATGCGGATGTTTTAGGGGAGCACGCAATTTCTTTATTTAAAAGAGGGATTGAGCAGCTAAAACAAA
The DNA here is from genome assembly GCF_977063405.2 of Legionella stuttgartensis. Lineage (NCBI taxonomy): Bacteria > Pseudomonadati > Pseudomonadota > Gammaproteobacteria > Legionellales > Legionellaceae > Legionella > Legionella stuttgartensis. The sequence goes on from NZ_CDRUHA020000060.1 coordinate 628,350, forward strand.
TGCGTGTAACAGAAGGGAGCGCATTGAAAGCACATATAGAAGGACGATTAAGTGATTTAGGTCAAGAAGTTAAGCGCGCACGATCTATAGTATTAATGCAAACAGAACAAGTAAAAGATAAACTATTGACCCGATTACACTCAGTGAAACTTGAAGTTCAAGAGTCACGTGTGGAGCAGGAAATTGCTTTAATTTTGACTCGTATTGATGTCAGCGAGGAATTGGATAGATTACAGACTCATCTTGATGAAGTGAGTCGGACGTTAAATTGCGATAAAATCGCAGGAAGACGTCTTGATTTTTTGATGCAAGAATTAAATAGGGAGGCGAATACGCTCAGCTCAAAATCGGACTCTGTAGAATTGACTAAGAGTGCAGTGGATATGAAAGTTTTAATTGAGCAAATGCGTGAGCAAATTCAAAATATTGAGTGAGTACTATTGTGGGTGATTATTCCGGTAATTTATTTATTGTTGCAGCACCTTCAGGGGGAGGCAAAACAAGCTTAGTAAAAAGGTTAATCGAAACCATGGACGATATTGAGGTATCCATTTCGCATACAACTCGAACAATGCGGCCTGGAGAACGACATGGAGTGGATTACTTTTTTACTGATGAAAAAGAATTTATGCGTATGATTGATGATTGTGCTTTTTTAGAGCATGCCCGAGTCTTTAATCATTTGTATGGAACATCGATGGAGCAAATTGCAAGGCGTTTGCAAAATGGTATCGATGTGGTTCTGGATATAGATTGGCAAGGAGCGACTCAGATTAGACGTTCTTTTCCTGAGGCTGTGAGTATTTTTATTGTACCACCATCCTTGGAGGTTTTAAGAGAACGATTGTTGAATAGACGACAAGATAAAGATGATGTGGTTAGTGACCGAATGAAAAAGGCTCAAGATGAGTTAAGTCATTATCCTGAATTTGATTATTTAATAGTTAATGATAATTTTGAAAAAGCAGCGATGGAGTTAGGGGCGATTGTGATTGCAAACCGCTTATGTATTCAGCGACAGATAAATAAACAATCAAAATTGCTTTCTTTCCTAATGTCATCGCAGTAAAATACAAGGTTTTGCTACCGGAGAATGATTTATGGCACGAGTTACAGTTGAAGATTGTTTAAAGAATGTTGCAAATCGATTTGAGCTGGTTATGGTAGCCACGAAACGTGCACGCCAAATTGCGGTTCGAGGAGATCAACCGATGGTTGAATGGGAAAATGATAAACCTACAGTAGTGGCGTTACGTGAAATAGCAGAAGGTTTAATTACCCCAGAAATTTTGGATAAAGAATAGTTAATACTATTTATATAGCCTGGGCGAAGCGGACCTGGGTTAGGTAACTAATTCCAGGATTCCGCTTGTTCACCCTAGCTACGAATCATAGAGAGGATGGTGATTATTCGAGGGTGCCTTAATAGGGTGAATTTAGGGGTATAGGGGTATGGTCATGTTAGATACTAGGGAGTACTGCGTGAGCTACTTTAAGGAGCTCGATGAAGAGCTGAAATGCTATCTTGAGCAGTCGCAAATAGAAAAATGTTACCAAGCCTACTTGGTCGCGGAGAAAGCGCATCAAGGACAAATGCGTCGTTCTGGCGAGCCTTATATTACCCACCCAGTTGCAGCAGCCCTGATTCTCGCCCGAATGCGTCTTGATTATCAAACGATTATGGCTACTTTACTCCATGATGTGGTTGAAGATACCTCTGTGAGTAAAGAAGATTTAACACGCCAATTTGGCGAAGAAATTACCTCTCTTGTTGATGGTGTTACCAAACTAACTAAAATCAAATTTGAATCAAAGGCTGAAGCGCAAGCGGAAAATTTCCGTAAAATGGTCTTGGCTATGGTCAAAGACATCCGCGTAATTATCGTTAAGTTGGCTGACCGACTACACAACATGAAAACTCTTGGTGCAATGCCTTATGCAAAGCGCAGACGCATTGCCATAGAAACCTTAGAAATTTATGCACCAATCGCTAACCGTTTAGGGATGCATTCAATTTATGTAGGCTTGGAGGATTTAGGATTCCAGGCTTTATATCCCATGCGTTATAGAGCAATTAAATCAGCTGTTGAAAAATCTCGAGGCAATCGACGTGAGTTGACCCAAACGATTGAACGTGATTTACAACTGGCTTTGGCACAGTTGAATATTCCTTATGAACAAGTATTCGGTAGACAAAAGCACTTATACAGCATATATAAGAAGATGCGTCAGAAAAAAGCCTCCTTTACCGAGATTACTGATGTTTTTGCTTTTCGCGTTATTACTGAAGATATTGATTCTTGTTACCGTATTTTAGGTGCTTTGCATTGTACTTATAAACCGGTGCCTCAACGATTTAAAGATTATATTGGCATACCTAAAGCGAATGGATATCAATCGCTGCATACGACCTTGTTCGGACCTTTTGGGGTTCCTCTGGAAGTGCAAATTCGTACACGAGATATGGATAAAGTAGCTGATAATGGAGTCGCGGCACACTGGATCTATAAATCATCCGGTCTCGAAGTAAATGAGGCACAATTACGCGCAAGAGAGTGGGTACAAAGTTTATTAGAAATGCAACGGAGTACAGGGAGTTCATTGGAGTTTATCGAAAACGTCAAAATCGATTTATTCCCTGATGAAGTATACGTATTTACTCCTAAAGGTCATATCATGGAATTACCCAAAGGGGCGACTCCGGTTGATTTTGCCTACTCAGTACATTCTGGAGTGGGGAATAGTTGCGTCGCAGCGAAAGTAAACCGAAAACTGGTTCCGCTCAGCATCCCCTTATCTAATGGGCAAACGGTTGAGATTATTACTGCACAGGGAGCTCATCCTAATCCGGCATGGTTAAACTTTGTTGTTACAGGAAAAGCCCGTTCTAATATTCGTCATTTTCTGAAGAGCCAACAAAATACCGAATCAATTAGCTTAGGAAAACGACTTCTTGAGCAATCATTAAATGAGTTGTCTAGTGATTATGCTAAAATACCACCTGAATCCTTACAGGCATTATTAAGTGACTTACATTATAAAGTGATGGACGATCTACTCTATGCGATTGGTATAGGCAATCAAATGGCAATGGTAATTGCCAAAAGATTAGTGGTTTCTCAAGATTCTAATGAGTTAGATAAAGGAATTAAAACACGACCATTGGCAATTAAGGGTACCGAAGGAATGGTGGTGCATTTTAGTGAGTGCTGTCAGCCGATTCCTGGTGATAATATTGTAGGGAAATTCCAGCAAGGTCGAGGAATTATAGTTCATAGCAGTGATTGTGCGACCTTAAAAAATTCACGAAGCAATCCAGAACAATTTGTTGCCTTGCGTTGGGATGAGAAAGTTGAAGGCGAGTACTGGGTTGATATTACTGTTGATGTAGTGAATGAACGCGGGGTATTGGCGGCACTAGCAACGGCCATTGCTGAAGCGGGATCAAATATTGGTAATATTAATGTAGATCCGCGTGATGGTCGGCATAATGCAGTTACTTTCTCAATTAGTGTTGTGGATAGAACGCATTTGGCTCGTGTTATGCGTCGATTACGAGCAAATAAAGTAGTCATGCGTCTTTATAGAAAAAAACAAGGGGATAATTAATGCAACCTGTACATACAAAATTGGCTCCTGAGGCTATTGGAACTTATTCACAAGCAATCCAGTGTGGCAATACAGTTTATCTTTCAGGACAAATACCACTTGATCCAGTAACGATGCAAATATGTAGTGAAGATATTAAATTGCAAATTACACAGGTTTTGGAAAATTTATCAGCAGTTTGTGAAGCTGCTGGCGGCAGTTTGGCGCAAATAGCGAAATTGAATGTTTATCTAACTGATTTGCGTCATTTTCCGTTAATTAATGAAGCAATGAGCCGTTATTTTGCGGCACCTTATCCAGCACGGGCTGCCATAGAAGTTTCTGCCTTACCACGTGGCGCTCAAGTTGAGATGGATGGTATAATGGTTTTGTCTTCGAAGTAATTCATTTACAAGTAGCCTTGATGAAGTTTCAAGCCGTAACCTGAGAAATCAATAATAAGAAAACCGAGCTTTGCTTCATCCAGGCTACATATTTTAACGTCAGAGTTAGTGTATGAGTATAGTTTCCCTTCATAGCGTGTCCCTCAATATTGCGGGTAATCAGTTATTGGATAATGCAGATTGGCAGATTCAGCCTCAGGATCGTATTGCATTAGTTGGACGAAATGGAGCAGGTAAATCTACTCTTCTTAAACTTCTGCAGGGAGATCTGATTCCTGATAGTGGTCAAATCAATCAGCTTTCTGGATTGCGTGTTGCTGGATTAACGCAGGAAGTTCCAATCGCAGAAGAAGAGTCTGTCTATCATTTTCTAGTAAAAAGCCTTGGTGAAGTAGGTGAGGTTTTATCCCGTTTTAATGAATTATCCCAGTTAGGCGATATGGATAAATTAGCCGCATGTCAGCAACAAATGGATAATTTACATGCTTGGGATAAATTGCCACAAATTGAGACTATGGCCAGTCGTTTAGGCATAGACACCCGTGAGCGTATGAATAATCTGTCAGGAGGTATGAAACGCCGCGTGCTTTTAGGCGCTGCGCTGATCGCGACTCCAGATTTATTATTATTGGATGAACCGACAAACCATTTGGATATAGAAGCAATTGAATGGCTAGAATCTTATTTGAAAAGTTTCAAAGGATCGGTATTGTTAGTAACCCATGATAGGGAATTTTTAAGTCAAGTATCCAATCGGATTGTAGAAATTGATAGAGGGAAACTATACCAGCACGATTGTGATTATGAAACATACCTGGACAGAAGAGAGTCCATTCGTCTAAGCGAGCAAAAGCAAAATGATTTATTTGATAAAAAGCTAGCTGAGGAGGAGGTATGGATTCGCACAGGAATCAAAGCACGACGAACCCGAAATGAAGGTCGAGTTCGTGCATTAAAAGCATTGCGTGAAGAATATAAGGCGCGTCGTAATCAATTGGGTAAGGTCAAATCATTTTCCTTAGATGTAACTCGTTCAGGTTCAGTAGTCATTGAAGCAAACCATGTTAATTACAGGTTAGGGGATAAAACGATTTTACATGATTTGTCCTTATTGCTGAGTAGGGGGGATAAACTTGGTATCATTGGTCCCAATGGGTGTGGTAAAACGACTTTAGTACGGCTATTGCTTGGAGAACTACAGCCTGATTCTGGGCAGATAAAGCTTGGTACTTCCTTGAGTGTTGCTTATTTTGATCAATTACGCCGTCAATTACATGAGGATCAAACCGTCATGTTTAATGTAGGTGATGGGGCAGATTATGTAACGATCAATGGCAAACAAAAACATGTAGCCAGTTATTTGCGTGATTTTTTATTTTCGTCCGAACGTTTTAATCAACCGGTTTCAGTGCTTTCTGGTGGCGAACGAAACAGATTATTACTCGCAAAACTCTTTGCCAAACCAGTCAATCTGTTGGTGATGGATGAACCTACTAATGATTTAGATATTGAAACATTAGAACTCCTGGAAGGTATGTTAGCTGATTACCCTGGGACGTTAATATTAATTAGCCATGATAGGGCGTTTATTAATCAGGTCGTTACCAGTGTTCTGGTTTATGAAGAAGCAGGACAGTTTAATGAGTTTGTTGGTGGTTATGATGAATATAAAATGCATAAGAAACAACAACAGCGTGATCTGGCAACAAAAGCACCGATTGTAAAACGAACTACTGCCACAAATAAATTAAGTTTTAATGAGCAACGTGAGCTTGCGCAATTACCACAAAAAATTGAGAAATTGGAAGGAAAAATTGCGGAGTTACAATTACAAATGGCTGACCCTAAGTTTTACCAGCAAGATGCTCAGATGATTGCAAAAGTAAATCAAGGGTTGGCTGAAGATGAAACGTTATTATCCCAGCTTTATGAGCGTTGGGAGGTGTTAGAAGATGTTGAAAAAAGGGACAGGTAAATGTTATTGACATTAGCTTTGGTTGTTCTGTTTAGTTCTATTGTAGTTTTCTTTTCAGAAGAATTTATCAAAGCCTTTAAAAAACTCTTTGCTATAAAAGGTGCCAAAATACTGATACCTATGTTTGCTGCCTCCTGGCTCATTTACACTTTTAATTTTTGGGTTTTATGGGCAGTATTTTACGCGCATGAAATATTGCAAGATGTATTAAATTTTTTAGTGCGTATAATGCCTTTTCAAAAGGGCGCGGTCTCATTAGTATTGGTGTTTATGCTCACCTTTCTTTCCGTAGTCCCTGTACTTATTCTTGATGTGATATCCCGAAGAAAAAGTTTTAAAGGATATCAGCATCCGTATGTTGCGAGTGGAGTAATTTGGATACTATCTGTTTTTCTTTTAATCATCATGTGAGCTTTGTAAAGAAATGTAATTTTTTTGTAAAGATTCATTGTTTTTTTAATAAAACCTTAAGTTTTCTTTTTTATACTTCTTGCTTCAAGTTTGGAATTTAATAAAAACAAAAGGAGAATAAAAGTGTCGTATACTCACCATCATAATCATGATCGAGCTACTGGTGTTCATTCTGGGGGCGCTCATAATCACCATCATCAGGGGCCTCGTGTTATAACTCAACCATATACACCTGTTGTTACTACATCCTATAATCCGCGAGTTCACGTTCATACAACTCGTTCTCCTCAGTTGGCAGTAGTCTCTACTCCCGGTTATCGCTCGAATTATTACTATTCTGGAGGTACTGGAGTACTCGTAGGTTCTTTGATCATCCTTCCTATTATTGTTTTGGCCTTGATATTCAAGCTTACTATGGGCTTTACTGCCGCGTCATTAACTACGGCAGGAGTGGCAGGAGCGGGTGTTGCGGGTGCAATTGGTTTGAATGTTGCAACTTTTGGAATTGGTGCACTTGTTTTATATGGCGCATTAGGTTTGGTTTCTTTGTATTCTAGTGCTAAAGAATGCTACAAAAGCGATAAAAATGTATTTGATATGATCAAATCACGAGTTATTAACGAAGATGGATTGAGTTTTAAAGGAGTTATGAAATCTATAGGGGCGGTACTTTGGTCACCATTTTTACTGCTCGGTGGTTTAGCTGGGATGGGCGTTAAATTAGCGGTCAATGCTCGTACTTCAAAATCTTCAAGTACAGAACAGGATGAGGTGGACTTGGATATAAGAGGTTCTTATACTGAGATGAGTAGTGATTTTCCTCCCCAAAATTCTAAAACCCCTCGAAAAGATGTAGAACCAATCTATTCTGAGTTATATACTAAAGCTTCTTCAGACGTTTCTGGTAGCTATCTTTTAGATTCTCAGACATCTTTTGATACTTTAAGTATAAAAAAATAAAGACTTTTTCAATTAAAAGTAAATTACAGGTTTTTGGGTTCGTGGTTACAGAACCCAAAAATCAGAAAAGAAATAGATACTCATTCAGTTCTTAATTAAAATTTCGCCCCATAGTCATACTTGCTCTGTTTGAGATTAGAGGTGTAGTCTGTCTCATAAGCCATTTTCCTCTTAAGTAGCCTATAATTTCATTAATAGTGCTTTGTTGGAGTTTTAATATGGCTTCTAATATATTGAGAATTCCCGAGCATACTATTTTAATAGGGCAAGAGTTAAATGGAACAGAACTAAAGTTTATTTCGAGTCGATTGGAACAATGGTTTACAGATATAGAAAAAAATCGAGCCCTCAATACAGCTGAAACAAATTCTTATTTAACTACTCAATTTCTTTCACATTTCGGACTCAAAAATTCCTCAGAGGTATTTGATTTTCTTAAATCAGCCGGTGGGAGGGCTACATTAACGATGATAGCTCGAGAACTGATAGAAGAAGAGGCACAGATTCAATCTAAGAGAGAACAAAATGCTGAGGAATTGCTTAAAAAGCAACGGTTACTTTATCTTCTGATGGGGTTAATCGCTGATCGGGAAGCTATGGCCAAAAATGTGGACCGACTCGTTAGACTGGAAATGGAAAAATTACTTACAAAGGAGAAGTATGCTGAGACGAGCCAAGAAACAACTTTTGTCCGATCACCAATTGAAATTATAGATGCTATGATTTATTACTACCTTGAGACCATTCAAGCTCTAGATGAAAAACTGGAACAATTGGAATATCAATTAGAAGAAATCGAAGCAGAATTGGCCACGATTGAAGTAGAAGAACAGCGGATGAACGCTTATCACGAAGAACTTCATGCTCATATTGATATATTGGATACCTATTTAAAGCTCCCTATATTGAATCAACCTAAAGAATCGCCTTCAACTGTTGCCGAACGAAGAATAACCGTTCTAATGAAAGATCTTGAAGCGTTTAAAGAACAAGAGAGAATATATAAAAATACAAACTCCGAAGAGAGCAGGCCTCAAGAAATTGAGGAGCGTCGCATTAGTAGACACATTAAAGTACTTGAGCATGAACTCAATTTTCATCAAGTTCATCTGAGCCAAACAGTGACGAATTATGAGGAATTATTTCGTTTAGCTTTAGAACAAACTCGAGCTCAAATACAGGAACTTCAATCGCGACAAACTTATTTCGGACAGTTCGACACTGAAATTGAAGGGTTGCAATTGCGTGAACGAGGATTGGCTTCTGCGTTAAAAGTTATGAGAAACAAGAAAATACTTCTTAACGATCAATTAGAACAAGTTTTTGATTTTACTCAGGCTCGCTTTATTATCAAACCCGAGGATGAAAAACGTCTTATTCAAAAAAGTGATGGTTCATATGCTTTAATCGCACAAGATGTGGATCCTGCGAATTTAACCGAAGAAGATTGGCTACAAGCGAAACTTAATTTTGATCAAACAAAAGCACGTATTCAAACCCCTCGTTTTAATTTTATGGATAAAATACAAGAAAATTTACATAACCAAATTCAGCGCAAAGAGAAACATTTGAAATTAAGGGATGTATTGGTCAATCAAAGATTGGAGATGCGTCAAGCAAGAGAGACTATGGGGCAATGTTTAAACGATGCACAAGCTCAAAAAACACGGATATTAGGTACTCACACACCTACTCCAAAACCTAATCCACAAGGAAGCTATTTGCAAATGGTTGAAAATTTTGAGTTTTTGACAATAAAAGCCCCCAAGAAAGAGGATATAGAAAAAGTACAAAATGTTATTAAGAACTCCTCAATATCTTCTGAAGTTAAAGGAGAGCTTAATAAATTAATCGAAGAGGTTACACCCGAGAAGATTATGGAGCCCGATAGGAGGCTCAAATGGTTGTATAGTGCCAAACGCTTGATAAAGGATGTAGCACCTACGCCTGAGGTGGATGTGACTATGCGAAAAAAAGAGTAACGAAATTTCCCTTAATATAATGTAATTCAGCTCTTATTCATCAGGGATGATGAATGGTTGTAATCCGTGTATAATAGCGGCAATTTATTTTCAGGTTGCTCTATGAATAAACAGGATTTTTACTTTGATTTACCCCCAGAGCTTATTGCGCAGTATCCATTGGCTAATCGCAGTGACTCACGTCTTTTAACCTATGATCGAAAGAAGGGTGAATATGGTCATTACCAGTTTCGTGAAATAGCTGATTTTTTAAATCCTGGCGATTTATTGGTTATGAATGATTCCAAGGTAATTCCAGCCAGACTCTATGGCCATAAAACTACTGGGGGAAAAGTAGAATTATTGGTAGAACGTATTACTGGTGAGTCGACATTTCTTGCTCATATTAAGGCCAGTAAAGCATTAAAAGCTGGCTCAAAGATTAAGTTGGAACAAAATAAAGAAATTGAAGTGATTGATAGACACGATGATTTATTTCTTTGTCAAGCGGATATGGATGTCTTAAATTTATTGAATGGAATAGGACATATTCCATTACCCCCCTACATTACCCGTAATGATGAAACTCTGGATCAGAATCGTTATCAAACAGTTTATGCAAAATACGAAGGATCTGTTGCTGCTCCCACAGCGGGTTTGCATTTTGATGAGCTTGTATTATCCAGCATACGTTCAAGAGGAGTTTCTGTAGCCTATCTTACTTTGCATGTAGGAGCAGGGACATTTAGACCAGTTCGTTGTGATAATATCAAAGATCATAAAATGCATAGTGAGCGCTTTACAATTAGCCCTGAATTATGTGAGGCAGTGCATGCCACAAAAGCTGCAGGAAATCGAGTAATTGCCGTAGGTACAACCGCTTTGCGTAGTCTTGAAAGTGCTGTACAAAATGGAATACTAACTCCATGTAGCAAAGACACAGATATCTTTATTTACCCAGGATATGAGTTTAAGATTTGCGATGGATTAATGACTAATTTTCACTTGCCTGAGTCTACTTTATTAATGCTCGTTTCAGCGTTTATTGGCCATAAACAAGCAATGATGCTTTACCAAGAAGCAATTGAAAAAGGATACAGGTTTTTTAGTTATGGTGACACCAGTTTATTGCTATAAATCAGGAGATCAGGAATGTTGGCTGCAATACAAAATTTTATACCTGTTTTAACTTCTGAAGCAGGTTTGTGTCTTACAACGGCAAATTGGCAAGAGGCAAAGGTTACTGCAGCATCCTATTCATTAGAAAGTTTGTTGTATAAGCCTGGTCGGGATGTACTTCAAAAAATATCTGATTTAGCGAATTATTTGGCATGTCCTGGGATGATGGTAATTAATGCCTCATCACTCATTGCTAATAAAGAAAAAGTTTATGTTCTTAAGTCTCCGTACGATGGTTCTCGAGTCAAATTGACCTCGTGGGAACTCATCGAACTGATTCAGCATCTTAAACCTAATGTAGTACTCTTACCCAAAAATATCATGCGCGATTTCCCGCAAATTTGGGATAATTGGGATGAGAAAATTGTCCCTTTTATTCATAGTGATGATTTCGAAAAGCACGCAGTTATTAAACCACATGGGGTTTATTTTAAGATTTTAAATGAGCCTAATTGGGTTCAATTAGAACAATGGTCCCATATCCCTCGTTATGTAGTGGGGTATTTTGATGCTGAGTTAATCCAACGTTTGCGTCATCTGGAAATAGGATTTATTGAAACGGATGAGCCAGCCCAAGCCGCAATGCAAGGAAGAGTGTATAGTAATACAGGCACTGTGGATCTAATGGATGCAAAAACAGCGATGCAATTTGAACTGATCGATGCGAATTGTGTTTGCCCTACGTGTTCGCAACAATTTACTCGCGCTTATTTGCATCATTTATTGAACCATACTCCTTTGCTATGTCAGCGATTTTTGATTCAGCATAATGTGTTTTATGTGCAGAATTATGGGGTGAGTTGAGGATTTTTTTACCCTCATCCTAGCCCCCTCCCATAAATGGGAGAGGGGCATGCGGTATTCTTTCCATGCATGGAGGGAGCAATTTTCCTCCCTTCTCCCCCTGGGGGAGAAGGGACTCGTCAGAGCGGATGAGAGGCCTCTTATAATATTTGACAGTTTTTCCCATACCAGCTAGCATTACGGGCAATTTGATGGCGCGGGGTGTCGTGATAAACGTCTGAGAAATACCCGTTGAACTTGATCTGGTTCATACCAGCGTAAGAACGCCTTAAATCTGTATTCGTTTTTTGAGCAGTTAATCTCTTAGAGTACTCTGTACCGTATGGTGGGGTAGTCTTTATAAGTTATTCACGGTTCGCAGAATGCAGATTCATTTCTTCTATTAAGTCTTAACGCGATATCTTTAGCCATCCTATTTTATTAATTAATACAAGGAGCTATGGCATGAGCGCGTTATCTACGAGAACTACCCTATTACTTAATTGGTATGCGAACCCTTATCATACCCCCATTTTTGTGGCCCATGCATTAGGCTATTATCAACAAGAAGGTATAAAACTCGCGATTTTAGAGCCCAGCGATCCAAGCGATGTGACTGAAATTGTAGGTATGGGCCATGTTGATTTTGGGGTCAAGGCCATGATTCATACCTTAGCGGCTCGCGCAAAAGGTTATCCTGTTACCTCAATTGGTACCTTATTGGATGAGCCTCCTACAGGTCTGATTGCGCTTAAATCCAGTGGCATCAATTCCTTTCAGGATATTGTTGGCAAACGAGTTGGTTACATTGGGGAGTTTGGTAAAATCATTATCGATAATTTGGCAACGTTAGCGGGAATTGAGCCTTCCAGTTATGAAACAGTTCGCATTGGCATGAATGTTACTGATGCGATTTGTCGTGACATTGTTGATACAGGCATTGGTTTTATTAATTTTCAAAAAGTTGAATTAGAGCATTTACGAGGCGAAACGGTATTTCTGCGTATCGATCAGCTTGCTGGCTTAGGTTGCTGCTGCTTTTGTTCCATTCAATTTATTGTGCCAGAACGCATGTTAAAACAACCTGAAATTCTTAAAGGATTTCTCAATGCTACTCAACGTGGAGCTGCCTTTACCACCGAAAATCCAGATGAAGCCTATGAACTTTTATGTAGGGCAAAACCTCAATTAAGAACCCCTATGTATCATACAATTTTCATCCGTAGTTTACCTTTTTTCTCGCGGACACTTTTAAATGTGGAACGTGATTGGAGTAAAGTAGGGCGTTTCGGCAAGCATTTGGGAATTATCGATGAGTCCTTTGCAGTAAATGCTTGTTATACAAATGAGTTTCTTCCTAAGATGCCTCATTCTGAGCTGGAACCTATTGCGTGTTGTGTTAGTGAGTGAAATTAAGAGCATTGCCTGAATGCAACTGCACTCAGGCTTCCGTCTATTGAGAAAAGTGATTCTAATTAAATGAAAAATGTTGCTGTTGTTGGTGCTGGAATTATGGGGTGTTTATTGGCTTTACGTTTACAAAATGATGGTTGGCAAGTGACATTATTTGAGGCGGAAAGTTTTTTTAATAATTGCAGTAATGCAGCAGCAGGGCTTTTGGCACCCATGTCTGAACTGGATAAAGCGGACCAAGTGATTTTTAATTTGGGAATGGAATCGGTTGACCGCTTATGGGAGTCCATTCTAAATCAATTAGCTGACCCCGTGTATTTTCGCCAAAAAGGATGCCTTGTGGTGCACCATCCTCAAGATAAAGCAGAATGGCAACAATTTAGTGGCAGAATTGTAAATAAATTAAGTGATTCTTGTTATCAGTTACTCACTCAAAATGAACTAAGCCAACTGGAGCCTGAACTGCATCAGTTGAAAATGGCTTATTATTTTCCTAAAGAAGCACAACTTGATAATCAGACCTTGTTGCTGGCACTTAAAAAACATATGTGTCAGTGCGGTGTAATCTGGCGAGATCATACTTTTGTTTCTGGTGTGAGTCCAGGCAAGATAGAAATGGGAGGGAGGTCATATCCATTTGATTTTGTTTTTGATTGCAGGGGGCTTGGGGCGAAAAGTACTTTTCCAAATTTACGTGGGCTTCGTGGAGAACTGCTTTGGCTATATGCACCTGATGTTCAATTAAAAAGACCAATCCGTCTCTTGCATCCACGGTATAATATTTATATTGCACCACGTCCTAATTCTTATTACCTTATCGGTGCCAGCGAATTAGAGACAGAAGATTCCAGTCCCATTTCAGTGCGTACAACACTTGAGTTATTAACTGCGGCATACTATGTGCATCGAGGTTTTGCTGAAGCCCGGGTAATTAAGACTGTGACCCATTGTCGCCCGACTTTAGTGCATCATCAGCCCCGCATAAGATATGCCCCGCAATTTATTGCTGTGAATGGACTTTATCGGCATGGATATTTAATCGCTCCGGCATTAGTAGAGGAAATTCTACGTGGATTAAAGAGCAATCAAAAAGACATTTGTTATCCTGAGCTTTGGGAGGCTTATTCATGATCGTTTATATAAATGATAAACCACTCACTCTTGATTCATCCTGTATCTTACAGGAAATGCTTGAGCAGAGAGTAGGTATTGCCGCACATGTAGCAGTCGCAATAAATAATCAGTTTGTTCCTAAGTATATGTTTTCAAAAACTATATTGTGTGAAGGAGATCGTATTGATTTAATTGTTCCGATGCAAGGAGGATAGGCTATGTGGTATTTAGCAGATAAACCCATAACAAGTCGGTTGCTTTTGGGTACAGCGGGCTATCCATCACTTGAGGTGATGACTGATGCTGTCCGAGCCTCTAAAACCAACGTGATTACGGTGTCTTTAAAACGGCAAATGCCTTGTGATATGGGGGGCGATTTATTTTGGCGAACCATACAGTCTTTGGATTGCAATATACTACCTAATACTGCGGGCTGCCGTGACGCGCAAACTGCGATTACTACAGCCGAAATGGCACGCGAATTATTTCAAACCTCATGGATTAAATTGGAAGTAATAGGAGATGATTACAGTTTACAACCCGATCCTTTCGAATTGTTGCATGCGGCCACCGAATTAGTAAAACGAGGCTTTGAAGTGTTTCCTTATTGTACTGATGATTTAGTTTTATGTCAGCGTTTAGTGGATTGCGGATGTCGGATTTTGATGCCATGGGCCGCTCCTATCGGTTCTGGAAAAGGATTACTTAATCCTTTTGCTTTGGAGACGTTACGGCAACGATTACCTGATGTAACTCTGATTGTCGATGCAGGAATTGGGAAACCCTCTCATGCAGCACGTATTTTGGAATTAGGTTTTGATGCGGTCCTGTTAAATAGTGCAGTTGCTTCATCGATTCATCCAGTGACTATGGCTGAAGCTTTTTCACATGCAGTCATCGCAGGACGCCTTGCTTTTGAAGCAGGTCTTATGCCTGAACGAATTACGGCACAATCGTGTACTCCTTTAATCGACACGCCATTTTGGCATCAGGAGATTGCATTATGACTATTGTGTGGACCAACACTAATAATGAAGCAGATAGACAAACATTTCGCGGCTTGGGTCTTGAGCAAACACTGCAATTTCATAAAGAAAGTCAGCCTGCAGCGATCAAAATAGAAGATCGATTTTCTGCTGAGGACTTTCAGATTCTCAATCATTTTACGGGGCCTGTAGTTCGGGATTTTAACTTATCTTTATCCAAAAATGCTGAAGAAAACAGGAGTAATGTAAGCGCAGGATTTTCTTTTGCCGATGTTTTGGTGCTGAATACACGTGAAACTGAATTTATTTTAAATGGCCAGGTCCGAACACACCAAGCCATGCAAGAAGCGGCACATAAACTCCTAACTCTTGGTGCTAAAAGTGTATTTCTCCTAGGATCGCCTATCCAGAATTCCTCATGGCAGCATGATTATTGGACCAATGGTACTACTTGCTTTTGGCTGACTCAAAATTGTGTTTCTGATGCAAAATACCCAGAACTTCGATCAATTCTCTCCGCGGCAATTACTGGGGCACTGGCTCTTGGTCATTTAATTGAAGATGCATTAATCATTAGTAAAATGTATGTACATCAAGCAATACGTCGAGGACAAAAGAGTGTTTATTACGGTGGTTTTCCAGAGGATGAATCAGATTTACCTTATCTTGCATCTAAACCATTGTACGAAGTGCCGCAACCATTTAAGCCATGTCATCGATTAGGTCTTTATCCGGTGGTTGATCGATTTTCCTGGGTAGAAAGGCTCTTGAATCTTGGGGTAAAAACCATCCAATTACGAATTAAAGAAAAAACAAAGACGCTAGAAGAGGAGATGCGGCAAAGTATTGCTTTGGCTAAAAAGCATCAGGCTACTTTATTTATAAATGATTACTGGGAAATGGCGTTAGAGTTAAATGCAGAAGCAGTACATTTAGGTCAATCTGATTTGGATACAGCAGATCTTGATGCAATTAGAAAACAAGGGCTTTTGCTTGGAGTGAGTACTCATTGTTACTACGAAGTCGCACGAGCGCATGCACTGCGTCCTTCATATATTGCAATTGGACCTGTTTTTCCAACAACAAGCAAAGAAATGTCTTTTGCAGCTCAAGGCATTGAATGCTTACAGCGCTGGAAACGTACGTTAAATTATCCTTTAGTTGCAATAGGGGGAATTAATATTGAGCGTATGCCTAATGTAGTAGCTACAGGTGTTGAAGGTGTTGCTCTTATTTCTGCAATTACAGAAGCTGCAGATCCACAGCAATCCACGCTGAAACTTTTGAGTTTAATGGAACAATGAGAGGCTCAATATGGCTGTTTCATCCGAATTAAAGCGCTATGCACAGCAAATAAAATTAGAAGAAATAGGCCTTCATGGACAAGAAAAACTTCAAAAAGCACGTGTATTATGTGTTGGAGCGGGAGGAATTGGCGCGACGTTACTCCCCTACCTTGCAGGGGCTGGGGTAGGGACCTTAGGCATAATTGATGATGATCGTATTGAAGAAAGTAATTTACATCGTCAAATACTTTATCAGGAAAAAGACATCCACCAACTCAAAGCAACCACTGCAAAAATGAAATTGCAGGCATTGAATTCGAATATTAACATTCAGGCTTATGACGTTCGTTTAAATGATGAGAATGCTGAGGATATAATCTCACAATATGATCTTGTTGCTGACTGTTCGGATAATTTTCATACCCGTTATTTGACCCACGGTATTTGCTATCGCTTGGAAAAACCTTACGTTTATGCCAGTGCATACCAATTCCAAGGTCATTGTTCGTTGTTTTATGGTAGAGAAAATCCATGTTTACACTGTTTGTTTCCAGTAATTCCTGATTCAGTTGCAAATTGTCAGAATGGTGGGGTTTTAGGACCGCTCCCTGGTTTGCTAGGAATTTTGCAAGCCACAGAAATTATCAAATGGATAACTCAAAGTGGTGTTTCTCTATTGAATCGTTTGCTGTGTATCGATTTTTTATCGATGGAAATGAAAAATATTCATTTGGTAAAAAATAAAGAATGTCAGTTCTGTGTTTACGGTCAAGCAATGGAAAAAAATGTTTTTACTCAATGCGTATCATCCTATGACTTGCAGTCTTTTGCAGTATCATCGGATGATTTATCAAGCTTTTTGCACCAATATCCCGATGCATTATTGTTGGATGTAAGAACAGAGGCAGAACATAATAGGTATAATTTAGGTGAACTATTCATTCCACTGTCTGAATTGCCCGATCGCCTTAATGATTTAAATTCTTTGCAGCCCATCCTTATTTATTGTCAATCAGGTCAAAGAAGTCAGCGCGCTCTGATGTTATTAAAAAAGGCTGGGTTTCGTAGCGTTTATCATTTGGCTAATGGACTCGATTCTATGAGTAAGATAAACACCGGGGGGACTAAACCCGGGTTAAGTTTCCTCGATAGCCACTGAGCCCTATATGTTTCGACTTGTTCGCAGCATCGAGGAAAAAGCGAGCTGAGTACCTCAATCCCTGGATCCCGCGGACAAGCCGCGGGACGTGGGTATTGTTATAAATGAAGTTAAACTTAAGTGAATTGCAAGGCGTAGTGAGGGATGTCTAGAAGGGATATGAGTAAAAATCAGGAGATCCTAGGTTTTAGACTCCTCAGGATACCATGGTCTTGAATGCCGCTAGATTTTAATATCATTGTGATGGAAGAAGGACTTTTATTTATGAAAATAATCTTTTTTGAAGTCTGGTAATTTGGTGCCATTATAATTAATAAAAGTCATCATTCCCGTTGCCTCATGATAGAGCATATGGCAATGAAACATCCAGTTTCCTGGATTGTCAGTATCAAATTGTATTTTGACAATGGAATGAGGCAAAACTAAAACCGTGTCTCGCATGGGGCCCTCTTTAAGTAATTGGCCATCAATCTCTGTGACTTCAAATAAATGGCCATGCAAGTGCATTGGATGAGCCATATTCGTTTTATTAATTAAAACGATTTCAATTCGTTTGTTTCTATCAACACGTAATGGAGTAATATCAGGCCAGACTTGATTATTCATTTTCCAAATATAGTTCATCATATCGCCATCTAAAGTAACAGTGAGGGTTTGTTCGGGTTGTTTTACAGGAAGAGGAAATAAGGCGTGGGTTTTCAATTCTTGTTCATTGTTTAGTCCACCTGCGAGTGTAGGTGCTTTTTCGCTAACTGCTATTTTAGAAGCGCCTGGAGTAGATAAAATGAGTCCTGTTTGCAGTTGGGTTCCAGCTCCTTGAGCAAGAATAGGATATGCGCCTTCACCTTTAGGAATTTTGATGAGAATATCAACACGTTGTCCAACCGCCAGTTGAAATTGATTCCCTTCTATTTCTTGGATAGGTTGTCCATCAACAGCAATTGCTTTGCCTGTAAGTTTGCCTAAATTGATAAAAAAATTAGTCATTGCTGCGCCATCAATAATGCGGAGTCGAACTGTTTCTCCGCTGGAGACAGGAATAATTTCCGGATTAGAAAGACTATGATAATTTGTTAGAAAAGCATCATAAGTCACATCATTTAAATCAGGTTTTGAAGCTTTAGAGGCATTGTCAATCGACTTGTTATACGTGGGTGTTTTTTGCTTCATACTATCCATTGCTTTTAGCGGCATAGATCCTTTGTTTTTTAATTCATATAACAGCGTTTTAGGTTTTTTATAACTATAATCGGCAAGAAATAAAACCACATCGTGTTCTTTATTCTTTTCATTAGGGTTGGTAATGATAAATGGAGCGGAAAGAAAGCGTTGAACCTGTAAATCAAAATGCGAGTGCATCCAATAAGTGCCTGATTGGTGTAGTTTAAACCGATAATGAGATTCACCACCTGCAGGGATTGGGAGTTGCGTTACATAAGGCACTCCATCTTGTGAGTTAGGTAAAATTAACCCATGCCAATGAATTACTGTTGGTTTATCGGTGGTATTTTTAACAATTGTATCAAAGTATTGTCCTTGTACTCCACGATACCCCCAAGTTCCATCGGGTTGCTCAATTTTGAATACTTCTGTTTTTTTCCCGTGAATGACAAGAGGTACTTTTTTTATAATAAGGACTGTGGGTTGTTTGGTATTATCTGCAGCATTGGGATTTATTACTGTCGATGAGTAACTTGATAGCAAATAGGTCATTATAAATAAAAAAATAAAGACCTTAAATTGGTTCATTTGAATTCCCTTTTAAATGCTTATAGAAAATTATAGTTCAAAATAAAAACTACTATTGTGAAAAACTGTTTTAATTTCCGCGTTGATTCATTTACCTTAAGACCAATTCGCTATATGATGTCACGCGATTATCAATAGTAGATTAAAGGAGACAATATGAGTTTTTTTATTAGTGATGCTCTAGCTGCAGCGGGGACTACAGCAGCGCCTCAAGCAGATGGAACTTTTTCGCTCATTATGATCGCCGCTATTTTTGTGTTGTTCTACTTTATGCTTATAAGACCCCAAAACAAAAGAGCAAAAGAACATCGTGATTTAATAAGCCGCTTAAAGAAAGGCGATGAGATTATTACCTCAGGCGGTATATTAGCTAAAGTAGTTAGTTTAGATGAGCAATATATGAAGATCAGTCTTGCCGAAGGTGTCGAGATTAATATACAAAGAGGTGCTGTGAGCACAGTATTGCCCAAAGGCACTTTAAAATCGCTTTAAGAAGGTCAGGACACGGAAATGCAAAATAAATATCCTTTATGGAAAAACCTGCTGCTGATTATCATTGCAGTGGTTGGGTTTATTTACGCCATACCCAATTTGTATACAGAAAATCCTGTAGTACAAATTTCGTCTGAAACACCTGTGGATTATGATGAACTAAAAAACCAGGTAGAAGATATCTTAAAAAAAGGTAATCTATCTTATAAATCACTCATCACTCAAGGTGAGTCCGTTGAAGTTATATTTTCATCTACTGATTCCCAGTTGTTAGCTCGCGATGCCATTAAGAATGCTTTGGGATCTCAATATACTGTAGCCTTGAATTTGGCTCCATCTACACCAAGATGGTTGGACTCTATTCGTGCGGCCCCAATGAAACAAGGTCTTGACTTACGCGGAGGAGTACACTTTCTGTTAGAAGTTGACGTGGAAAGTGTGATTAGCCGTCGTTATGAAGGGGTAATGAAAAATATCAGTCAAGAATTGCGAGAGCTTGGTATTCGTTATACCGGTATTCGTTATGTAGCAGACAAAGGCGTAAGTTTACATTTCCGTGATAGCGAGTCGATGAATAATGCCTATTTGGGCTTAAAGGAAAAAATCCCTGATCTTGTTTTTGTAAAAAGTAAAACAAGCAATGAAATTTTAGTGTCGATTTCACCCGTTGAGTTAAACAATACCCGTCAAAATACCATTGAACAAACAATGAGTATTTTACGAAATCGAGTTAATGAGTTAGGCGTTGGTGAAGCGGTAGTGCAACAACAAGGGGCAACCCGTGTAGCTGTTGACTTACCTGGAATTCAAGATGCAGCTCGTGCTAAGCAAATTCTTGGTGGAACTGCAACCTTACAATTCTATATGGTAGATCAAGATAATGACCCGCAAATTGCGAAACAAACTGGGGCTATTCCTGTCAATGATAAGTTACTGATAATGGATGGACGTCCTATTCTGTTAAAAAGACAAGTGGTATTGAGTGGTGATTCAATTACCTCAGCAGTTTCCAGTTATGATCAGCAGTCAGCGACTCCAGCAGTACAAATACAACTTGGTGGGGGCGGGGAAAGTTTGTTTACCAAAGTAACTCGCGAGAATATTGGTAAACGTATGGCCATTGTTTATGTTGAAACAAAAAATTCCATTCAAACTGTAAATGGAGTGGAAAAAAGAGTTACTCATAGAGAAGAGCGTGTTATTAGTGCTCCAGTCATTCAAAATGCTTTGGGTAATAATTTCCAAATTACTGGCCTTACTGATAGTAAAGAAGCAAGTAATTTGGCGTTATTGCTTCGAGCAGGGGCTTTGCCTGCTGCGATCTATCCAATAGAAGAACGCACCGTAGGACCGACTTTAGGTAAAGAAAATATCCGTAGAGGTATTATTTCATTGCAAGTTGGCATGGGCTTAATCCTCATCTTGATGTTGGTTTATTACCGTCTTTTTGGTCTTATCGCTAATATTGCGCTGCTGCTTAACTTGGTTCTGCTTTGTGCATTATTGTCTGTGATCGATGCAACCTTAACCCTTCCAGGTATTGCCGGGATTGTATTGACGGTAGGTATGGCGGTAGATGCTAACGTACTGATTTATGAACGTATTCGCGAAGAGTTGCGGCATGGATTATCACCTCAGGCTGCAATTAATGCAGGATATGAGCGTGCATTTTCTACGATTCTTGACGCAAACGTGACTACCTTAATCGTAGCAATCATTTTGTTTGCTGTGGGTACAGGACCAGTACGTGGATTTGCTGTAACGCTTTCTTTAGGATTGCTGACCTCCATGTTAACGGGTATTACGTACACTCGAGGAATTGTAAATTGGTATTATGGTGGTAGGGCTGTTAAAAAATTATCTATTGGTATTTAAGGCGAGGCTCAGATGGAATTTTTTAATCCAAATTCAAATGTGGACTTTATGGGTGCTCGTCGTTGGACGGCGAGCTTCTCCATATTGATCTTTGTACTTTCTATTGGTGCTTTAGCGATTCATGGTTTGAAGTGGGGACTTGATTTTACGGGTGGAACTCAAATAGAAGTTTCATATTCTTCTGCTGCAGATTTACCTTCAATCAGGGAAAGCTTGAGTAAGGCAGGATTTAAGGAAGCTCAGGTAGTGAGCTATGGTACTTCTAAAGATGTATTAATTAGTATTGCTCCTCGAGAAGACAAAGAACAGGCTCGCTTGGTTGATCAGGTCATGAGTGCTCTGCCTGGGGCCGCAAAACAAAGAGTCGATTTTGTTGGGCCACAAGTAGGGCAAGAGCTAGCGACTAAAGGAGCCCTGGCTGTCGTTGTTTCTTTGTTAGCAACGATGATTTATATTGCCATGCGTTTTGAATACCGACTTGCAGTGAGTTCTGCTGTTGCCTTGGTCCATGATCCTGTGTTGATCCTGGGTATCTTTGCTTTTTTTGGTATTGAGTTTGATCTTAAGGCATTGGCGGGTTTGTTAGCAGTCATTGGGTATTCGTTAAATGATACCATTGTAGTTTTTGATAGGGTGCGTGAGAATTTCGTGAAAATTCGTCGTGCCAGCTCTATAGAAATTATGAATATTTCGATTAACCAAACTTTATCACGTACCATCATGACGTCCATGTTGACGCTCTTTGTGGTGGTTGCTCTGTTTATTTATGGCGGTGAAGCCATTCATGGATTTTCTCTGGCATTGATCATTGGTATTGTGATAGGTACTTATTCCTCTATCTATGTTGCGGGAGCTTTAGCAGTAGCAATGGGGCTTGATCGAAAAGACTTCATGCCTAGTCAGCGCAAAGAAGTGGATAATCGACCCTAATACATAACCTGGGTGTAGCACAGCATGACCCAGGAACTCGGAAATGCAATGATATTGCATCGCAATACGAAATGCATTTCTGAGTTTTTCTTACCCCCCATTGTATTTTCAACAGAAACAGCTTATACAAGGGAGAATGAGTCTCCTAAAGCCTCTTCCTCTTTTGAGGTTTTTCTTGCGTCTTTTTCTTGCTCGACTCCAGTGGATTCAGGTGTTTGAGTGGAGCGAGTTGCCAATTGTTTTTTTAATTCTTCAAGCACTTCAGAGGGAATTTGCATGGGAGTGTTACTGTCTTTTACCTCTTCTCCTTCAATACGAATTTCACCTTCTTCAGTTATTTCAAGAATTTTTTTAGTACACCCTTCTGGTAGAGCATTCTCAGCAACCCATTGAATAGGAATGCCCGCAATGATTGTAGCCCCATCAACAATACGTATTCCATCAATAGGAGCAAGCTCTGGTGTTTTACTGTAGTGACGACTTATGAGCGAGCAAATAGACCAAAGTAAATTATATGCGGCATCAAAAGGGAAACCTATTCCTATTCCTACGCCTTGTCCAAGATATCCCGCTGCAGTTCCCATAAGATGAGCCAAACTGATTGTACAAAAAGATGTAAAGAGTTTCGTTGCAATTACTGGTGCAAAGAGGGCGACGCCTGTTGCTCCTGCTGGACTGAAAATCAATAAGGTGCTTCCAACTAGAGCAGTTAATTGAACCCGAGGGGATATCGCCGTTGTTGAGTTAGTAGCTCCCTCTGCTATTACGACACCTACAGTGGCTCCTACGTATGCAAAGGCAGCGCCAAATAATGGTTGCGTGATGGAGATGACGGGAAATTTGGTGATTTGTTCTGGGACTTCTTTTTTATGGCACATTTCCCCTAAATAATCTGTAAACTGTTTCCATTCTTTCTCGCTAAATGGCTTAAGTCCTTCCTTTTGGAGAAACACATTCGCATGCTCTAGGGCATGGGGCGTTTTTATAAGCCGCTCTGCAGTTAAAAAACATGTTTCTTTATCTTCCTCATCCAGGAAGTTTTCATCAGTTATTCCCAAATTATTCTCAATGATGCGGTATAAGGCAGAATTTCGTTTTGAACTCCCGATTTGGGATTGTACATACAGGCCTGCTGCAATCATAAATCGTGCAGCAATGATATATACTTGTCGTTGTGCCGGAGTTTTGATGTCTTGTTCGTGAAGTAAATGTATTTTAAGAACTGTGTTTATTTTTTCTAAAAATGAAACCTGCTTGCTTCTACTGACAACATCTGTTCCTCCAAAAAAAACAGGTGTTCCTATCATCGAAGGTTTTTCATTCAAATCAACATGTTTTTCTTCTTCATAGGCTTTACGTAGGCTGTTAAATTTTTCAATACGTCCCGGTATAAGAATAAAGTGCATGATAACCCCCCGTCCATTGGCATTCTGGTATGTAATATTCGTGTGTAATTCCTTTTGTATATTTTATCTTACTTCGTAATTGTATAAATGCAATGTTATTTGATTATTTTTTACTAAATTGCTTCAATATATTGAAAGGTTATATTTTATTTAGTGATTAAGCTTTTGAAATGATGCATTTTTTCAGGATTATGATACTTTAAACTTAATGATTATAGTTATAGTAGATGTGCTGGGTATGTAAGTCGTTTAATTTGGGGGCCCAAGTTAGGCGCTACTTGTTGCCTGAGCTGTATTTTACAGGAACAGAGAAGGTGATTGAATTGACAAATGATATAAAAATAGTGAGTGTCATGGAAAGGCTGAAACATTTATTTCTGCTTCTTCGTGTGTCCCACTGGGCCAAAGCCGTCTTTGTGATGCTGGGATTTTGTTATACACCTACTCCTGGATATTTTATACCTGCTTTACTCGCTTCTTTAGCCTTTTGCCTGATTTCAAGTGCCATATACATTTATAACGACCTTGAAGACAGAACCGAAGACAGCTTGCATCCCCACAAACGCCATAGGCCAATAGCAAGTGGAAGCGTTTCTGTTTCTGAAGCAATTTTTATGTTGTTTTTATTGCTACTCACTGGACTTACTTTAGGTTGGTTAATTTCTAAAAAACTAGCGATTATACTCTGTATTTATTTAGTCATTAATGTTGCCTACAATCATCTGTTCAAGTTGATTCCTATTGTTGATGTACTCTGCATTGCTGCTGGATTTATGCTGCGGGTATTAGCCGGGACGTTGGGTATCGGCTTACCCATTTCTATTTGGTTAATTGTTGCAGCAACATTGCTTAGTCTTTTTATTGCTTTAAACAAGCGACGAATGGAAATGCAGTTAGGTCTAAAGCATGCAACACGTCAAGTATTGAAGAAGTATAATCCTTTAATACTTCATTGGCTTATTCTGGTAATTGGTTTTACCACTTTCCTTACCTACGTTTTCTATATTATTTATGCTCGAGATGAATCATTTTATTTTATGCTAACCGTTCCCTTTGCAGCGATCGCATTGTGGCGTTTTGCCTGGCTTGCAACGCAAGACATTGAAAATGATGACCCCGTGATTGTTTTTTTAAGTGATCGATTATCACGAATTAATCTTTGGTGTTTTGTAGTTTTAACGTTTATGGCTTTAGCTCAATGAAATCTGGAGTGCATTGGTATGACAGCACTCTAATTTTAATCTTTGTTTATTTATTTGTTCTCCAGGTCCAAGCAATTTGGCCATTTACTATCGATGATATGTATATTTCTTTGCGCTATGCCAAGCATTGGGCTGCTGGAGAGGGCATATTATGGAATCTGCATGACTCTCCAGTGGAAGGATATTCTAACTTTAGCTTTGTTGCTCTAGGCGCTTTAACCCTCTTATTAAAAGGTAACCCGGTAATTGCTTTAAAAATGGCTGGTCTATTAGGGCTGCTTTTTACGTGTTCCTTCATTTTTTTAATTAGCCGACTTTGGCTTTCCATACGTGAATCCCTTCTTCCATGTATGGGCTTATTATTTTATAAAGGACAAATTATATGGGGGACTAGTGGTTTAGAAACTACAGTATATGAGGCACTTATATGTGGAGCCGTATATTGCTGTTTTAGAGGTATGGGGTATAACCTTTTTCCTAATGTACGCGCAACCCCAAGAAAAGCTTATTTTGTAAGCGCTGGAATTTTGCTTGCTCTGGCTGGAATAACAAGACCCGAAGCACCTGCATTTATTTTATTGTTTTTTATTTTGATGTGTTGGGATAGGCCTAAAGAAAAAATAGAACAATACTGGCATGGAGTATTACTTTTTTGTCTAAGCCTCATACTGTTTTATGGACCTTATTTTTTTTGGCGTCTCACTTATTTTGGATATTTGTTTCCTAACTCAGTTTATTGTAAAGGACTATCTCAATCGCTCTCTTTTTCTTTGGATATTCATTACCTCAAATTAATTTGGCCTCTAGCTCTGATATCTTTGCCTGCCTGCATCAAGTCTCAAGATAAACGACATTATTTTTTATGGTTACCCAGTCTTGTTTACCTAATTATATTAGCAGATGCGGATCCTGTGGTGGCGTTTGATAATCGACTCTTTTTACCTGCTTTTGCTCTGTTGTTTCCCTTGGTAGTACAAGGTATTCGTAGAATAGTGCTTGTAATTAGACAAAAGGAAGATTACATTTTTGCATCGCTTTTTTATTTAAGTTTTTTTGTTGTTTTGTTTCTATTTGTCCCAGCCATGAGTTTGGCCGATTACCGATACTTTACCCAAAATCCAGTCAAAGGCGAACAATTACGTACTAAGGTAGTAGATTGGTTAAATAGTCATGCCGCTCCCAGCGATTGGGTGGTATTAGCGGACAACGGGTTGATTCCTTATGCCAGTCCATTAAATTATATTGATTCATACTGTTTAAATAATTTGACAATGGCCCACTATTCGAAAAAACAGATGTATGAGCAATTTTGTAGTGAAGTTTTGCATAAAAAGCCAGCATTTATCATTTTAACTTCGCTTATTGAGCAAGGAAGAGTAATATATACCCCGAGCGATGTTTGTTTAAAAACAGCTTTGAGCAACAATCACGACTATAAACTAAGTAAGACTTATGTGAGCAATAATCGTGATTCAATTTATCGCTATGAAATATATGAAAATTCCTCTTCTCTTTCATCAGAAAAGAAATAGATGTGAATTAAGGATTACCACGGTTCGTAGTGATTTTTGATGAGATACATATCAACATAGTGTACTATCTTATGATAATAAGAAATAAAATGAGTGAAGGATGATTCTTGTATGATACACAAAATGCCAATATTTCTGCAAAAACTGCATAAAAAATTACCAGTTTTTCTCTGCGATATTCTTGCTATTCCGGTGGCTTGGTATACAGCATATTGGTTGCGTTATAATATGCACCCATCGGCGAAAATATTTACTTCAATGCATTTCGTTATTGCCTTGGCTCTGTTAACAACGATTCAAGTTTCTTGTTACTTCTATTTTAAGACATATCGTGGCCTGTGGCGCTTTTTTTCATTGAACGACGTCATGCGGATTTTAAAAGCTACCCTTTCGGCTACAGTATTGGGAATCCCAGTTTTATATGTTGCATCAATACTTCATGAAGTTCCGCGCTCTGTATTTCCTTTATATTGTCTGATTTTAACCACTCTTCTTTGTAGTTTTAGAATATTGAGAAGAATTTATTGGGATAAGCGAGCTAAGTGGAATAAGTCAACTGAAATGAAACGAGTCCTCATTATCGGAGCAGGTATGGCTGGCGAAGGACTTGGTCGTGATTTAAAACGTTCCAATCAGTATATCCCTGTAGGGTTTATTGACGATAATTTAGCAAAACGTGGTTTAGAGGTTCATGGAATTCCTGTTTTGGGAACGACTAGCCAAATTGCTGAGCGAGTCAAAGAATATGATATTGATTTGATTTTTATTGCTATTCCATCAGCAAGTTCTTCATTAATGCGCCGTATTGTAACCTGTTGTGAGGAAACCCAAACACCATTCAGCACTCTCCCAGGTCTTAATGCTTTAGCGGCAGGAAGAGTAGAGGTTAATGCATTAAGACCCGTTAATATTGAAGATTTGTTAGGTAGGGATCAGGTTAGCTTGCAATGGGACCGATTAACAGCGGGCATCGCTGGAAAGCGAGTATTGGTTACTGGAGGGGGAGGCTCAATTGGTTCAGAGCTATGTCGACAAGTTTTAGCCCTTAAACCTAAGAGTTTGGCGATAGTCGAAAACAGCGAGTTTAATTTATATCAAATTGAACTCGAGCTGAGAGAAAGTTTCCCAGACATTCCTTTAGAACTTAAATTGATCAGTGTTACCGATGAAGTAGCGATTAATCATCTCTTTGCTGATTTTCTCCCGGAAATAGTGTTTCATGCGGCAGCATACAAGCATGTTCCGCTGTTACAAGATCAAATACGAGTTGCTGTGATAAATAATGTACTTGGAACTCAGATTGTTGCCAAGGCTAGCATTACTGTTGGTGTTGGAAAGTTCATTTTGATTTCTACGGATAAAGCAGTAAATCCAACCAACATTATGGGAACTACCAAGCGAGTTGCTGAGATTTATTGTCAGAACCTGAATGGACGGGTTAACACCCAATTCATTACAGTGCGTTTTGGAAATGTTTTAGGTTCTGCGGGAAGTGTTGTCCCATTATTTCAAAAACAATTACAAAGTGGTGGTCCGATAAAAGTAACTCATCCAGATATGCAACGGTATTTTATGACCATTCCTGAAGCATGTCAGTTGATTTTACAGGCTATGGTCAACGGAACAGGAGGAGAAATTTTTGTTCTGGACATGGGTGAGCCTGTTAAAATCAGCTATTTGGCAGAGCAAATGATTCGCTTAGCAGGGAAGGAGCCAGGGAAGGATATTATGATTGAGTACACTGGATTACGCCCCGGAGAGAAATTATTTGAAGAATTGTTCCACGAGTCTGAACAATTGGCTTCTACGGAACATGAAAAATTGTTTAAAGCAAAATTCCGCGAGCTCAATTGGGACGAGTTAATTCAGACTATGCGTTTGTTAAATACAGCGTGTCAGGAAAATCAGAACGATGAATTGTTTATCTTATTAAAGAGCTTAGTCCCTGAGTTAAATACCGACAGTGTAGTATCGGTAAATTAATGGGTATGAATCGGTTTTCTGATTTATGAGGAAGAGGTTTCAAATGATTATATCGTTCGATGATTTTGCTAAAGTTGAATTGCGCTCAGGTACCGTTGTTAAAGTGGAAGAGTTCCCTCGTGCAAAGAAGCCGGCTTATAAAGTATGGGTAGATTTTGGTAAAGAGATAGGTGTATTACAAACCTCTGCTCAAGTGACGGCACATTATACTCCTGAAACCTTATTAGGGCGTTCCGTAGTAGGGTGTGTCAATTTAGGTGAAAAAAATATTGCTGGTTTTACCTCCCAATTTTTGCTGGTGGGATTTTCTGATGAGAATGGGGCGATATGCCTCATAAGATCCGAGCCTAAAGTCCCTAATGGACAAAAGTTGCATTAATTTTTTAGTGAACTTAAAGATGAAGCTTTTTGGGACTAGCCTCCAAAATTTCGAGTTGTTCACTTAAAGGGAGAATATCTTTTCTTTTTAGATATTTTTTAATTTCGGGTAGATTTTCTGCCCATTCTAGATAACTTTTCAAGCTGGTATAAGTTTCTTGATTCCCCTTAAACAGATCATTTTCGTCTATTAATCTCTTAGGTCTAAGTAAGTCAGCTACTTTTACCTCAGAATGAAGTAGATTCTTATCATACAAAAAACAAATCAATTTATACAAAGATAATGAGGAGGGCTTATAATGGCCGCTATTATTATCGATTGAAGTGACTTTCCCATTTTCAACTAACCACATTCCTGCACCTCTAACCTTTTTACCGGAAGTCATCGTTGAATGATGATAGGTACCAGATTCATGAACATGGGTGAAAAAATGATTCTTATCTTTTGCATCCCAGACAAATGCAGCTGCACCCAGCGGGCAGCCTATTTTAAAAACAAAATCATCTAATTTATTTGTATTTAATTCAAATTCATCTTCGGAATTTATTCTTTTAGCCATTAATTTATAATCTCTATCCACATTTACAATATGCACCGATTGATTTTCTGGGGATTCATAACTTACTGGACCCATTTTATTTTTATAATAACCACGCCAATTATCACTTAAATCTCTGGTTGCCGTGCTGAGTGGATGTTTTTCTAACCAAAGAAAAAATGGGGCCTTAGTGCGGCTTTTAATCCATTGGTAAAAGGCCGCATTCATTGGATACTCTGCTGGGTTGCGTTTATTTTTTAAGTCCTTCAGCATAAATTCAATAGGTCGATGAACTGGATCTTGTTTTTCTAATAAGGTGCCACTACTTAGGCGAAAAAATTTCTGTTTATTATGTTCTTTTTCTTCAGTCTTAATTGTTTTAAGTAATGATTTCTTACCTACATATTTAGGATTTGCATGTATATAATACTCATTTAATTTATTTAGATAATTTATTTTTTTGATTGCTCTCTGCTGTAATCCATGAATCCATGGATCTATGGAACCTTTAAGACGTGTATCTTTTCGTGGTTCTTTAGAAGTTGAATATATAGCTGCACAGGGTATTTCATCTTCGATTACATTTTCTTGTTGTTTAGTTATAAATTGATTGCCTAAATATTCCTTATACACTTGAGCAAGCTCTGCTATTTGTGCTAATTTTTTTTGCCTCTTGGGGATATTTTTTAAGTTTGCTTTTGAAATATTATGATATTCTTCTAATAGTTTAGATAATTTGTTAATTAGTTCTTCAGCATTGTGATCATCATGTTGTTTACAACTTTTTAAAATCAGAAGCCAATCATCAAGGGCGTAAACATCTTGCCATATAGCCATGGATTAAAACCTATACTCTAAACGTGTACAAAAACAGATTATACAATTCAATTATAATCCAATTTGATTTAAATGTGAGACTTATATGCCTAGGTACAGAAAAATAAATTTAAATGAAGCAATTGCCTTACTACAAAATAATGTACCAGATTTAGTGTCTTTAGACTTGAGTGATCAAGAGATAAGTAAGGAACGTTTGTATGAACTGGTTGACGCAATCAACGGCAATAGCTATTTAAAACGAATTAAAATGAATTGCTGTATGATTGATGATGAGAAAGTTAAAATCTTATCAAGATTAAGCACTATTGAAGTACTTTCCTTACGAGCCAATAAAATCACCGATAAAGGGATGTACTTAATGGCGGATATGACATCACTTAAAAAATTAGACCTAAGTTCTAATAACGGTTGTAACAAGAATATTACTGCCCAAGGTTTGAAGTTTTTTGTAAGAAATTCGACTTTAGAACAACTCACTTTAAGTGATAATGAACTTGATGATAAATGTGCAAAAAATTTAGCACGAACTAATGTACGTCGACTCATTCTCAGTAATAATCAAATGACTTATAGAGGAGCAAGGTATCTTGCTGCACATAAAAAACTTAACTTTCTCGATATAAGCACAAATACAATAGGTGATGCTGGCGCTATTGCTTTAATTAATCAGAATCAAAGAATTAGAGCGATGATTCTTAATAATAATAAATTAACTATTAAATCAATAGCTAAAATGAAACCTGAACAGATAAAAAAATTAGAGCGATTAGACATCTGTTTAAATCCTTTGGGTCAAGATGGAGTTAAGTTATTACAAGATAAGCGGGGATCAAAGGATGGATTAAGTACTTTTTTTTGTCAAAAAAGAAATAATAGTTTCATTAAAGGATTATTTCATACGGTCCATACTCAATTTTCAACTGACAAAGAAAATAGGGTAGAGCGATCTATGGGGATTAAATACTTTATGTGAGAGTAAGCCTCAGAATTTTTGCTTAAAATAAAACAAGCCCAAAATGAGTTTGGGCTTGTTTGGTGTTGATAATTTGTTGTACTTATTATACTGGAGGAAAGAGATCCTGGAACTTAACACGCGTCTTGAGATGCAGTGCTTTCTTTCTTTTCTTCGACAAATCAAAAATCTTGTAGATTATGATAGGAACGATAAAGCTTACCATACCGATGTAAAAAGCAAGCTTATAGGTAGGATCTTTATTCAATACCAGGAAGAATAAGGCAAAACACATCAGAATGATTGCGAGGATTCCAGTATAGGGGGAATAAGGAGTCACATAGCGCAGGTTCGCTGTGGTATATCCAGCTTGGTATAATCGATTCCTAAAACGAATTTGTGAGGTGCACAAGGATATCCATGCCAGAGTTCCTGTAAATCCAGATACAAGTAGTAAGGCAATGTAGAGTTTGGTTTGTCCGAAAAAGTACCCTACGCCTAGAAGAATCCAGATGGTAATTAAGGTTGCGATAATGGCATTTTGGGGTACTGAATTGTGATTGAATTTAGCAAAAGTATGAGGCGCCATACCATCACGAGCTAAAGCATTCAGAGCACGAACGGTGCCATAGAATCCTGAGTTAGCACAAGATAAGGTAGCGCTCAGAGTCACAAAACTGGTTACAGCACCGGCCCATTTGAGATTGTAATAGTTTAGAGCATCTGCAAACACAGAGTTAGATAATCCAGCTTTTTGCCAAGGAAAAATTAATACCAAGCAAAATACGGGAATGATGTAGATGAAAAGGATTCTTAAGGTTACATTGCGAATGGCGTGTGGAATCATCCGGGCAGGGTTTTCTGATTCTCCTGCAGCAAGACCAATGATTTCAGAGCCTTGATAGTTAACCAGCAAGAGAACCATCGCGGTTAATAAGGACATGGTCCCGTTTGGAAGGAGTCCTCCATCGCCGAAAATGTACTTAGAACCAATAAATCCATCCGATTCTGGACTGTGGATTAGGCCTACGAAAATTAAAATAGCTAAAATAACAAAGCCAAACAAAGCCAAAATCTTAATTAAAGCCAACCAAAATTCGATTTCACCAAAGGTATCTACTTTTGCAAGGTTAATGTAGGTAATCAGTAAGCCAAAACAAACAGCCCATACATAACCATTTACGCCAGTAAACATCTCCATGATGATCCCCCCCGCAACACATTCGGCAGGGATATAGGCTACCCAACTGATCCAATAAGACCATCCTACGCCACAGGCAACGGATGGAGATATAAAGTCAGCGGTATAAGTGACAAAGGAGCCTGAAATGGGAATTGCCACAGCAAGTTCACCCATGCAGAGCATGGTGAGAAAAATAATCAAGCCGCCTAGTATATAAGCTAGAAACACGGCAGGACCGACAAGGTTAATTACTTCACCGGTACCTAAAAAATAACCTGAGCCGATAATTCCCCCCAAGGCTATTAGCTGCACATGACGGTCTTTCAATCTTCGGCTATAACCACTATCTTTAATAGGTTTATCTGTTTCAATCTTACTCTTTTTCACGGGCTGTTTGTTTCTCACAAGTTGTCATAATTTTGGGTGACGCTATGTTATATTCATCTGCAATAATTTAAAACCATTCTCAATTAAAAAATTAGAAATATTTTCTATTTATACTAAATTTCTTTTTTAACTGATATAAAAAATTTTTCAGCACGGCATTATAAATCATTTTTTATCTATTTGGGTATTTTTTTACTAAGTTAGTGAAAATTATTACAGAAAAAAATCATAGTTTATTGATTTATCTAAGAGATTAGCCAGTAATAAGAGATTGTACTCACTAGTTTTTATATAAAAAAGAACTTATTGGCTTGATTCCAAGATTACGAATGATTACAAGCAGTTGCATCATCATCCAACTTGAGTATACTTTTCATACGCCGCTGTAGCTCAGTCGGTAGAGCAGTTGATTCGTAATCAAAAGGTCGTGTGTTCGATTCACATCAGCGGCATTGTAAAATCAAGGCCTAATAGGATTATTGGAGCAGAGTAAGAATTTTTGGTACTAGTTTGGCTACCATTTTTACAATGTAATTAATTGTTATCCTTTGTAGTATCGCTCCCAATTTAGTGACATGCATTTAAATGTTATTTACAACAATGTGTAGGCCAGCTTCCATTCAATCTTAAAATAGTAGTTTGTATCTTACATAAACATGGTGTTTTTGAAATATACTCTTAAATTCAACTGCTTCAATTGAACCTATAATCGCATTCCTGTTTTTGCAGTAGTTAACGACTTCTTGGAGCTCTTAGCTTTTGAGCAAATCTGGATTTTTATTCAAACTGAAAAATTCAAATTTGTTCATTTGTTTTAGATGGATAAATACTTTTAGTCCCCCAGGATTATGGGGCGGTGTAACTATAAGAAATTGGGGTTGTTCTCATTTGAATTACTACGTCCTATTCGATGATATAATTCATATTTAAAAATTAACCATAGCTATTTTAGATTTTTGAATTGGTACATACTCGATGAAACGAAAATATAGTGTTTTAAATAGAAGAAATAATCCCCGAGATAAAACAATAGTCCCAGTAACAAAGAAACTAAGACTATTCGACGTTAATGAAAATTCTGAGCGAAAATCAGCGTTAAATAAAAGCGAAGGTAATGGAAAGTTAAGACTCATTTGTACTATGAACAAATCGGGTTATCAATGTAATGAAAAATGGCCAGAATACATTCAACAAATCATTGCAAATCATCAGCGGAATCCAGCTTGGCGTATTAATCTTTTTGACAGATATTTGGTGTCTCCTGAATTAAAAATAGATTCTCAACTCGTGTTGAGAAATGCTATGCCACATCTTAAACAAGAGGGAATGGGACTTTTTATATTTAAAGATTGTAACGGTTCTATTAGTCTTCAAGAGAGCTCTCTTGAGTATTGCACGCGCTTGATCATCACAAATACTGAACAACACTTAGTTCTAGATAGCCATTTACAAATAGCAGTAGCGGAGATAGATGAATTTATAAATGAAGATTTCAGATATGTAGCGAAATATCTAAAAGAGTGTAACGTAGATTTACATAGTCCATCAACTCAAATCACTGTTATTTATGGACCCTATCCTGATTATATAAATGAAGAAGAGGAAGAGCCAAACGATATCGAGCTTCCTGGATTTTTAATCGCATTTATGTTGGAAGAAACCCTAAAGAGATCTATTGTTTCCATAAAAGCATGTCCTGAAAAAATATCTCAAATTGATTTGGCAACTGGAGTAATCAGCAGAGCGGTTTTAAATAAACAATTAGACAGTGATGCGGATGATGAATATAACATCGATAAGGAAACATATTCTTTTGTAATTTGAGAAATTTAGATTAAAAGAAAACGAGGTCTTATACAAACGCGATTTTAACATCTTGGTAAGGAAAATGTTAACGGTGATTGTATGTGTTTTCCAGACCAGGCATCAGCAAATGATTTTTTCCAAAAACAGGCAGATAAAGGCCGTGCGTTTTTAGAGAAAGAGGTAAATAAAGACAATTATGCTTTTTCTGATGGTAAAGGTCATTATTTAATGGGTAGTGAGGCAGAAATTAACTCTTACTGCGAGAAAAACTCTCTAAAATCGCCATTTAGTCAAGAAAAATCCCTTGAACACAATTATTCACCTGTGATGGCCCCATTAATAATGAAAAATAAGCAAGCGTGGACTGGGCTGAAAAGCTAATTAGCAACCTACTTACTCAATTTTGTCAGAATTTATAAATTAAATTTTATTCAAATCAGGATTTGTCGGGCCGAGGGCCCGACCTACGTATGGTAATGGTTTTATGATATTAAACAACTAGTCTGCGGTCTGTTCTCATCCATCTCGTCAGA
Organism: Legionella stuttgartensis; assembly: GCF_977063405.2. NCBI lineage: Bacteria > Pseudomonadati > Pseudomonadota > Gammaproteobacteria > Legionellales > Legionellaceae > Legionella > Legionella stuttgartensis. The sequence continues at coordinate 663,355 of NZ_CDRUHA020000060.1, forward strand.
GTCTTCCTGGAAGATTTTACTGATTTGCTGAGTTACATCGTTAGCTCTTTGTTGATTGAAAAATCCTTTGAAAACACTAGATTTTTCAATATTAAAAAATTTTAAAATATTATATAACACGTTTAATACAGGTGAAGGAGCAGAGTTTTGCTGTAGCTCATCTCTTACTTGATATAAAATAGGTTTCATTTTTGCTTTATCTTCAAAGCTCTCTATTTCTAACTCATCTAGTTCCATCCATGTTTCTTCTGAAATAAAGTTTTTACCTAGTTCTTGAAGAACTTTAAGCTGCTGTTGAACATAAAGTTTGGTTACTTCTTTTTCAACGAAGTTAATCATACCTGTGTATGTATTTACATCTAGGTAAACAGAGTTATAATTTTTGAATTTTTCAAATTCAACTTTAAATTCGGTTATATATTTAAAAGTTAAAGAATAATCAGGGCCAGTTTCTTTTAATATAGAGTCAGCAAATTGATAATATAGATCAACTAACTTTCGTTGTGTTTTAATTGCTTCTTTAAAGTCAGGACGGTCATAAAGACGACCGCCATCCCCAGTTGTAGCTAAATAGATTACCGCATCAGCCAAAGTTAGCAATCCAGCATGGTCGACCCCTGGTCTACATGGTTCTTTGAATTTATCAAAATTGTAATTTTTCAAAATCTTTTTGGCGATACCTGTTGGGTAAAAGGAAAAGTTGTAAATTAACTTCCTCCCCATGCAATATTCTGCAAGTTCTTTTTTATTAGCAATGCCCATAAAAAACCTCATTAATTCCAATAAAATATATGAGTAGTAATCGTTACAATGCCTTCCATTAATTTAAAATAGCTCATATTGATTCTTTAGCTATCGGGATTATATCACATATTCAGCAAGTATAGCCGTATGCGATGAAATGATGATGTAGAGCCGATTTTAATCATCCCTTAATGTTCGAATGGGTTCTCGAACGCTATCCCATCTTCTTCCTCTTCCTCCTCTTCTTCGTCTTTACTTGAAGGTTCAGAAGCGCTTGCTCGCATTCCTGCGATCTCTGCTTTCATCTTGCATGCGATTGATTGTTCTTGTTGTTCTTCTTCTGAATGTCCATCAGACGAGAACTAATATAAGTATAGTAAATGCTCTTGATTCAATCAGACGATTAAATTAACTTGCTTCCAGATTAAAGATACAATCCCGTTTGCTTGCAAACGGGATTTAACAACACAATAATAAACAAATCTTAACGCGAAGCTGAAGTGTTCCCTGGAGATAAGGGGTTCGGGTTTTCACTGGGTGGTGTTGGTTTTTCTGTTTTCATATTTGCAAGTTGTGCTTTAAATAGTGTCGTTGACACGTGGTCGGCTACTGCAGCTCCATCTGATGGCGGTGCATTGGTTTTAGGATTCGTGGGTTCTTTAATTGGTGGAGATGTTCCTGCAGCGGCAGTGGCGCCGCCAGATTTAGAATGACCATCAATGTGTGCTGTTTTGCTGTGCCCATAATAAGCAAATGACTGATGAGGTGGAGGAGGGCGGTCTGCTTTAATATCGTATAATGGCTGCTTAAATTGGGCGCTTACTGCCGGGTTTCCTGCTGCGGACATTGGTGCAGGAGTTGTCATTTTATGCAGATTTTTTAGGCAGACATCAATACTAGGCCGATCTTTAGGATCGAGACTTTGCATGCTGTTGAGCATATCGATTAGTTCTTTTCCCAATTGTTCTTTATAAGGAGAAAAGTTGTAGGGCGTATTAACATAGGTTGTAATAAATTTCTCTAAATTAGGATTTTTTTTATGCGCCTGGATGGCTGGTGTAAAAAAAACATCGCCCAGATTGGCTGCTTTTTCAAATTCTGCAGCAATGTCTTTTTGTAATTTTGGATCATCTATCGATTTAAAGGCTTCATTCATCCTGGCTCTAATCAGTGCGCGTTTATTCACCCCTAAAATTTCAGCTACAATGGGTGTTGCTGCAAAAACATCCATTGATGGGTGCGCATCTGCTCCTTTAAGGTATTCTGGTGGCATTTCAAAAGCAAATACAGAGGACTCAATGTCAGTATACTTCATTTTTGTTTTGACTGTTTCTGCACAACCAAAATCAATGATTTGCATTTTATGATGCAAGGGATCATAGATAATATTTTGTGGTTTTAAATCATTATGGTTAATCCCCTTCTTGTGCACGGAATTTAAATCCATTAGAAATTGTTCTGCCATCACCAGGCGCTCATGATTATTGATCACGGGGTTTTTTTCGAGATAACGATCAAGCTGTTCCCCTTGTCTTCGCGGCATGACGAGATAACTATGCTGGCCAATATTTTCACGCAACAATTGATCTTCAGGATGTGCAGTTTGGAACATACGGAATTCTTTATCTAATTCTTTGGATTGTGCGTTAGGCAATTTTTTTGCAATTGATGGGGGAGTAATAGTGATATACCCTTGTTTATCTAACTTATAATGTTGCGCTGTATGTATCGCGCCAAAATTTCCTGCATTATGTGCTCCAGAAGCTATCACATAAGCACCATCTGCAGTTTTCATGATGATCGTATTGGGTGGTGGTGGTTTTTTATTGGTTAATACATCGCGCCAATCTAAAGTGGACATTTGAGGTTTTTTATCAAGGGGAGGGAGCCCAGAATATTTATTGAATGTACTCAGTAAGAATTGATTTGCTAGATATTCTGGTCTGGCATCTATCGCTTTTTGTAATGCACTAAAATATTCTTTCTCCTGCTCAGGCGACAGCGCCTTTGCATTAATCCCTAAATTTTTTAAGGCTGTTTCTCCGGCAATGTAGAGATTACTGCCAAACATGGGATTGTCGGGTGCAACGTATTTATATTCCGCCTCAATGCTCTTTTTATTTAATAATAACAGACCGATAAACGCCTTATCTTCATAGTCTGCATTAAAGGTATCAAATGATCGCATAAGGTCTTGAAAAGAATGGTGCATCATGACTCGTTGAGGCGCATTTTCAACAGTGGCATTGTTGATATGAGTGAGTGCAGAGAAATAAGTTGCTTTTTTAGTCATCGAGTATTGTTTTTCTGGATGCTCTTGTTGTAGCTGAGCAAGATAGGTTTTTCCTTCAGGATTTTTGCTGTGTAAAAGAGTACCGATGGCTTGCTTGTCTTGATGTGTTTGTGCTCGTTGCAGCAGAGCATCCACTAAACCATAATCTCTTGCATCTAAAGCGACGGCTAAAATACTTTTACCATCGGCGGGTCTCGGAATAAATGGACTAATTTGGGCTCTTTCCATAAACCGAAATGCACCAACACGATTATTGGTTGTAACTATCTCAAAACCTAATTGTTCGGTTACTCTGTAAAATGGTGCAAATGGTCCGAAACTCTCTTTTCCAGGAGCGTAATCAATGATGCATTGATTATTTACCGTGGTAAAAATATTAATATTTCCTTGGCGCATAAGCCTTATCGCATCATGGGGTTTATTTTGTTGCAACAAGCGGACCGCCTCTTCGGGATTCCACAATAAGCCCTCACGTACAACCGCACTCGTAAAATTGGAATTTCTTATAACATTTTGACTGGCATTGACAAAATTTGCTTGCAGCTCTGGGGTTCGTAAAAGCTGTCCGAGGCGAGCGTATTCAGGATCCGAGCGTGCATTACGTAAAAGGGTTAATGTTTCGCTGATTGCGGCATTTTGCTGTGATGCTTCTTTTATCGCCTTATCATAGTCATTAATTAACACTTTTTTATGGGCCAGTGTTTCATAAACCATGATTTTATTCGCACTGGTGGCTTCACCTAGCGATTGGTCGCCTGTTGATCCCATCAGTGGCCCTGATAATGCAGTACAGGCAATCATAGATTCGTGCGTCATTTTAGGAGCATAAATGGCTCTATATGTTTTACCCGGGCTATCACTATGATACAACACTACCTCTTTCTGTGTGGCTGTATTAAAAAAAGAGATGTGGGTAAACCCATCGGCAATTAATTTATCTTTAATTGCCGCCAATGCCTCCATTTTTTTCTCTTGATTGCCGCCAACCAGGAGTACATCCTGGTTTTTACTGTTGCCTTTTATAAATTCTCGGTGAACACGTAGATAGTGCTCAGCAGCATTACCTACATAAGTATCATGACTATATTGCATGGACAGCTCAGTGCTTGCCTGATAATTCGCAAGCGAGTTAGCTCCATAGATTTGTGCACGGACTTTTCCATCAATTTGATTAAGCAACTGATCTGCTGGGGGAGGAGCGCTCAAAATAATTCCTTTTTCATTTTTAGCGGTGTTAAAACCCGAATAAAGTGTTCTTGTGTATCTGATATTGGATAGTTCTTTTCGAAAATCAGCATGGCGAGCGAGACTTGTTCGGTCTTGATCGCTGTTGAATCCATATTCTGGCAACATAAGTAACGGTATTCCTGTTTCAGATTTAGGAAGCATCTCATTAATTTCTGTGAGCCATTCGTCATTGAATACAGGACCTTCAATGATTTGCCCCACATCAATTGCCTTTTCTGCAATACGCTGTTTTAAGCGGGTTGATGAGATGACTTGAACGTTGAACTCAGCATGTCCTTGAAGCCGTACAATAGCTCCTTTGCCTTCCTCTTGACTGACTACATAAATAGGAGGGGCCTCTCCTTGATACTGATTTTTGATTTGCTCTGCTAATTTAAGCGCAAAAAAGAAGTCTCCATGTCCTTGAAATCCTGTGCTTGCCAGAATAATGATCGCTTTCTTCATAATGAGCGCTTCCTTGCGGTACTTATTATCATTATAGGTCAGCGCTTTGGAACTTGGGGTTCTCGAATCGTATGGAACAAGGAATGTATATGTTTGATTAAAATACCATTTGATCGATCAACAAGATTAACAGTAAAAAATATGTGGATATTCCATTAGATTTGACTCAATTTTTCCATAAGTCTGAATTTATAAATAAAATTTTGATCTCAAATTAATGAATTGTCGGGCCGGGGCCCGACCTACGTCGTATCTCTACCAGTCGATTTGCACATTAACTTGCCTCAGGATAATGGATAATATCATGGAACGTGGCTGCTTCGGCCAAAAGATTTCGGTAGCCATGCGGCTGGTTGGCATTAAATCGAATGCCTTCGCCTTTTGAGAGTTTTTGCCACGTACCATCTACTAAAACCTCTACAGTACCTTGAGCCACCACCACATGCTCAATTACTCCATCTTTATGAGCAGGTGATAAATGCTCACAGCCTGGTAATAATTCGATAACAAATAGTTCAAAATTTAATTGAGGCTCAAAAGGGAAAAGAGGTAACACTCGGATTTTTTTATCGTCAGGATGAATTGTTTGTACCTGTCCTGTACGATACATTGCTTCACTCGATGTTGAGTCGATTTCCTCAATAAACGAAGAGAATGAGACTTCAAAACCCGTTGCTATTTTCCATAACGTAGCAATGGTTGGACTGGATTCTTCTCGTTCTATTTGTCCCAGCATCGCTTTGCTTACTCCGGTAGCAAGGGCTGTTTTGTCCAAGCTCCAGCCCTTTTTTTGCCGTAAATCTTTTAAAGTCGTTGCGATATGTTTGTATATATTTTCCACAAATAATCCACCCAAGCTATTGTGCGTTATGGCGCACAATGATAATATAGGATATTATGCGTTATAACGCACATTTTGTAAATTGTTAAACTAAGGAGTGAATGATGTCTGCTGAGTTCCAAAACAAATTAGTTGCAGTACTTAATAAAAGTATTGATGCGGGTAAAGTCATGAATGCTTTAGCACATATGTGTATTGGGCTAGGTTCAGCTATTGGTCAAAAGGATTTGCGACTTACTGATTACCAAGATGCTGATGGTGGCTCCCATCCTTTTATTTCGGAAATACCCTTTATTATCTTGTCCGAAAACTCGAATAAAATAAGAAAATTACGTCAGGCTGCTCTAGCGGAACATATTTTATTAAATGATTTCACAGATACAATGACGATAGGTACATATCAAGAGCAAATCGAAAGAACTGCTCAAACAAAAGAAGACGATCTAATCTATTACGGTATTGTCTTATTTGGTGAGTGGGCAAAAGTTTCCGAACTCACCAAAAAATGCTCTTTGTGGCGATAAGGAGGCTTTCTCATGTCTAATGAACATAAAATATTAAGCAAAAGCGCTCAAAGCGTACAACACGCTTTAGCCCAAAAAGGGTTATTTTTTGAAGTAATTGAGCTTTCTGAAAGTACCCGTACTGCTCATGACGCTGCAAGTACCATAGGATGCGATGTAGCGCAAATTATAAAGTCTTTGTTATTTTGTTCTGCAACAACAAATCAGCCGATTCTCGTATTGGCAAGTGGTATCAATCGTGTGAATGAGAAAATCATTGAGCAATGGGTGGGTGAAAAAATAGTTAAAGCAGATGCTCCTTTTACGCGTGATATCACTGGCTTTGCTATTGGTGGCGTTCCTCCTGTAGGGCATAAACAAACGATCACCCATATTTTCATTGATGAAGATTTACTGCAGCATAGTGTTCTATGGGCTGCAGCGGGTACACCTAATGCTGTTTTTAGCTTGAATTCCAGCGACATTGAGTCGTTAACACATGGCAAAATCATTGCGATTAAGTAGGGCTATCATGCGAAAAATATTTTGGGAGAATCCTTATCAATCCGATTTAGAAACGCGCGTAGCTGCAGTGGATAAGAATTACGTTTTATTCGAAGAAACCATCGCTTTTTCTTTTTCAGGAGGACAGGAAAGTGACCATGCTTGTGTTAATGGACTCCCTATTGTTGACTCAGAGATAGATGGCAATTTTATTTACTATGTACTTCTAGATGGGCATAACCTTAAGCCTGGTGATGTTGTGACGATGAACATTGATTGGCCTCGACGATACAGGCTTATGCGTTTACATTTTGCTGCTGAATTGATTCTTGAGCTTGTGACCCAAGAACTTAAGCTTGAAAAAATAGGGGCACATATCGCGGAATCTAAAGCAAGAATAGATTTTTTCTGTGATAAAAATATTTCTTTCTTATTTGAAAGGCTGCTGAGTGATTACAATAAAATCATACAACACGATTTAAAGATTAAAACAGGATTTAGTGATCTCCAAAATCAAAGACGCTTCTGGGAAATTGACGGATTTTCCAAAGTCGCTTGTGGGGGGACTCATGTTAAAACTACTTCAGAGGTTGGTCTTATTGCTCTTAAAAGAATAAATATCGGAAGCGAGAAAGAGCGTATTGAAATTAAACTCCTAGATGATAATTTGGGATTGTCTTAATTAAGATGAAATAGGATTATCATTAGCTAAAAATAACTCAACTTATTTAGTCATTCCCGCGCCGGGAAGCCATCTCACATAAAGTTAGGAATTAATTTGATGAATAGATTTCCGCCTATGCGGGATGACTATATATAAGCAATGATCCTATATATATAATCCATAACACTATATGTAAGCATGACACTATAACGATTGCCCATTAATGAACTGAAAAATAGTGTCTAAAAAGGTGACGATATCTCAGTTCATTTGACCTAACACTAGGATGTTTGATTTGTTTGCTGGGTCAAATTCCACCTAATTACTTAGTCCCTTCTCTGATTTTGGTTCGTCCTCCTCATGCTTAATAGATGATAGTTCTCCTTTCAATTTTGTTTGTTGTTTAAAGCGTTCTTTTTCTGTGGTTTCTTGGTGAGTATCAGCTAAACTACTCCAACCCTTAGATAGAAAATCCCATATTAGTCGTAATACACTTCGTACCTCAGGAGGTTGTACATTTAAAACATACTCGGGGACTGCTTTTTTAAACGCCTTAGCAGCAGTTTGATATTCTTCGTGTGTTTTTGCTGTATCTAAACTCTTTTCGAAGTTTGTTAAAGCTAGATAAGGTCCTTCGTTCAGAGGTAACAAACCTGTTTTTTTGAAATGGTCACCTTCTATTTTTTTTAGCGCGGCAGTTATCATAGGCTTCAAATAACTTATTTTTTCTTTGACCTCTTCATCTGTTATTTTTTCTGCGACCTCTTTATCTGCTATTTTCGTTGGTTTCTCTGATGGTAGTTGATTTTGTTTAGGCGCTCTTGCTAAAGCGATAATACTCTTTTGTAAATCTTTGCAATTCTCCTGCTTAGCACTTGTTTTAATCGTCTCAGAGGTAATATTATATTTATCTTTAAATTCCGAGATTTCCTCATCTGAAATGTTACTTTCCTTATCTGTTTTGGTGATAGCAATGATAATAGGAGCATTATCACCTAACTTTAATTGAACCTCTTCCACGTATTTCTCAGCGGCTTTCAATGAAGATGGATTGCTTTGATCGATACAAATAACACTTATTTCTGAGAATGATTTAATAAGGTCAGGGTGATTTAACTTTGTTGAAAAGTCAGATAGACCAAGCAGGATGTTTTCTTCTTTTAAGCTTACGTTGTTTGTGCGGACCGTTGTGTTGCTCGGAGAGTAGGTAGAAAAAGCGTTGCCCGCCAATACATTAACAAGTTGTGACTTTCCACTTCCTGCCCCTCCAAAAAATCCAACTTTGACATGTTTTCTCGGGACCAATTTCTCTGTACTCATGATTTTCTCACAATTATTTATCTATATGATAATTATATATGCATATCGATCATTTGTTGTTGATGGAGGGGTAAGATTAAGATTTTTCCGTAAAAAGACGCAATAGGCAGGTAGATGTCAATTTACGCCAAATTGATGTCATTTCCGCGCAGGCGGGAATCAATCTCCAAACAAAGTAAGGAATTAATTTGAGGAATAGATTCCGCCTGCGCGGGAGTGACATGATGTAGAGCAAGAACCTATATTAACAAAATGACATCTATAACAATGGGCATGACGATTAAAAATAAAATAAAAATAGTGGGAGTCAAGACTGTTTTTTTATTTTTTATTTGTATAAGATAGCTGTATTAAATTCTTTCCCTTATCCTTTTCCTGTGGATATCTTTTTTACCAAATATGAATTATTAATCAGCAATATATAAGAAAACCTTGCTGTGTCTGAATTATATCATTTTTAAATCGCTGCAATTTCCTTTAAGTTATGCACATTTTCTGTGGATAAGTCTGTTTATAGACTGTCAAACTCCTTGTGGAATTGAGTAGTTAAGCAGATGATTCATCATTTACCAATGTGCTCCATATCAATGTGCAGGCAGCTACCTACTTGCTCCATAACTAACAAAGAGCCACTAAATTATTTTTAGTTCGTGTTGCTTAGTTAAGTAAGCCTCGATATTTTCTCTCAAATGAAGTTCATGATAAGTGAAATTGCATGCATTAGAAAAAAATCCACCAATATAGAGTAGATAATTTACATTATTACGCCCTAAGTTGTACGCGACGATATTGTCGGTTGTTTTTACATCAAGGTCACTGGAGTACATTAAATAATCATAAAAATTCTGACATTTCTCAAGATAGGAAACGATTGTTTTGTGCCCATTATTACCACTGCTTTTCGAGATCCTTTTCATTTCTTTAAAATGAAAATTTTTATCTAAAAAATCGCTCACTTCATTCTTCGAATTCATAATTTTTCCCTTGAAATGCGTATGAAATAAAATCCCCCCTAAAATTAATTTACAGGTAAGAATTACGAGTTTCAATGTGTGACGCATAATCTTCATCCCAAAGATCAAACGTGCTTGCCATTGTCAAAATAAAAAAATTACAAGAAAATTTTTATTATTCTCGATGACTTAGTATTGATTTTAGCCTTTGAACCTTTAAGGAGGGATTTACAGCTTGTTTTTCCTTGTCTATGATATTTGTACATAAATCAAAAAAAGAGTCATTATGTCACCACGAGGCGGAAAAAGAACAGGAGCAGGGCGTCCTAGGGGTGAGCCTACCAAAGCAGTTCGTTTAACGGTATCTCAGCTTGCTGAATTAGAGCGCTTAAAGAATCGTAAGAGTTACCAATTGCCCTTATTCGCGAGCAAAATACAAGCTGGATTTCCTTCACCTGCCGATGATTATATAGAGGGATATCTCGATTTAAATACCAAGTTTATTAAACATCCATCAGCTACCTTTGTTTTGCAAGCAACCGGTGATTCGATGATTGATGCAGGGATTTTTTCAGGTGATTGGCTTTTAGTGGATAGAAGCATAGAACCCGCTGATGGGCGTATTGTGATTGCGGCAGTCAATGGTGAGCTCACAGTGAAGCGTCTTTCAAAAAAGTCAGGTAAGGTGCAATTGCTTCCTGCAAATCCCAAATTTAAACCCATTGAAATTACCGAAGGAAATGAAATGGTGATTTGGGGTGTGGTTACTTTAGTCCTTCACGAGCCTGCCTAACATGTTTGCTCTTATCGACTGCAATAATTTTTACGCCAGCTGCGAGCGCTTGTTTCGTCCTGATTTAAAGGATGTTCCCATCGTAGTGCTCTCTAATAATGATGGATGTTGCATTGCGCGCTCGAATGAGGCAAAAGCCTTAGGCATTGCAATGGGGGAGCCTTATTTTAAAATTAAAGATTTGTGCAAAAAGCATGGAGTGCAAGCTTTTTCATCAAACTACACGCTTTATGGGAATATTAGTCATCGAGTGATGTGTACCATTGAGGAAAGCTGGCCACATGTGGAAATCTACTCCATTGATGAAGCATTTCTTGATTTAAGTAGCTTACCGATAGGCTGTTCTACTTCTTTTTGCGAGCAATTACAGCAGAAAATCTTAAAACACACGGGAATTCCTACTTCCATAGGTATTGGATCGACTAAAACATTAGCCAAAGCGGCAAATTATTTATGTAAAAAGGTTTTTAAGATACCGGTATTTAACATTACCTCGAATCACGAGCAATTACTGCAGCAAATTTCAGTAGGGGATATATGGGGGGTGGGGCGCCAATGGGAAAATAAGTTAATCGCCCGAGGTATACATACGGCCTACGACTTGGCAATGACCAATGCTCATTTTTTGAAGAAGAGTTTTAATGTCGTTTTAATGCGAACTGCAATGGAACTTCGAGGAATTGCTTGTGGTGGATTAGATGAAGTGGAACCTAAACAAAATATCATGTCCTCAAAAAGTTTTGGACAAATGCAAACGCACTTTTCTGCTGTGGCCGAGTCTGTAAGTAGTCATTGCGCCAGAGCCGTGGAGAAAATGCGCAATCAGCAATTGGTTGCACAGCGCCTGAGTGTTTTTGTACATACCAATCGGTTTCGGGAAGATTTGGCACAACACTTTCAATCTATAGAGTTTAAGTTCATTAATCCTACCGATGATTTGCGATTAGTTACCAAGATTGCCAAGCGATGTTTGCAACGTATTTTTAGATCAGGATATTACTATAAGAAAGCAGGGGTTTGTCTTGAGGATTTAATTCCCAAAGACCCCATGCAATTGGATATGTTCAATCAGCCCAGTGATGAGCAACTAAACCATACAGAACAATTGATGAGTGTATTTGAGCGAATTAATCAAAAGTATGGAAGAAGCACGATTCGACTGGCTGCTGAAGGATATTCAAAACCTTGGGAAATGCGCGCGGAGCTTAAATCACCTGCTTATACCACGCGCTGGTCTGAGGTTCCTCAAGTTCGTTTGTATTAAGCGGGTTTTATCATGAATGAACTAAAGGATAGAAATTGAGATGAGCCCAATAAGAAAAATCATTCATATTGATATGGACTGTTTTTATGCTGCAATCGAAATGCGAGATTTTCCTGAGCTTGCCGATAAACCCATCGCGGTAGGAGGGGCGGCGGATCGAAGAGGAGTTATTGCAACGTGCAATTATGCGGCACGCGCATATGGGGTACGCTCAGCCATGCCTACAGCAAAAGCACTGAAGTTATGTCGTCACCTCATCTTACGGCCTGTACGTATGGAGGTTTATCGAAACGAAAGCCAATATATCAGATCCTTATTTGAAGAATATACCGATCTCATTGAACCTTTATCTTTGGATGAAGCCTTTCTTGATGTAACAAACTCTACCAATTGTAAAGGAAGTGCTACCTGGATGGCACAAGAGTTACGTGAGCGAATTTATCAGACACGACGACTTACCGCGAGCGCAGGAATTGCGCCGAATAAGAGCTTGGCCAAAATTGCCAGTGATTGGCATAAACCCAATGGGCAAAAGGTGATTAAGCCAGAAGAAGTGGCTTCATTTATGATTGATTTACCTGTACGCAAATTATTTGGTGTGGGGCCTAAAATGGAAAAAAAACTAAACTCTTTAAATATTAAAACATGTGGCGATGTGCAACAGCATTCAGTAGATTATTTATTTAATGAGTTTGGCGTTATGGGTCAGAGACTTTATGATTTAGCGCGTGGAGTTGATGAGCGTCCAGTTAATCCTGAGCGTATTCGAAAATCCATAAGTGTCGAAGAAACATATTTGCAGGATTTACCGGATGTGGAAGCATGTTTTGCTGCTCTGCCCGAATTAATGGCGCGTCTTGAGGTAAGAATACAGCGTATAGGGAAAATTTCAGGTATTCATAGTCTATTTGTTAAATTAAAATTTAATGATTTTCAGCAAACTACCGTTGAATGTATACACGATAAAATTGACTTAATTATTCTACAGCGGCTTATCCAAGAAGGTTTTTGCAGAAAATATATGCCCATAAGATTATTGGGTATAGGCATTAAATTAACGCAAGAAAAGACAACGGAAATGATTCAACTGCCTTTGTTCGACTTATAATTCTTATTTACAGGAGAGCTTAAAAAAGAATTCAATTCAGATTTATTGCCTAGAATAAGATGTGCTGTACCATGGGTACATATAATGAGGGCTATACTTGTTTTATAAAGAATTGGAAAAAATTAATATCAAATGTTATGAGAAAGTTTCATTTAGAAGAAGACAAAACCCCAACTCATGCTAATTTAGCACGTTTTTTGAAGGCTGAGGGGTGGAAGTCAAGTAAGTTTTCGGCGTTGGCCTCAGTGAATGAGGAATGGCTCCATTTTTCACCCCTGATTAGCCAAACCTTGGAGTATAAGCATTTGCTTGCGGCTTTTTTACAAGCCAATCATCTCGACTATTTGATGCCAGAGACTCATTATATCGATGATCAGAATTGGCCTACTGTTTTGACTCATATTAGTAATTCTCATCCTACGAACAGCCCATGGATATTAAAACCATCGATGTTAAATAATGGGCAACACATTCATATATTTAATGATTTAAACGCCATTGAATCCCATTTTCTTTCCCATCAGCGCATGGGAGGTCCCCAAGTTTTGCAACGTTATATTGTAAAGCCGCAATTAATTCAGGGGCCCACATGGGGGCATAAATTTTCTATTCGAGAACTGGTAGTGGTGTCTACACATGCCGGTTCAGCGCTTTTTCCAAGTGGCTATGTGAATATCGCATTAAAACCTTATCAAGAAGATAATTTCAACCAATTGGAAGCTCATCTGACTAATGAGCATCTTAGTGATGATCGGTATAATGTAGTTCAACGTTTAAGCGATGAGATCTCAATTTTCCAACCCTATAAAATGGATATAATTTCTAACTGCCAACTTTTAGTTCATACATTGAAAAATCAGTTTGCCCCTATTTGGCATGATAGCCAGCCTCGAATTGCATGCTTTGGTTTTGATTTTATGGTTGAAGCAGCGGGTAATAAACTTTGGCTATTGGAAGTGAATCATGGGCCTTGTTTTCCTGTTGATGATTCCCATCCTTTATTTAATGCTTTGTATCGCCCTTTCTGGCAACAATTAATCAAGCGGTTTATTGAGAGAGAACCTTCAGATTTTATTGCTTTAGATTGATTTTTTTTATTAAATTCAAACAAAGAAAAGTGGCGTGTAAGTAGTGCCCTAAAGTGTATTTTGATAGGCAATAATAAGTCATTTTTAAAATAACAGAAGGAAGATAGGCCATTACCAAATAATTGGGCTTACTGATTAAGGTCAGTTTTGCAAATGAAAGTTAGGATCGATCTGTCCCATTTTTAAGCAACGTATTTTCTTGTCGAAGTTTAGTTATCTAATAGTTCCTTTATTGTTTGAATTTTTTTTCTATTTCATCAAGCTTGTCTTGGAAGTATTGTACATTCTCAGAATTATTGTGTTTCGCCCGGGTCACTATATTACTTGCAAGACTTTTCTTTTCTTCCAAAGCGCGCGCAATGCTGTCCATAAAGCTATTTCTGCCTTTTCTTGTTTATCCTTGAACAAACCATCGAGTGGAAACTAATTTATTTTACCTATTTTCAATGGATCAAACGAACTTCTACATTATTCTTTTTACATCTCTTTCTTATAAAGTAAATGTGTTGCAGAGTTTGTTCTGGGTAAGTGGTGTATATTATATATATATCTTAATATGGCAGATACGTTATGGACGACTATTTGATAAAAACCAAACATCTCGGTTTGCGCTTACTTAGAAGAGATGATGTTAAGCATTTAAAACATATAGAACGAGATCCAAAAGTCAAAGAATTTTTTCCTGAAGGTCTCTTAAGCGATAAGGAAATAAAGGATTATATTAATGAAACCCTAGTTCTTTATGAAGAAAAGCATTTACCTTCTTGTATTATTTTTAAGTTATCTAATGAAGAGTTTGTTGGTGAGGCTTATTTTAACCAGTTAGAAACTGGAGAAATAAAAGTAGGATATCTTTTAGATCAAAAATTTTGGAATAAAGGGTATGCGACCGAAATATTAAAAGCTCTTCTGAGATGGGCAAGGGAGAATATAGATACAGATTATATAATTGCTTACGCGGATCGGAACAATACTGCTTCATTTCGGGTGATGCAAAAGTGTGGGATGAAATATTATAAAAAAGGACGGTATCTGGAGATGGATTGCTATTTTTACCGAATTCGTAATAAATAAATTTTAAATTTGGTCACTATTGTGTGGATGGGCGCAAAAAAAAGTAACCACATTTTTAATTACTTTTTCGCACATATTAAGTTGTTCTATAGTTACAAATTCATTCGGATTATGTGCTTGTTTAATATCGCCTGGTCCACAAATAACGGTGGGAATATTTGCATTTTGAATGACACTTGCCTCAGTTCCATAGGAAACCTTTAATCGCTCTTTTATTCCAGTTACTGCACGAACGACTCTAAGGATGGTTGAGTTTTCTAAAGCATGAAATCCAGGTGCATCAGAAGTTTCATCAAAATAAATCCTGGCTTCTGAATAGGCCTTTTTCATCTCAGGTAACAGCTCTTCATTGATATAATTTTCAATTTGGCTACGAAAGTTTACAATGGGAAATTGATTGATATAACGAACTTCGAGAATAAATTCACATGTGCCAGGAATGACATTTGTTGCAATTCCGCCACTGACAATATTAATCGTTATGGTACTGAATGGACAATCAAAATCATTATCAAATGGTCCATTTTCTTTTATATAATGAGCAATGGAGTTAATGTAGTTGATTAAACGACTTCCATACTCAATTGCATTACATCCTTCAAAAGCTAGAGAAGAGTGAACTGCTTTTCCCTGTATCTGACAATGATAAAGTTTTCTGGCTTTTCCACCGATAATAGGTCGCATATTAGAAGGTTCACCAACAATACAACCTTCAGGTAGAATCTGATTTTTTTTAATAAAATCAATTACATAATCTATTCCAAGGCAGCCTATTTCTTCGTCGCAGGTAAATGAAAAGTGAATGGGTTTCACTAGGTTAAATTTTTTAAACTCAGGAGTAAGCGCGAGGATCACCGCAATAAAACCTTTCATATCGCATGTGCCACGACCATAAATTTTATTATCTAATTTCGTCGCTACAAAAGGCTCGGTATTCCATATTTGTCCACCAACAGGTACTACATCAGTATGACCCGACAAAAGAATCCCTCCTTCTGTTTGCCCATTACTTGCAGGAATGGTTGCAAATAAATTAACTCTGGACTCCGCGGGGCCAGGGATAACTTGCGAAGGAATATGATGTAATTTGAACCACTCATCAATTGTTTTAATAATTTCCAAATTCGAAGTATTGGAAATAGAATTAAAACTGATGAGCTGTTCAAGCCATTGTAAAGTATCCATCGCCCTCCTTGGTCGCTCAATAAGTAAGCACAATGAGCTATAAATTACATAATAGTCAAGTCAATTAAACATTGCAATTTATCATATTTATATGAGAAATTGCGTTATAATTAATCAAATGGATTGTTATTTTATCAAGGAGGGTTTTTATGAGAAGAAATCTGCCATTTAAAAAATCTTCAGTGGCCTCAATAGGAGTTGAATTAGAACTTCAACTTATAAATCCCAATTCCTTTTCATTAATTTCTAGGGCTAAAGATCTGATTAGAAATATTAAAGCGGGGCCAAATCAAATTAGAGTAAAGCCTGAAATTACCCAAAGCATGATCGAAATCAATACCTCGATTCATCAGTCTCCACAAACTATGGAACAGGAATTAATTGAATTGCAAGCTTATTTATTAGAACAGGCTTCTGATTTGGGGATAGCGATTTGTGGTGGTGGTTCTCATCCATTTCAAACTTGGGCGATGCAAAAAATATTTCCGACTTTAAGATATAAAAAAATATCTACAAAATATCGGTTTCTATCCAAAATGGCTACGGAATTTGGCCAGCATATTCATATAGGTTGTGGGAATTCAGCGGATGCACTTTATCTAACCCATGCCCTTTCGCGGTATGTTCCCCAACTAATTGCACTATCAGCTTCTTCACCTTTTTATCAAGGCGTTAATACCCACTTTTGTTCATCTCGTTCGATTATGTTTAATGCATTTCCATTGAGTGGGTTTATGCCTTATCTAACGGATTGGAAACAATTTTCAGATTATTATTATAAAATGCGAAGCTTAGACATCATAGTAAATATGAAAGATTTTTATTGGGATATCCGGCCTAAGCCTGAATTTGGCACGGTTGAAATAAGGGTTTTTGATGCACCACTGACCATCAATAAAGCAGTTTTAATTGCAGCATATATTCAATCTGTAGCGCTTTATTTATTAGAAGAAAGACCAACTCAAGTTTGCCATGATGTATACAATCTTTACAATACTAATAGATTTGAGGCCTCTCGATATGGTTTTGATGGCACTTTTATTAATCCTTACACTAAGGATCGTAGTTTAATTATTGACGATATAATGGATACTGCAGAGACAATTCAGAAATATACAAATCAATTAGGAAATACTGAGTATGTGGGGCGATTACTTGAGGATGTAAGAAATAAAGTGAATGACACTACTTTATTATTACAAATATTTCACCAAGTGGGCTCCTTGCCTAAAGTGGTTTCAGAGCAATGTAAAATTTGGTCCAAAGAATTGAAACAACATAAATCCATATAAATTTGAGTTATTATTTGCAATAGCGATTTAGATTAAAAGAATTACAAGTTAATATCTTGAGAAATTATTTCAATCTCATCATTATTGGATTTTCTGGCAAGCACAAGAGTATATTCAGGAACTTCAAGCCATGTAGTAGTGTCCTCTGTCAAGGGTTCGGAGGCAATAATAATGCTTTTTTTGGAATCACCACCATTCATTTTATATACATCATCATAAAAGCCGTAATTTTCCCCGTAGGTATACCATAAGGAATGGTAATAAGCATGGGTAGAAGGCAATTCCGATGGTAAAGGCCAACCGTAATCAAACACAAATCGAGTTGCCGCAATGAACTCACCATTTGTAATAAATAAATTCACAGGGGAGTTTATTTTTATTTTTCTCCTTTGCCGCACATTCTGTATTATTTTTAATGTTTCAATAACAGCATTAATAATCTCTTCGGTTTCATAACTACTTGATGAATCGGGTAATTGCGATAAAAATATAGAATAAATCCATTCACTATCAGTGGTTCCATGAATATCTTCTTTATATTCAGGACGGATATATTCTAATAAATCATATCGCATCTCTTCAAAATTGCTTAATGACCCATTATGAGCAAGAACGACATTGGTGTTCGAAAAAATAAAAGGATGAACATTTTGGTTAGAGACGATTTGTTCTTCGTGATAAGAAACCCCGCGTAAATGCGCCAAAAGACAATAAGGGGAAATTTTAGAAGCAAGATTTCGTAAATTACTATCGTAAAATGGTAATTGAGGTGTCTTATATAAGTAAGGAAATTTGGGATTAGGTGATGTAGTATCCCAAGCAGCCATGCCAAATCCCGCCAAATTAAGTAAATGAGACATGTATTTGGGATTATAGCTCTGTTCTATAAATGAATTATCAGGTTTATAAAGCAATTCTTCAATTACTAGCGGTTTTCCAAGATAAGTCAATATTCTGCACATAGCATTTACCTATTGTAGTTTTCAATGTGTAATCGGATGTCTAATTTATCAATCGATTTTTTTAATGATGTAAACGAAGTACAAATTAAATTAAATAGCTTATACCAAAGCTGTGGGTAATTATTTTTAATCAATTGCAGGGCTGATTCGGGTAACTTACATAAAATCGTATGTTCGCAGGTAATATAAGTAAAATTAAATGTGGCATTATTTTCAATGCAACCGATGCTAGCAAGGAATGTTCCTGGACCAATAACAGATAATTTTGCAAGTTTGCTGTCCTTAATAATGCATGATTGAATGCCTCCATATATGACTAGATAACAACATGCACTTTTTTCTCCTTCGCTGATTAATATACTGTTTTTAGGGGCATCTAGAATAATAAAATGAGAACATAACAAAAGGGTTTCTTCTTTAGTTAATGACTTTAATGAGGGAATATTTTGAATCATGGTTTTATCAATTTCTTTCTCACCTAAAATAATTTTCTTTGGCTGATTTAATGAGTAAATCACTCGCTCAAAAAACGACAAACTAGTCATATCTGAATCAGAAATAAAAGAAGTGACCACATCATGTATTGTTTTTAAACGGTTGCAGGTTTGCTGAGCAATAACAAGAAGTAACTTATATTTTGTTTCAGGGTAATCAAGAGAAAGTAGTTCAAAATAGCTCTTGGAAATAATTAAACATAGTCCGTTACTTGTAGCTATAAAAGATGTAGGAGAAGGGCAGTGTTCATTGAGTCCAATGGTAGTTAAGAATTGTCCTGAGTGAAGTGTTTCAAGATTAGTGACTCCACGTCCCATTATTTGGGCGCTTATCAGAATTGTTCCTTTAAGAATCATATAAATTTTATTTATTTTTTCTCCTTGATGAAGGAGGACTTCTCCTGATTCGAATGGAGCTATTTGACTATGTTTCATCAGGAGCTCTAACTCATGCTGATCTAAAAAATCCCCTAAACTTTTACCTAATAGTTTATTTGGACTCTCGGTTAATTCATATTCCAGCTCAACCACATTCTTATTATTCATGTAAAATATCCTTTTCTAATAAGGTGTTTGATTTAAATCGGATCTCTTTTAATAAATTATAGACACATTGCTGTGTTTGTTTTACGTAAGAGGAATGTTACTTTAGAAAAAGATAAATGAGATTTTAAACAACCCACTTTTGATTTTTTAAAAGTAGAGTCTATACTTAAAACATAGGAGGTGTTGTGGAGAGGTCCATAAACGCCACTATTGCGAAAACCACCTTCGGGTGGTTTTTGTCATTCTTAAGACGGTAAGTTCTAATAGTCTCTCCAATAAAAAACGGCTTATGTTAGCTGAGTTATGTACTAACCTCAGCCAGCCGGTGACGACAAGCACCGAAACTACATCTTCCTTGACTCTTATTAGTTTAGTAACAATACTTAAACAGTTAGGCTTTGATTCGCTCAAAGAAATAAGGAGGTGTTTCATGGATGGAACCATTCTTGTTAATTGCCCGGAAGTAGAAACAAGGCAGATACAAACAAATATACGTCCACATGCTGGAATTTTTCTAAAACAAATAATACTTGCCTTTACCTTGTTCATGCTCATTCCATTTGCATCGGCCCAATCGTGTCGTTGGGATGGAACTGCTCCATTTTGCAGTGGTTCTTGTGGAGCAAATGAAACTGAAGTGACACGACTAGATGCAATTCCAGACTTCTGGGTGCCTCCCTTTGTTAATATGACTCCGTCATTCGGATCGAAGTGTGCAACAGGTACTAAGGCATTGTGTTGTTCAACGCCTGGCCGATCCTGCCGTTGGGATGGCACTGCACCTTTTTGCTCAGGTTCATGTAAAAGCAATGAAACGAAGTCAACGCCTCCATCTGGTACTTCAAGTGGTTCCGCATGTGTGACTGGCTCCAAGGTCTATTGTTGTACTAAATTAGGTACCTCCGGACAAATGCTTGTTGTAAAAGATTGCTCTTACGGACCCGGTACTTGCGCTTCAGGATATGTTTGGCGCGAGGCCAATTCAACTGATCATGTTTGTGTCACACCCCAAGTTCACCAAGCAACAAAAAATGACAATAAGCAGGCAGCAAAACGCCGCAATCCCAATGGAGCGTATGGACCAGATACGTGCATTCAAGGGTTTGTCTGGCGTGAGGCTTTTCCAGGTGATCATGTCTGTGTAACACCCAAAACCAGGTCTCAAGCTGCTCAGGACAATCACTGGGCAAAGATCCGTAATGCATGTCCTTAATATGTTGGGTGTTGTCGCCCAAAAAATATACAAATATAGGTTGGGTCATTTGACCCAACATTGGGAGATTGATGGATTGGTTGTTGGGGTCAAAAGACTCCGCCTACTGGTACTACCACGATTTTTCTCATTATTACGCTGTTTAGTTCAGTCTAGGCTTGTTTGATTAGTCTATAATTTAAACTACCAACACAAATTTGGAATATTCTCATGTGGTCGCAGCCTCAAAAAAATCCTTCGAAGCCAGGAGATGATCAATACGCTAAATTCATTAATAAACATCGCGAACTTAGAAATGTTATTGGTGGAGAGTTCACTGTTAATTTAGAGATGGCCCAAAAGGAATTAGCCAAGATAGAACAGGTTATTCAAATTATCGAGGATCATCAACGAAAACCGTTCGATGATCTTGAGGAGCGATTAAAAAAAGCAATGGAATATGGGAAGCTGGTAGAAAGACTGAGCGAGGAAAAACAGCGAGAGGAGGTTGCGAAGAAAAACTTGCAAAGACTTCCTTTACCATTGGAAGAAATAAAATTGCTTTCAAGCATTTTTGGCCATGAGGATGGCGGAATGCAATATTTATCTCAGGAAGATTTTCTAGCCAAATTAGAAAGTCTTTTAACGAGCAAAAATGAGAGGGACCAAAAAATTGTTGCCAAACTTGGACCTGAGGGCGGTGCAGTAGTGCAAAGTCTTATAAGTAACGTTAAAGAGGGCTTAGTCAAAACCCCATGGGATGAAATGAAAGGCATATTAGCCAAGGGAGTTAAGAATTTAGCTGATTATAACGATTGTAGCCAAATCTACAATGAAACGCTTTCTTTGCAAAGAAAATTGGATGCAGAAATCGAACAGTTATCAGGTGAAAAACCGTCTCCAAGTAGTATGGAACATCTTAAACAAAGAAAAGCAGCAATCTCAAAGTATATTCAAGAACTGGAAGCTATAAACAATGTGGAGCGTAAATATTTTACTGCTCTTACTACCACTACAGGCAGGAAAATAACTACTCTAGAAAGGGATCTAAAAGCGCTCGATGTCACTATAAAGCAATGTAAGAAAGATATTAAGGAAGATAAAAAACATGAGAAATCTGCTAAATTTGGCATCATGCGACTTGAGGGGCTTGAACTATCCCAAAAAGTATTATCATCCCTTGCAAAAAAAGGAAAACTGGAGCAAGCCATTCAAGAGATAGATGACGCGTTAGCTTCCAGTCAAAATGTCAAACCTTTTGATGATCTGTTAAAAAGGCTAGATAAGGAAAGCTCCAAGCAAGAGGATCATAAAGTTTTGGTCATGCCTGATAGTCCCTTGAGGAGTCAAAAAGAAGATAAACAAAGAAAATTTGAACAAAATCAACGAGAAATAGCAAAATTAATGGCTTCATTGGATGCAATAAAAATTGAAGGTAAAATTATTACTAAAGAAGAGCGAGAAAAGTGGGAAAAAATAGAGAAAAAAATAGATAAACTAATGTATGAAAATGATGCGCTTAAACCAGATAGTCCTCGAGTAAATGAAGAAGTAATTTATAATTTAAAACAAAGTATGCGAATGACATTAGCTCTAAGTGAGGGGAAAGATAAAAAAACTAAAGAAAGAGCGACTTCGTACTTTAAAAATATAAAACAAACAATAAAAGAGATGAGAGAAGAAGACGAAAAAATTGAGCGGGATGATAGTTATTCTTTAAAATGAAAAGTGAAGTTTGAGTCATGGAGTTCAGAATGAGTCGTACACAAGGGAATTGGTATGAAAAAAAAGCTTTTCGAAAACAAAATTATAATATTAGGATTTGGTTGTATAGGCCAAGCCTTATTACCTTTACTTACAAGTAAACTGGGTATTCCTTCTTCTAACATTTCAATAATTACTAATGAAAATTCTTCAATTCTCATAGCAAAGGAATTTTCAGTGAATATTTTTATACATAATATTAATCAAAACAATTATAAAACTTTGATTGGCTCTTTACTCACCTTTGAAGACCTTGTAATTGATGTTTCAATAGGTATTTCTACTGCTTCCCTTATTAAATTATGTAATGAACATCATGCGTTATATATCAATGCTTCCATTGAAGAATGGGGAGAGAGTATTTTTGAGAAAAACGATCCCGAAACATGGACTAATTATTGGTTACGAGAAAAAATTCTGGGTTTAAGAGAAACAATAAAAAAAACAAGTGTACTAACTCATGGGGCTAACCCTGGTCTTGTTTCTCACTTTGTAAAACAAGCTTTATTAAATATTGCAAAAGATAATTCGCTTCAAATTTCTCCTCCCCAAAATAGATTTGAATGGGCTTCTCTTGCAAAAACACTAAACATTAAAAGTGTCCATATTGCAGAACATGATACTCAAGTTGCGACTTCATTTAAAAAATGGGATGAGTTTGTGAATACGTGGTCGATTAAAGGATTTATTGAAGAAATCAAACAACCCATTGAAATAGGGTGGGGTACTCATGAGCGACACGTTCCACAGGGCGCTAAGTTTCATTCTCAAGGAGCGAAATCCAGTATCTATATAGAATGTCCTAGTGCGAGCATGAAAGTTCGGTCATGGACTCCAAGTTTTGGGGCCTATCATGGATATTTAATTACTCATCCTGAAAATACCTCAATTGCGAATTATTTAACCTTGGAAAAAGACAATAGAGTCTTATATCGACCCACGGTACTGTATTCCTATTGTCCCTGTCCTGATGCACTTCTTTCGTTACACGAACTTCAAGGAA
The DNA here is from genome assembly GCF_977063405.2 of Legionella stuttgartensis. NCBI lineage: Bacteria > Pseudomonadati > Pseudomonadota > Gammaproteobacteria > Legionellales > Legionellaceae > Legionella > Legionella stuttgartensis. The sequence goes on from NZ_CDRUHA020000060.1 coordinate 686,634, forward strand.
ATGAATGGATTCCTCAAAAAAATAGCCGATTGATTGTAGATGAAATAGCAGAAGGCATTGATGAGCTTGGTGTATTATTAATGGGGAATTCTAAAGGTGTCTATTGGTATGGATCTACTCTGTCAATAGAAGAATCACGCAAACTGGTTGCTCATAATAATGCTACAAGTTTACAAGTTGTTGCTGGATTAATTAGCGGAATTATTTGGGCCATTCAGCATCCTAATGAAGGCTTAGTTGAACCAGATGAATTACCTTATGATGAAATTTTAAAGAATGCCGTACCTTACCTAGGTAAAGTACAGGGGCATTATTCAAAATGGAGCCCTTTAAATAATAGAAAAGAATTATATCACGAAGATTTAGATGAGGCTGATCCATGGCAATTTGTAAATATGCAAGTTAAATAAAAACCTTTAATATTGAATCATACTTTTTGAAATGATCTATTTTCAGTGACCTAAATCTCCCTTGTTAATGGTCAACGATTCATTATCAACAGGAATAATAGAACGCTCATCACTTACATTCCAAATATTGGCATCATTAGGAGGAAAGAGTCTAAATTCATTTTTATAAATTTTGCTTGAAGGGAAACTCGGTTTCTTGCCAAACTTATCAGAAATGGGGATTGGAGAAATACAAATATAATAAACAAGAGAAGACATAATTCTTAAGGTATTTGTATTGATATTGTTTATATATAAATTTGGATAAGAACTTTGAAGGATTTCATGCGTAGTCCATTTATTTAACGGAAGAGAAATTGAAATAAATTTATCTGCATTTAATAAAAAACAGAGTTCATGGTAGTCTTTTTCATTATCCCATTGCAAATGAAACCAAAAGCCTAACAATGGATTATTGTTCCAATACAGCTCAGGAGTTTCAATATAAATAGACCATTCTGGAAGCTGGTAAAATTTCGTTTTATCCGGTGTGCTGGTATTCATTTCACCCAGTTTTTTATATAAATTTGAATCAAAGCGATAAATGCCCTGAGTATAACGCCATGTTCCAATTGCTGCCAAATACATCGCCTCTCGGGATTGCTCTAAATCAAGGCTGGAAGTGTTATATTCTTGAGCCACTATTGCTTTCCATGCATTTATAGGTAGAAAGCACCAAGAGGGCCATTCTTCTTTAAAGTAATTAATTGTTCTGTATTTGTTAACAAGATTCCAGGCATTAGGAAATTCATGAGATAATGTGACTAAATGGTCTTGAGGTTTCATAATTACTAATCCTTATTCATTAAACCAAACTTGTACCAAGTACGAATTTTGGTTTGAATGAAACCATATCATATTGAGAAATTAGGGTTTGAACTTATGTCCTTAATTCATATCAAAGTTGATTAAAGGGGATAAATCAGAGATTAGAATTGTTTATAATTATTTTATTTAACGCCAATATCTATAAGTATTCATTTTTTTCTTTGATTAGGAACTAACATTCGTTACGGCTCTATTTAAATTATAGCTTAAACTTTAAATTTATATTTGTGACTATAATTTAATAGGATTTCTATTTTTTTATTGCACTGCAACAAAGTAAATATATATATCAATTTGTTTTCTTAAGCTAAAAGATTTTATTTAATATTCAGGGAAATAATTATGGATAACTTAAGATTATGGTTTCAAAAATTTTCATCTTTTATTAGCGAAGTATCAGGAAGCTTAGTAGCTTTTATTACGGCCTTTTTACTTATAATTGTGTGGTTAATAACAGGTCCTATTTTTAAATTCTCAGATACTTGGCAACTCGTCATCAATACAGGGACAACTATTATTACCTTTTTAATGGTTTTTTTAATTCAACATACTCAAAATCGTGATAATAAAATAATAAATTTAAAATTAGATGAGTTAATAAAATCTCATCCTCCGGCGGATAATCATGCTCTTGATTTAGAAAAATTGACTGATGAAGAGCTACAATTTCTAGAAAAAAAATATAAAAAAATTTGCGGAGAAATTTTAAAAAAATAAACTCCTTTATTTCTGGGATTAAGGTAATAAGGGGAGGATGGTATCTTCCCCCAATAACTCAATTATCGCTTCCCATTACTTAATTTTTTTCCAGCTATTCAAATGAGCTATAATCGCTTTATTAAATTCGGGTATATCATCTGGGTTTCTACTTGTAATTAAATTTCCATCCTTAACTACAGCTTCATCGACCCATATTCCGCCAGCATTAATTAAATCAGTCTTCACGGAAGGCCAAGAAGTAAGACGTTTATTTTTAACTGCCATGGCATTAATAAGAAGCCATGGTCCATGACAAATAGCAGCAATAGTTTTTTGTTGAGCATTAATTTTTTTAGTAAATTCTACAGCTTCTGGCAAGGTACGTAATGTATCGGGGTTCATTACCCCTCCCGGTAAAAGTAATGCATCGTATTCATGTGGGTCGGCATTTTTTAAGAGTATATCTACATCAAAAAAATCTGCTTTATCTGAATGGTTCCAGCCCTGAACTTTTTGTTTATTTGAAATGAGAACAGTTTGAGCTCCTTGAGTTTCCAATGCTTCTCTAGGCTTTACCATTTCTACTTGTTCAAAACCATCTGTTAATAAAATAGCGATTTTAAGTCCATTAAGTGAGTTCATGATTAATCATCCTTAAAAGTAACGAATTTAATAAAGAATAGTAGGCTTTATGATTTTTGTAACTTAAGGTAAATAGTAAAATTTAGAGTTCGAATATAGATGACTAATAGCTATCGAAGTCATTTGATCCATGTTCTGCATAATTGGACGCGTATCTTATTGTTGAGTTAGCGCGCCAGAATCTAGGATTTAGTTTTTATATTTTAGAATTTCTATGAGTATTTAACTTTTTTGCAGACATCGTCAGATGCTTCTTCAGTTATATCACCGATATGTTTAATGTGCGTACCCTCGGGATGTCTTTCTGTTCACTTTTTTTCATTGAAAACTCCTTTTTTCATAATCTTTTAATATTAGTAGAAAATGGTAAAAGTAAAAGTTTTATATTGTTTTTAGATTAGGGGAAAAAGATAATACTTGTAAAAAAAGCTACCCACTTCACAAAAGAAATGGGTAGTCTTAAATTATATTTTTTCATTAGGTATATTTTGTGGGGGCACATTCATGGTGACCTCTTCTTTTCTACAACGCATACCATAACATGCTCCGATGCAGCTGGAAAACGCGCCTATAAAAAAGAGAATAAAAAGAACCCAACCACTCCAAGCTAAATGTTTTGCTTGTACGGATACACCAGGGGCATTGTTATTGTTCTCTCCAGCAACTACTTTATTTCCTACTGCTGAATTAGTAACTTCTATTGGTGCGAAAGAAGGACTTAGACTATTTTCATAGGATGAAAGATAACTTGTTGTAGGACCAATCAGTAAGATACTCAATATTAAAGCAATACTCCAGGTTATAAAACCATAAAGCACGCCACCATGGCAATAACAATGATAAAATCGGCCTATATATCCCGCTACAAATCCAGCGGTTCCCATTGCAGCAATCACCCCAATGATCAAACCAATTACACCACCTATAGCAATTACAGCAGCACCATTTGGAGATGAACTGTAGGCACTCAAGCCAATTGCCACTCCAAAGAGATTGAGTAGAAAACCAAGTCCTACTCCTACAAATGCACCAGCGACAATTGCGGTCCAACAAATATGAGTAGAAGTAGTTTTACAGCACCCTGATGTTTTTATTAGTGTTTCAGTATGCATGATAATTTCCTTTTTAAAGATGAGAGATAAGCCAAATTAATATAAGAATGCTCACTGGTATACCTAACAACCATCCAATAATATAACCCATTGTTTTCTCCTTAATGATTTAAATACAACTTACTCATGCAAATTAAGTATAAATCTTATTTTTTTTCCTGGGACATTTCCGTTTTTTTATCAGAGGCTGTATGTTGAGACGCGTTTCTAGAGGTATTGTTCTTGGATAAATTTGAGCTGGAGCTCGATGCTTTTTTTCTTAAATGAGAAGTGCTTTTAGCAGATGCTCTAGATGGCGAAGAGCGAGACATTTCTTTGCTGGCTGTAGAAGCGTAAGCTTGAGTTTGTTTCATTATATCTTGCGTTTTTTCACGAGCTTCTTGAGATATATTTTCCCACGAATGTCCCCAAATATTAAATAATTGATGCATGTAATCGAGACTATGGTGAGAATTCTCGATAAAAACTTGAACACTTTTTTCTAACAAAACTTGAGGATTATTCATTTGAAAATCTTCTGGTCTTAAATAAGAAAATTTTTGAAATGTTTCATTATTTAATTCTGCAATTTGTTGTAATGGCTGATTCAGTTTATTAAATGAATTCGATTTAAATTGTTGCATAATACGCTCCTTGTTGCATTGCACAATTTTATAATAGTGCATTATGGAGCAAAGTCAAAGAGAGGCTAACCCCTAGATGCTAGGGTAAACAGTAGTTTTATAGGCATGATGAAAAATAGATTACCTAATTATTTTTTACTCACGAATTTCTTGTTTTCTATAAATGATAAAATTACTTTCATTCCATATTCAATAACGCTTAATTTACTTAAAGAAACTGGAACTTTACTTCTTGTAATTTTGGAAAGAATAAATTGAAAGAGTTTTATTTTAAGATAGTTTAATAAAAATCGATATAACATGGTTTTCTCTAAAAAGCATAGACCATCCTATGATGGCCTGTATAATACTTGTATTTTTAATATAGTATAAGATTTAAAATTATCCAATTTACCTAATCATGAACCTTTGTGATTATCTAAATGTTTTAGATTGAAGTACTCGAATCCTCTCTATATTATTAATTTTTATTCTCTAGGTTTTCATTAGTTTTTCCAATTTTATTTAGTATGCTTTTGTTTTGAAAAAAATAGGTTCTTGTTTTCTCAAAACTCATGTTTTTTAAATTAAAAGAAAGATATCGAATTAAAACCAGCAATAAACCTATATTTAAAAATATAATAAGTAGTAGAGCAAGAACAGGACGATTAGAAATTAAAAACAAGGAATATCCTATTAATGTTGTAATTGATAACCAAACGGTCATTAATACAATAAAAAGCATGAATATAGTGAGCAATAGTGGAACAATAGATAATTTGGCGAGTTGCGCCTCCAGGCAAACTAAAGAGTAGGCTGTTTTATAAACAGATATTTTTGCCAATATAAGTTTTTTTAGCTGTTGTAAAAATTCCATTTTTCAGAGCTCGATTAAGTCTATTTCAAATTATTAAAACATAGTTTATTGGTTGTATTAATCCAAGCTTAAATTTAAAGTTTAGGGATTGTCTTAGGAAATCTAGGTATATTACCTAATATCAATCAAGCTAAGTTGGTCCATAGATTTAGATTAGAAAGATAAATTAATCCTATTCCTCCAACTAACCCAAATGACTCCTCTGAACTTGTTTTTTTGACTAAGCAATTCTAAATGCACATTAATTTTCTGTTAAAAGTATAACTAATTAGAAAGTCTGGATTAAAACTTTCATATTGTTGGCCACCGGAATTTGCTCGATCACTTAATTCAGGAGTATTTACTTGAGTTCCCTCACCAATTATTTGTTTGAAATCCTCCCTCTATAAGGAGTTTATTAGGAGGAACTGTACATGCACTATCTGAAAAGGACGGTCTGTTAATTAAAGTGAGTAACATGGTCTTACCCCGACAAGGAGCGCCCGCGAAAAGAGGGAAAGAACAAAGTAAAAGCACAACACTCCATTTAAATTTACTTTTTTATTCATAATTTTGAATCATTTAAAATAATATAATTCAATAACATATTTGCTCTTTTTAGAATTAGGGGATTTAAGATGTACCCTAGATGAAAAATTAAATGAAGTTATAGTCTCTACCCATTCACTATCACTCCTCCATTAGGATGTAGGATTTGCCCCGTCATATAAGATGAATCTTCAGAGGCAAGGTATAAATATGCGGGCGCAATTTCATAAGGATGAGCAGCGCGTTTCATAGGAACTTGCTCTCCAAAATGACTCACTTCATCTGCTTCAAAACTAGAGGGTATTAATGGGGTCCATACAGGGCCTGGGGCCACTCCATTCACTCGAATCCCTTTTTTCACTAAATTTTGCGAAAGTGAGCGGGTAAAGGCAACTAATGCTCCTTTTGTTGAAGCATAATCAATTAAGTGATCATTTCCTTTATAAGCGGTGACCGAAGTGGTGTTTATAATTCCACAGCCTTTTTTAAGATGGGGTAAAAAAACTTTAGTCATATAAAAGCAAGAAAAGAAATTGGTTTTAAACGTGTTTTCCATTTGCTCACAACTAATTTCTTCTAGACTATCTTGAGGATATTGAATTGCAATATTATTAATAAGAACATCAATTGACCCACATTCCTTTATAAATATTTTACTCAGTTCTTCACATGCTGAATACTCTTGTAAGTCGCCATGATTTAACCAACATTTTTGTCCTATTTCCTCTATAATTTTTTTGGTATTTTTTGCTTCATCATGTTCATTTGTAGACAGTGCTAATAACCCGCTAGTAAATGGCGCAGGCCATCAATAAAGTTTCACCAGAAAATACCCCAAGAAGTTTACAAAAAGACCAAGACAGAAAACTCATCTAAAATAAAGGGACTAATGA